>NZ_JANOBI010000030.1:0-126987 GCF_031411595.1 Flavobacterium sp. | reverse complement strand
CCACCATCAACCGTGTAAGTAACTATGGCATTTGGCGTTCCTGTAAAAGTTATCGTAGCAGTGGTACCTGAACAAATCGTCGTGGTTCCGGTAATGGTTGCTGTTGGTATCGCTTTTACTGTAACAGTAACTGAACCAACTAACGTTTGAGTACAATTTGGAGTTCCATTAGAAGCAACACTAACTAAATCATAAGTGCTGTCTGCTGTCAATGCAGGTGTGGTGACCGTACCATTTCCTGCTGCATCCAAAGTAATGGTTTGGTTTAATCCGCCATTAACAGTATAAGTAACTGTAGCACCAGCTGTACCCGTAAATGTTATCGTCGTAGTAGTTCCAGAACAAATCGTAGTAGCTCCTGAGATACTTGCCGTTGGTAAGGCTTTTACCGTTATGGTTACAGACCCTGTTAGTGTTTGTGTACAATTTGGAGTGCCATTCGTTTCAACACTCACCAAATCATAAGTACTGTCTATTGTCAATATAGGCGTGGTAACCGTACCATTTCCTGCAGCATCTAAAAGAATGGTTTGGTTTGTACCACCATCAACCGTATAATTTACTGTAGCATTTGGCGTGCCCGTGAAGGTTATCACAGCAGTAGTTCCAGAACAAATTGTTGTAGTCCCTGAAATACTTGCTGTTGGTAATGCTTTTACAGTTATAGTTACTGAACCTGTTAGTGTTTGCGTACAATTTGGAGTTCCGCCAGTCTCAATACTCACTAAATCATAGGTACTGTCTATCGTTAAAATTGGAGTCGTAACCGAACCATTTCCTGCAGCATCCAAAAGAATAGTTTGGTTTGTGCCGCCATCAACGGTGTAAGTTACTGTAGCATCTGCTGTACCTGTGAAAGTTATCACAGCGGTAGTTCCTGAACAAATCGTCGTGGTTCCTGTAATGGTTGCTGTAGGTATCGCTTTTACTGTAACAGTAACTGAACCAACTAACGTTTGAGTACAATTTGGAGTTCCATTAGAAGCAACACTCACTAAATCATAAGTGCTGTCTGCTGTCAATGCAGGTGTGGTAACTGTACCATTTCCTGTTGCATCCAAAGTAATGGTTTGGTTTAATCCGCCATTAACAGTATAAGTTACTGTAGCGCCAGCCGTACCGGTAAATGTTATTGTCGTAGTAGTTCCCGAACAAATCGTAGTAGCTCCTGAGATACTTGCCGTTGGTAAGGCTTTTACCGTTATGGTTACAGACCCTGTTAGTGTTTTTGTACAATTTGGAGTGCCATTCGTTTCAACACTCACCAAATCATAAGTACTGTCTATTGTCAATATAGGCGTGGTAACCGTACCATTTCCTGCAGCATCTAAAAGAATGGTTTGGTTTGTACCACCATCAACCGAATAATTTACTGTAGCATTTGGCGTGCCCGTGAATGTTATCACAGCAGTCGTTCCAGAACAAATTGTTGTGGTCCCGGTAATGGCTGCAGTTGGTAATGCTTTTACTGTTATAGTTACTGAACCTGTTAGTGTTTGAGTACAATTTGGAGTTCCATTAGAAGCAATGCTCACTAAATCATAGGTACTGTCTACCGTTAGAATTGGAGTCGTAACCGTACCATTTCCAGCAGCATCCAAAAGAATAGTTTGGTTTGCTCCGCCGTCAACCGTGTAAGTTACTGTTGCATTTGGTGTTCCTGTAAAAGTTATCGTAGCAGTGGTTCCCGAACAAATCGTCGTGGTTCCGGTAATGGTTGCTGTTGGTAAAGCTTTTACTTCTATAGTCGTTGAAATCGTACAAGTGTCGGTGATGCCTGTATCTAAAGTAACTACAAACGTATAAGTTCCCGCCAAATTCGGTGTTCCTGAAATCGTAAAAGTACTCCCTGAAAAAGAACCTGTAACGCCTGGTGGTAAATCCGGCACTACAACAGAACCTGCTGTTGCACCCGTAGATGAAGTGTAAGTTATTGGTGTTATTGCCGTTCCTACACAAACCGTCTGTGATGAAGATGAAGCGGTAATCGTACAACTACAAGGTATAATTTCAACAGTGGCATCTGTAGTAAAAGCCGGACACAAAGCCGTTGCTGGAATTGTATACGTTACAGTATAAATTGCAGGCGTACTTGTCGAGGCATCAATAGCACCCGTTGTAGCATTAATCGTTAAGTTAGGCGAAGATGCTGTAAAAGAACCGCCCGATGTTAAAGCAAATATCGTGGGCGATTTCGGTGTCGCATCATTATTACAATACGGACTGGCGGTGTAAGCAAAAGTACCCGAAGGACTTGACACCACATCAATAACAAAAGACCTGACATTAAAACATCCTGTTGTGACAAGATCTTCTATACGAACATATATCGTTTTAGGAACTAACGGAACTTGATAAGTAGCTAAATCAGCAACTGAAAGATAATCAATATTGTTTGGAGCATCATTTTTTGCATCATCATAACGCTCATAATATTTGATACTGTAATTGCCTTGATCTGCCACAGGAACTGTACTCAACATCGCAGCATTCTGATCTATGTTTACGGTATAAGGTGGCAAACTAGAAGAACAAAAAGTAATGTTTTGTGGATCAGCCACAGGCAATGGTGTTGCCACGCCAACAGAGACATCATCTCTAACAACGGCTATGGTACCATCACATCTTTTATATTTAACAACAGCAGAATAAGTACCAGTAACTGTCGGACAAACCGTTAGTGGATTTTCATTAATGCTTCCTATAGGAAAACCATTCAACTCCCAACTAAGTTCCGTAGTCGTTGGCGTTGGTGCTGCATTCGGATAAAAACGCCAAGCTTCATTCGTTGTTCCCCATGTACCGGTATTTCTTCCTGGTGGTACTGAAGCCAATGTGCCCGCTTGATTTTGTATTCCTATTAAACCGCTACCGGAATTCCATCCCACACAGGAACTTCTTTTACTTACCAAAACATCAATAATATTGGTAGTTTCATGAATTACGATTTGACTCGTTTGAAAACCCACACTGGCATTACAACTAAATTGAGGCAATTCATTAAAATTAGCAACAAAAACTCGGTTAGGAGCAGCATTCACTCCGGTATCCAAAATATAATAATTTACGTTTTGAATTAACGTGTTCGTTACTGGTGGTGATGCAATGTTAGTATCTTGGTATACTCCGTAAATCGCATTTTTAATTGGGAAACCTGCGCCTGGTATCGTTGCTGTAAAAGGCCAATTACAATATCCTAATGGCACTTGACCTAACAAATCGAAAGTAATTACCCCGTTGGTTCCTACCAAAACATTATTATAACAGTTTCCATAGAAATTAAATATGAATGGTAAAGTAACAATTGGCGACCAACTATCATCTCCTGTGGCAGGAATTACAATTCCACCCGTAAAAGGAAAAGTTGGTGCGAAAGGAACGGAACACACCGTATAATCTGTAGGTGTACTAATTTGTGTATAACGAGCTAATAAATCCGTGCATTGTCCTAAATTACAAACGGCTTGCGGTGTATCAATATTAACTTCTGCAAGCGGCAGACTAGAGCCAGGAATGCTGCAAAATGGAATTACCGTAATGGTTACGCTACCCGATAATGGCGTTAGACAAGCACCAACAGTAGCACTTACTAATGAAAAAACAGTGGTAGTATCAATATAAGGAATGTTATAATATCCAATACCTGACGAGTTTAAAACAACACTACCGGCTCCTAAAGTGGAAGTAAAATTAACCGTTACACCCGGCGTGCCATAAAAAGTAATCGGAGCAGATTCGCCCGGTGCAATAGAGGTACTTCCAAAAATGGTAGCTGTTGGAACACTCAATGTTGCTGAACCAGTTATATTTTGACTGCAATTGGTGGTCCCGTTAGAATTAACAGTAACCAAATCATAAACAGCAGTAGCTGTCAAAGCCGCTGAAGTGACTGATGCATTACCAGTGCCATCCAAAAGAACCGTCTGATTCGCGCCATTGTTTATGGTATAATTTACAGTAGCATTTGGCGTTCCACTAAACGAAATAACACCTGTAGCTCCAGAACAAACATAAGCGTCTCCCGAAATAGTAGCCGTTGGTAAAGCAAGAACGTTAATCGTAGCAGTCCCTATTTGATTTTGTGAGCATGTTGGAGCGTTAGCATTAGAAACACTGACTAAATTATAATTAAAAACACCAACAGGAGCACTCGGCACAGCAACAGACACACTATTCCCTAAACCAGTAGTTACTGATAAATTAGGTCCTCCATTGATATTGTATACAAAAGTATAAGGTGCTATTCCATTAGCCCCTGTTAAAGTAATCGTATTGCCTAAACTATTTAAACAAATAGAACCAGAACCAGAAATAGTTGCAGTAGGTAAATCTAAAACATTGACAGTAGCAATCCCTGATTGATTTTGTGAACATTGCGGAGCATTAACATTTGCAACACTTACTAAATTATAATCAAAAAGACCTGAAGTGGTTGTATCTACTGGTAGCGTTACACTATTATTACCAATGGTTGAACTTATGGTTTGATTAGTGCCACCATTAATATTATAGGTAAAAGTATATGGACTTATACCATTAGCACCAGTAAAAGTTATCAAATTTCCAGTGTTATTCTTACAAACCGTTGCCGAACCTGAAATCGTTGCAGTTGGTAAATCTAAAATATTAACAACAGCTGTTCCTGATTGGTTTTGTGAGAATACCAGCGCAGTCCCATAAGATACGCTTACTAAATTATAATTAAATAAACCCGAAGCAGTCGTAACAATTGGGAGCGTAACACTATTATTACCAATGGTTGAACTTATAGTTTGGTTAGCACCACCATTAATATTATAAGTAAAAGTATATGGAGCTACTCCGTTAGCACCTGTAAAAGTAATCAAGTTTCCCGCACTGTTCTTACAAACCGCAGTCGGACCGGAAATCGTTGCCGTTGGTAAAGTCGCAAAAGCAATATCATCTATAGCAAAATCGTTTCCTGTTGCATTAGTTTCGCTATCGCGCATGGTAATGATCGCACTAGTACTGGCACCTGAATTCCATGTAACCGAAATTTTTAACCAATTCCCACAAGTGATTGTTGTTGGAGCTGAAACCGCAGCGCCTGCCGAAATGCCATTAATAAAAGTCTCTAATAATGCCGGATTGTTCGTATCGAATGATTGTACCCAATAACTAAAAACATAATTTTTTCCGGCTTGTACAGGAATGGTTTGCGACCAAACTCTAACAGTAGAACCTAAAACCGAACCATCAAAAACCATCATATTGCCTGTTCCCGAAGTATGATCCGGACAATTAGGAAAATTCACAAACCACGCATTGGGATTGGTCGTTATTCCATAAAGTCCTTGAGCAGCGGAAACATCAGTTACAGTATAAACATAATCTGTAGCGAAACCTGTATTTCCTGCTGTGAAATCCCCATTGGTTACTAAATTTTGTGAATATATTTTGGGTATACTCATGAGAATGAGTACAAAACAAAGTAAAAGCTTTTTCATTGGTTGGTTTTTTTTGGCAGCGAAATTTACAAAAATTTTGCAATTATTTATTCTAAAACTTAAATAACTTTAAAATTTAACACCCTTTGAGATAGTTTAGTTTTTATTATTTATCTTTGAACCTTAAAAAAAATTGCTACTATAATTACACTTCTTAATGACAACAAACGACGAATTCCAAGACGAAATTGGAGACAATCACATTCCATCCAAAGCCACCAACCCCATACGAAATGATGCTTTTGACATCACCGATGAACAAAAAATCGAATCCATAAAAAAAGACGTGCAGAGCATCCTGCTCACACTCGGTATGGATCTTACCGACGACAGTCTTAAAGGCACTCCAAACCGCGTCGCAAAAATGTTTGTGAAAGAAATTTTCGGAGGTCTAAATCCCAACAAAAAACCCAACACTTCTACGTTCGATAACAATTACAAGTACGGTGAAATGTTAGTAGAAAAAAACATCACACTCTACTCTACTTGCGAACACCACTTGTTGCCCATCATCGGCAGAGCGCACGTAGCTTATATTTCTAACGGAAAAGTCATTGGCCTTTCCAAAATGAATCGCATCGTAGATTATTTTGCCAAAAGACCACAAGTGCAAGAACGCCTCACCATGCAAATCGTACAAGAATTACAACGCGCATTAGGCACCGACGACGTAGCTTGCGTGATCGATGCCAAACATTTGTGCGTCAATTCAAGAGGCATCCGAGATATTGAAAGCAGTACAGTAACCGCCGAATACGGAGGTCAATTTAAAAACGAATTGAAACGCCGCGAGTTTTTAGAATACATTAAATTGGAAACGAAGTTCTAAAAAAGTTTGCTTATTTTTAGGAGCTGATTCCCGCTATCATTCCAATCTTTTTTGTTTTATTGCATGTCATTCCGACTAAGGAGGAATCTCTAAAAACAAAAAAGGATTTTCCCTTCTATCGGGGCTAGGGCAAATCGTATATATTGCACTATCAAATAAACAGATAACCGAATACACAAATCACAATGCCACTTTATAAAAATCAAACCCTAAAAATATACAACTCGCTCTCTAGCGAGAAGGAACTCTTCAAACCCATTCACGAAGGCAATGTCGGTATGTATGTCTGCGGGCCAACCGTATACAGTAATGTGCATTTGGGTAATGTCAGAACCTTCATGTCGTTTGATGTGATTTTTAGATACTTGCTGCATTTAGGTTATAAAGTGCGTTACGTGCGCAACATCACCGATGTGGGCCATATCGTAGATGATGTCGATGAAGGCGAAGACAAAATTGCCAAAAAAGCCAGACTTGAACAATTAGAACCGATGGAAGTCGTGCAACGTTATACCGTAGATTTCCATGAAATTTTAAGCGAGTTCAACTTCCTTCCGCCAAGCATCGAACCCACAGCAACAGGGCATATCATCGAGCAAATTCAGATCGTACAAAAAATCATCGACAGCGGTATCGGTTACGAATCGAATGGTTCTGTTTATTTTGATGTAGTCAAGTTTAACGAAACCAACCATTACGGGCAACTCAGCGGCAGAAACATCGAAGACATGCTCGCCAACACCCGCGATACCGATGGGCAATCCGACAAGAAAAATTCACAAGATTTCGCACTTTGGAAAAAAGCCGAACCGCAACACATTATGCGATGGCCTTCCCCTTGGGGCGATGGTTTTCCGGGCTGGCATTTAGAATGTACCGCCATGAGCACCAAATATTTGGGCAACCAGTTCGATATTCACGGCGGCGGTATGGACTTAAAATTCCCTCACCACGAATGCGAAATCGCACAAAACGAAGCTTGCACCGGAAAAACACCGGTCAATTATTGGATGCACGCCAATATGCTTACTTTAAATGGTAAGAAAATGGCAAAATCAACCGGAAATAACATTCTGCCTCGTGAGATTCTGACGGGTGACAGTCCGTTTTTGAGTAAAGCATTTTCGCCAAGCGTAGCCAGATTTTTTATGTTGCAAGCGCATTACCGAAGCGTACTTGACTTTTCCGATGATGCGATTGTTGCAGCCGAAAAAGGCTACAACCGATTGATGGAAGCGATGGGACTTTTATTTGAAATTAAAACTGCTAACCAATCAACAGTTGATATTGCAACTTGGAAACAATTTTGTTATGATGCGATGAATGACGACTTCAACAGCCCGATTTTAATTGCACAATTGTTTGAAGGCGTACGCTTTATCAATATTTTAAATGACGGTTCCGCAACCATAACGGCGGGCGATTTAGAAATTTTTTCCGCTGCTATGAATGCTTTTGTGTTTGATGTTTTAGGATTGGTCAATGAAAAAGAAACCGGCAACAATACGCAAAAACTAGAAGGTGTAGTGCACATGCTTATCGGTATGCGCAACGATGCCCGAGCTAATAAAGACTTTGCAATGTCGGATCAGATTCGAGATCAGTTGATTGCTTTGGGCATTCAGTTGAAAGATGGGAAAGACGGAACGACGTTTAGTCTATGATTGTTGTAGGTTCTAGGTTGTAGGTTCGATTAAGTTAACCTACAACCTAGAACCTACAACTTACAACACCAAATATGTTTTCTAAAATTCTTAGATTTCCATTCCTTCTACTAATTCGATTTTACCAAGTCGCCATTTCTCCATTCACTCCGGCAACTTGCCGATTCGAGCCTACTTGCTCCCATTATGCCATAGAAGCTATAAAAAAACACGGCATTTTCTATGGAAATTATCTCGCTATTAAAAGAATTTTAAGCTGTCATCCTTGGGGGAAAAGTGGATACGATCCGGTTCCGCAAAAAAAGTCAAGTCGTAAAGATTAACTTATTATAAGGAAAAATATATTTTAAATCTTTATTTTTACAAGAAATCATAAAACCCCAACTATGAATACAGCGTTATCAATCATATGGAATCCAACAGAAGGTATCGATCTTGGTTTTTTTGTCATCCGATACTACAGCTTGATGTTTGTCATTGCTTTCGGTTTGGGATGGTATATCACGAAACGTATTTTCGAACGTGAAAACGAATCCTTAGAAAAACTGGATTCTTTATTTATCTGGACCGTTTTAGCCACATTATTAGGTGCCAGACTCGGCCATGTTTTCTTCTATGATTGGGAATATTACCGCAACCATCTTTCCGAAATATTGCTACCTTTCCGATTTGACCCTACTTTTGAATTCACTGGTTTTCAAGGATTGGCAAGTCACGGTGCTGCCATAGCGATTATTATTGCGATGTATTTTTTCAGTAAAAACATCATGAAAAGACCGATGCTTTGGGTACTCGATCGCGTAGTGATTCCCGTAGCCAGCGGTGCTATTTTTGTTCGGATTGGTAATTTCTTCAATTCTGAAATTGTGGGAACGACAACTGATTCGGTATTAGGGATTAGATTTGTTAGGGATTATTTTAGTCCACGTGAGGCAATGAGTAGAACACAAATTCCAAATGCGAAAGAGGCTTATCATGCGATTGTGAATGACCCGAAATTTGCGATGCTATTGCAAGAAGTTCCTGCCAAACATCCGGCGCAATTGTACGAATCGGTTTGTTATGTATTCGTTTTTGCGATACTGTTTTTCTTGTATTGGAAAACCAACGTCAGAGAACGCTTAGGCTTTTTATTCGGTTTGTTTTTAGTCTTGCTTTGGTCAGTGCGATTCGCTGTTGAATACGTTAAGGAAAGTCAAGGTGGCATTGAAGAATATCTAGGATTATTCTCTACCGGGCAATGGCTTAGCATTCCGTTTATACTGATTGGATTGTATTTTATTTTCACCGCTGACAAACCTATTGAAGGAGAATAATGCGCAACGTTTAAATTGTATCCGGATTATGATGCTTGATAAAAATCACAATCAATATTATCGATCACCTATTTTAGACGGTTTGGAGTTTTTACATGCGAAGAACCACAAAATAAGCTTTCCATTTCATTCTCATCCGACTTTCAATATTACTTTAATATTAGACCATCCTTTTGCTACAAAATTGGCCGATCGATTGATGCATGCACCAAAAGGAAGCTTGTTTATCAGCAATCCTGATGAAGTGCATGCCACGCTTTGTGAAACCCAATTGGGGAATTCTTTTTACACGTTTTATGTCGCTCCCGATGTCTTAAAAAAATTAAACAATCACAAATCTGTTTTCTTCAACGACAGGACAATATACGATGCCGATTTATTTGAGGCATTGTATTTTGTCGCTCAAAATTTCGGCAATTCCGATTTCCTTTTGGAACAAAAACTTATGCCGCTATTAAAGCGATTGGTTTTTCATCATTCGACGGCAATGCCTCATTTAGATTCAGAAACACAACTCTTCCGTAAATTCATCGAAGAGGAAACTTTCGAAAAATTCTCTCTCGATCAAACTGCACTAAAATTCGGGCTTGATAAATACAAATTCTTAAGGTTATTTAAAAACGAGACTGGTTTAACACCTAATAATTTCATTATTCAGCAACGTATCGAGAAAAGCAAAAAACTGCTGCAGTCGCAAAATGACATACTAGATATCGCATTGGAAACAGGCTTTTATGATGCTACGCATTTCTGCAAGCATTTCAAGAAAGTCACCGGTATCAGTCCGGGTATGTTTCGTAATGCTTAAATAAACTGCAATATCATACTATTCGTTTTGTAGCTACGATTGTATTTTTGTAGCCTATAAATCAAACGACATGCATCATGAAAGCAATCTTTTTCCTTCTTTTTTTGTTACCGATGGTCATTCACGGACAAAATCAAAAACAATCTTCAACGCGGTATCATGATGATTTCAATTTTTTTTGGACCACCATTCAGGACGAATACTGCTACTTCGATAAAAAACAGACCGATTGGCCAAAAGTAAAAACCACTTATGCTCCAATTGCAGATACGATAACCCATCGAGAGCAATTTATTTCGTTACTCGAAAAAGTATTCTGTGAAATTTACGACCATCATGCCTCGTTGAATACGAATACCGATCTTTCCCAAAAGATGGTTCCTTCCAGTACCGATATTTGGGCCGAGTATAGCAATAACCGAGCAATCATTACCGAGATAAAACATGCATCAAACGCTGAAAAAAACGGAATGGCTGCGGGAATGGAAATCTCTGCCTTCAACAATATTTCAATAGATGAAGCCATCAAACCCTTTTTGGGATCTTGTGTCGCTTCTGAAAATAATGAAATGAAATCCTACGCGCTGCGGTTATTGCTTGCAGGAAATCACATACAGCATCGAAAAATCACTGCCAAAATCAACGGAAAAACGGCGGATTACTTTCCTGAAGATGGCCAATTACCTATAAGTAATTTCAAGGAAATTGCCAGAATTGAATCTTCTGTAAAACAAGGCATCGGTTATATCAGTATAAATGATTGCCTCTATGACAATGCACTCATTCCCGAATTCGACCAAGTGATGAAACAGATGAAAACCACAAAATCATTGGTTTTAGATTTGCGGAATACGCCGAGTGGCGGTAATACTACCGTTGCAAAAGCAATACTCGGTTGGTTTATTGACCAAGAGCATTTTTATCAAAAACATGAATATACCGCTGAAGAAAAAGCAACCGGCATTAAAAGAAGCTGGATGGAAATCGTTTCACCACGAACCGGTTTGTATTATGGCAAACCATTGGTAATCCTTGCAGATCATTGGACAGGAAGTGTAGGCGAAGCTATTGTGATTGGATTTGACGCGTTGAATCGTCCGAAAACCAAAATTATCGGCACCAAGTTAGCGCGATTGAACGGCGCGATATCAACTTTTGAAATGCCTGATTCAAAAATAAAATTCTCGTTTCCGAATGAAAAATTATTTCACATCAACGGGAAGCCTAGAGAGCTTTTTGAACCAGTGATAACGATTGATCTGATCAAAGAAAAGCCCACTGCTGCCTTCGATCCTTTTATGCTAAAAGCGACACAATATCTGAATAGCGTAACGAAATAAGTTTTAATTTAGGGATAGAAAATTCAGCAACAACATACAAATTGATTCCTTGTTCTTATGAAAGACAACTTTTCATCGGCTTCCGAACAATATGCGCTTTATCGCCCAACGTATCCCGATACTTTTTTCAGTTATTTGAAAACGCTGATTCCGTTACCAAAAACCGCTTGGGATTGTGGTACCGGAAATGGTCAAGTGGCTGTGAAACTGGCTTCGTTTTTCGAAACGGTTTATGCTACTGACATTAGTGAAGCACAAATTAATCAGGCTCCAAAACTTGATAACATTTTTTATTCCGTTCAGGCTGCGGAACAAACCACTTTTTCAGACAACACTTTCGAACTTATCATGGTGGCGCAAGCGATTCATTGGTTTGATTTTGAAAAGTTTTATGACGAAGTGAATCGTACTGCGAAAAACAACGCGTTATTGGTTGTGATTGGTTATGGTCGATTAGAGATTGCTACTGAAATCGATGCGTTGATTGATACGTTTTACAAAGATGTGATTGGATCCTATTGGGATGTGGAAAGGCACTATATTGATGCACTTTATCAAACGATTCCTTTTCCTTTTGAGGAAGTTGCTATACCGAATTTCAATAATACTTATGAATGGACGTTCGATCATTTGTTGGGTTATTTATCGACTTGGTCGGCAGTGAAGCATTATATCAGAATCAATGGTGTAAATCCGGTTGACGAGCTTGCTGTAGATTTGAAAAAAGTTTTTGGAAATGAATTGCGGGAAGTGAATTTTCCTTTGTTGTTGCGGATTGGCAGAATCTTGAAATCATAACTGCACCCTAGCCCCGATAGAAGGGAAAATCCTTGACATTGGGAGATTGCCGCGCAAGCTCGCAATGACAAGATTGGAATGATAGCGGGAAACAGCTCCGAAAAAACTTAGCAACTCAGAACCTTAGCAACTTAGTACCTAAAAAAAAGCCCGATATCACTATCGGGCTTTTTCTATAGATAAAACTAAGATTACTCTTGGTTGTGCTCTGCTTCAATTCTTTTGTGTTCTGCATCAGAAATCGTATCACACAATACCGGTGTTGCGATGAATAATGAAGAATAGGTTCCTACCACAATACCAATCAACATCGCGAAGATGAAACCTCTGATGGATTCGCCACCAAAGACAAACATGATTAACAATACCAAAATCATCGTTAATGATGTATTGATGGTTCTTGACATGGTTGAGTTGATCGATTTGTTTACGATTTCGTTGAAGTTACCTTTGGTTTTTCCACCTAAATATTCACGAACTCTGTCGAATACGATTACGGTATCATTCATGGAATATCCGATTACGGTTAGAATCGCTGCGATGAAATGTTGGTCGATTTCCATTCCGAATGGCATGTATTTCCACAATAGCGAGTACATTCCCAATACGAAGATTACGTCATGCGCTACCGCTGCTAGTGCTCCTAAACTATATTGCCATTTTCTGAAACTGATTACTAAATAGAGGCATACGATCAGCATCGCTCCAAGTACCGCCCAGTATGAGTTGGTTTTAATATCATCCGCAACTGTTGGCCCTACTTTAGACGCCTGAAGTATTCCATATTTTTTACCATCATAACTATTTACGAATCTTTCGTAGGTCATGTTGGCATCGAAATGCTTTTTGAGGTTATCATAAAGGATTCTGTTTACCGCTGCATCAGCATCAGTTCCTGGTTCATCTACTTTATATTTCGTTGTAATTTTTAGTTGGTTGTCCTTACCAAAGATTTTGGCTTCAGCACTTCCATCGAATGCTTTTAATAAGTCTTCACGAACCACTTCAGCAGAAATCGCTTTTTCGAAATGCACTTGGAACGTTCTTCCACCTTTGAAATCTACACCGTAATTCAATCCGTGTGTGTATAATGAAATAACACTAACCACACAAACAATAAGTGAAAATGCGTATGTATACTTTTTAATTTTAAGGAAATCGAAATGGAAGTTCGTAAAGAAGTTTTTAGAGAAACCGGTTACGAAAGTTAATTTGTTGCCTCTGTTGACACTCCAATCCAATAAGATTCTTGTGATGAAGATTGAGGTGAATAATGAAGTTGCAATACCTATTAATAAGGTAGTAGCAAAACCTTGAATTGGACCTGTACCGAAAATCAACAATACGGCACCCGTTAGTACGTGAGTAACGTTCGCATCAACGATAGAACGCATCGCACCTTTCCAACCGAATGATGCTTTGATAGCTTCTTCGATGGTTTTTCCTAATCGGAGTTCTTCTTTCGCTCTTTCGTAGATGATGATGTTCGCATCGACGGCGGTACCCATGGTTAATACGATACCTGCGATACCCGGTAATGTTAATACCGCACCTAAGCTAGCTAAGATTCCGAACAAGAATAATAAGTTGACGATTAATGCAATGTTGGCGAACCAACCTGCTTTTCCGTAGTACACTAGCATCCATAAAGCAACAATCAATAATCCGATTAAGGCTGAAGTTGTACCGTTATCGATCGCTTCTTGACCTAATGATGGTCCAACCACTTCTGATTGTACGATTTCTGCAGCAGCTGGCAATTTACCGGCTCTTAAAACGTTGGCTAAATCTTTAGTTTCTGTAACATCAAAAACACCTGAAATTTCAGAACGTCCGCCTGAAATTGGACCGCTGGTTACACCCGGAGCAGAATATACAATATCATCTAAAACAATGGCGATGTAACCTTTTGTGTTGTATGCTTTTCCTGTTAATTCTTCCCATGCTTTAGCACCGGCACCACTCATTTGCATCGTTACCGATGGTTTCCCTAATTGGTCGAATGAATCTTTGGCATCGGTTACTACACCACCACTCATCGAAGCTTGGTTGTCGCGGTTTCCTTTTAAAGCATACAAACCAACAGTGGTTACTTCTTTTTTGGTTTTCTCATCTACATCAGTTGATGGTTTTCCCCAAACAAATTTTGCGTAACGTTTGTCAGCAGGCAATAAAACTTTGATATCTTGTCTTTTCAAATAAGTGTTGATCGCTGCAGTATCTTTAGGATCAACAACTGCTAGGATTGCACCACCACCTTGACTTACGAATTTATCCAATAAAGGATTTTGTCCTTTTTTCGTAGCTGTTGAATCTTTTACTTTATCATCCGTCAGTAATTTATTGATCGAATCGTTGGCTGCGGTTTTAGTTTCAGCTACTGGAGTGGCCGCTTTTTCAGTTAATTTCAAGGCATTGTTGGCAGCCATTAAGAAATTACCCAATTCATCGATTTTGTAAGTTTCCCAGAACTCTAACTGCGCAGTACTTTGCAATAATTTTTTGATACGGTCTACATCTTTCGCACCCGGAAGTTCTACAAGGATTCTTCCTGATTGTCCTAATTTTTGGATGTTAGGTTGCGTTACACCGAATTTATCGATACGTTTTCTAAGTACTTCAAAAGCAGATTCGATAGATTCGTCTACTTTTCTGCGAATTACTTTTTTCGCTTGATCATCGGTCATTTTGAAGTTGATTTCGTCGCCTAAAGTTTTATTAGCAAAAATATCAGGAGAAGCTAATTTTGTAGTTCCGGCTGAAGCCGTTTCAAATTCTCTGAAAAATACGTCTAAGTAATCTTCATTACCTTGACGATTTTTAGTGGCATTAGCCAATGCTTGATTGAAAACAGGATTTTTAGAATTGTTCGACAATCCTTTGATAATGTCTTTTACAGAAATTTGCAATTGCACATTGATTCCACCTTCAAGGTCAAGACCTTTATTGATTTTTTTGTCTTTCACTTCATTATAAGTGAAATCTGTAAATCCGAGATTGAATACTTTTTCTTTCCCGATGGAATCTAGATATTTTAATTCTTTTTCGGAATTGCCTTTCGCAAAAAGCTTCGCATCATTTTCAACATTTTGCGATACGAAAGTGAAAGAAAGTTGGTAAATACTTACCAATGCAAATAAAATTGCAAAAAATTTAACGAGTCCTCTATTCTGCATTATTACTAATAATTAATTAATTTTTGTTTGTAATGTTTTGTTTATTTGTTAAAACCGTCATGAATTTTTAAAATTTAATTTAAATATTAAAAACACAACAGTCCTCGCATTTTTTAAAACGAGCAAATATATAATTTACGATAAGATTAACCAATTTATTTATCGATTAATCTCAAAAAAAAGACTGCAAACTTGCAGTCTTCTTTATATTATGTATAAAATCTTAAGCTAAAACTGATTTCAAATCAGCGTTCATGTTGCGAACCGCATCCGCGCTCTTAGCAAAAGCCGCTTTTTCAGCATCGTTTAGTTTGATGTCTACAATTTTCTCGATTCCATTTTTACCGATGATGCAAGGCACACCGATACAAATATCGCTTTGTCCGTATTCGCCTTCAAGCATTACTGAACAAGCAATCATTTTCTTTTGGTCGTTCAAAATGCTATCTACTAAATACGCTACAGAAGCACCCGGTGCATACCAAGCAGACGTTCCAAGCAATCCTGTAAGTGTAGCACCTCCAACCATCGTATCCGCAGCTACTTTATCCAATTGCTCTTGCGATAAAAATTCAGAAACCGGAATACCATTATAAGAAGCCAATCTCGTTAACGGAATCATTGTCGTATCACCGTGCCCACCAATCACCATTGCTGACACATCGTTTGCAGGTTTGTCTAATGCTTTTGATAAATAGTATTTAAAACGTGAGCTGTCTAAAGCGCCACCCATTCCGATAATTCTGTTTTTTGGTAAACCTGTTGCTTTCAAAGCCAAGTAAGTCATTGTATCCATTGGATTCGAAACCACTACGACAATTGTGTTTGGAGAATGTGCCAATACATTATCAACTACTGATTTTACGATACCCGCATTGATTCCGATTAATTCCTCACGTGTCATTCCGGGTTTTCTTGGAATTCCTGAAGTAATTACGACTACATCGCTGTTGGCCGTTTTCGAATAATCATTGGTAATACCGGTTACTTTTGTGTTAAAACCCGTATTGGTAGCACATTGCGAAATATCCATCGCCTTGCCTTCTGCAAAACCTTCTTTGATATCCAACACTACTACTTCACTGGCAATTCCTCTGTACGAGATTACGTCAGCACAGGTCGCTCCTACGTTGCCTGCTCCTACTATGGTAACTTTCATTTTTTTATGTTTAGTCGTTTATTTGTATAATCGTGTAATCGCTAATTGTTGTTGTTTTTTTAAGAAGCTAATCCCGCTATCATTCCAATCTTTTCTGCCGAACAACGGCAAAAAAGGATTTTCCCTTCTATCGGGGCTAGGACAATCGTTTCAAACAGTGCATTCGATTAAACGATTACACGGCTCCACGATTCAACCCTTTCTACGCGTCAATCTTCGCATACACCGCATTCTTCTCAATGAATTCTCGACGAGGCGGAACCTCATCACCCATCAACATTGAGAATACCCTGTCGGCTTCTGCTAAACTATCAATATTCACTTGGCGTAAAGTTCTATAATTTGGATCCATCGTAGTTTCCCACAATTGCTCTGCATTCATTTCACCCAAACCTTTATAACGTTGAATGGCTGCACTTCCACCCATTTTCTCATTCGCGATATCGCGTTGATCATCATTCCAAGCGTATTCTTTTTTGTTTCCTTTTTTTACTAAATATAAAGGTGGTGCTGCAATGTAAACATGCCCTTCTTCAATAAGCTCTTTCATGAATCGGAAGAAGAACGTTAATATTAAGGTAGAAATGTGACTACCATCCACATCGGCATCACACATGATGATTACTTTATGATAGCGTAGTTTTTCTAAGTTCAAGGCTTTGCTGTCTTCGGCTGTTCCAATGGTGACACCTAACGCTGTAAATATATTTCGTATCTCTTCGTTCTCAAATACTTTGTGGTGCATCGCTTTTTCAACATTCAGAATCTTACCACGCAAAGGCAAAATCGCTTGAAAGTTTCTGTCGCGGCCTTGTTTGGCTGTTCCACCTGCCGAATCTCCCTCGACAAGATATACTTCACATTTTGCTGGATCTTGCTCTGAACAATCTGATAATTTTCCTGGCAAACCACCACCGCCTAAAACGGTTTTACGTTGCACCATTTCACGAGCTTTCTTCGCTGCGTGACGCGCTTGTGCTGCCAAAATTACTTTTTGAACAATGATTCGAGCATCATTTGGATTTTCTTCCAAATAGTTTTCGATCATTTCGCTCACGGCTTGGCTTACAGGAGAAACTACTTCTCTGTTACCCAATTTGGTTTTGGTTTGACCTTCAAACTGAGGTTCAGCCACTTTTACAGAAATGATGGCAGTCAATCCTTCACGGAAATCATCACCAGCAATTTCGAACTTCAATTTATCGAGCATTCCAGAAGCATCGGCATATTTCTTCAACGAACGTGTAAGTCCGGTTCTGAAACCTTGTAAATGCGTTCCACCTTCGTGTGTGTTGATATTATTTACGTAAGAGAAAATATTCTCTGTATAACTGGTATTGTATATCAAAGCCACCTCAACCGGAATTTCTCCTTTTTCATTATCCATCGAAATCACGTGCGAAATAATCGGCTCGCGGTTTCCATCGAGGTAACGGATGTACTCTTTCAACCCTTCATCGGAATGAAAAATTTCTTGAACAAAATTCCCGTCTTTATCGAGTTCTCTTTTATCGGTAAATGTAATGGTGATTCCTTTATTCAAATACGACAATTCACGCATACGTGCTGAAAGCGTATCATAGGTAAAATCTGTAGTTTGTGTAAAAATGGTATCGTCAGGATAGAACGTTTGCATCGTTCCTCTTTTGGTCGTTTCCCCGATTTGTTTTACAGGATATAATGCTTTTCCTCTTTCGTATTCTTGCTCGTAAATTTTTCCGTCTCTAAAAACGGTTGATCTCATGTGTTTTGAAAGTGCATTTACTACCGAAACACCGACACCGTGCAATCCACCCGAAACTTTATACGAGTCTTTATCAAATTTACCTCCGGCGCCGATTTTAGTCATCACGACCTCCAGTGCGGAAACGCCTTCTTTTTTGTGCATGTCGACGGGAATTCCACGTCCGTTATCTTCAACAGTAACAGAGCCATCTTCATTAATAGCAACGCCAATCGTGTCGCAATGACCGCCCATAGCCTCATCAATCGAGTTGTCTACAACTTCGTAAACCAAATGGTGCAACCCTCTTACACCAACATCTCCAATGTACATCGATGGACGCATTCTTACGTGCTCCATTCCTTCTAATGCCTGAATACTATCTGCCGAATAATTGTGCTTCTTGATTTCTTCGCTCATAAAAATTTTCTCTAAAAAATGTATTTTTTGTATAACACGCAAATATATAAAAACAGTAGTGATATCATAGTTTAAATACCACTTTTAAAGGGGAAGTTATCAACATTTTGTTGATTTATTGTTGATGCATTTTGACTCCCGTTCCAAAGGCTTTTGCATAGTTAATTTCACCATAATCAAAGCGGACGCCATCAGCAATATCGCTACTCAAAAGCAACGCACCATCGGCATCCAAATAATCTAAAAGTGAAGCGATTTGGCTCAACCCAGAAATACCCACTGTAGATTCAGTCATACAACCTGCCATCAATAGCAATCCTTTTGATCTGGCATTTTCAATCATGCGAAGCGCAGGTGTAATGCCTCCGCATTTCATCAGTTTGATATTGATTCCGTGAAAGATTTCTGAGCAACTTTCGACGTCTTCTTCTCGTTGGCAACTTTCATCAGCTATAATCGGCAAAATCGACTGTTGTTTTACGAGTTTCATGCCTTCGATATCTTCTGCTTTTAAAGGCTGTTCAATAAATTCTACATTTAATTCTTTTAAGATTTTGGCATTCACAATCGTTTGTTCTGCTGTCCATGCGCAATTGGCATCGATTCTGAAAACGGCATCGGTGATTTCACGCAAGTGTTTTACAATTTCAATATCATTAGGCATTCCCAATTTGATTTTATAAATCGGCCACGGTTTTTCTATAATTTTCTGTTGCATCATCGCCAAAGAATCGATTGCGATGGTATAGGAAGTTAATGGTGTTTTTGGATTTTCTTCAGACCAATAACTGCGTAATGTCTTTTGGTTTTTCCTCGCATAAAAATCCCAATAGGCGATATCTACGGCACATAACGCAAAGTAATCATCGGAAATGATTTTAGACAACTGCTGCCAAAGTTCGCTTGGATGCATCTCTGAACTGGCATCGACAATCGGTTTTGCTTTTAACAAACTCGCCGTCAATCGTTCTTGTGTGCTGTGATAATAGGGATTGGCAGTGGCTTCACCATAACCGAAATGGATGCCGTCAGAAATGCAAACGATTACTGTTTTTTGAATATTTACTGTGTAGCGAGAAATCGTAAACGGATGTTGTAATGGTAGGTCGAAGAATTGGAAAGTAATTTTCATTTGAATTTAAGTTAGCACACCGATGACACGGATAACGCTAATTTACATGGATTTTTTTAATAACAAAAAAAAGCGTTGACCGAAATCAACGCTTCAAAAAAAAATACAACCAAACTATTTATATAAAACCAACTTTATATTTTTACATAAGCGTCATCATGCACGCTTGCTACTGCTCTTCCTGATGGATCGTTCATATTTTTGAACGCTTCGTCCCATTCTAAAGCTATTTTGGTGCTGCACGCTACACTCGCCTCTTGCGGAACCGATAAAGCCGCGGCATCGCTTGGGAAATGTTCGTGAAAAATGGAACGGTAATAATATTCCTCTTTCGATGTCGGCGTTTGAATTGGGAATTTATATTTCGCATTCGCTAATTGTTCATCCGAAACTTCTTTGGCTACGACTTCTTTAAGCGTGTCAATCCAACTGTAGCCTACGCCGTCACTGAATTGTTCTTTTTGTCGCCATGCCACACTAGCCGGAAGCATGTCTTCAAAAGCTTTGCGAAGCACCCATTTTTCCATGCGTTCGCCATTGATCATTTTATCTTGTGGATTGATGCGCATCGCAACATCCATAAATTCTTTATCTAAGAAAGGAACTCGACCTTCGATGCCCCAAGCGGCTAGGCTTTTGTTCGCACGCAAGCAATCGTACATGTGCAATTTGCTTAATTTACGAACGGTTTCCTCGTGAAATTCTCTGGCATTTGGCGCTTTGTGAAAATACAAATAACCGCCAAACAATTCATCCGAACCTTCGCCGGACAATACCATTTTTATGCCCATAGATTTGATGACACGCGCCATTAAATACATCGGCGTTGACGCTCTAATCGTAGTGACATCGTAAGTTTCTATATTGTAAATTACATCGCGAACGGCATCCAAACCTTCTTGAATCGTGAATTTTATTTCGTGGTGAATCGTCCCCAAATGATCGGCTACTTTTTGAGCTGCCGCCAAATCTGGCGAACCTTCTAGACCTACTGCAAACGAATGCAATTGTGGATACCAAGCATCTACAGTATCTCCAGATTCGATTCGTTTTTGCGCATATTTTTTAGCCACAGCAGAAGTAATTGAAGAATCCAAACCGCCCGAAAGCAATACACCGTACGGAACATCACTCATGAGTTGACGGTGTACTGCAGCTTCGAGTGCTACTTTTATAGCTTCAATGCTAGTTTCGTTGTCTTTTACTGCGTCGTAATCTGTCCATTCTCTTTTGTACCATTGCACGAATTCGCCGTCTTTACTTGACATATAATGACCTGGAGGGAATAATTGAATTTTGGTGCAATAACCTTCAAGTGCTTTCAATTCAGATGCAACGTAAAAAGTACCATGTTGATCCCAACCGATATACAATGGAATAATGCCCATATGATCGCGAGCGATAAAGTATTCGTCTTTTTGAACATCATAAATAGCGAACCCAAAAATACCATTCATTTCATCTAAAAAACGAACGCCTTTTTCTTGGTATAATGCCAATATCACTTCGCAATCGCTTTCGGTTTGGAAATGGTATTTTCCTTCAAATTGTTTGCGTAATGCTCGGTGGTTATAGATTTCACCATTGGCTGCGAGGATCAACTGTTTGTCTTCGCTGAAAAGTGGTTGTTTTCCTGAAGCCGGATCTACAATCGCCAAACGTTCGTGCGCCAAAATCGCTTTATCATTACTGTAAATACCACTCCAATCCGGGCCGCGATGGCGGATGATTTTTGCCATTTCCAAGACTTGTGGCCTTAAAGTTTCTGACTTTTGTTTGAGATCGAAGGCGCATACAATTCCGCACATAGCTGTATAATTTATTTATTGATGTATTTTTATTGTGAAGCAAATTTGAAGTATTGATTCAATAATTAAAACTAAAAAATCAAAATTGATTATAAATTATAACTATAAATTCAATTTTACATTAAATATAAAACTTAAAATTTAAAAACAATAAATTAAAGTTATAGACTGAAATAAATTGGACCCTATTACATTTACCCAATTCAACACCATCACTAGAAGATTTATAACAACTGAATAATCGTTCTTCCTGCATCCAAATCCAATTGATCCTGATTAAAACCTACAACGAAGTTCGAATGCTATTTATGGATTAAGTAATAATTGTCCAAATGAAAATTTAAAGCAGTACAAGCAATGATCAATACTAATGTTTAGGCTATACTCTCAACCACATAAGTAGAAGCTAGAATTTCAAAACTAAATCCAACTTCTTTTCCCAGCAAGTTACTTCCCAATGGCGATTGTGGAGAAACCGCAATGATCGTTTTGTCTTCTATAGTAATTTTAGGCAAAGCTGTGGCGACAAACAACCACATGCCGTTGGCTTGCACCAAACTTCCCAACCCTACTTTTTTGAGGTTTTGGTTGACATCAATTTTATCGAGTATCGCTTTTTGATCTATAAATTCGTGCAGTTTTCGATTGAGTTTTTCTTGTTCGATATGCATCATCGACAACGCAGTTTCATGCTTATCGCCTGCTGAACCTTTAGCATCATTCTTAGAATCTTCAGTCAAAGCCACAATCATATCGCGAAAGACATCGATTTTGTCTTGAAGTAAAAGTGAATAATGTTGGTGGATTTTTTGTTTGAGTGTCATGAGGAAAGGTGCTGAGTTGCTGAGGCACTAAGGTTCTGAGGCTTGAAATTCAATACCTTTGATTATTCTGCCTTATTATAACGGTACAAAACTTAGTACCTCAGTACCTTAGAACCTTAGTACCTTTAATCTAAAAATCAAATTTATAATTCGCCCCCAACATCACCTGAAACGACTGCACCGGATAATTGAGCCATTTCTCATAATTCTGATTCGCAATATTATTCAATCGGAGAAAAGCGGTGAAGCGGTCATTATATTTATAACCAACATGCGCATTGGCATCGAAATAACTTTTTACAGTTTTGGTATTGTCTGCTGCTACTAAAGTCAATATATCTGTATTGGTTTGGTAGTCTTTTCGGTCGCCTACAAAAAACACATTGGCACCGGCGTACCATTGTGGTGTAATGGTTACATCGAGGTTTGCGCCGAATTCCACTTTGGGTAAATTCCACGCTTCTTTCTCATCTTCTAAGGTGTATTTGTTGAAGGTTCCGTTGATTCCTAATGAAACATTTTTTGAAAAATCGGCCTTCAATTCACCATACAATTTCATCGTGCGTACGAGATCATATCGTACATCAAACGAATTTCCGTATTGGTATCTTTCCTGATTCAATGCTTCGCTGTAATCGTGGGCCACAAACATCGCTTTGTTTTTTTCATTGATTAACGAACCGCGCACATTGTAACTTACATAATTCGACAATTTCCCTTTCAAACCGGCGTAGACATCATACTGTTTATCAGTTGGTGCTATGATTAAAGTTGGAGAAACATACGGGTTTTCATTCGTGAAATCGCGATAGGAATTTTGCTCTAAATCGCCATCAATACCTAAATAAAACTGCATCAAGTCGCCTACAACTTTCAAATTGGCATTCGCTCGTGGGTAGAAAAATAATTCACTGTCGCTGTTTTCATTATCCATGGCATAATACAAACCCGCTCCGATATTGAATGACCAATCGTCTTTTTTCATTCCGAAACTTGGATAAACGCCCAACTTGGTTACGCCGTATTTAATATCTTTTACACCGTTATAATCTTTGTAGAACGAACCGCCAACGTAATCTGCTGTAATTTCAGTCGTTACTCTTTTATCCAGAAAGTCAAAAGCGAGTTTCGGCTTGGCGTAAAAGCGGCTTTCTCTTGAACCGTAAGCATCCCAAAATGCGTTGTATTTCACAGCCATATCGCTGAAAATACTTTCGTTGAATTTGACTTTCCCACCCACATAAAAATCATGATAGGTTTGCACTTTATTAATATCTTCAATAATATCCTCACGATCTACAGCCGTTAATGTCGCGCCGAAATCTTCAGGCAATCCGTACCAAAAATACTTCTGTATTTGGTAACCCATATCGGCATTCCAAGACAATTCTTTGCGCTTGCTACCGTAGGTTAAATCTAGTGAAGTGTTCAGAAATTTACTGTCAACTTCAATGCCTTTCACATTCGTTAATGAAGACAAATGCTTTACTGTACCGGCAACATAATCATTGTCACCGACATTTTCCGTTACATACAATTCACCAAAAATATCGAGATAACTTCCGATGCCACCGGTCACATAATTTTTGTATAAACGTTCTTCAGCAGTCTTATCAACATTAGCAGCTTTTCCTTTCGATGGTGTAAAGGTTGACGCTACGGGAAAAGAAAAAATCGAATACTTGATGGGTTCTTTTTTGGTGTTGTCTTCGTCTTCCAAAGTCGGTGTTTCCTTTACTTTGAAAGCATCGGAAATCGTTGGCGTGTAGGGTTTCACAACATTGACCACTTCAGTTCCGATATTCTCGTCTTTCTTTTGAGCGGAAAGATGAACCGTTGCGAACAGTGTTATTAATAGGATATATTGAAGTTTGATTTTCATAGTTTTTTTTTTTGAGGTTCTAAGTCTCTGAGGTTCTGAGGTTCTGAGGTTTTTTCTCAGGCACTCAGAAACTCAGGCACTCAGTAGCTTTTTTTTAATTCTGAATCGATGAATTGGTTTGCGATTCTGTTGTTTTAATAGCATTCAATGCCGTTTGTGCTTCTTCGACAACATCCGGGAATGCTTTGAAATTTTTAATCACACTGTCTAAAATGTAAGTTGCCTGAAAACTGTCTTTCAATCCGTAGAAGTTTTTCGCCATGACAATCAAACCTTTCGCACCGAAATACTTATAACCCGAGTAATCTTTCGAAAGTTTTTGAACCATAGTATTTGATGCTTCAAACTTGCCGTCTTTGTTTTTGAAATACGCATCATAATACAACGCTTCGGCCGCTAATTCGCCTTTAGCAATCGTCAATAATTTAGCGTAAGCGGTTCTGGCTTTGGCTTCATCATTCGATTGAATCGCCGAACGTGCCACAATAATCTGCGCATCCGATTTGATTTTATCATCCGTTTTAGGATTCGATAATACTTTATCCGCATAAATCACCGCATTCGGATAATCCTTTTGCTCGTAATACGTTTTCATCAAATTCGATTGTGCGAAAGTCACGTTTTGTGGGAAATCAGCTTCGGCTTCCAATCGTTTCAACGTTGGAATTGTTTTCGTCACATCGTCTTTTTTCAAATAAATTTCAGCCAAACGCGCCAACGAAGGTTCCGTATATTCGTTTCTCGATTTTGAAGCAACATATTCGTAATTCGGAATCGCATTCGCCGTTGAACCGTCAGCAAAATAAGATTGCGCCAAATAGAAGTTGGCTTTCAAAGCGTGGATGCCGTTCGGGAAATTTTTGACATAACTGCTCAAATTCGTAATCGCTTGCTTGGTATTGTTTTGCAAATATTGCTTTTCAGCGGCTTCGTAAGTATCGTTATCCAAATCGGCATCGGTAACGGCTACGAAATCTAAGGTTTTGACCCAAGCAGCGTATTCATCGACTTTTCCGTTGTCAACATAAATCAAACGTGCTGTCGCAACCGCTTCTATTGCTTCTGGGCTTTTCGGATATTCCGCTGCAATTTTTTTGAATTTCACCAACGCTTGATTGTCATTTTCCGCATTGTAATAAATCAACCCTTGACGCAAAATCGCTTTCGAAGCATACGAACCGTTTTTAAATTCATTAAGCAATTGATCATAAGTTTTAATCGCCGAATCAGTTTTCTTTTCAGTCACGTAGGTATTTCCCAATTCAAACAACGCATCATCACGATATTGTGATTTCGGATAAGCCGTAATGAATTTATTCAAATCTTCAATTTTTCGGTCGTTCTTGGCTACAAATCCGTAGCTAATCGCTTTTTGAAATGCAGCATAATCGGCATCGACACTTTTGAGTTCAACGACTTTATTATACGCATCCATCGCCGGCCAGTATTTCGCCATCACAAATCGGCAATCGGCCAATCGCAAATACGCATCATTCAAACGCACTTTATCATCTTTCACCGCATCGATATGGCTTTGAAAATAATTACCCGCTTGGTCGTATTCCTTCATTTTAAAATAAGCATAAGCAATATTGTAATTGATGTTTTTGCTCTCTGGTGTCGACTTTGATTCTGCAATGGCATTAAAATCTTTAAAGCTCTGCAACGCATCATTAAAATTGTCAAGTACATAATCGGTTTCGCCTTTCCAGAACGTCGCACGCGCTGTAAACTTGGCATCTTTCGGTTCCGCGATTGATTTTTTAAACATCGAATACGCCTCTTTATAACTGCCGTCGGTATACAATTCTAATCCACGATAGAACGTAACTTTTTGGTAAGCTGCGCGGTTTGTAGATTTGTTTTTCTCTAATAAATCCAATGCGCCTTTGTAGTTTTTTGCTGTGATGTAGGAATTGATCAACAACGTTTCAATCTCAGGTTTGGCAGGCGAATTCGGATATTTTTCCAAAAACGCATACAACACATCAGGAACCGATTGGTACGAATTTCCGATTTCATAGCTGAGCTTGGCATAATTGAGGTTGGCGTCTTCTTGAATTTTGAGATCGAAATTCATTTCCGAAGCATTTTTAAACGCATTCAACGCTTGCTGTTTTTTATCGGTTTTGAAATAACTTTCACCTAAATGATAGTAAGCATTTTGCGCTACAGCGTCATTTCCATCGATGATTTTGTTGAATTGTGCAATCGCATTTTCGAAATCATTTTTTTGATAATACGCATAACCCAATTGGTAAAAATCGGTGTTGTTCCATTTTCCTTTTTTGCCTTTGTATTGCGTCAGGTAAGGAATAGCTTGGTCGTATTGTTTTAAATTAAAGTAGCTTTCGCCAATAATTTTATTGAGTTCTGATTTTTCCTGCGCATTCGATTTGGGTAAAGCTTTCATTCCTAAATCGATTGCTTTTTGAAAATTTCCAGATTTGAAAGCCATATCCGCTTTGAAATAGGACAGTTTTTCTTGGTATTTTTCTTCACCAGAAACTTCTTCGAAATACTTCGTGGCGTTTTTGTAATCGTCGCCTTCATAAGCCATAAAACCCATATAGTAATTGGCTTGTGAACCGTATTCTTTCGAATTAATCACTTTATTAAAATACGGAGTAGCTTCCTTTTTCTTGCCGGCGCTGAAATAACAATAGCCTTTTTGAAAGTTGAATTTGTCTTGATCTTCGTAGCTCAAGGTGCTCTCATCGACTTTATCAAACCAATCTAACGCTTGCGGAAATTTGCCTTGCTCAAAATAATAATGTGCCACTTCTCGGTAAGCTTGGTTTTGCTTTGGACTCGTAGGATAATCCCGAACGAAACTTTCCATGAGTTCATCCGCTCCAAATTGATTTAATCGAATGGCGCAATTGGCTATATAATAAGCACAATCTGATTCCTCATCGATATTTTTGGTTTCCGATTTTACTTTATCAAATAGAATTTGTGCGGATTGGTATTGGCTTTCTTTATACAATCCAACGGCGCGATCAAAGTCTTTGGTTTCGTGCGTATAAATAGCCGATTTTTGAGCGATTACCGGAGCGAATCCAATAAAAAATAACCATAAAAAAAGCCCGAATTGTTTGCGTATCATTGTGGATTGTTTAGGTTTTCAAATGTATTCGATTCCATAGGCTATAACGAAGCGAATTAAGTATTTATTATGAACATCTTTTTTAACAGTCCTGCTTTTTCGTGACAATGCTTCAATTAATTTTGGCTACTTGCTTTAAATTATTACTTTTACCGAGTTGAAAAAAATCATTTATAAAGGCGCCTTATCAAAGTTGCTGTACCAGTTCAGTTGTCTGAAACTTCTCCTATGAAAAAAGTATTTTCTTTTCTTTCTTCCGAAAAAGTAGCGTATCTGGTCCTATTTCTTCTTGTTTTCGTGTTTGTAATTAAAACTCCTCCGGTATATTTTCCCGATAGTAAGGGATACCTAGAAATGCTTTTGTACAGAAGTTGTGCCTACCCTATGTTTATTGAATTGCACCGCATTTTATTCGGAACTTATTTTATCAAAGCGACTATTATTACGCAATACGTACTCAATATGTCGGCAGCGCTTTTCCTAGTAAGATCGCTGCGTAAGACCATTTCTCTCGACAAATGGCTTGGGGTTATTCTTTTCATTATCACCATTTTCCCAGTATTTTTGGGTATCCTAACTGCCAACACTATCTTATCTGAAAGCTTGGCTTATCCACTGTATTTATTGGTGATTGGAAATATAATCCTTGGCGTTGGTTTCAGAAAGGAGCAGTATTTTTACTTTTCTTTCCTGCTAACATTCCTTTTGGTTTTGGTGCGTGGGCAGTTTTTATTTTTGATTCCGGTGCTTGTTGTTGCAGTTCTACTGACTTACTACCGGACCATTTTTAAGTGGCGATCTATTGTACTTGTTGTAACCTCGGTTTCCATCTTCTTTTTGTCAATCATTACCGACATACTGTTTCATAAAGTGCAGCATGGGCATGCCGTTACGACGCCATTGACAGGCATTCAACTGATAACGATTCCTTTTTTTGTATCGGACGAAAATGACTATACTGCTTTTGAAACTCCGGAGCAGCAAGAATATTTCAAATTTATCTATGCCAAACTCAAGGAGAAAAAATTATTGTTATCGCAATTGCCGCCAAATGCAAAAAAAATTGATTTCTTCTATGACAATTATATCAACATCTGCAACTTGACACTCAATGTGGATGGACTTTTTAGGTTTCAAGCAGCTTCTTATGATGAGAAAAGTATTTTAAATGACAAGATGACTTCATCGATGGCATTACCGCTATTAAAAAAGAATTTTGGAAAGTGGCTCAGTATTTACTCTGGTAATTTTATAAAGGGTTTTGATACCAGTAAATATTTTCTGCTTTATATTGTCTTGTTAGCCCTAAGTCTTGTCATGTTGTTTAAAAAAGAAAATGTACTTTCTAAAATTATAATTATCCTGGTTTTACTGACTATTTTGAATGTTATGCTCACTGCTTCCGTTGAAAGTATGATAGGAAGATATCTGTTTTACAACAACTGGATCCTGTTTGCAATCTTTTTGATATTATTCCAGAACCAATTTTATACGAAAACAAATGAGTAAAGAAGTTTCAGTTGTCATGCCATGTCTCAACGAAGCCGAAACAATAGCGACTTGTATTAAAAAAGCAAATGCTTATTTTAAAACCAACGCCATTGATGGTGAGGTAGTTATTGGAGACAATGGCAGTACGGATGGTTCGCAAGAAATCGCAACTAGTCTTGGCGCGCGAGTTATTGCCATTCCTAACAGAGGATACGGAAATGCACTTAAAGGAGGTTTTGATGCTGCCGAAGGAAAATACATTATCATGGGTGATGCTGACGACAGTTACGATTTCAGCAATTTATCTCTTTTTATAGACAATCTTAGAGCAGGAAATGACTTCGTAATTGGCAACCGTTTTAAAGGCGGCATTAAAAAAGGAGCTATGCCTTTTCTACATCGGTACTTGGGAAACCCGGTTTTATCGTTTTTGGGAAGATTGTTTTTCAATTCGTCGATGGGCGACTTCCATTGTGGACTGCGAGGTTTTTCAAGAGAAGCCTATGCAAAAATGAATTTGACCACGACAGGAATGGAATTCGCTTCAGAAATGATTGTGAAAGCACACCTACTCGATTTCAAAATCGTTGAAGTCCCAACTATTTTATACAAAGACGGAAGAAGCCGCAAACCGCACCTAAAAACATGGAGTGATGGTTGGAGGCATTTGAGGTTTTTATTATTATACAGTCCAAAATGGTTGTTTCTTATTCCCGGAATGTTTTTAATTGTTATTGGATTAGTGCTATCCACATTACTTGTAATTTCACCAATCACTATATCAACTGTAACTTTTGATGTGCATACCCTTTTATATACGAGTGGTGTTTTACTAGTTGGTTTTCAGTTTGTTGTTTTTTACGGACTTACGAAAGTGTTCGCTGTAACCCAAAATTTATTACCTAAAAGCAATCGTTACAATTCGCTTTTCAAATATATTAACCTCGAAAAAGGACTGATTGTAGGTACTTTGATGATTTTGCTAGGCATTGGCTTGAGCATTTATGGTCTTATGCAATGGTCAGACCAACATTTTGGTTTACTCGAAGCGCGGAATACCTTACGGGTTATGATTCCGGCAGTCACGGTCATTATTTTAGGTGTTCAGATTATATTATATAGTTTTTTCTTTAGCATATTAGGATTGAAAGATGAAAAAAATTGATTACTTATTGCAAGGCGAAAGAATCCGTCAAGCAAAGAAATTTATAATTGGCGATTCCTTACTCGATATTGGATGTCATTTCGGAGAGTTATTTGAAAGTGTTCTTCGTAAGAGAAACATTTCAGGCGATGGCATTGACGGTGTTTTGAACGAAAAAATCGTGAAAGAGAAGTACACTTTATTTCCGGGCTATTTTCCTGGTGATTTTCCATTACAAAAAAAATATGATAACATTGCTCTATTAGCGGTATTAGAGCATATTCCGGAAGACGAATTAAGGAAATACCCAGAAGTATTGCGTCATTATCTGAACCCGAAAGGAAGGGTTATTATTACGATTCCGTCTAAAAAAGTCGATTCGATTTTGAATGTTTTGTTGTTCTTTAAATTAATACACGGAATGGATTTGGTGCACCATCAAGATTTTGAACGAAGCCTCATTAAAACCATTTTTATGGAAAACGGCTATGGTTTAGTCAAAGAAAAACGCTTCGAATTTGGATTGAATTTACTTTATGTTTTTGAAAAAATATAACGCAAATGGCGGTGCGTTCTTTCCTAAAAAAGAAACAAAATCTATTAGAGAATAGACCCTAAATATATTTTGAATACCAACGTTATCTTACTACTTTTACTGCATAAACCAAACGAATATGTCACAACCTGTTTTGTCCTTAAAAAACGTATCCATTTATCAAGGCAATAAAGTCATTCTTTCGAATATCGATCTTGAAGTCAATCACGGTGAATTCATTTATATCATCGGAAAAACAGGTTCCGGGAAAAGTAGTTTCATGCGAACATTATACGCAGATTTACCGCTAACAGAAGGCCAAGGCAGCATTGTAGATTTTGACCTTGTGGCTTTGAAAGACGATAAAATTCCGTACCTCAGAAGAAAACTTGGTATCGTTTTTCAAGATTTTCAACTCTTGCCCGATCGAAGCGTCCGAGAAAATATGCTGTTTGTTTTGAAAGCCACCGGTTGGACTGTTAACGAAGAAATGCAACAGAAAATTGAAGAAGTTTTAGAGAAAGTTGATTTAGGCTCTATTGCGGATAAAATGCCTCACCAATTATCGGGTGGAGAACAACAGCGTGTTGCCATTGCAAGGGCTTTACTCAATGATCCTGAATTAATTTTAGCCGACGAACCAACAGGAAATCTAGATCCGCAAACCAGCGTTGAAGTCATGGAAGTGTTGCGTAAAATCAACTCCAACGGAAAAACGGTGATTATGGCGACGCACGATTATGCTTTGCTGATGAAATATCCGTCTAAAACCTTGAAATGCGAAAACAATAAAGTGTTTGAAGTGGTTCAACGGACGGTATAAATTTTAGCCGCTTCCGTTGATTTCTTGGAAAAACATTTTGCCATTAAAATGAGCACAAAAGGAAATGTAATTACATTAAACCGGTCGCCTTCACTGCAAGAAATTCCCGATGAAAAAATCGTGTACAAAATAAAAAACGAAACAATGCTATAATACGGATCCGATTTATAGCAGGCCAATAATAAATAGGTAGCCAAAAAAATCGCCACTATTGAAAAAATAATATTTTGCCAAACTGATATTCCCAAAAGCACTTTTTTAGACACTATAAAATATTTTTTATTGGTTATATTTTTACAATCTTGAATAGGAGTACTTCCGGTTGAAGCATTTTCTAAAAGGTTCAAAAAATAAGCTTTACCCAAATTGATTTTATTAGTTTGCCATTGTTCGATAAGGTCTTCTTTTGCCATTATTTTACTAATTGGCGGATCTTGATTATAAATAAAATGGGTTCGTTCTAACCAAACTTTTTCAAAATCTTGATTGGTTTCAATAGCTTCTGCTTTTGCTCCTAAGTAACAATAATAGGTAATAGCATCGATGTAGCTTATCGTAAAATTCCCGAATTGATATTTTAAACCCGCACATTGCATCAGTACTAAAAGCCAACTTCCATAAATGAAGTAGATGGCTTTAGATTGGTATTTTTTTAAAATTTTAATACCAAAAAACAAGGTCAAAATAATGGCTAAAAAAATAGAACCGGGTTTGATTAAGCAACTGGTTATAAAAAAAGAAAGTGCCAGTGATAATTGCCAAAAAAAGTTTGTTTTAAAATACTGACGCAAAAAATACAAGCCTAGTGCCATGAAAAGCATATAAATACTTTCGGTGGAAACTTGAAAAATACCTGCGGTATTACCCATGATCAACATGCCAATTAATGTGCATAAAAAAGCAGTTCGAGGTTTGAAAAAATCCTTTAAAAATTCAAATAAAAGAAGTAAAAAAAACAACCAACACATCAAGTTTATATAAAAACCAAAAACAAAAAGTGCAGCATCTGAAGCGCCAAAAATTAGCGGAATACCCGTTATAAAAGCCATTCCAATTGGTCTGGTAAGATGACCTCGAAAAAGTAAGTATAAATTTTTAGCGGAGTTTACATACGATTTAGAATCCAGGCATATAATTCCTTGATTGTGAACTTGAAGAATATAATTGAATAATTCAATCCATAAAAACCCTAATACAAGAATTAGGATGTGGTACTTATAATGTGCTATAAAATGTTTCATAAGTATTGTCTAAACAAATATAGGAATAATATTGTAGTTTCGATTTAGAAATGTAGTTTTGCCCTATCCAATAGCAATTAGGAAAAAATGAATACTCTATCGATTATTATTCCCGTATATAATGAAGGAAATACGATTCATTTGATTTTAAATAAAATTAAAGAAGTCGCATTACCACAAAACATCAAAAAGGAAATCATAATTGTAGATGATGCTTCAACTGATAACACATCCGATTGCATTCACGCTTATTGTGAAGCCAACAGTGAGCTTCAAATTAAAGTAGAAAAACACAAAAAAAACAAAGGAAAAGGAGCGGCCTTGCATACCGGAATCGCTATAGCTTCCGGAGATTGCATCATTATTCAGGATGCCGATCTAGAATACGACCCTAAAGAATACATCAATCTTTTACAACCTGTTTTAGACGGATATGCCGATGTAGTTTATGGATCTCGATTTATGGGTGGTAAACCCCACCGCATTTTGTTTTTTTGGCATACCGTAGGCAATAAATTCTTGACGACTTTATCCAATATGTTTACCAATTTGAATTTAACCGATATGGAAACATGCTACAAGTTGTTTAATACCAAAATGTTGCAATCATTAAATTTAAAAGAACAACGCTTTGGATTTGAACCTGAAGTAACTGCTAAAATTTCAAAAATCCAAAACGTTCGAATTTATGAAGTGGGGATTTCATATTACGGAAGAACCTACCAAGAAGGAAAAAAAATCAATTGGAAAGATGGCATTAAGGCACTATACTGCATTGTTCGATATAACGTTTTAAAATAATTTTTTTACCCCAAAAACTATTTTCTATGCTTTCAATACTCATTCCTGTCTTTAATTATAATGCTGTTCCTTTGGTAGAAGCCCTACACGAACAAATAATTAAAGAGAATATTGTTTTTGAAATCATTGTAGCTGATGACGCATCAACCGATTTGGTAATGATAAAGGAGAACCAAACGATCAATCAAATACCACATTGCCAATATCATTTTAATGTTAAAAATTTAGGAAGGGGTGAAAATCGAAACGCTTTGTGTGCAAAAGCCAAATACCCGTGGGTTTTACTACTCGATTGCGACACACTTCCTACTGCACCCAATTTCATAAAAAATTATTGCAATTGCATGAAAGACCCGCTTTGCAATGTCTTTTATGGTGGCATTACTTATCAAAAATCTGAACCCAAAAATGATGCATTATTGCGTTGGATTTACGGCATCAAACGCGAAGCCATTCCTTTCGAAAAAAGACAGCAGAAGCCTTATGAATCTACACTAGTTTCTAATATTCTTATTCAAAAAGAAATACTGTTGCAACATCCTTTTCATTCCTTAATTTATGATTATGGTTTTGAAGATTTTGTTTTCATTGCAACATTGAAAAAAAACAACATCAAAATCGGGCAAATCGACAATGCTGTTTATCATTTAAATTTAGAAAAATCAGCCGTTTTCTTAAAAAAACATTTGGTAGCGCTCGATAACTTACACGCTTTAATTGCACAAAAAATAATTCATCCAAACGAAACCACTTTAAGCAAATGGCAAGCAACTTTGAAGCGTTTTAAATTAGACCGTTTCATCGTATGGCTTTTTAATATTTTTGAGGCACCGATGAAAAGAAAAATAATTTCAAACAAACCTTCGCTATTGCTGTTTGACTTCTATAAATTAGGTTATTTTTGTGCTTTAAAATATTCCTAAATGCCTCAGTTTTCCGTTATCATTCCGGTATATAATAAAGAAAACTTTATTGAAAACACCTTAAAAAGTGTACTTCAACAAAGTTTTACGGATTTTGAATTGATACTCGTGAATGACGGTTCAACCGATCTAAGTGAAGCTAAAATCAAAACATTTACTGATTCAAGAATTCGATATTATTCAAAAGAAAACGGAGGCGTTTCTACCGCTCGAAATCTAGGAATTGAACTAGCAACAGCTTCTTACATCACCTTTTTAGATGCCGATGATTATTGGTATCCGAATTTCTTAAATACAATAAACATTGCCATTCAACGCTTTCCTGATCATAAAATATTTTCTGCCGCGATTGAAGTGGAAACACCCAAAAAAGTTTTTCCGGCGCAATATTCTATACCAAGGAAAAACGAATATGAAGTCGTTGATTACTTTGATGCCAGTATGAAAACTACGATTATTTGTACTTCTTGCGCGGTTTTTCACAAAAATGTTTTTGAGAAAATGGGCGTTTTTGATACCCAAATAAGAAGCGGTCAAGATACTGATATGTGGATTCGAATCGGTTTGGTTTATCCTGTAGTTTTCTCTTGGAAAATTTTAGCGCGTTACGCTTATGATGCAAACAGCCTTTCGAAAAAGAAAGAGTATTTGAGTACCAAAATGGATTTTTCGAAATTTAATACTGCTGAAAAAGAAAATCCTAAGCTTAAAAAATTTTTAGATTTAAATCGATATGGGCTTGCCATTAAATCGAAACTGCATCGTGATAAGATCAATTTTATTAAATTTAAAAATGACATCAATCCCGGTAACCTAACCTTTAAAAAAAGAATTTTGTTGCTATTTCCTGAATTCATATTACGGATTTTACTCCATATCAACTTGTTTTTTGTGCAATTGGGTTTTCGCAAATCGGTTTTTAAATAATTACGTTGTTCGTTTTTGATAAACACCAAAAACAGCATCGTTCTCCTGCGTTGAAAGTACAAAATCGTCTTCTGCAGTCATCAATGCTGATAACAATGATTTTGTTTTAGTTTCTTCGTTTAAAAAATTATGCGCAATATCTTTGAGTAGCAAATGCAGTATATTCCAACCTAATTTTTTTTCTTCTAAAACGACAAAATTATTTTTCAATGCCGCTGCGAGGTTTTCAGAATCAGGTGCTTCAGAAGGATCTACCAAAAACATGCGCAACAAACCAGGGCGATATACTTTTCGCTTTATCGATTTTCCATCGATCCGGGTTTTATAAACATTCGGCATTTTTTGAAGCAATCGATTGGCTTCATCGAGTTGAGATTTTCGCCATTGCAAACGATTCGGCCCGCAATATTCGAATACGACTACAAGTCCATTTTCGTTTAAAAGTGGTGCAATATGATTGTGCAAAAAAGCATCAATCCGATCAAAATGATGCAAGCTGGCGTTGAATAAAATGACATCAAATTTTTTGTTTGAAAAATCCAATCGAAAGAAATCATCACAAAAATAATCGATTTCAAAACCGTGCTCAAGCGCCATTTTTTTGGCTCTTTTGATGGTTTCAGGCGAAACATCAACACCCGCAATGTGTTCAAAATTGGTGTATTTGGCAAAGTTTCTTTCATGGGTTCCGTCGCCGCAACCTACTGACAATAAGTGCAAATTCGACTTAGCTTTAAGGTATTTTTGATATACATAATCTTCATAAATCATATTGGCATCTCCGGAAATTTTAATATTCCATGATTGTTTAATTTCAGGAATCACCCAAAAATCTGAAACCGAAACATGGGTATCCCATTTTGAAGAAACCCTGTTTTCTGCCGCTATTTTAAAAAATTTCGACAGAAAAAACTTCATTCCTTTGACTTGAATTTTATAATAAGAATCTACAAAATCGCCAAAACTGATGTACGATACTGCTGCTTTGAAAGCCATTTAATGTATTTTAAAACGTTAATAATTGCTGCCATTCTTTCGCTACTGATGATAATGACAAATGGGCTACACTGGTTGAAGCATTGGCTTTTAAAGATTGGTACAAAACTTCATCTTGAACCAGTCGATTCATCGCTTGACTTAAAGCAATTGGGTTATGATTTTCAACTAATAATCCGTTGTGTTCGTGCCGTATGATTTCTCGTGGCCCGGAATGACAATCAACAGAAACTACCGGTGTTCCTAATGCGAGCGACTCGATAATCGTCATCGGAAATCCTTCATTTCTACTGGTTAATGTGGTAAAAAAAGCCGATTGAACATACGGAAATGGGTTCGGCAATTTCGATTTAAAAATAATTTTATCGGATAAGTGCATTTGTTCCACTTGCCTTTTGAGTCGATTCACATCTTTTCCATCGCCCATGATATACAGCAAAATATTGGATTGTGGTAATATCGATTGGGCATAACTTTCAATCAATAAAGAATAGTTCTTGATGTCGTCATCAATTCTGCCATAAGAAAGAATAAATTTTTCCGAAATAGTAGCTTCAGAAGCTTTTTCGATTAAGTCTTTTTGATCGATTGGATTGTAAATCGTAATCGTATTCTTGTAATGAAATTGTGTTTGAACCAAAGCTTCAATTTCTTTAGAAACCGCTACTAAATAAGGTGATTCTTTATAAATTGTCTTCGAAAATAAAGGGTTCTTCGGAAAATATTTCTCGATCTTGTAACTGTGTATTAAATAAATTGCTTTTTTGGGATTGTAGATGAATTTAGAAATCATCAACTCCGAAAAAGAAGCAGTACGAACCCTATTGTCGATAATCCAATCGAAATCTTGCTGTTTGATGTACTTTTTAAAAACAAAAAAACGTTTTAAACGCCCAAAATTACTGTTGTCTTTGTTTTTTAAAAGTCCTAAATTGAACAATTCACCTTCATATTCGTATTCAATGTCATCCAAAATACTCACAATATGAACATGAAATCCCAGTCGAACCAACATCTTCGATAATAAAGAAGCAAATCGCTCAGCGCCACCATTGGCTAAAGATTGCGTAACGATTGCAATTTTGATCTTGGTCCTATCCATTAATTGTCAAATTGTAAATATATTTGTCAAATATAACAATATATGAACATTCTACTCGTAGGTGAATACAGTCGACTGCACAATTCTTTAAAAGAAGGCTTGCAACAATTAGGGCATCATGTGGTCATATTGGGTTTTCAAGATGGATTTAAAAAATATCCGGTTGATTTCCCGTTGCATTTAAAATGGAATTCGAAGTTTTTGAAGAAAGCCAAAGTGGGTATTTATAAACTCACCGGTTTCAATGTGAGTTCGTATTTTACTTACCGTCAATTCATACGCTATCGAAAGAAACTAACGCAGTTTGATGTCGTGCAATTGATAAATGAAAACAGCTTTTACTGCACTTACAACTACGAAAAAAAAATACTGCAATATTTATTCGATAACAATAAAAAAGTTTTTTTGATGTGTTGCGGCACCGATTATTTGACGGTCGATTATTACTTCCAAAACCCAACTTTCAAATCATTGTTGCTGCCTTATTTGGATGGAAAAGTGAGTGCTAAGGAATTTCAAAGTGTTTTAAAATTTAGAAGACCTGAATTCAAAAAACTGCATCAATTGATCCAGCTAAATGTAGAAGGTATTATTGCTTCCGACATGGATTATGATATTCCGTTGCGAGGCAACCCGAAGTATTTGGGCATGATTCCAAATCCGATAAACATTGATAAACTGTCTTATGCCCCGTTGACGATTGATGGTAAAATTGTAATTTTTCACGGCATCAATACCGACAATTACTATAAAAAAGGAAACGACTATTTCGAAAAAGCATTGACAGTCATTGCAGAAAAATATGGCCATCGAATTGAAATTATCACCACGCGAAACATTCCGTATCAAGACTATATCGACATCTACAACCGTGCGCACATTTTGCTCGACATGGCGTATTCATTCGATCAAGGTTATCATGCACTTGAAGCGATGGCGAAAGGAAAAGTGGTTTTTACAGGAGCCGAAACGGAGTTTTATGATTTTTATCAATTGAATCAAAAAGTCAATATCAATGCGAAACCTGATGTTGATTATTTGGTGGATCAACTTTCTTTTTTAATTGACAATCCGAATGAAATTCTAACGATTAGCCGCAACGCAAGAACATTCATAGAAAAAGAGCACAACTACATCAAAATTGCGGAAAAGTATCTCCAAACTTGGACGCAATAAATTACTAAAAACTTTACTTCAGAAGCCAAAATTTAACGCCGTTCATCGAGTTTTCCTCAGGTAATGTTAAATTTGAATGTCGTTCGTCGGGTATTTTTTTATTTAAAAAACAGAAGTCATACCTTGCGTCAGTATTCGATTTAATCGATTGCGAACGTTTGTAAAGCCCCAAAATTTACATTCAAAATCAACCGTTTTGACACTTTAACCTAAATTGAAATGCTATGGAAAATGCTAGAAAACCTGACGAAAATTACGATCCTAGCTTTGAAAATGAAATCAAACCCGTCAGGATAAAATACGACGGTGCGACAGGATTGCGCGACTTATTGTTGGACGAAATAAAATCGATGTATTATATCGAAAAAATGCTGATTAAATCGTTCCCAAAAATGATTAAACATGCTTGCAATTACGAATTGATTGAAGCGATAACCATTCATGCGGAAGATACCAAAAAACAAATTGTGAGGTTAGAAGAAACCTTTTTGACATTAGAAGAACCCGCAATTTTACACCGCTCAGAAGCCATCGAATGTATGTTGCAAGAAATTGACGATATCGTTGAAGTGACTAAATTTGGTATGGTTCGCGATGCCGGAATTATATTGGCACTTCAAAAAATTGAGCATTACGAAATTGCAACCTACAGCATTTTGTCGACTTATGCCGAAAATCTCAAAGCGAAAAATATTCAGCTTTTGATGGATGAATCGCTCAACGAAGAAAAAGTGGCCGAAATGCGTTTGGCGAAAATTGCCAATACGATTCAGTTTTATGCAGATGAAACACGGTTGTAGGTTACCTTTTAAAAGCATTTTCATAACAATCAATCCACTGTTGAACGGTGATTTTCGCCGTCAATTCGCTGATTAAATCGTAAGGAATGTCATTCATTTTCTTGAAACGAATGCAACCTTTTCCCATGTCTAATTTCGATTTAGAATGCTTTGGAAATTCAGTTACAAACCAATCTAATAGTTTTGGACTGGCGTAAATTCCCATATGATGCAAGGCTATGTAGTTCTTTTGCGAGGCTAAATTCATAAAAGCCAAAGGCAATTTCGGATCGCAATGATAGCCTTTCGGATAAATAGAATGTGGTACCACATAGCCCAACATGCCGTAGCAGATAACTTCTTGAAAACCTTCCGGAAGTGCATTCAGAATTACTTTTCTGATATTCTCGATTACTTCTTTTCGTTCTTCAGGCAAACTATCGATATATTCTTGTGGTGTTTTGGCGGTCGATTGCATAACTTCCATTTTTATTTATAAAATGCTCGTTAAAGGTAGGTTAATTGGCAAAAAAAGCAAATGTTTTATGTTGTGGTATTCGTAACTTTAAGACACCATTTATTTTAAATCTTATTGCCATTATGAAAAAAACCATATTCACCTTCGCAACTATTCTTGCCTGTAGCTTTTACGCTTCAGCACAAGATACACCAGTAACCAGTGATTCGAATGAGAACACTCAAGACAAGATTCAACAAGAACCACCACGTCCGGAGCAAAGAGAAATAGAGCGAACTTCTAAAGTATCTGCGGAAAGGCAAGCAATAGAAAAAAAACAGCTTGAAGCGGAATCAAAACAAAAAGTCAACGACAGTAGTCCAAAATCAAAAACCAAAGTAGTTCAAAAAAAGTCAACTGCTCCTCTAAAAAAGTGATGATTCAAAATCGAAAGACCATATTAAAAACTAGTATGGTCTTTTTATTTTAAAGAAATTTAATTTTAAACAGCTAATACTTACCTCTAATTTTTCGGATATTTGTGTAATCAAAACGATTATCATGAAAACATACGCAATCTTTCTCGCAATGTTGTTGGTGCCAATTTCGAGCTTCGCACAATCGAACAACATCAAATATTTTGACGACCAACAAACACTTAATGGTTTGGGTAAAAAACCGCTAACAGCGCTCAAAGACAAGCCCGGAATTCTGATTCTTCCAGCGTGGAAAGGTATTGATTCGCATGCGAAAGACACTGCCGAAAAGCTTTCAAAATTAGGTTATTATACTTTCATCGCCGATATTTATGGTGAAGGTCATTATCCTAAAAGTAATGCGGAAGCTGGCGAAAGAGCCGGATTTTATAAAAAGAACCGCGACCAATACCAACAGCGCATTCGTCTGGCTTTGAACCAACTGATTCAATTGGGTGCCAATCCAGACAAAATTGTAGTCATGGGTTATTGCTTCGGAGGTACTGGTGCGTTGGAAGCAGCGAGAGCGCAATTTCCTGTAAAAGGCGTCGTTTCTTTTCATGGCGGATTGGGCAAAGATGCTTCAAGAGAAACCAAAACTTTAAACACCAAAATTTTAGTTTGTCATGGTGCAGATGATCCTTATGAATCACAAGAAGAAGTGTTGGCGTTTCAAAAAGAAATGCGCGACGCCAAAGCTGATTGGCAGATGATTTATTATGCGAATGCCGTTCATGCCTTTACCGATCCAGATGCTGGTAATGACAATTCAAAAGGTGCCGCATATAATGAAAAAGCCGAGAAACGTTCGTGGGAACATTTATTAATTTTCCTCAAAGAAGTACTTTAAATTTATTTTATTTACTTTTAGATTTTAAATTACTCTATGAGCCATAATCCAATACGCAAAGACAAAACTTGTTTAAATTGCAGACATGTTGTGCAAGAGCGATTCTGCCCCAATTGCGGTCAGGAAAACAGTGAAAGCAGAAAGACATTTCATCATTTGTTCGTTCACTTTTTTGAAGATTTGACGCACTATGAAAATGCCTTTTGGCGCACCATCAAAAACTTACTTTTCAAACCCGCGGCATTAACCAAAGAATACCTTTCTGGAAAGCGATTGTCTTATTTGGCTCCGGTTCGGCTTTATATTTTCATCAGCTTCATTACATTCTTTTTGATTACGGTGCTACCGAATACGGATTATAATTTAATCAATCTTAAAAAAACTACAACCACTACAAAGTCGGGTTCGAATACTAAAATAATGAAGTCCGAAAACATCAAAAGTATTGATGAGTTGATGGATTCCGAGAAATTAAAAAATGAAATTAAAGATTCCATTCAAGCCGACCATAAGCAATCCGGGGAAAAGAAAAAAGTAGATCATCTTTTTAATTTTGGCTACGAATCGATTCAAGAGCTCGATTCGCTACAAAAATTCGGAAAAGCAGAAGATCGTTTGGATTCTTTTGAATACTGGATTGTTAAAAAAGCTTTACAAGTCAAGGAAGGCAATACTAACCAACAGCTGATAGAAAAATTTAAAGAATCATTTGTTCATAATTTCTCCAAAACGCTATTCATTTATATGCCGCTTTTCGCCTTTTTCTTGTGGTTATTTCATGGTAAAAAGCGATGGTATTATTTCGATCATGGGATTTTTACATTGCATTATTTTTCATTTATATTATTAGTAGTTCTTATCATATTGTTATATAGTAAATTCTTATCATTATTCGGATCATCGGTTATTACTGATGCCATAAAAGGCATACTTGATTTTATTGCCTTTGCATGGATGGTGTATTATTTTTTCCCTGCGCACCATCGGTTTTACGGTGAAACTCGATTGGTTTCTTTTATTAAAAGCGTGTTTTTATTTTTTATCAATATGCTTTTAATTGTCATTATTCTGTGCTTATTTGCCATTTATACTTTTCTTAATCTTCATTAAAAAACACTATGAAAAAAATCATACTCTCCATATCATTATTGGTTATTGCCTGCAGCTGTGCCTCCAAAAAAGATAATCCGACAAAAGGTGTTGCCGAATATATGAATACCATAACTGCCGAAGAACTTAAAACCTTACTAACCGTTGTCGCATCAGACGAAATGGAAGGCCGCGAAACCGGTAGCGAAGGCCAAAAGAAAGCCGGCCGTTATTTGATTGAACAATACAAGAACAATGGAATTCCATTTCCAAAAGGCGCTACTGATTATTATCAACACATTCCAGCAGCGTATTTAAATGCGAAACACAAAGAGAATTTATCCGATTCCGAAAACATCTGGGCGTTTATTGAAGGCTCCGAAAAGCCTAACGAAATTGTAGTTGTTTCCGCGCATTACGATCACGTTGGTGTTAAGAATGGTGAAGTTTATAACGGCGCCGATGACGATGGTTCTGGAACGGTCGCGCTGGTTGAAATTGCCCAAGCGTTTGAGAAAGCTAAAAAAGAAGGCCATGGTCCAAAGCGATCCATTCTAATTCTTCATGTTACCGGCGAAGAACACGGTTTGCACGGTTCACGTTTTTATTCTGAAAACCCATTGTTTCCTTTAGCCAATACGGTGGCCGATGTGAATATTGATATGATTGGTCGTCATGATGAATTTCACCCAAACTCCAGCAACTACATTTATCTGATTGGTTCGGATTATCTTTCTTTCGATTTATTCAATGTTTGTGAAGCGATGAATAAGCAATACGCGCATTTGGATATCGATTATAAATACAACGACCGCAGCGATCCGAACCGTTTTTATTACCGTTCCGATCATTACAACTTTGCTAAAAATGGCATTCCGTCAGTGTTTCTTTTCACAGGAACGCATGCCGATTACCATCAACCCGGCGATGAAGTCAGCAAAATAGAATTTGATGCTTTAGCCAAAAGAACCCAACTGGCATTTACGATTGCGTGGGAAATTGCAAATCGGGAGAAGCGATTGGTTGTGGATAAGGATGGAAAGTAAACCGATAATTAGTCAATAAAGAAACAATTGGTAACAAAAAAAAGCTCCTAGTTTCCTAGAAGCTTTTACCTAATGGGTGGCTGACCGGGCTCGAACCGGCGACCCTCGGCACCACAAACCAATACTCTAACCAGCTGAGCTACAACCACCATTTTTGACGAGGGCAAATGTATTGTAAAAGTTTTATTTTACAAAGAAATAAATCAAAAAATTATTTTAAATCTGCTAAGCTATTGACCGCCAAATACCTTTCTACAGTGAATCCTTCGGCATAATCTACACCGGTCAATCTTCCCAAATCCTGCGCACGGTAATTCAAACTCTCGAGAAAGTTTTTGGTCGCAATTGGGGTCTCGGGTTCCTTACTGTTCGGATCGTAAAATTGAGAACTGTAGGCTAAAATGGTTTCCACTTTTTTATCGTTATATCCGGTAATATCGACTACAAAATCCGGTTCAATATTTTTCCATTGAATGTAATGATAGACTAATTTCGGGCGCCAAGCGGTTTGCGTTTTCCCATCATAACTGGTTTCAATTTTTGTTAATCCCGAAAGAAAACAAGCGTCAGAAACCAACTTGCTTCCTTTCCCGTGGTCGATGTGACGATCCTCAATCGCATTGCACAACACAATTTCGGGTTGGTATTTTCGCAACATTCTAATAATCGCCAATTGATGTTCTTCGTCATTTATGAAAAATCCGTCGCGCATATTCAGATTTTCTCTAACCGTTACACCCAACAATTTTGCAGCTGCAGCGGCTTCTTGATCTCGGATTTCGGCTGAACCTCGAGTTCCCAACTCACCACGTGTCAGATCGATAATGCCGACTTTTTTTCCTAGGGAAACTTCTTTGGCAATCGTGCCACCACAACCCAATTCAACATCGTCGGGATGTGCGCCAAAAGCGAGTATATCTAATTTCATAATTTTATAATTTATTGCGCTGCGCTGCGATTAATTAATTTTTCTTAATATCAAATGCCTCGGGTGATCATTAATACAAAATCTTTTTTATGGTTTTCGATTTGTTTACGGTTTCCGTCCATTCGTTTTCGGGAATGCTGTCTTTGGTAATACCACAACCAACAAACAAATTGACAGTTTCATTTTCAACTTTCATACATCTCAAATTTACATACAAATCGATACTGTTTTCATTCTTTTCAAAATCATGGTTCAATTCACCCAAAAACCCTGAGTAAAATTCACGATCATAACCTTCATTATTCATGATAAATACTTTTGCATTTTCTTTCGGAAAACCACAAACCGCCGGTGTTGGATGCAAAATTTTAATCACTTCTTTTAAATTCGAAGGTTCGTTTAAAGCTGCTTCAATATCGGTTTTGAGGTGAATTAAATTGCCCGCTTTCATCGTATACGGTTCAGAAATCTTAGTCTCCTTCACATAATCATGCAAGCTTTCGGTAATGAAATCTGTCACAAATTGTTGCTCGGCTTTCTCTTTAGATTCCCAAACTGCCGTTTCATTTTCTTGATACACTTGCGTTCCGGCAACAGCCATCGTATGCAAATTCTTGTTTTTCACACGAATCAATTGCTCCGAAAAAGCACCCAACCACAACCCAACTTTGGGATGAAAAAAACAATATGAAAATGCGGTCGGATAAGATTGTAAGAGTTTTTGAAATGCCGAAATCAATTCAAATTTTGGTACTGAAAAACTTTCTTTTCGCGACAAAACCACTTTGCCAAAATCGCCGGTTTGAATCGCATCAATGCCTTTTTGAACGAGATTGATGTAGTTCGATTTGGCTTCGTCGGAATCAGTTTCATCAAATGTTGAAGACTTATCATCACTCGAAAAGACAGCAAAGTCTGCCATTAGAATTTGGGATTGATAATACGGAATTAGTATCATTTCATTGCTATCAAAAGAAACAAAAGCAAATCCTTTATCAGTAAAATTTTCCACTTGATGTAAGGTATCATCATTCTGAAAAACGCCAATTACTTTTTTTGCATTGGGTTTGCTGTAAACCACAAAAGGTAGATTTTGATTGAAATGAACTTCAACTTTATTCAATAATGCTGCAATATCGGGCTCGTTCATTACAATTTTCTTTTAGGCAACACCATATTGGTGAGTTTGCAAAGCGAAATCAAAGTGCCTGCTTCATCCGTGATTCTGATTTCCCATAAATGAATGCTTCTGCCTTTGTGAATGATACGCGCCGTTCCTGTCACAATGCCTTCTCTTTTGGCTTTAAGATGGTTGGCGGAAATTTCGATGCCGCGAATTTCACTCACTTCATTATTCACAAACAACATCGAAGCAGCACTACCAACACTTTCTGCCAAAGCCACGCTCGCACCGCCATGCAACAATCCCATAGGTTGATGAACCCCTGAATTGACTGGCATTGTCGCTTGTAAAAAATCTTCACCGGCATCAACAAATTCTATCTGTAACGTTTCCATCAAAGTGTTTTTTGAAAACGCATTGCACATGGCAATCATCTTATCTCTATCGAAACTCATCTTTTTTTTATGCAAAATTAAGCTATAATGGAATTGATAAAAAGACTAATTTCACTTTTTGTACGTTGTTACTTTAATTTTCAAATAATAAGATTTCGAGATTTTCAAATTAAAACCTATTTTTACCAAAAATCCATCATAATGCGCAACCTTATTCCTTTATTTTTTATTGCTTTTATTGTGTCGTTGAGTTCCTGTCGAAAAGATTTTGAAACGGTTCCGAGTTCGGGAAACTTAGGTTTTTCAAAAGATACCGTTTATCTCGATACGGTTTTCAGCCACATCGGATCGAGTACTTATACTTTGAAAGTTTACAACAACAGTAGTGATGATATTAAAATTCCGAAAATTCAATTGGGCAAAGCCGATTCAAGATACCGTATGATGATTGATGGTTTGACCGGCGAAGATCAAGATAATAATGGTTTTGGTGATGGTCGAATCTTTAATGATGTCGAATTACTTGCCAAAGACAGCATGTATATTTTCATAGAAACTACTGCTGACATCACTGAGATAGCCAATAACAATCCAACCGAGTTTTTATATACTGATAAGATTTTATTTGATAATGGAAGTTTACAGCAAGATGTAGATTTAGTTACTTTGATTAAAGATGCGTATTTTTTATATCCTAAAAGAGATGCTGAAGGCGTAAAAGAAACTTTGCTTTTAGGAACTGACGGAGAAGGTCAACCTGTTAAAATAAATGGTTTTGAACTTGATCACAATGATCCGGTTAATGGTGATGAATACCATTTCAACAGCACCAAACCTTATGTCATCTATGGCTATGCTGGTGTTGCAAGTGGACAAACACTAAATATTGATCCTGGCGCACGTGTCTATTTTCACGCCGAATCAGGAATCGTTGTGCAACCCGGAGCTACTTTAAATATCAATGGAACGGACTCACCCGATAGCAATCCTTTACAAAACGAAGTTACTTTCGAAGGCGATCGTCTCGAACCGCTTTATGAAGATGTACCCGGACAATGGGGAACCATTTGGATGCGTGAAGGCAGCATTAATAACAACATCAAACATTTGACTTTAAAGAATGCCACTGTCGGATTGTTGGTTGAAAATTGTGTTTTAGATATTGAATATTCTCAAATCTACAATTCCGCCAACTACGGGATTTTAGCGCGTGGAGCAACGATGAACAATTGTAAAAACCTTGTCATCAATCTGGCCGGGCAAACGGCTTTGCAGTGTGAGCTCGGAGGAAGCTACGATTTCAGGCATTGCACGTTCAATAACAATTGGGCGAGTTCAAACCAACTTGCGGTGCAATTGAATAATTATTTTAAAGACGAAAACGATCATAAAACAGGATACCCGTTAACGCAAGCCAATTTCTACAATTGCATCATTTACGGAAGCAATAATATTGAGTTTTTTTTGGATGACATTAAAGATGGTGTGACGGCTTTCAATCACGATTTAAGATACTGCCTGTTTAAATTCAGGGATTCTGGCACTTCGCTTCAAAATGGCCATGAAGAATACAATTTCATCAGAACTGGCCTGACCGAAGGTGTCGCTAATGGCAATACGAGAAACAAAGACCCTAAATTTTTCGATGTGAATTTCAATAAGCTCAATATCAGCGATGATCCGCAAGGCGGCGCCTATCAAAAAGGCAGCATCGATTATATTATTGCGTCAGACGTTTTGGGACATACGCGTACGTCAAACCCGCCCGATTTGGGAGCGTATCAAAGCGCGGCTTTCCCGGAGTGATTGTTGGAGTCACATTACTTTTTGAAGTCAGCTATAAAATATTTCCCATTTTATAAAATTAATTTTATCATAATTTAATATTGCCTTTTTTAGTTTTTTTTAAATTTTTATTACTATTTTTAAGAAACTTTTAAAACCATATAAATTATGAAAACATCAATGTCATCTTTTCGAAGCACACAAAATCAAAATTCATTTGAATCTAAAAACAAGATTAAAATGAATTTTTTTTTATTACTATTTTTAACTTTCAATGTTTTTTACGGCCAGAACGGAAGTCTAGATTTAACGTTTAACAATTTAAATACTATAACAACATCGGCCAACATAGGTAATTTTGCCTTGCAATCAGATGGTAAAGTAGTCATAGTCGGATCTTTTAGTTCAATCAACGGAACTACTGCCAATAAAGTGGCCAGATTGAATACCGATGGAAGTTTAGATGCATCATTTAATGTTGGCGCAGGAATCGCAGGAGCTGACAGGCCATATAAAGTTGCCATTCAGACCGATGGAAAAATAGTTGTGATTGGAAATTTTTCAACATTCAATGGTGTTGTAAAAAACAGTATTGTAAGATTGAATACAGATGGTTCAATAGATACCTCATTTAACACGGGTACCGGTTTCCAAAGTTATTCCTCGAGCGCTTTCGCCTGGATAACCGGCAGTGCATCTATTTTAAAATTAAGGAACAATGGTCAAATTGTTGTTGCAGGCGGAGGTTTCTCTAAATATAATGGTACCGTTTCAAATTCAACTTTAGCATTCTGTGTATTAAATTCAAACGGGACATTAGATACTTCATTCGATGCCACAGCTGTTGATGGTGTCGGTACTCGTCGCATAGAAGTACTAAGTGATGATAAAATGATCATTTTTACGTATCACACTACATTTTTTGGCCCGTTAAATCAACATGATTTTTATTTAAGAAAGCTAAATTTAAACGGTAGTCTCGATACTTCTTTTACATTAAATAATACCATTTTAGGTAAAGAAAACATTGGCGGGGTTCCTGGTGCTGGTTCTGGTGATGCTAATTTATCCATAAATGATATGGAACAATTAAGCAGCGGTAAAATACTGCTTGCCGGCGTTATTAGTTCTGCATTTGGCTCTAGCAACAAAAGTCTCGCGAGGTTAAATTCTAATGGTACAGTTGATGCTACTTTTTCATGCGTGGGTGTTTTTTTTCAACCTACCAGTACACTATATCCGGGAGAAGTTTATTCAATTCAAGTACAATCTGATGATAAAATTATAGCTGGAGGAACTTTTAATTTATACTCAGGTAGTACTATAGGCAATATTATAAGGTTTAATTCAAACGGATCATATGATTCTTCATTTAATCCAGGCACAGGTTTTACCGGTATAAGTTCTACATCACCAAATAGTTTCACTAGTGCTTCCCAGTTAAAACTGCTTCCAAACAAAAAAGTTCTTGCAATTGGTAACTTTACGAGCTATAATGGTGTTGCAAGGAATTCGATTGCACGCTTGAATTCAGATCTTATTGCCAATCAGGATTTTGGAACAGCAATAAGTAGCATAGCTAGTACTGTCGTGTCAAACGTACGTGCAAATGATATTCATTACGGTGCGACGGCCACAGGAAGCAACACCGTATTATCTTTTGTCAGCACTACAGATCCCGGATTAACAATTAATACAACTACTGGAGCTGTAAATGCTGCTGCTTCAGTTACTCCAGGCACACATACTTTAATATACCAACTTTGTTCGATACCTACACCATCCGTTTGCACAGAAGGTACCGTCACGATAACCGTTACATCTTGCTGGAAATCAGTTGCAGAAGGTTCCGCCCATACTGTCGCTATAAAACCAAACGGGACATTATGGACATGGGGGTTAAATGATTTCGGACAGTTAGGAGACAATACCACTACAAACAGAAGCACACCCGCACAGATCGGATCAGCTACCAATTGGAAATCAGTATCTGCCGGGTTTTATTTTTGCCTGGCCGTAAAAACGGACGGTACGCTATGGGCATGGGGGCTTAACTCCAGCGCACAATTAGGCGACGGCACTACAGTTTCAAAACTCACTCCGGTCCAAATTGGTACAGACACCGATTGGGATTCCGTATCTGCCGGTGGTTCGCATTCATTGGCTATAAAAACCAATGGCACGCTGTGGAGCTGGGGAAGAAATAAATTTGGCCAATTGGGCAGAACAGGTTCTGGTTTATCACCGCTACAGGTAGGAACAGACACAAATTGGCAAATTGTTTCAGGAGGCCAAGAACATTCCTCAGCAAAAAAGACAAATGGAACACTTTGGGGCTGGGGAAGAAATTCCGTCGGAGTTATAGGAGATGGAACTAACGTCAATAAAAGTGTACCTACACAAACTGGTACCGATACCGATTGGGCATCTATCGGCACAGGCTATTATCATGCTTTGGCTTTAAAAACCAATGGTACATTGTGGGCATGGGGATTCAATAATTATGGAGAATTAGGTGATGGAACCACTGTAGATAAATTTTCACCTACACAAATCGGAACGGATACGAATTGGGCATTTGTTAGTGGTGCAAGCCAACATTCTATTGCAATCAAGACTACCGGTTCGCTTTGGACATGGGGTTGGAATCAATATGGACAATTAGGCGATGGAACTAATGTCAATAAATCAGTACCAACTCAAATCGGCACAGGCACTAATTGGAGTAGCGCATCAGGTGGTTCTTTTCTTGAAGGATCAACTATTGCCAGAAAAACTGACGGAACAATTTGGTCAACTGGACTAAATTCAAGCGGTCAATTCGGAAACGGAACAACTACTAATTCAAACATTTTTGTCCAAACTAATTGTCAATAAAACTTAAAAAATACTCCTTAAATTTCAAAATATTTAAGGAGTATTTTATTAAATATATCATTTTGCATCTCCATCTTTTTAATCTAAATTTGCAGTCAACAACTACAACACAACTACAATGATTCATTTCTTCGGAAACGAAAGCACTACCGTTTTTGCCGTTCAGACGCAAAGCGGACTTTCGGCAGAAACCCTCTCAAAATTAAACTGGCTTTTTGGCAACGTCAATATCATAGAAAAATCCGTTCTCGCGGATTTTTTTGTTGGTCCACGCGCCACGATGATTACACCTTGGAGCACAAATGCGGTCGAGATTACTCAAAACATGGGCATCGACGGCATCATTCGCATCGAAGAATTTCACAAAGTGAATGAAAGCACTGTCGATTTTGACCCGATGCTTTCTCAAAAATACAGCAATTTAAATCAGGATATTTTTACGATTCACATCCAACCGGAACCCATTTTAAATATTGATGACATTGCGGCTTACAACCAAAAAGAAGGTTTATCATTAAGCGCTGAAGAAGTAGATTATTTGAATAATTTAAGTTTAAAATTAAATCGAAAACTAACCGATTCCGAAGTGTTCGGTTTTTCTCAAGTAAATTCAGAGCACTGTCGACACAAGATCTTCAACGGCACTTTTGTTATTGATGGACAAGAAAAAGAATCGTCATTATTCAAATTAATTAAAAAAACTTCTGCCGAAAATCCCAATGATATTGTATCGGCTTACAAAGACAATGTCGCTTTTGTCAAAGGTCCAAAAGTGCAACAATTCGCACCAAAATCTCCCGACAAACCCGATTTCTATGAGCTAAAAGAATTCGACTCGGTAATTTCTTTAAAAGCCGAAACCCATAATTTCCCAACAACAGTCGAACCTTTCAATGGAGCAGCGACAGGTTCCGGTGGGGAAATTCGCGACCGTTTGGCTGGCGGACAAGGTTCATTGCCGCTAGCTGGAACCGCAGTTTATATGACAGCCTATTCCAGATTGCAAAATAATCGCCCTTGGGAAAAAGGCATGAACGAAAGAAAATGGCTCTATCAAACGCCACTCGATATCTTGATTAAAGCTTCGAATGGTGCTTCCGATTTTGGAAATAAATTCGGGCAACCACTAATTACGGGTTCGATTTTAACTTTCGAACATGAAGAAAACAGCCGCAAACTCGGTTACGACAAAGTCATCATGCAAGCCGGTGGCATCGGTTACGGAAAATTAGACCAATCTATCAAACAGAAACCACAAGTTGGTGACAAAGTTGTGATTCTTGGTGGTGAAAATTACCGCATCGGGATGGGCGGCGCAGCAGTTTCATCAGCAGATACCGGTGCTTTCAGTTCCGGAATTGAACTCAACGCGATTCAACGTTCGAATCCTGAAATGCAAAAACGAGCAGCCAATGCGATTCGCGGTATGGTCGAAAGTGATGTCAATCCGATTGTTTCGATACACGATCACGGTGCCGGCGGGCATTTAAATTGCTTATCAGAACTCGTCGAAGAAACCGGCGGATTGATAGATCTAGACAAACTTCCTGTTGGCGATCCAACATTGTCAGCTAAAGAAATTATTGGCAACGAATCGCAGGAACGCATGGGCTTGGTGATTGGTCAAAAAGATATTGATTTGCTTCAAAAAATTGCGGATCGAGAACGTTCTCCGATGTATCAAGTGGGCGATATTACAGGTTCTCATCGTTTCACCTTCGAATCAAAAACCACCGGCGCCAAACCTATGGATTTTGCGATTGCCGAAATGTTCGGAAGTTCCCCAAAAATTATCATGAACGACAGCACAGTCGATAGAAAATACGAGGCACTCACCTATTCACAAGAAAATTTATCCGATTATATTCAACAAGTTTTCAGACTTGAAGCGGTTGCGTGCAAAGATTGGCTTACGAATAAAGTCGATCGCTGTGTAGGTGGAAAAGTGGCCAAACAACAATGCGTCGGACCGTTGCAATTGCCATTGAATAATGTCGGTGTCATGGCGTTGGATTATGCCGGAAAAGAAGGTGTAGCCACATCGATTGGTCATGCTCCGATTGCCGCTTTAGTTGACCCGATTGCAGGAAGCAGAAATGCCATTGGTGAAGCCTTATCTAATATTATTTGGGCACCGATTAAAGACAATATCAAAGGTATTTCATTGTCTGCGAATTGGATGTGGGCTTGCAAAAATGAAGGCGAAGATGCACGATTGTATGAAGCCGTTCAAAGTTGTTCGGACTTTGCTATTGCTTTAGGAATCAATATTCCTACGGGAAAAGATTCGCTTTCGATGAAACAAAAATATCCGAATGACGAAGTGATTGCGCCGGGAACGGTGATTATTTCAGCAGGCGGAAACTGTACTGATATTACGAAAGTGGTTGAACCTGTTTTGCAAAAAGACGGCGGTTCGATTTATTATATCAATTTGTCGCAGGACGATTTTAAATTGGGTGGAACTTCGTTTGCTCAAACGCAAAATAAAATTGGTGATGAAGTGCCTACAATAAAAGATGCTGATTTCTTTAAACGTGCTTTCAATACCATTCAAAAATTAATCTCAGACAATCAAATCCTGGCCGGTCACGACATTGGAAGCGGCGGATTGATTACTACTTTATTTGAAATGTGTTTTGCCGACGTTAATTTAGGAGCCAATATCGATTTGAGTGTTTTCAATGAAAAAGACTTCATCAAAATTCTATTTGCTGAAAATATTGGTCTTGTAATTCAAGCCAAAGACGATAACACTTTTGAAAACGTTTTAAACCATAATGACATTGCTTTTTTCAAATTAGGAAATGCTACTGAAAGTGATGTTCTTCAACTTACAAACAACCACTTTTCCATTTCAAAATACCGAGACATTTGGTTCGAAACCTCATACCTACTCGACCAAAAACAAACGAAGAACAATCAGGCAACAGCGCGTTTTGAAAATTATAAAAATCAAAAATTAGCGTATCAGTTTCCGAAACATTTCACCGGAAAAAAACCGGAATTTAATACGACTAAGCCACGACCAAAAGCCGCCATCATTCGCGAAAAAGGCAGCAACTCCGAACGCGAAATGGCCAATGCGATGTATCTCGCCGGATTTGATGTTAAAGATGTGCACATGACCGATTTGATTTCGGGTCGCGAAGATTTGAAAGACATTCAATTCATCGGTGCAGTCGGTGGGTTTTCGAATTCTGATGTACTCGGAAGCGCTAAAGGTTGGGCTGGCGCATTTTTATACAACGAAAAAGCCAAAACCGTTTTAGAAGATTTCTTCAAAAGAGACGACACTTTATCGGTCGGAATCTGCAACGGCTGTCAGCTGTTTATGGAATTGGAAATCATTTATCCTGAACACGAAATTCACGGTAAAATGAAACACAATGAAAGTCGCAAACACGAAAGTATTTTTACTTCCGTGAAAGTACAAGAAAACCATTCCGTGATGCTATCGACTTTAGCCGGAAGCACTTTGGGCGTTTGGGTGTCGCATGGTGAAGGAAAATTCGATTTGCCTTATGATGAAAATGAGTACAACATTGTAGCGAAATATGGTTATGAAGGTTATCCTGCGAATCCGAATGGTTCCGATTTCAATACGGCGATGCTTTGCGACAAAACAGGAAGACATTTGGTGACGATGCCGCATATCGAACGTTCGACATTTCCATGGAATTGGGCGCATTACCCAAAAGACCAAAACGATGCAGTGACGCCGTGGATTGAAGCGTTTGTGAATGCCCGAGAATGGATTGAGAAAAATACCATTGGTAAATAATCTGAGCGATAACTTTAACATCATTTGAAACTGATAAATACTATATTTGGCTTTTATTTCAAATAAAATCATCCATGAAAAAATTATTGATAGTGTTATTATTGAGCCAGTTATCTTTATTGGCGCAAACCAATCCTCAAAAATACCACCGAGCGAAAATCATCTACAACACTATTGAAAACCTCAAAAAACTAGAATTGGCAGGCATTCCTATGGATCATGGAATTCATAAAGTAGGCTATTCTTTGACATGCGATTTTTCAGATGCTGAAATCCAAATTGCTAAAAATTTAGGATTGAAAGTCGAAATTGAAATCGAAGATGTACAACAATTCTACGTCGACCAAAACGATAAAAAAAAAGCACTACACCGAAATATTGACAATGCTGGTTTCGATTGTGTTGCCCAAACCATCGATTATCAAACACCGACAAATTTCAATTTGGGCACCATGGGCGGCTATTTTACGTATGAAGAAATGCTGCAAGAACTTGACGATATGCGTAATCAATACCCTGATTTGATTAGTGCTAAAGAAAATGTAAGCACATTTCTAACTTCCGAAGGACGCGCTTTGCAATGGGTGAAAATCACTAAAAATCCGGAATCTATCAACACGCGACCGCAAGTTTTATACACAGCTGTGCACCATGCGAGAGAGCCGATTTCGTTGTCAGAAACCATTTATTATATGTGGTATTTGCTCGAGAATTATGCTACGAATGATGACGTTAAAGACATCGTCGACAATACTGAACTTTACTTTATTCCTGTTGTAAATCCAGATGGTTACATCTACAATCACACAACAAACCCTAATGGTGGCGGCATGTGGCGTAAAAACAGACACGCTTTTAGCAGCGGCAATTTTGGTGTCGATAACAACCGAAATTATGATTATTGGATTAATGGTGATTCAGGACAAGCTGTATGGAATACAACTGGTGTTTCAGCAGATGCAACCGGAGAAACTTATCCCGGAACAGCTCCAATGTCAGAACCTGAAAACCTGGCAGTACAATATTTTGTAGAGAACCACAATTTTAAAATCGCTTTAAATGCTCATACTTACAGCGATTTATTGCTTTATCCTTATGGTTATGAATTGAACGTACCAAGTCCAGACAATACTTATTTCAGTAAGATTTCCTCTATCATGGTTTCGAATGGTAATCTGACGAATGAAATTGCATCCTTACTCTATGCCGCTTCAGGTGATTCGGATGATTATATGTACGGACAAACCATGAATCACAATAAAATATTTGCTTTTACACCCGAAATTGGCGAATCCTTTTGGCCAGCGACCACAGACATTCTACCGCTTTGTAAAAAAATGATGTTTACCAATATCACTGCTGCGAAATTGGTTCGTGAATATGGCTTTTTGCAAGATACTGCTCCACAATTCATAGGCAATGCAGCTATTTTTTCAGCGAATTTTAAATTGACAAAATACGGATTGGGTGGCAATGGAAATTTCACCGTAAGCATCAATCCAATCTCAGCCAATATCGTTTCTGTTGGTCAACCATTCACGATTTCGAATATGCAGGTTTCGGACAGTGTTGATGCAAGCATTGCGATTGGGCTTGCCTCCGGAACAACCAGTAATGATGAAATTGTATTTGAATATGTGATTGATAACGGCCAAACCATCGAACGAAAACTGATTACCAAAAGATTCGGGCAACTGCTAAACACTATTACAGACGCGGGTAATGCTTTAAGTCCAACTTGGACAACCACCAATTGGGCGCTTACTTCAGAAGCTTATGTATCGCCTTCATCATCGATAACCGATTCGCCAAACAATTTGTATTCCAACAACCAAAACAAAAGAATCACGTTGACCAATCCGATTAATTTATCAGGCGTTGTCAACGCAACGGTTTCTTTTGCTGCCAAGTGGAGTTTCGAAAACGGTTATGATTTCGTGGCGTTTGAAGTGTCAACTGACAATGGCACCACTTGGACAGAGCAATGCGGAAAATACACCAAAATCTACACACCAAATACAACCGAAGGAACGATTCCTGCTTACAGCGGCAATCAGGAAAATTGGGTCAATGAAGAAATCAATTTGAGTGATTATGCAGGCCAAACCATTAAAGTACGGTTCCGTTTATCGACTGATACCGGTGGGAATTTTGATGGGTTTTACTTTGATGACTTTAAAGTGAATTTGCTCCAGAATTCCGTCCTTGCAACGACAAACAATGTAGTTTCACCTTTCAGAATTTATCCGAATCCGACCAGTTCCGTTTTGAATATCAATACTTCGAGAAACAATTACAGCATCAAAATATTCAATGTGGTTGGGCAATTGGTTTTTTCAAGAGAAAACAATGATGGATTTCAAAACCTTGATGTAAAATCTTTAAATACAGGTTTGTATTTTATTGAATTGAAATCAGAAGGTTTTGTGGAAACACAGAAGTTTTATAAGAATTAATCTATGAAACAAGAAAGCTGTTTAAATTGTAATGCCGAAACAACTAATCATTTTTGTTCTAATTGTGGGCAAAAGACCGATACACATCGCATTACCTTAAAACATTTTCTATTGCACGATATGATGCATGGGATTTGGCATTTGGAAAAAGGTATCTTATTTACGATTAAAGAAACTTTTGTTCGTCCGGGTCAGGCTGCATTAGATTACATTCACGGAAAACGAATCCGATATTACAATGTTTTTTATCTGGCGATTTTAATAATCGGTTTAGGCCTGCTCCTGGGTCACCTGTATGAAAGCATGCACCCGATTAAAGAAGACACAGCTAATGATACGATTGAGGTGACGCTGTTTTTCAAAAACAATCTTAAAATCATTTTATTGAGCATTGTTCCGATACTCGGAATTGTAGCTTTTTTGATATTCAAAAGGCTGCAATTGAATCTCGCCGAACATTTTATCATGAGCGGCATTTCATTATTGGGAATGCTGATCATCAACGTTGTTTTATCGCTGTTTGATTTTCTTGAAGGTGGTTTCGACTTTTTCGGATGGTCGGTCACCATTCAGATTACGATATTCATTAGCATGCTCTTATTTCCGGTTTGGACCTATTATAATGCAACAAAAAACCTATATACTTTTTTTGGGTTTTTATGGCGAATTGTAGTGTTTTATGTTTGCGTATTGTCAATCCTATCATTGATTGTTACAATAATCGTTTATACGCTTACCAACGGCAAAACGCAGTTCTATATTAATATGAACTTCAAATAAAGTTGGACGTTTCTATAAAATAAAGCAATACTCGTTTACTTTTCGCCCAATTGCTTTCTGCTTTTATAAGCTTTCAAATATTCGCCTTTTGGTGTACCGTCATCAAATGAGCTCCACTTAATCATCGCCCGAACATCTTGTCGTGCTTGCTCATTCGAGAAATTTTCATATTCAATGCGGTAGATTGCAGAATACATTTCAGCGCGGCCAACACCGTGATAGCAATGAATTAATACTGGATAATTATCCGGATTATCCATAATCTTAAAAAAACGATCTAGGTTTTCCTGTTTTGGAACTTGATCCGAACCGTTGTTGAAATAATTGACACCTTTGATTTTTTCAACAGCTTCTTTTTCAGCAGTCAATTCTGATGGGATTTCAGGATTATTAACCAAATCGCTTGTACCCGGAAAACGCAAATCTACAATCGATTTGATGTGGTATTTGTTGACGTAATCTTGAATTTGATCGGGTGGAATTACACCTGATTTATATACTTTCCCTTGCGTAATCGTTTCAAAATTGTGGTTGATATTCATATCATACACATATTTTCCAACGAAAATCAAAACGATAGCGAGCAATGAAAAACCGATAATTTTTTTATTCTTTTTCATAATTGAAGTTATTAATGTGTCGCTAATTTTTGATCGACCACACGTTCCATATAATCTTGGATGAAGGCTTTACAGCGCAATTCTAAATCATCCATATCAGCGTTTCTGTGCGCGATTAGGTTATTCGACAATGCTTTATCATTCTTATCGTAAAACCCAAGCGATTTCTTTCCATCGAAAATACAGATGTAATTTCCCTTCGAAAACTGATACAAACTTCCTGTCGAATTGATGATGAATGGTTCCTGAGTTTTCTTATCGAGCAAGCTTCTACCCCAACTTCTAAAAGGTTTTTGATAACCAATCATGTCGAGAATCGTTGGATAAATATCAATCTGTTGCGCCAAATCTTCATCCACACCAACATATTGACTGTTGGGTTTGTAGATGATAATCGGAATCGCAAAACGTTCTATTGGTCTGCTGTATTCTTTATAAAAAGTCGTATTTCCGTGATCGGCGACCAAAACGAAAATAGTGTTATTGAACCAAGTCGACTTCTTAGCTTCAGTAAAAAATCGCTTCAAAGAATAATCTGTGTAGGCAATGCATTTGTGAATCGGAACGTCTCCTTCGGGAAATTTTTTCTTATATTTTTGAGGAATATTGTAAGGTTCGTGCGAAGAAACGGTAAACACCGACGAGAAAAACGGTTGCTTTTCTTTGTCTAAGGTATGTTTCATAAATTGCAAAAACGGTTCATCCCAAATGCCCCAAAAACCATCAAATTGTGAATCATCGTTAAACTCGGTTCTTCCGTAATAATTATCGATACCTAAAATATTGGCAAATCCTAAAAAACCCATCGAGCCATTCGCTGCGCCGTGAAAGAAAGAAGTTTTGTAACCTTCGCCTTCTAAGGTAGAGATTATCGATTCGATTTTTTGCTTTGGATAAGGCGATGAAGTGAACGCATCTTTAAACGATGGAATTCCAGCCAAAATCGATGACATCCCGTGAATCGATTGGCGTCCGTTGGTGTAAGCATTCGTAAAAATCATACTGTGTTGCGCTAGTGAATCCAAAAACGGCGTATACGATTTGAAATCTTTAATGTTCGATTTCTTGTTGAATGCGCCGTAATATTCACGCCCATTGCTTTCCAGAATCATCACTACAACATTAGGTTTTGTCGGTGGATTGTTATGGTATTGCTTAATTGGCATTACTTTTTCGAGAATCACTTGTTCATTAACACCTGCATAATCTGTCTTGATGAAACTGTTGCTGAATAACGTTCGTATAATGGCGAAAGGTGTATTTAGCACAATATCCGAATGCACAATATTCTTTACATGACGGCTCGCATCTAGCAAATTGATTGGGCGTGTTGATTTTTTGAAATCGCCACCTCTAATTCCGCCGATAATCATCAACGCAATGAATAGAAATCCAACGATAGAAAATCCAAAATAAGGAAGATTTTTTGTCGGTTTTTCAACTTTGACTTCTACTTTTTTATAGGCCCAAATCCATACAGCTGACAATACGATAAATAGCAAGAAGATATACCAGAAATCAACGAGAAAACTCAGGAATAATTTGCTTAAGTTGACTTCATGCTCGATGACATTCATCACAGCTGTTGTGGTTCTGGCATAAGTAAACCGGTAATAGATGAAGTCGACAAAATTCGTCGCATACGCCAACAAGTTCATTCCGAAATACAGGTAAAACAAGAACTTCTGATAACCAGTCGATGTGTTTTTCTTAAACGGTAAAATCGACAACACAATGAATAACACATTGACATACAGAATCGCCGTCGTATCGAATGGCAAACCATAATAACACAAAAGCACAAAGTCAGAGAACGAATCGACTTTTAGTAAACCGGCATTGAAAAGGTAAAACAAAATTCGGGCAAAGAAGTAAAAAACATACGCCAACAAAATTCTGTAAAGCAGTACTTTATATTCGTTTAAACGCAAATGTTTGAGCATAAGTAAAATTTATGAGCCAAAATTATCAAATAAATTAACACGTCAGTGGGAAGTTGAAGTTAAATTAAATAAAATTTGTTTAATTTGCGTGTACTAATGACGCCCAAAATGAACACCATCACACGCTTATTTGATTTTCCCTACTATCAGCTTCAAAAAAACAATATTCCAGCTGCATTGGTTACCAAGCAAAATGGAGTTTGGGTAAAAACTTCTACGCAAGAATATATCGATCAATCGAATGCTATTTCTCGGGCTTTGTTGCGGATGAATGTCGAGAAAGATGATAAAATTGCTATCATTTCCTCGAGCAATCGCACCGAATGGAATATCATGGATATTGGTGTACTGCAAGTAGGCGCGCAAAATGTCCCGATTTATCCAACCATTTCTGAAGATGATTATGAATACATTCTAAACCATTGTGAAGCACAATATTGTTTTGTTTCCGATGCAGAAGTGTTGCGTAAAGTGAATTTGATTCGAAGCAAGTTGACGCATTTGAAAGAAGTCTATTCATTTAATGAAATTGATGGTTGCAAAAACTGGAAAGAATTGCTCGTTTTGGGAAAAGACCCATCGAATCAGCCCGATGTTGAACAGCGAAAAAACAATGTCAAAACAGATGATCTGGCTACGATTATTTATACATCAGGAACGACCGGAAGGCCAAAAGGCGTGATGCTTTCACACCGCAATATCGTTTCGAATGTGATTGATAGTTCACCGCGAATTCCGTTTGAAGAAAGTACAAGCGTAGCCTTGAGTTTCCTTCCGATTTGCCATATTTTCGAACGGGTTATTTTGTATATCTATCAATATTATTCAGTGTCGATTTATTTCGCGGAATCGATTGATAAACTTTCAGATAATATTAAAGAAGTAAAACCCACCGTATTTTCAGTAGTTCCAAGGCTTTTGGAAAAAGTATACGATAAAATTTACGCTAAAGGAACAGAACTCACCGGTATTAAAAAGAAGCTTTTCTTTTGGGCGATTGATTTGGGTTTGAAATATGAACCTTATGGAGCGAATGGATTTTGGTATGAATTTCAATTGAGCATCGCCAGAAAACTCATTTTCAGCAAATGGAAAGAAGGTTTGGGCGGCAACCTCAATGTCATGGTTTCAGGAAGCGCAGCATTGCAACCAAGACTAATTCGAATTTTTGCAGCAGCAGAAATGCCTGTGATGGAAGGTTACGGATTGACCGAAACTTCTCCTGTAATATCTGTAAACTGTTATAAAGACCATGGCTTTAGCATTGGAACTGTTGGAAAAGTGATCAATAATGTGGAAGTTAAAATTGCTTCCGATGGTGAAATTTTATGCAAAGGTCCGAATGTGATGATGGGTTATTTTAAAGATGATGAAAAAACGGCTGAAGCCTTGCAGAACGGCTATTTTCACACGGGTGATATTGGTGAAATTGATGCTGATGGATTCCTCAAAATCACCGATCGCAAAAAGGAAATGTTTAAAACATCGGGTGGAAAATACATCGCACCTCAATTGATTGAGAACACCATGAAGCAATCTCGATTTATAGAACAGATTATGGTCATTGGCGATGGTCAGAAAATGCCGGCCGCTTTCATTCAACCCAGTTTTGATTTTGTGAAGGAATGGGCCAAAATTCACAACATCGAAATCGGAACAACCAACCAAGAAATCATTACCAATCCAAAAGTAATCGAACGTATCGGAGAAGAAGTTGAAACATTGAATGAGAAATTTGGCAATTGGGAAAAAATCAAACGCTTCGAACTCACGCCTGATGTTTGGTCAATAGAAAGCGGGCACCTTACACCAACACTCAAACTAAAAAGAAAAATAGTGATGGAAAAATACCTATCGCTTTATAAACACATTTACGGCGAAACTGCATAAAAATAAGGCTTTCTTAACCATTCATTAATGTTTATAACTGATTCAACAGTTGTTAATTTTTTTTGGTTTAAATAAATAAATTTACTTAAACCAATAAAAATCAAATCATTATGAATGTAAAAAACTTTTTACTTGCCGGTCTTGCCGGTGGAATTACAGATTTCTTATTAGGATGGTTATTTTATGGAATACTATTCCATGATTATTTTGGAGGCTCTGAACCGAACCTCACCTACATCTTTGCCGGATGCATGAGTTTTGGTTTTCTGCTGTCTTATGTCTATGTAAGATGGGCAAACATTACAACTTTAATGGCGGGCGCTCGAGCAGGTGCCGGAATCGGTGCCATTATGGGATTGATGGAAAATTTCTTTAGAGTGGCTATGGACAACGGAGCCCTTGACCAACAATTCGGAGTGGATGTTGTCATCTGCCTTGTTATAGGTGCCGGTGTCGGAGCTGTAGTTGCTGCTGTCAATGGTGGACTTTCAAAAAGCGCAACATAAACAAAACGCAATATTTTTTTTGGAAAGCTCCTCGAATTTCGGGGAGTTTTTTTATTCCAAAAAATTAACGTAAAAATAATTTAAATTTATTATGCGTGCATAGTATTTTTATTTATCTTTGAACTTCATATCGCATCCACATGAAAGATAAAACCATAGATTATGTTCTTCGCGCTACTTGGCAAGCGGTGGCAAGAATGTATAACGAAGAAGCTGCAAAATTCGACGGCACAATGGCGACCGGCTTTGCCTTATTAAGTTTAGACAAAGAAGACGGCACACCATCAACGACTTTAGGTCCAAAAATGGGCATGGAAGCTACCAGTCTCACGCGAACACTAAAATCGATGGAAGATAAGGGTTTAATTATTAGAAAAAAAAACCCCAATGACGGTCGTGGTGTTTTAATTTACCTCACTGAATTCGGAAAAGAAAAAAGAGAATTATCAAGAACTACGGTTTTAAAATTCAACGAAACCATCCGCCAAAATATATCCGAAGAAAAACTACAACATTTTATGGAAGTTTCGGAAATCATCAACGAACTGATTCAAGAAAAAAACATATTTAATCAAGAAAAATAAAATGAAAAGAACCATCAAAAAAGTAGCAGTCATCGGTTCCGGAATCATGGGTTCGGGCATTGCTTGTCATTTCGCCAATATTGGTGTTGAAGTACTTTTGTTGGACATTTTGCCACGGGAACTCTCAGAACTAGAAACTAAAAAAGGCTTGACTTTAGACACAAAAATAGTTCGAAACCGAATCGTCAACGAGCATTTGGCTAATGCCTTAAGGTCGAAACCATCTCCAATTTATCATCAAAAATTTGCGAGTCGCATTACCACCGGAAATACAACCGATGATTTAGCGCAGATTGCGAATGCCGATTGGATTATTGAAGTAGTTGTTGAAAGACTCGACATTAAAAAATCAGTATTTGAAGAAATTGAAAAATATAGAAAACCCGGAACATTAATCACATCGAATACCTCCGGAATCCCAATTCATTTTATGAGTGAAGGCAGAAGCGAGGATTTTCAAAAACATTTCTGTGGCACGCATTTCTTCAATCCCGCGCGTTACTTAAAATTATTTGAAATCATTCCCGGACCTCAAACATCCACTGAAGTTCTGGACTTCCTGAACAATTATGGTTCACAATATTTAGGAAAAACTTCCGTCGTTGCTAAAGATACACCTGCATTTATTGGCAACAGAATCGGAATTTACGGCATTCAAAGCCTTTTTCATTTGGTCAAAGAAATGGGATTGACGATTGAAGAAGTCGATAAACTCACAGGACCGGTTATCGGTCGCCCTAAATCAGCTACGTTCAGAACCGTAGATGTTGTTGGCCTCGATACTTTAGTGCATGTTGCTAATGGTTTGTATGAAGGCGTTCCGAATGACGAAGCGCGCGATTTATTTAAATTGCCGGATTTCATTACCAAAATGCTAGAAAACAATTGGCTCGGAAGCAAAACCGGGCAAGGATTTTATAAAAAAGTAGATCGTGATATTCTGTCTTTAGATTTAGACACTTTAGAATATCGTCCAGCAAAAAAAGCTTCATTCGCCACTTTAGAATTAACAAAAACTATTGATAAACCTATCGATCGTTTCAAAGTATTGGTTAAAGGAAAGGACAAAGCCGGCGAGTTTTATCGTAAAAGTTTCGCAGGAATGTTCGCGTATGTATCCAACAGAATTCCTGAAATAACCGATGACCTATATAAAATTGATGATGCCATGAAAGCCGGTTTCGGTTGGGAAAACGGACCATTCGAAATCTGGGATGCGATTGGTATCGCTAAAGGAATCGAAATCATGAAAGACCAAAACCTCGAGCCTGCTGCTTGGGTTAACGAAATGCAAGCTTCTGGAATTTCGAGCTTTTATACAATCAAAGAAGGCGCGACATATTACTACAATATTCCAACAAAGTCACAAGCTAAAGTGCCCGGACAAGATGCTTTCATCATTTTGAACAATATCCGTGAAAGCAAAAAAATCTGGAGCAATTCAGGTGCAGTCATCGAAGATTTAGGCGATGGTATTCTGAACCTCGAATTTCAATCGAAAATGAATACGATTGGCGGCGATGTTTTACAAGGAATCAACAAAGCAATCGACCTTGCTGAAAAAGAATATCAAGGTTTGGTGATTGGAAATCAAGGCGCTAATTTCTCTGTTGGTGCGAACATCGGAATGATTTTCATGATGGCGGTGGAGCAAGAATATGATGAACTCAACATGGCCATCAAAATGTTCCAAGACACGATGATGCGTGTGCGCTATTCTTCAATTCCAGTAATTGTTGCACCACACGGAATGACTTTAGGTGGTGGTTGCGAAATGAGCATGCATGCTGATAAAGTCGTTGCTGCTGCAGAGACTTATATAGGTTTGGTGGAGTTTGGTGTTGGTGTTATTCCTGGCGGTGGTGGTTCAAAAGAAATGGCGTTGCGGGCTTCAGATCTATTCCACAAAAATGATGTTGAATTGAATGTATTGCAGGAATATTTCCTCAGTATTGCCATGGCAAAAGTTTCCACTTCAGCATACGAAGCCTTTGATACCGGTGTGCTACAACACGGAAAAGATATCATCGTAGTGAACAAAGACCGACAAATCGCGGAAGCCAAAAAACACGCACTATTGATGGCAGAAGCCGGATATACACAGCCAATCAAGCGAAAAGACATCAAAGTTTTGGGGAAATCCGCTTTGGGAATGTTCTTAGTAGGAACTGATCAGATGACCGCTGGGAATTTTATTTCAGACCATGATAAAAAAATTGCCAACAAACTCGCTTATGTCATGGCAGGAGGCGATTTATCCGAACCTACATTAGTGTCTGAACAATATTTATTAGACATCGAACGCGAAGCATTTTTGAGTTTATGCACCGAAAGAAAAACGCTCGAAAGAATCCAATTCATGTTAACCAAAGGAAAACCCTTAAGAAATTAAGAATTATAAATTTTTGCAAAAAATTTAAAATATTTTTATGAAAACAGCCTATATAGTTAAAGCATACAGAACCGCAGTCGGTAAAGCGCCTAAGGGAGTTTTTCGTTTCAAAAGACCCGATGAACTCGCTGCGGAAACCATTCAATATATGATGAATGAATTGCCCGATTTCGACAAAAAACGTATCGATGATGTCATGGTCGGAAACGCGATGCCAGAAGCCGAACAAGGTTTAAATGTCGGCCGATTGATTTCGTTAATGGGATTGAATATCGTTGATGTTCCCGGAGTAACTGTTAATAGATATTGCGCTTCAGGGCTTGAAACCATTGGTATGGCAACAGCTAAAATTCAATCCGGAATGGCTGATTGTATCATCGCCGGTGGTGCTGAAAGCATGAGCTTCATTCCGATGGGAGGCTACAAACCAACACCGGATTATGCGATTGCTAAAGACGGACATGAGGATTATTATTGGGGCATGGGACTCACAGCAGAAGCCGTTGCCAAACAATTTAATGTGTCACGCGCCGATCAAGATGAGTTTGCCTTCAACTCGCATCAAAAAGCATTGAAAGCACAGGCTGAAGGAAAATTCGACAAACAGATTGTTCCAATTACCATCGAGCAAACTTTCATCAACGAAAATGGAAAAAAAGAAACCAAATCATACACCGTCGCTAAAGATGAAGGCCCAAGAGCTGATACCAATCTAGCCGCTTTAGGAAATCTAAAGCCGGTTTTTGCAGCTGATGGAAGTGTTACTGCAGGAAATTCATCGCAAATGAGCGACGGCGCTGCTTTTGTTTTAATCATGAGCGAGGCCTTAGTCAAAGAACTCAACCTCACGCCTATTGCCCGACTCGTCAATTTTGCATCAGCGGGAGTGGAACCAAGAATTATGGGAATCGGTCCGGTGAAGGCGATTCCAAAAGCATTAAAACAAGCAGGATTACAATTAAAAGACATCGACTTAATCGAACTCAACGAAGCATTTGCCTCACAATCTTTAGCTGTTATCCGTGAATTAAATTTGAATCCGGAAATCGTCAATGTCAATGGAGGTGCGATTGCATTAGGCCATCCGTTGGGTTGCACAGGCGCAAAATTGTCTGTGCAATTGTTTGATGAAATGAAAAGACGCGGTAACAAATACGGCATTGTGAGCATGTGTGTCGGAACCGGACAAGGCTCTGCAGGAATTTATGAATTACTATAATCTACTAAAAAAATAAGACCATGGAAATTACAAGAGGAGGTCAATTCCTAGTTAAAGAAACCCAATGCGAAGACATCTTCACTCCGGAAGATTTTTCCGAGGAACAAAAAATGATGCGCGACTCCGTTAAGGAATTTGTCGACAAAGAAATCTGGCCCAACAAAAACCGTTTCGAAAGCAAAGATTATGCATTCACAGAAGAATGTATGAAGAAAGCCGGTGAAATGGGATTCCTAAGTGTTGCCGTTCCTGAAGCATACGGCGGCATGGGTATGGGATTCGTAGACACCTGTCTCGTTTGCGATTATATTTCCGGAGCAACAGGATCGTTTTCTACAGCGTTTGGTGCCCACACCGGAATCGGAACCATGCCAATTACTTTGTATGGAACTGAAGCACAAAAACAAAAATATGTTCCAAAACTTGCTACTGGTGAATGGTTCGGAGCGTATTGTTTGACTGAACCCGGTGCCGGATCTGACGCCAATTCAGGAAAAACCAAAGCGGTACTTTCAGAAGACGGAAAATATTACAGCATCACAGGACAAAAAATGTGGATTTCGAATGCCGGTTTTTGTAGTGTATTCATAGTTTTTGCGCGCATTGGCGATGATAAAAACATTACCGGTTTTATCGTCGAAAATGTCAAAGACAATGGCATTTCGATGAACGAAGAAGAACACAAACTCGGAATTCGCGCTTCTTCAACGCGTCAGGTTTTCTTTAATGAAACGAAAGTTCCGGTTGAAAACATGTTATCGGAAAGAGGCAATGGTTTTAAAATAGCAATGAATGCTTTGAATGTAGGTCGAATTAAATTGGCTGCAGCTTGCCTTGATGCGCAACGTCGCGTAACTACCAATGCGATTCATTATGCAAATGAAAGAATTCAATTCAATACTCAGATTTCACAATTTGGTGCAATTAGATATAAACTTGCCGAAATGGCCACTTCTGCTTATGCCGGCGAAAGCGCCACTTATCGCGCTGCCAAAGACATTGAAACTAGAATCAAACTTCGGGAAGAAGAAGGCGCAACCCATCAAGAAGCAGAACTTAAAGGTGTTGAAGAATTTGCTATTGAATGTTCAATATTAAAAGTTGCCGTTTCTGAAGATGTGCAAAATTGTGCTGACGAAGGCATTCAAATCCTTGGTGGCATGGGGTTTTCAGAAGATACACCGATGGAAAGTGCGTGGCGCGATGCCCGTATTTCAAGGATTTATGAAGGAACCAATGAAATCAACCGCATGTTATCCGTGGGAATGTTAATCAAAAAAGCATTCAAAGGGCATGTCGATTTGCTTGGACCAGCAACAAAAGTACAAGAAGAATTAATGGGAATTCCATCGTTTGATACGCCGGATTATTCCGAATTATTTTCCGAAGAGAAAGAAATGATTGGCAAATTGAAGAAAGCGTTTTTGATGGTTGCCGGTGGCGCGGTTCAAAAGTATGGCCCTGAACTCGACGGTCATCAACAATTATTGATGGCTGCGGCTGATATTTTAATTGAAATTTATATGGCTGAGTCGACTATTCTTAGAACCGAAAAACTCGCTAAAAAAGAAGGCGAATCCAAAGTGCAAGAACAAATTGCAATGGCGAAATTATACTTATACAAAGCCGTCGATATCGTAACTCAAAAAGGAAAGGAAAGCATCATATCGTTTGCTGAAGGCGATGAACAACGCATGATGCTGATGGGGTTGCGTCGTTTTACAAAATACACCAACATGCCCAATATTGTTGGCCTGAGAGAAACAATCACTACCAAATTAGTAGCCGAAAACGCTTACTGCTTCTAATCAAAAGATAGTTATTTTGGTTAAGTTTTTATGTTGAAAAAACCGTTACTGTTTTGCTGCAGAACGGTTTTTTTATTTGATTAAAAATTATATTTTAGTAAAAAATTTGAACTATGAAACTACTCGGAATCGGATCAAGAATACAACACAAAGAATACGGAAAAGGTGTCGTTACCAATGTTTCTTCCAAAGAATATTGGGTGACATTCATCGAAAACGGATTGGAAACCATCGACATTGATAGTGAATTTGAAGTCATCGATGCTGCCGAAAACGAAGTCGATACCGTCAGTTTTTACGACGTCGAACAAAGTCTATTATCCATCCTAAAAAAATGGAACGGGCTCGGCGAACCTGTTGCCATCGATGATAAATGGAAAGGCGGTAAAATGATTCTCGAGCCCGGAAAAGCAGGATTGGCTTCGAAAGAAGTTCCCGTAGATGCATTCTTCCATAAAATCGTCATGTTACGCGATCGTCTTCGCGTGATGGAACAAAAAATCAATGCGAGCAATTTAGAAGAAATCGAAAAGGTCGAATTGCAACAATATATTACCAGAATTTACGGAAGTTTGACAACATTCAATGTCTTATTCAAATCACAGAATGATTATTTCGTAGGCGAGAAAACAAAATAAAAACGACCGAATCCAGTAAAGGAGCGGTCGTTTTTGGTATATTAATAATACTATGACTTAGGGTTACCGATTGACATTGCAAATCGAATAAATCGCTTGCCCCCCAATGAAAATCGGTATAGTATTATTAATATATTTTAAAGAGATTGTCTTAAACAAAGTTGATGTTTTAAAGACACTTTGTGTTACAGAATTATCTTCCAATGTTATATAATTAAAGAATAGTCAGCTTTTTTTAGTCTCAAAGATTTCCTTTCTGATTTCGACTGCATAATCATTAGGAATGATTTTTTTGCCGTATTGTAACGCATACACTTTTGTAAATTCTGCGCCGAAATATAAAATAATCGCGGAATAATACACCCAAACCAAAATAATAATGACCGAACCTGCAGCGCCATATGCTGAACCTATGGTCGAACTTCCAATATAGTATCCAATTACAAATTTCCCAATCATAAAAAGAATCGCGGTGACCGATGAGCCAATCAACGTATCTTTCCAAGCAATCGAGCCATCGGGCAAACTCCTAAAAATGATTGAAAACAGCAGCGTTGTGATTAGCAGTAAAATAATGATATTGAATATGTAGAACAGCAATACGGTCGCATCCGGAAAATAACGAATCAGTCTAGCATTCAGTATATCCATAACCGCATTGACAGTTAAACTTACCAAAAGTAAAAATCCAACGGCAGCAATCATCGAAAATGACATCAACCGGTTCTTGATAAATTTCATCAAGCCTTTGTTGGGTTTGGCTTTCAATCCCCATATAAAATTGATAGAACTTTGTATTTCGGCAAAAACTCCGGAAGCGCCAATCAATAAAGTAATGCTACCAAAAATCGTGGCGAATACATTACTGTCTGACAGTTGAATATTTTTAATCGTTTCCTGAATCTGTAGTGCTGCTTCTTTTCCAACCATGCCATGAATCTGCCAGAAAAATGTGCCGTTGACTGCATCCTTACCAAAAAAAACACCGCATATAGATAAGATAATCATCACCAATGGCGGTAATGCAAAAATTGTATAATACGAAAGTGAAGCACTGAGTTTTATCGCATTGTCATCGTCAAATTCTTTGTAGGTATCTTTAAGTAAGTGCCAAGTTGTTTTCAAAAACGGAATCACTTTCATAGTCATCGATTTAAAATACACAATCACAAGCCATATCAAATGCAGACTTGTCTCAAAAATACAAAAGGGAATTTTTATAATTCGCTAGATATATTTCATAATTACGATAAAAATAATACGCCATTTTTTGTTTTTGTTTACCTTTGAAAGAAACACATCATGAAAAAAATCATTTTATTTTTCGTTCTGATTGGCGCGATAATCTTCAGTTGCAAAACCAATAGCAACTCGGCAGATACCAAAAAATTAAGCCTCACATTCGAATCAAAAAGTAACAGTAATGTTACCGGAACAGCATCGTTTGTTGAAAAAAACGGCAGCGTAACCTTTGTTGCCAACATGGCCGGACTCAAACCCGGAGTACATGCGATTCACATTCATGAAAAATCAGATTGTACAGCAGCTGATGGAAGTTCAGCCGGAGGTCATTGGAATCCGACTTTCAAAAAGCATGGAAAATGGGGTGTTGGTGAATATCACAAAGGCGATATTGGCAATTTTACAGCCGATGCTAAAGGAAATGGAACCATTACATTAACTACCAATGAATGGTGCATCGGATGCGGCGATCCTGCTAAAGACATACTTGGAAAAGGACTTATTGTTCACGATGGAACCGACGACTTTACGACACAACCTTCGGGAAATGCAGGTGCAAGAGTAGCATGTTCAGCCATCATAAAATAATTTGAGTTGGAAGAAAAAGAATTACATTATTTTAAAAATGCTCAGGAGTGGCGCCATTGGCTGCATGAGCATCACCATATATCAAAAGGCATTGATTTAATATTTTACCGTGTCGACAGTACATTTGAAAGCATGCGTTGGGAAGAAGCGGTGCAAGTGGCGATTTGTTACGGTTGGATTGATTCGACTGTGCGAAAAGTAGATGAAGAACGCCGCAAACAAACCTTCACACCGAGAAAGGAAAAAAGTGTTTGGAGTAAACTCAATAAAACGTATATCGAAAGACTTATTGAGGAAAACCTAATGCATGAAAGTGGCCTCAAAAAAATCGAAATCGCCAAGCAAAACGGTTCGTGGACAACGCTCGATAATGTAGAAGAATTAGTCGTTCCTGAAGATTTACAAACGGCTTTTAATGCGAATCCAAAAGCTTACGAAAATTATCAAAAATTTAGTCCGTCGTATCGAAAGAGTTATCTTTATTGGCTCAATCATGCGAAACGCGAAGAAACACGACAAAATCGAATACTGGAAATTATAAAATTTTGTGAGCAAAACATCAAATCGAGACCCTAATTTGTTGACAATAAAATAAATTACAATTCGGCTAAAATTCTCAAAAAAGTATAGCTTTGTAGCCTAAAATCAAAGGCATGATTAACCCATCAGCACCAGGTTGGATTGACAAATTTTTTACGGATCAAAAGTCTGTGAAGGCTATTGATTTGGAAGATGTCGATTTGTTTTATGAAAACATCCGCAAAACAGGTTTCATTTATGGGCACATCATTTCTTTTTCTACTGAAAACAAAACCAATATCAACGGTTGGCTCAACGACGAGGTTTCGAAAGCAGCTTTGCTCAATGCATTGTATCAGATTTTTAAACTGAATTCGACTGATAAAAGCACCAATCATTTTTTAAATCAAGCAGTAGCTTTTTACAACGAAATGAATCCACAAGGGTTTACGCTGTTTAAGAAGGTTTGGTCAAGCTCTTCACCGGCGTTGAATCTAGAAAAAATCATCGACGATCGCGTGCAAACCAACGACAACATCATCAGCAAAAACTTCTCGCATATTGTTACGAATGCTTTGTTGTTTGTAGATATTTTAGCATTTCAACATTATTTGAATGAAGGTAAAATTCCTGAAAAATACCTGCAAAAACTCGAAGAAAATATTGTCAGTATTGTCACATTGGCGCTTAGAACCAAGTCGAATAAATCACAACACGATGATTTACTGATCAAACTTTTTGAAGCTTCAGTGCGTTACAGTAAGTTTTCTAAAGTCAATATTCAGAATCTCGAAGCACTCGAATTGCCTTATTTTGAAAACCCATTAGAGCGCTATTACTTGATTGATATGGCCGGATTGGCGATGTGGAGTGACGGTAAAGTAGAAAATGATGAAGCTTATTTCTTGTATTCTTTAGCTGCGATTATGAATGTTTCTGATGATTTTGTCAAGAAAAGTATTACTGCAACCGACGCTTTCATTACAAAATATAAAAAAGAAATTCCATATTTCAATTACTCAAATCCTGTAAAACATTTCTACGACCAAACGACACAAATGGTGGTTACTTTAATCAAGCGAAACCAAAAAAGACTAGTCAAAGAAATTTCGGAAAGCAAAGAATTGATGGTGCTTCTCGCCTATTCAACGCAGCGAGATCTTAATAAAGACGAGAAAAAGAAAGTCAAAAAGCAGTTGCTTGATATTTGCAAAAGCGTGCCTTCACTAACGATTTTCCTAATTCCAGGTGGTAGTTTGTTGTTGCCCATTTTGATTAAATTCATTCCGCAATTATTACCTTCTTCATTCAATGAAAATTTAGAAGACGAATAAAAAAAGCCGCCCGAAAGCGACTTTATTTTTAGAATTTCAATTGATACACCTGATCCAAATCTCTTTCGGAACTGATGTTGACATTCAAATCAGTCACAAAACCAGAATTCAATCCGTACGCCCAACCATGCAGCGTCAACTCTTGACCGTGTCGCCAGGCAGCTTGTACAATCGAAGTTTTGGCCAAATCGAAAACCTGTTCTTTAACATTGAGTTCTACGAATGCGTTGAAACGGTCATCTTCATTGATAATCGAATCCAAATACACATGATGCAAACGATACACATCTTTGATATGGCGAATCCAGTTGTCGATAATCCCGATTGAATCGTTGCCCATTGCGGCTTTTATACCACCACAACCATAATGTCCGCAGACGATGACGTGTTTTACTTTGAGTACATTTACGGCATAATCGAGTACACTTAGCATATTCATATCCGAATGCACGACCATATTGGCAATATTTCTATGTACGAAAACTTCACCCGGTTTGGCGCCTATAATTTCATTTGCTGGAACGCGGCTGTCAGAGCAACCAATCCACAGCAGTGGCGGCGTTTGTCCTTTCGCTAAATCCTTAAAATAATTGGGGTCTTGGGCTAAAGCTTTTTCAACCCATTGCTTGTTGTTCTCTAATATTTTTTTATAAAAATCAGTGCTCATAGTTGTTGTTTTTTAGTTAACCACATTGGGTTAATCGATTATAAAAATAGAAAATTATCTGTAAGTTTTATGCATTATTTGTTATTCTCTTCATTAAAAATTTCCTTTTGAACCATTTTCCTTTTAGCGGCGTCATAATAGTGTTCGAAGGTTACTTTATTCATCGATTCTTCTGTATTTTGAAGCTGGTATGCCTTTTTGAAACCTTTGAGTTTGACTTTAATGTTTTCATCAATGGCGCGTGTTGTTTTAAACTCACGAATCAGATCGAGAATATCATGCGCGATGTAAACCGTGTCGTGCGCATTAATAATGACACGAGAATTTTCAGGAATAGCTTTCAAAGTTGATTTTATTGCAGCTTTATTCAGAAATGAAACTTCCTGTGCCAAATCGATGTGAATGATATCACCGTCGGCATAAGCTTCTTTGCGGAAACTGTAAGCGCGTTTGAGATTGCCTTTCAAAACGAAAATGATGCTGATGATGATTCCTAATGCAACACCCTTTAATAAATCCGTGAAAACCACAGCTATCAATGTCGCAATAAACGGAACAAATTGGTATTTACCTTTTTCCCAGAAATGAAAGAACGTTGCTGGTTTTGCGAGTTTATATCCAACGAGTAATAAAATGGCAGCCAATGTTGCGAGTGGAATTTTATTCAAAACAGCCGGAATGATCATCACACTCAACAATAATAAAATGCCATGAATCATCGTCGACATTTTTGATTTCGCACCTGCATTGCTATTCGCCGAAGTTCTAACAACTACTGAAGTCATTGGCAAACCACCTAAAAGTGAACTCAGCATATTTCCGATTCCTTGCGCTTTTAGTTCGACGTTGGTGTCGGTATAACGCTTTTGAGCATCCATTCTATCAGCTGCTTCGATGCACAATAAGGTTTCAATGGAAGCGACAACCGCAATGGTCAAACCCGTTATCCAAACTTTTGAATTGGTTACTGCGGTGAAATCAGGGAGCGTAATAATTGTTTTTAATTCTTCGATAGAAGTTGGGATTGGCAGAGAAACCAAATGCTGCTTTTCGATAGCTAATGAACTTCCGGTCGCGGTGAAAATTTCATTCAAAACAACTCCAATAACAACTGCTATTAAAGCTCCCGGAATCAATTTCATTTTTTTCAATGCTGGAATTTTATCCCAAGCAATTAATATCATTAAGGAAATTGCCGTAATAATCATCGAACCCAACTCAACGTGATTTAAGAGCGCTGTGAATGCCGAAATCGTATTGCTACCATCGAGTTGCAAAAAAGCTTCATCGCCTTCAAAATCGCTATCATAACCAAACGCATGCGGCAGTTGTTTTAGGATAATAATGATTCCAATTCCCGCGAGCATGCCTTCGATGACATTGGTTGGGAAATAATTTGAAATACTTCCTGCTTTGATGAATCCTAGTAATAATTGAACTAAACCTGCGATGAAAACGGCAGTCAGGAAAATATTGAATGCGCCTAAATCTGTAATTGCAGTCAAAACAATTGCGGTTAAACCCGCTGCCGGTCCGGAAACACTAAGTTGCGATTGGCTTAAATAACCAACGACGATGCCGCCGATGATTCCTGAAATAATACCTGAAAATAACGGTGCGCCCGATGCCATGGCAATGCCTAAACATAACGGAAGCGCCACCAAAAAAACCACTAAACCTGAAGCAAAATCAGATTTAAGGTTGGCCAAAATATTGATTTTTTTTGTCATGATACCTTAATAAAATTGAATACAAAACGTTTACTCTCATTGAAAAATGAGAATGATTTTTAAAATAAAAACGATGTATTAAACTTGTTCGGGCGGTGGAATGAATATCTTCGAAGCAATGTGATCATGCTTTGATAAATTCTCTGAAAGAATCAAACTTGAAGTAGTGATTGGGAAAGTAACTAAAGTGTATTCCGGTTCTAATTTGAGTTCAGCTTTCACTTCTTTATGAATTTGTTCTTCTTCAGAAGTGCTGTAAAAACAAGACGTATCCGTTTTCTTTTCAATCAAGCTTACTATAGTTGGCGTTGAAAGAAAAGTAATGAACAGTATCAAAAGTAATTTTGCGATGAACTTCATGAGCGCAAATGTAACGGTTCAAGATTGGAATGGGAAATGGCGGTTAGAAATTTAAAATAAAATTAACATCCATAAAATGGAAGATAAAATGTTTAAAACTATAGTTTAAATTGATGATTTTTTATATTTGCATCAAATTACATTATAAATGACTATTACTCAACTACAATATGTTTTGGCGGTTGCTGAACATAAGAATTTTACACTCGCTGCAGAAAAATGTTTCGTCACCCAACCCACATTGAGCATGCAGATTCAAAAAGTAGAAGAAGAACTCAATATTCAGATTTTTGATCGTAGTAAAAAGCCTATTCAACTTACTGAAATTGGGCATAAGATTGTCAATCAAGCGAAGAATATTGTCAATGAAGCCGACCGCATGCAAGACATAGTCGAACAGCAAAAAGGGTTTATTGGCGGTGAATTTCGTTTGGGTATTATACCGACAATTATGCCGACTTTGCTGCCGATGTTCCTCAATAACTTCATTAAAAAGTATCCGAAAGTTAAACTCATCATCGAAGAATTAAATACTGATGAAATCATCACCAGACTCAAAAACGGACATCTCGATGCAGCGATTGCCGCAACACCATTGATGGAAGAAAAAATTAAGGAAATCGTTTTGTATTTCGAACCCTTTGTGGCTTACATTCCACAATCGCATAAGAATTATTCGAAAACAGAAATTGAAGTTAGTGATTTGAATATAGATGAAATCCTACTATTGCAGGATGGCCATTGCTTCCGCGATGGTATCTTGAATTTGTGCAAAAACGTCAGCAAAAACGAAATCAATCATTTTCAATTGGAAAGCGGCAGTTTTGAAACACTGATTAAATTGGCGGATGAAGGATTGGGCATTACGCTACTTCCTTATTTGCATACGTTAGATTTGAAAGACAGCGACAAAACGAAACTGAAACATTTCAAAGAACCCAAACCTGCGCGTGAAGTCAGTTTGATTTTCCCGAAAACAGAACTTAAAATCCAAATCATCGACGCGTTAAGAGCTACGATAGCCGGTGTCATTAAAGGCGCGATAGTTTTTCAGAATGTGGAAATTATTAGTCCGATGTCTAAAAAGTAATTTCCATAAACACGAATTGCACTAATTTACACGGATTAATTCGTGCTAATTAGTGCAATTTGTCTTAAAAAAGAAACCAAATAGTATCTTTTTCGATATTAGTTTACAATGCTTATATATTGCTGCAGTTCAGGCTTTTCAGTAGTAAAGTTGGTCAACCATTTCTTTAATTGTTCAAGCTCATAAGGCAACAAATTTTTAATTGCTTTTCGTAATTCTTTACAAAAAAGAACCGGATCGAAGCTCACTCTTTCGAGCACCGATTTCGTGTAGTCGTAGATCATTCTAGGCATAATGGTAAGATTTAGGGGTTATCTTAGTAAGAACGTTTGGTAAATGTAAAAGAAAAAAACATTCACTACAATAGAAAAGTTTAAAAAAATACGATTAAGCACCAATAAAATCGATGAAATGCACTTTTTTAAATTTAAATAAAGATTTATCTTACGTAAATTAAGAAGAATTTAACAACTATTTCGATATAGTGCATTAAAAAAGGAGCCATTTAAGCTCCTTTTAGTTTTATCGGTTCACATAAATAAGGCATTGCCTTAATTCGGGTTTTTCAACGGTGTAATTTAAAAGCCATTCCGTTAGTTGCTCAATCTCATAAGGTAGCAGCAGTTTCAATGCTTTCTCTAATTCCTTACAAAAAAGTAAAGGATCAAAACTTACTCTTTCAAGTATGTTTTTGGTGTAAGCAAACATGGTTCTTTTCATAAAATAAAATTACCTTTTGGGTTATTGGTTGATTAAATCTAAAAACGTTAGTCAAATTTAAATAAAAAATAATTCGCTTTTACAAACGAAACGTTAATTGGCAAAGGAATATTCAATTAATTTTTGGTAGCGCGAAACATCTCGCGTTTTCCGGGTGGTCCGGCGAGTTTTTCGACTGTAAATCCCACTTCAATCATGCTTCTTTTGACGACACCGCGTGCGGCATAAGTCACTAAAACGCCATTGGTTTTCAAGGCGTTATACATCCGTTGAAAAATTGCCGTGCTCCACAATTCGGGTTGCACACGATAGCCGAAAGCATCAAAATAGATTAGATCAAAACGTTCGATGTCATCAATCGTATTGAAGAATTGCTGTCTTTTAGTTAATGAAAATGTTTTGGAGATTTCAAATTTTTCTTCCCATGCAGAAGCATGCATTTTTTCAAAAACTGCATTTTCTGCATTGGCATTCAATTCTTTAACGTAGTTCATCGATGAAATTTCATCTTGAGAAATCGGATACGCTTCTACTCCAACATAATCAACATCGATATTGAGTTTTTTCGATTCGAGGTAAGTGATGAATGCATTAAGCCCAGTCCCAAAACCGATTTCTAAAATGGCAATCGATTTTCCTGTGAATAATGAAAGTCCGTTTTGGATGAAAACATGCTTCGCCTCTTGAATGGCCCCGTGTTTTGAATGGTAATTTTCATTCCATTCCGGCAAGTGAATCGTCGTCGAGCCATCGGAAGTCGTAATGATTTCTCTTTGCATGTTTATGGAATATACAATTTCTTGATTCTTTGAATCGGTCCGGCACATTTCACTTCATGACATTGAATACAAGCATTAACGCCGTCGTTGAAATGCTCTTTCGCATTTTTCGGATCTTGATAAATCAATTCTTGCGCTTTAATGAATTGTGCTGCTTGGTCTTTGAAAAAAGCGTCATTCTCGCTTGGATCAGTCATCACCGCTTTATGGATTTCAAGAAAGTGATTGGGAAATGCACCAATCGTATCGCCTTTTTGGATGCGTTGTTTCAATCGTTGGTTATCGACATACATTTGTTCCATTAAAGTAGACATTTCAGACATTTCATACATCTTAAACTTGCCTTCTTTCTCTACTTTTATTTTTGAAGAACAGGTTTCTTCTTTCGCTGTTTCTTGCTTTTTACCACAACTGCAAGCGAAAATCAAAACCAACAATATCAGTAATTTTTTCATTTATTTTTTGATTAAAACGCCATCAGCCAAAAAGCCGTAAGTCGTTACCGGTGTTTTGATACTGTCAATCTCAACTTGAGGTTTTCCTGCATCTTTTGCATAATGTTTCAATTCGGCAACACTTTCAACACTCAAGAATGCTTTACCATTGACAATGGTTTGTTCGTTCTTTGAATTCAATGGCATGAAGAAACCGTAATCTTTAAATTTCACAAAAACCTTCTCATCATTGACCAAATCAACATTCATCCAGCAACCTTTTTTCTGGCATACATCATCAATTCTGGAAGCAAATTTGATATTGATGGTATCACCTTCATTCAAACCTGCATATTTTGCAAACAATTCTTCTTTCGACATGACGCTGTCTTTGGAAATCTTTTTTCCGAAAGAAGCATATTCGTCTTTTGGTTGCTCGACTTTCGATTTATTTTGACAATTCCAACTCAATACAACTATACTTATAACAAGGATTATTTTTTTCATTTTTATGAATTTAAATTATAGGATGAAAGCAAAAATAGGCAGTTATTTATTCACACAGAAAGAAATCACGGCCTTTTTTATTTCCAATTGCCAAATCGACAGCCTATTAAGTTTTAAAATTCATAAAAAAGAAAAAGAAGTAATTTATTCGATTTAGCATCAATAAAATGCGGCAATTTTATTATTTTAGCCAAAATTAAAACCGAAAATTTTATTTTATAAAATATCGTTTTTTAGTCATTCATTATCAAGTACTTACAATTTTATTTCATTTCAAAACCCAGCTGTAAATGAGTTCAAATACTACTCACGAAATCGATATCGTTACTGTTCCCGCTTCAAAAATTAATACTGTTGATTTTGAAAACCTTTCTTTCGGGAGTGTTTTCACCGATCATATGTTGGTTTGTGATTTTAAAGAAGGACAATGGCACAAACCACAAATCAAACCTTACGAACCTTTTATGATCGATCCGTCGGCGAAAGTTTTTCACTACGGGCAAGCCATATTTGAAGGTATGAAAGCCTATAAAACCGAGCAAGATGAAGTTTGGTTGTTCCGTCCGGATCAGAACTTGAATCGTTTGAATAAATCAGCGGTGCGTATGGCAATGCCAGAAATTCCAGAAGAAATATTCATGAGCGGTTTGCATCAATTGATTGATCTCGAACGCAATTGGGTCAAGAAAGGCATGGGAAATACGTTATATATCCGTCCGTTTATGATTGCGATTGGAAGTGGCGTTATTGCTGCACCTTCTACGCAATATCGTTTTATGATTATACTTTCACCTGCTAAATCTTATTATTCCGGTGAAGTGAAAGTACTCATTGCAGATCATTACAGCCGTGCTGCCAATGGTGGAATCGGAGCTGCAAAAGCTGCCGGAAATTACTCTGCGCAATTCTATCCAACGAAACTGGCCAATGAGAAAGGATACCAACAAATCATTTGGACTGATGATGCGACGCACACCAAATTGGAAGAAGCCGGAACGATGAATGTGTTTTTCAGAATCAATGATACTTTATATACAGCGCCAACAAGCGAAAGAATTCTCGACGGCGTGACAAGAAAAAGCCTCATCGATATTGCCAAGCGCGACGGCATTAAAGTCGAAGAAAAATCGGTGTTGGTTTCTGAACTAATCAATGCCTCCAAAGATGGTAGTTTGAAAGAAATATTCGGCGCCGGAACAGCCGCAGTGGTCAATCCGATTGCAGGATTTTCTTATGATGATGTGTATTATGAAGTGCCGAAACAAGAACATTCTGTTGCGTTGGAATTGAAAGATAAATTGACAAACATTCAATATAAATTGGCTGAGGACACTTTTGGGTGGACGGTTAAAATTTAGACACGCTGCGCTCAAGACACGCCCTACGGGCTTTGGACACGGCTACGCCTATAGACACGCTTCGCTTTAGACTGTTAGAATAAAAAAACCGGAAATTATAATGTTTCCGGTTTTTTATTGAATCTTTTTTTATCCAAAGCCTGCTGGGCGTGTCTAAAGGTGCAACCGTGTCTCTAGCGCAGCGTCTCTAAAGCGTAGCGTTTCCAATAATATTCGAAAAATCCGGTTTGAAATAATTCGGGCCTTTCATCACTTTGCCGTCTTCTCTATAAATTGGATTTCCATCTTCGCCTAACTTGCTCATATTGCTGCGTTGAATTTCATCGAAAACTTCTTCTATTTTATGTTGCAATCCGTGTTCGATAATGGTGCCGCATAAGATGTAGAGCATATCGCCCAAAGCATCAGCAATCTCAATTAAATCATTGTTTTGAACGGCTTCTAAGTATTCTTCATTTTCTTCTTTCATCAGATTGAAACGAAGTATGTTTTTGATTTCACCCAAATCAGCTCTTGGAATTTCACTGTGTCCAATAGCAAAAGCAGTATGAAATTCCTTTACGGCAAGCAGTTGTTTTTGCATAATATTTATGAATTAATTGGTAGTGCAAAATAATAACTTTTGCATACAATTGCTTAGATTTGCTCAAAATATTATCACTATGTTTTCAACCGGACAATGGACATTTGCCGCTTTATTTTTCGTCGCTTTTGTAATCATTATGATCTTTTCATACCGCAAAGACATTCTCGTACATCAAAAATTCTATAAAGGAAATTACAAAGTTTTGATTGCTTTTTTGGTTTTTATCGCATTGCTTTTTGTGATTAAAGTCACTATGAAGCGTTAACTTTTTAAAATAAAAAACGCTTCCAAAATTTGAAAGCGTTTCTTTATTGATTGTATCTTCTGATTAATTTTCCGAAGGCAGAAAACTATACTCTTTCGAATATTGCAACATCTGCTCAGCGAATGATTTTGGCTGTTTTACAATAATATTCGTAATGTTTCCTTCTTTATCCATTTGCGGAACCAATACCGGATTTACAAAACCGTTGTAAGGTGCATTTGTAAATTGTTTGTTTCTTTCAAGCACTTCAGCATGCAATTTTTGATCGACTTTCACACCGTAATTTTCCACGAGATTTTTTCCTGCATTGAAATCGCCTTCTGATTTAATACGTTGCACTTCGCGTAATAATTCGCCGAACAATTCGTGCAATTTTTCGTAGTTGGTAATGTTATAATACGTCTTTCCGTTACGTGTTAATTTCTCAATCACGTTGTCTCTTTGGCCTTTTTCAAAAACCCAACCACTTACCCATTGGCGGTTTCTCATGTGCGCTTCTTCGATGTTGGCACCTAATTCTAGGCGAACCAATTGTGTCATCTGACCGTTTCTGATATAACTGTCATAAGCTTCCATACCGACTTTTTTCCAATCATCCACCAAACCCAATTCTTGCAATTTCGGATTGTATAAATAGTACAAACCAACCAAATCCGCTCGGCCTTCTTCTAAAGTTGATGCATAACTTTTTAAAGTTTCTTTTGGCGTTCCAACACCCGCATTAATTTTACCAGAAGCATGACCCACTACTTCGTGCAAAGCCGTGTGCAATTTATCTCCGATTTCACCATATTTTTGAGCCAATGCAATTTCTTCTGAATCATTAGCAAATTCTAACAACTTTCCTTTTCCTGCTGATTTTGCATAGGCATCGATAATGTTTCCTAGAGAAACTGATTTCGAACCATATTCTGCGCGAATCCAATCCGCATTTGGAAGGTTGACTCCGATGGGTGTGCTTGGCGATGAATCTCCTGATTCTCCTGCAACGACAACGGTTTTGTATGAAACTCCAACTACAGTATCTTTTTTATGTTCCGGTTTCAATGGAGAATTGTCTTCGAACCATTGCGCATTTTTTGAAACCACTTCCATTTTGGCCGACATGTCGAAATCTTTGATTTGAACCACACCTTCATAAGAACCGCGATAGCCTAACGGATCGTTATACACTTCAATAAATCCATTGATATAATCGATGTTGCCTTCGGTAGCTTGAAGCCAAGCAATGTTGTAATCGTCCCAAGTTTTTAGACTTCCTGTTTTGTAAAAATCGATCAACAATGCTAGGGCATCGGCTTGTTTTTTATTTTCTGCAACGCCTTTTGCTTTCTCTAACCAATACGTAATTTTGTCAATCGCTGCGCCATACATGCCGCCACTTTTCCAGATTTTTTCTTCAAGTTGGCCTTTAGAATTTCGAACCAATTTTGAATTCAATCCGTAAGAATACGGTTTCGCAGCATCGGGACTTTTCATTTTCGAGTAGAAATCTTCGACTTCTTTGACTTCGATACCTTTATCATAAAAATTAATTGCAGAACCCGCAAGCAAACCTTTCGATTCATCGAGATTTACTTTTTTGGCATCAACATCATTGAAAAGAATGTCAACAATTTTTGCATCTAGTGAAGTTTTCGTTGCTTTCAATAAACCATTCAAATATTCTTTTGAGAACGCAGGTTTGATTTTATCGCTTGCGTAATGGTGGTGAATGCCGTTAGAGAACCAAACGCGTTTTAGATACACTTCGAAATTCTTCCAATCGGTTTTGGTTTTATCGCCTTTGTATGTTGTGTAAATTTTCTCGAGTGCTTTTCGGATTTTGAGATTGTACTTATAATGTTGATCCCACATAATATCGCGCCCGCAATTTCCGGCTTGCGTTAGAAAATAAACGAGTTCTTTTTCTTTCAACGTCAGTTTGTCCCAACCCGAAATTTGATAACGCAACACGCGAATGTCGGCAAATTGTTCCACTACATAATTAAAAGAAGAGTCTTTGGCAGTTGCAGCATCTTTTTTCGATTGTGCATTTCCAATGAATGAAACGCAAACCGTGAAGAAAACACAGCTAAAATTTAATAATTTCATTATATAAATATTTAAGTATTGATTTAAAAATCGCAAACAAATATAAACATAGTTTCACTAAAAAATACGATTAAATAAAAGTCGATATTGACCCAATGATTTTATAAAATGGGCAGAGAATGTGAATTAAATTTCTAACTTTACCAAGTACCAACCCATGAACTATGAGAATCCTCAAATATCTTTTCCTGCTTTTACTTTTGGCACTTTTTGCATCGACGGTTTATGTTGCAACACTTAAAGGCGATTTTGATGTAAAAACAACTGCTTTTATTAAATCTCCGAAAGCCACTTTATTCAATTACGTTAACGATTACAGAAATTGGGAAACTTTTGTTTCGTGGAAAAAAGAAGATCCAAAAGCGCAATTTTATTATCCTAAAAACACCGTTGGTAATGGCGGTTCGTATTCTTGGAAAAGTGCCGATGGCGATGGTAATATGAAAACTATCGCTTTGAAAGACAGTGAGTTTATTCGACAAACCTTAAATATTAATGGTTCGGAATCAGAATCAACTTGGACATTTAAAGACACACTTGGCGGAACAAAAATCACTTGGCGTTCGAAAGGAACGATGCCTTTTAAGTTTAAAATGTATTCGCTTTTCAAAGGTGGTGCGTCGCAAGCATTCGGAAGTATGCAAGAGAAAACACTGGCCAATCTTGATAAGACGTTGGTTTATGAAATCAATACTTATAAAATCAAAGTGGATGGCTTGGTTAAAAAAACCGGAACCTTTTACTTGAAGCAGACCATTACGAGTAAAATCAGCAAAATTCCTTACAATCTTCGCATTATGATTCCGCAGATGACGCGCTTTTTCGGTAAGAATCATTTGGTGATGTATGGAAAACCGTTTGTCATTTATCATACTTATGACACGGCGAATGGCATCAGTAAATTGTCGGTTTGCATTCCGGTCAAAGATGAAATTCATACGAGTGATGGCAGCGATATTACTTCTGGATTGCTCTACCCTTTTCAAGCCGTAAAAACCACTTTAATCGGTGATTATTCTCATACTCGTGAAGCTTGGAACAAAACCGTTGATTATGTCAAAAAGAACAATTTGACCGAAAACACAGAAGGCGCTCATATTGAAATTTATAGTAAGAATATGGTTCAGATTGCGAATCCATCACAATGGGTTACTGAAATTTATGTTCCGATAAAATCGAAAACTATTGCGACTCCTAAACCTGTAATTCCAACACAAACTACTACGAGTCAACCAACTGAAACTCCAACTGCTACTACAACAGAAAATAAAACTCCTTAATTTTAGGCGAGGCGTTAAACCATTGGCGTAAAATAAACTCCAATAAAAAAAGTGGATTGGAAGAACAAGAATTCATAGCAACTTTATTGGATCCCAAGACGCAAAATGTTGCGTTTCAAAAACTCTTGTCCGATTATCAAAGACCTTTATACAGCCTCATTCGCAACATTGTTCTCAACCATGACGATGCTGATGATGTGTTGCAGAATACATTTGTAAAAATCTTTCAAAATCTCAAAAACTTCAAAGGGGAAAGCAAATTATTCTCTTGGATGTATCGTATCGCCACGAATGAAGCCATTACATTCATCAACAAAAAAGCCAAACAAAATGGCATTACGAGTGAAGCTTTGCAGACCAGAATTGTAGAAAACTTGAAAGCAGATGAGTATTTTGATGGCAATGAAATTCAAATCAAACTACAAAAATCGATTGCACTTTTGCCGCAAAAACAGCAATTAGTTTTTAAGATGCGGTATTATGACGAAATTAAATACGAAGATATGTCCGAAATTCTGGGCACTTCAGTCGGCGCGTTGAAAGCCTCGTATCATCATGCGGTGAAGAAGATTGAAAATTATATGACATCCAATTAAACTTAATTCCATTAAATTTGTCCAACGACCATGAAAGCATTTAAACTAGATAATGAACCTAAAATAACCAGCGGATTTAAAGCTCCGGATGGTTATTTTGATAACTTTCAAAGTAAAGTAAATCAACGATTGCAAGAACAAGAAATGCCAGTCATTTCGTTATTCTCGCAAAGAAAAACTTGGATGTTGGCTGTTGCCGCAGTTTTTATAATTGGCTTAAGTATTCCGTTGATTAATTATATGAATACTTCGTCAACTGAAATCGACAAAGGCACTTTAGAAAATTATCTCGCCAATAATGCTGACATTTCTAATGATGATATTGTTGAATTGCTTAATGAAGAAGACATTCAAAAAATGAAAATCGATTTAAAAATAGATGACCAAGAGCTTGAAGATATTTTAACTGCCGATGGCCAAATTGAAGATTATATTGTTGATTAAGAATCCTAAAACAAACATCATGAAAACCTATAAAACTATTTTCTTATTGCTGTTATTAACTACTGCTTCGTTTGCGCAACCGTTTTTGAAACAAAAAAAAGAGCAAATCAAAGCACTTAAAGTGGCTTATATTACAGACGAACTGAAACTTACTTCTGAAGAAGCTACAAAATTTTGGCCCTTATATAATGCTTTTGATGACAAGCAAAAAGAATTAAAACAGGAAAAAAAACGGGCTTATTTCGATCGAATGGAAGGCATCGAAATTGATAAAATGAGCGATAAAGAAGCGATTGCGTTTTTAAATCAAATGGAAAGTACCGAAGATGAATTGTATCAGTTGCGAAAAAAATTCATTGCCAATTTAAAAGGCGTCATTCCTCCTATTAAAATCATCAAACTCAAAAAATCGGAAGAAGGGTTCAATCGAAAATTATTGAAACAATACCGAGATAACAATAAAGATTAATTGGTTAATTAAAATTAATTTTAAAAACACCGCTTCTGCCTGCAGCAATTGCGGTGTTTTTGTTTAAAAATCGCAATGTGTATAATTCTTTAGTTTCTAATAACATGGTCCAAGTTGCTCCAAAATCATGAGAATAATACAATCCGTTTCCAGCAACACAAACCAACGCTGAACCATTACTTTCAGGAACAAATTGCATGCACGAAGCATAACCAAATCCTTGATTTTCGCCAACCAATTTCCACGTTTTTCCGCCATCGAAGGTCATGGCTTTGTTTGAGAAATTGTCGTTTTGCTTTTCATAATTTCCGCCAGCGATTACACCTATTTTACTATTATAAAAATCCGCTGTATAAATTCCGGTCATTTCTAAACCTTGCACCATTGGTGTTTCGAAAACCTGCCAATGATTGCCTTTATCTGATGAATAAAAAACCCTTGCTTTCTTTCCGCCCGAGACAATCCAAGTGTCATTTTCTTTGATGATAATATTGCTGTTACTGGCGGCAAAAGCGGCTTCGCCATCGATTACTTTAGGTAAATTTTCACAAGTACTTTTTCGCCATGAATTACCACCATCTCGAGTGATAATGATTGAAAAACAATCTGCAATCGGGTCTCCAATCGCAATGCCTTCATTCTCATTCCAAAATTGCATGCTGTCGTAAAAGGCTTTGTCGTGGGTTTCTTTATAAACCAATTTCTTTTCGATTAAATCATTAGAATATTTATAAAGTTGCGCCGGATTTCCTATACTCAAAACAAAAATAGCATTTGAAGTTTTAGCGATACTTCTGAATTCCATTGGATTTTTAGAAACATCGATATTAACTTGGGTTTTCTTTTTATCAGCATAATTCACGAAACCGAAAATCCCGTTGCCACCTGCATAATAGACTTTATCCGCAGTTGGAATAATCGCACGAGAATTGATTTTTTCTTTTAAAAGTGTATCAACAGTAACCGATTGAAAAAAATCAGTTGTTGCATGCTTGTTTTTTACAGCACATGCTGAAAGTAAACATAATAATGAAACTAGTGTGATTTTCATTGGTACTATTTTAAGCTAATTTACAACTATTAACATAAAAATGGGATTTCATAAAAACTTAGTGGCACAGTAATTGGAAAACCGGCATCAAACGAACAATTATTCCTTTAGTTGTTAATCAATCTATTATTAATCAAAAAACCAAAGTCATGAAAACCAGAATTATTCTTTCCGCTTGTTTTGCTTTCCTTTTTGCCTCACCGATATTAGCTCAAGACCGAACGACTGTTAATGCTACGAGTTCAGAAATTAGTGATAATTTAGACCTTAGAGCGATTGCTTCCATTTTTGGTGATGCTAAAAATTTGGATGATTTCGAAAGACAATTGAATGATCCGAAAATTCAAATTTCTAATTTAGATTTAAACGAAGATAATCAAGTGGACTATTTAAGAGTCATTGAATCGGTTGAAGACAACACCCATTTAATCATCATTCAATCTGTTTTAGGAAAAGATACTTTTCAAGATGTAGCCACGATTGAAGTAGAAAGAGACCGCAACAATCAGGTGCAAGTGCAAGTTGTTGGTGATGTTTATATGTACGGACAAAATTATATTTACGAACCTGTTTATGTAGCAACTCCAATCATTTACGCTACTTTTTGGGCACCACATTACAGACCTTATTGTTCTACTTGGTTCTGGAATTATTATCCGACGTATTATTATGCATGGAATCCTTGTCCGGTTTTTAGATACCGTCATAACATCGGCATCCATATCAATTTTAATAATCATTATGACTATGTTACAACTAGAAGATGCACTCGAGCAGTAGTTATGCATCAACCGATAAGAGGCAATTATTGTGAGAGAACTTATCCAACCCGGGCTTTTACATACAGAAATAATAATTATGCTAATCGATATGAATTAGACCGTACAAGAAATGTAAGAACTGTTGGCACTCGTGATGATTTGGCTTACAACAATACCAGAAATGGAAGAAACAACGATCCTATCAAACAAAGTGTAAGAAACGACGTGCCATACACCACAAGAAGCAACGGAAGAAACAACGATCCGATTAAGCAAAGTACAAGAAACGATGCGCCATACACCACAAGAAGCAATGGAAGAAACAACGATCCGATCAAACAAAGTACAAGAAACGAAACGAACATTGGCGGACGTCAACATTCAGAATCCAATATTCCAATCAAATCCAGCAATGGTTCTTTAAATAATAGCAATGGAGGACAAAGAACCAGAACTGAAAGCACTACGAGATACGATTATTCTAATTCAGGTGTTAAATCACCAACCAATTCTAATGAAGGTAGAAGCCATGAAAGAACGGAAACTAGAAATAACAATTCAGGTTCTTCACGAGGTGAAAGATCTTCAAATGAAAGAGGAAACAGAAGATAAACAATTCACAAATGTCCTAATAAAAACACTGCTTATGCGGTGTTTTTTATTTTATAACACTTCAAGTCAAATTACTTTGCTAAAAATAAATGGCGATTTTTAATGAATATGTATTTATAATAGTAAATTTGTCCTCTTTTTTTAATAGTTTTTTATGAGCTCTCAACATCACGGCCTACACAGTAAACTCACTTTAGGTGGATTGCTAATTTCTTTAGGGATTATTTATGGCGATATTGGAACTTCTCCTTTGTATGTAATGAAAGCCATTCTTGGGCTTGATTTCGCCATCAATAAAGAATTGGTTCTGGGTGGCATTTCGTTAGTCTTTTGGACATTGACTTTACAAACTACAATCAAATACGTTCTCATCACATTAAGTGCCGACAACCACGGTGAAGGTGGAATCTTCGCGCTATATGCATTGGTCAAACGAACCAAAATCAAATGGCTTATCATTCCCGCAATTATCGGCGGTAGTGCATTATTAGCCGATGGCATTATCACACCACCCATTTCCGTTTCCTCAGCTGTTGAAGGCGTTCGAACTTTTTATCCACATATCAACACCGTACCTATCGTTATTGGAATTTTGGTGGCATTATTCACCATTCAACAATTTGGAACCAAGCTCGTCGGAAAATTCTTTGCACCAATCATGTTGCTGTGGTTCTTTATGCTAGGCGCTGTTGGCTTCCTGCAAATCATGGGTAATTATGAGGTTCTAAAGGCCGTCAACCCATACTATGCATATAAAATATTAATCGCCGATGACGGAGTCAATCCTGAAGGTTTCTTCGTATTGGGATTTGTTTTCCTTTGTACCACCGGAGCCGAAGCGTTGTATTCTGACATGGGACATTGCGGCAGAAAGAACATTCGCATCAGTTGGATTTTTGTAAAAATTACATTGATTCTGAATTACTTTGGTCAAGCCGCTTACTTAATTAAGCATGAAGGGGAAACTTTAAGAAGTTTAGGTGGTTCTAATGCCAATCCTTTTTATTTGTCAATGGCAAGTTGGTTTCAACCTGTTGGAATCGTGGTGGCTACAATGGCTGCTGTAATCGCTTCACAAGCTTTAATCAGCGGTTCATTTACATTGATTAATGAAGCCATGCGATTGAATTTCTGGCCCAAAGTAAAAATAAAATATCCAACGGAATTGAAAGGTCAACTCTACATTCCATCGATAAACTGGTTGCTTTTATTAGGTTGTATCGGAATAGTACTTCACTTCGAAGAATCCAGCAATATGGAGCATGCCTACGGATTGGCGATTATTTTGTGTATGATCATGACGACGATATTGCTCAATTATTATCTGATTATAAGACGGGTGAAATGGTATTTTCTAGTGCCACTAATCACCATTTATTTAATCATTGAATTGAGTTTCTTGTTTGCCAACATTACCAAATTTGCCGATGGCGGTTACGTAACATTAATCATTGCCATTGCATTAATTTCAATTATGACGACTTGGTATATGGCGAAACAGATTAGTAAAACCTATACGAAATTTGTGAAAATCGACAACTATAAAAAAGTACTCGCTGAACTCAGCGTCGATTTATCCATACCAAAATACGCCACGCACTTGGTTTATATGACCAACGCCGGAAGAGTCGATGAAATTGAAGAAAAAGTAATGTATTCTATCTTGCAAAAACGTCCGAAAAGAGCCGATATTTATTGGTTTGTTCACGTCAATATTTTGAGCGAACCTTACCGTTCCGAATACAAAGTTACCGAAGTCATCAAAGATGATTTGTTCCGAATCGATTTCAATTTGGGTTTCCGTGAACCAACGAAAATCAATTTAATGTTTAAAGAAGTGCTTACCGATATGGTGAAAAATGGCGAAGTCGATGTGACCAGCCGCTACGAATCTTTAAACAAAAACAACATTCTTGGGGATTTTAAATTCGTGCTTTCTGAAAAGTTCTTATCCAACGACAGTGATTTACTTTGGCATGAAAAAGTGATTATGAATACTTATTTCCTAATCAAAAAATTCAGTTTATCTGAAGAAAACGGATTCGGATTGGACAGCAGCTCGGTGAAGATTGAAAAATTCCCGATGGTACTGCATCCGCCTGAAAAAATATGCCTAACACGCATCAATTAAAGGGCTTGCAAACCCAGCTTTAAGTAGTACCTTTGCACCTCAATTACAAAAAATGAGATTACACCGAAATTTAGTATACACTACTATCGATTCTTTGAATGCGATTTTTAATGAAGGAGAATATGCCGATAAAGTAGTAGCACGAGCCTTAAAAAAAGACAAACGCTGGGGAAGTTCAGATCGAAAATTCGTCGCTGAAACCATCTATGAAATCGTGCGTTGGAAACGTTTGTACGCCGAAATCGCCGAAGTTAAAGAACCTTACGATCGCGATAATTTATGGAGAATGTTTGCCGTTTGGGCCGTTCTAAGAGGCTATCCAATTCCCGATTGGAGACAGTTAGAAGGCACTCCGGAACGCAAAATAAAAGGCCGTTTTGATGAACTATCCAAAATCAGAACATTCCGCGAATCGATTCCTGATTGGATGGATGAACTAGGCGTAAAAGAATTGGGTGAAAAAGTTTGGAACAAAGAAATTGCCGCTCAAAATCAACCTGCGAAAGTGATTCTGAGAGTCAATACGCTTAAAACGACTAAAGAAAAATTAAGAGCCATTCTTATGGACTTAAACATCGAAACCGAATTTCTAAAAGACCAACCCGATGCCTTGGTTCTCAAAGAAAGAGCCAACGTATTTCTAACCGATGCTTTTAAAGATGGCTTCTTCGAAGTGCAAGATGCCAATTCGCAATTAGTTGCTGCATTTTTAGATGTTAAACCTGGTATGCGGGTAGTCGATACTTGCGCAGGAGCTGGTGGAAAAACCTTACACATTGCTTCTTTAATGGAAAACAAAGGGCAATTAATCGCGATGGATTTGTATGAAAGCAAACTCAAACAATTGAAATTACGTGCCAAAAGAAACGGCGCTTTCAATATTGAATACCGCATCATCGATTCGACAAAAATCATCAAAAAACTATACGATAAAGCCGACCGAGTCTTAATTGACGCACCATGCAGCGGATTGGGTGTTTTAAAAAGAAACCCCGATGCCAAATGGAAATTGCAACCCGAATTCATCGATAATATCAGAAAAGTGCAATCGGAAGTTTTAGAAAGCTATGCTAGAATCGTAAAACCAGGCGGAAAATTAGTCTATGCCACTTGCTCTGTATTGCCTTCTGAAAATCAAGAACAAATTAAGCATTTCTTAACTACCGAAACTGGTAAAACATTTACCTTTGTTAAGGATTCAAAAATTCTGGCTTCCGAATCCGGATTCGATGGATTTTATATGGCGTTGCTCGAACGCAAAACAATTTAATTTAACCTCATTTATGAAAAAATTACTTTCCCTACTATTATTATTTTCATTAACCATTGGATTTGCTCAAGCATTACAACGAAACAGCGCTTCCATTCCGAGTGGTTATTACAATACAGCTACTGGAACCGGATATACTTTAAAAACACAATTATACAATATCATTAACGGCCATAATGACCGAGGTTATGCCGGATTGTATACTACTTATACTACTTCTGATAAAGATTTTTACTACGAAAATGACGGAACCATGTTGGATAATTATACTGAAAATCCAACCGGTGCTGAATGTGAATTCACCTACGGAACCAATCAAGACGACGGAACCCTTGGAAACAACGAATGCGAACGTTACAACAGAGAACACTTAGTACCGCAATCTGTTTTTGGTTCTGCAACACCAATGTATTCGGATGCTCATTTTGTTTTGCCTTCCGACAAACACGTGAATGCACAACGAGGTGATTTGCCGTTTGGAAAAGTAGGTGTTGCGAATTGGACATCCACCAATGGAACTAAAAGAGGTTCTAACTTAAATTCAGGGTATTCTGCGGGTTACACCGGAGTTGTTTTTGAACCTATCGATGAATTTAAAGGCGATATTGCACGTTGTATTTTATATTTTGCCACGCGTTATGAAGATGTAGTTGCCGGGTATACCTTTCCAATGTTCAACAATACAAGCGATCAGGTTTTCAACCCAACCTTTTTAAGCATTTTACTTACATGGAATAATTTAGATCCTGTAAGCCAAAGAGAAATCGATAGAAATAACGCGGTTTACGCCCGTCAAAATAATAGAAATCCGTATATCGATCATCCGGAATATGTTTGTCAAGTATGGAATACTGCTTGTATTGCTTTAGCCAATGAAAACTTTATTGCTTTAGAATCTGCGATTTCAGTATATCCCAATCCAACAAACAATCACACGATTACCATCAGTAGTACTTTAAATCTCGAAGACATTCAGTTGATTACCATTAACGGACAGTTGATACAAGAAATCAAAAATCCAATGTTAGAAAACAATGCTTATACATTAGAAAATCTGCCTTCAGGTTTTTATTTTATGAAAGCAACATCAGCAGGAAAATCAATTACTAAGAAAGTAATCGTCAACTAAAATATAACCTTTACATTTAAAATGCCTTCAGTAGTTGAAGGCATTTTTTTATCCAACAAAAAAGCTCCAATAGAATTGGAGCTTTTTTTATTATTAATTTTTAATTGACTAGTCATTCATCGAAATCAAAAACTCTTCATTATTTCTAGTTTTCTTAAAACGATCATTGATAAAATCCATCGCTTCCACCGGATTCATATCCGATAAATATTTACGCATAATCCACATGCGTTGCAGTGTTTTTTCATCGAGTAATAAATCGTCTCTTCTTGTGCTTGATGAAGTCAAATCAATCGCAGGAAAAATACGTTTGTTCGCAATCTTACGATCCAATTGCAATTCCATATTACCTGTTCCTTTAAATTCTTCAAAAATCACTTCATCCATTTTAGAACCGGTTTCGGTCAATGCCGTCGCGATAATACTCAACGAACCGCCGTTCTCTACATTTCTTGCCGCTCCGAAAAATCGTTTTGGTTTTTGCAATGCATTGGCATCAACACCACCGCTCAATACTTTTCCAGAAGCTGGTTGTACCGTATTATAAGCTCTTGCCAAACGCGTAATCGAATCTAATAAAATCACAACATCGTGACCACATTCTACCAAGCGTTTTGCTTTTTCCAAAACAATATTGGCGATTTTCACGTGCTCTTGCGGCTCTCTGTCGAACGTTGAAGCAATCACTTCACCACGAACAGAACGCTGCATATCGGTAACTTCCTCAGGACGTTCGTCTATGAGTAACACCAATAAATAAACTTCAGGATGATTCGCTGCAATGGCATTCGCAATGTCTTTCAATAACATTGTTTTACCGGTTTTCGGCTGCGCGACAATCATACCACGTTGGCCTTTCCCGATTGGAGAAAACAAATCAATAATTCTTGTGGAAATCGAGCTTCCTTTTTCAGCCAATCTGAATTTTTCGGTTGGAAATACCGGTGTCAAATGCTCAAAAGATACACGATCACGAACCACTTGTGGGTCATGTCCGTTGATTTTTAAAACGCGTACCAAAGGGAAAAACTTCTCGCCTTCTTTTGGTGGACGCACAACACCTTTTACAGTATCACCAGTTTTCAAACCAAACAAACGAATTTGGGAAGTCGATAAATAAATATCATCAGGTGATGCTAAATAATTGTAATCTGACGAACGCAAAAATCCATAACCGTCAGGCATCATTTCTAAAACACCTTCACTTTCAATGATGCCGTCGAATTCGAAATCTGCATCGCGAAAATTATTCTTTTTATTTTTGAAATTTGGATTTTGGTTGCCGTTACTTCCGTTACCATTGCCATTTGGGTTGCCATTTCCGTTTCCGTTTTGGTTACCGTTTTGGTTTTGATTCTGTTTGTGAAGTTGATTCGGGTTTATTTTTTTCTCAGGAACTGCAACCGCGTTTTCTTCTGTAGGTTCCGATGCTTCGGTTTCAACCACTTCGGAAACTTCCTGTGTTGTAGCTTTCTCTGCTCTTTTGGCTATCTTTTTTTCGTAATCCGCTTTTTTGAATTTGATTACTTTTGGACTATTGTTTTCAGTAGTTTTTTCTACTGTCCTATTTTCTTCAGTCGGTGTAGGTTCATTGACTGTTGCAGGTTCTTCGGGAGCAGAAAAAAGTGTGGCTCCTTTAGTAATTGCAGGTTTTTTTTCAGCCGTAATTCTTTGCCTTTTCGATTTTTCTTCAGCGTCTTTTACTGGTGAAGAATCCTTTTTGTTGTTGGCTTCACTAGCGTCTTGATGCTTGATAATCAAATCGATTAAAGCTTCTTTTTTAACGCCATTAAACTTGATGGTTTTTGCTAATTTAGCGATATCTTGAAGCTCAGTAAGCTTCATTTCTTTTAATACAGAAATTTCAAACATGAATGTTCTTTGAATTTTAGGTTGATTTGGAATAGACTATAAAATGTGAAGTGAAATTTTATGCTGTGAACGAGTCGTAAAATGAAGTACTTACGAATTTGTTATGCAATAATACGAATAAAAATTTATCATACAATAGTATTTATTAAAAAGAAAATATATTTTTGTGGCACAATAAAACAAAAATGATTCAAAGAATTCAAACGGTTTATTTGGTTTTGGCTTTCGTGGTTACCGGTGTATTGCCATTCGTATTTCCACTATGGACATTGAGCAACAACCAACAGGAGTTCTTCATGAGCAATCAATTGTATGCTATATTGTTCGGTTTGAGCACATCGCTGTCATTATTAAGCATACTGTTTTATAAAAAAAGACAACATCAATTTGTGTTAGGCAGATTGAATATCATATTAAATTTAATTTTATTAGGCTTATTTGTATATCGTTCGCTAAACGTATCTGGAGCAACCGTCACGGTTTCTGAGAAGGGTATTGGGATGTTTCTACCGATTATTGCTATCGTTTTTTTAGTGCTGGCCAACAAAGCCATCAAAAAGGATGAAGATCTCGTAAAATCTGTCGACCGATTGAGATAAACCTATAAACTTAGTTTATTTAGTGCGAAGAAAAACCTGGATGTATGTCCGGGTTTTTTTTGTTAGACACGGCTGCGCCTTTTAGATTTTTAGACACATTGCACTTAAGACACGCCCTACGGGCTTTGGATTGTTGGACATTCTAAAGCGAAGCGTGTCCAAAGCCCGAAGGTCGTGTCTAAAGGCGTAGCCGTGTCTGTAGCGTAGCGTGTCCATAGCGAAGCGTGTCTATTTCTTCCCCAACTCCACAATCTCCAAATCCTTAATCGCCTCACCGTCAATTACAAAACGCAACATCGTTCGCACTTGATGAAAACCACTTTTTCCGGCAGCGCCAGGATTCATGTGAAGCAAATTGAGTTTCTTATCATAAATGACTTTGAGTATATGCGAATGCCCACAAATAAAAAGCTTCGGTGGATTTTTGGTAATCTCAGTCCGAATTTCCTGGTTGTATTTTCCAGGATAACCACCGATATGTGTAATCCAAACATCAACACCTTCGCAGAAAAAACGGTTGTGCAATGGAAATTCCATACGCGCTTTATCATCATCAATATTGCCGTAAACAGCGCGCAATGGTTTGAATTTTTTCAAAGTATCGGTCATATTAAGATTGCCAATATCGCCCGCATGCCACACCTCATCAGCCATAGCAACATATTTCAAAATCACCTCATCGATGTGACTGTGCGTATCGGAAAGCAAAAGGATTTTCTTCATAATACCGTCATTGCGAGCGCAGCGAAGCAATCTCTAATTGTTATTCTGTTCGTTCATTTTAGGAGCTATTTCCCGCTATCATTCCAATCTTGTCATTGCGAGCTTGCGCGGCAATCTCCCAATGCCAAGGATTTTCCCTTCTATCGGGGCTAGGGGGTTATCGGTAAAAATAAACAATCTCATTCCAAATAAAAAATCACTACAAACACTTTTTGCGGCTTTGCGTCTTCGCGAGAAAATTTCACCGCAAATAAATTTTTTCATAGATTTGATTTACAAAACATTAAACCTAAGCAGATGAGCCAACATCAAAACGAAGAAATTATCCGCGAAGAAATCAAAAAAGAATTTCAACTCGAACGCATGATCCTGTTTAGCGACGCAGTATTCGCCATTGTCATAACACTAATGGCTATTGAAATTAAAATTCCCGAAACAGAAATCCTTACCGATGAAATGTTGCCAAAACAGTTATTTCATTTGTTGCCTACACTACTCGCTTATGTTGTTAGTTTTGGCTTTATAGGAACCGTCTGGTACCAGCATCTTAAAATGTTCAGTATCCTCAAAGATTACGACAAAGGATTGGTTATCCGCAATATGCTATTGTTGTTTTTTGTTGGCCTTTTCCCATTCACTGCCACGCTGATTTCAAGATCTAAAGGAGAAATGCTTCCGTTTTTTATCTATCTCGGAATGATCATGCTTTGCATCATAGCACAATATCTACTCTACAGCTATATTGTTCAAAGACCAACAATCCGTTTGAACATTGACCTCAGTGAACACCAAGCGGAATTGTATAAAAGAAAAGTATCCCTAATTGGTTTTTCATTGGCCGGCATGTTAGTCGTCTTGACTTACATGTGTATTCCGGATCCGAACATGAAATCGATGTCGACCATGTGGATGGCCGTTTTTGCCGTAATCTATAACATCATTATTAAAAGAAAGAAATCGAAAATGGCTGTAATTCCGAAAATTTAACCTTTCGCCAACAATAAAACTTTGTAACTTTGTCGCTCAAAAAAGGTACACAAACTCTTGAGATACTTCATCAAATTTTCTTATAACGGAACCCATTATCACGGCTGGCAATACCAACCCAACGCTGCTTCTGTACAAGAAACTTTAACCAAAGCCATGTCGACCGTGCTCAACACCACCGTTGAACTCATGGGCGCGGGCCGCACGGATACCGGTGTTCATGCCAAAATCATGTACGCCCATTTCGATCTCGACAAGCCTTTTGAATCCGAAAGCATCGTGCACAAACTCAATTCTTTTTTACCCAAAGACATTGCCGTTTTTGAAATTATTCCCGTGCATGACAACGCACACGCCAGATTCGATGCTAAAAAACGGACTTACGAATACCATATCAATACGTTTAAAGATGTTTTTTCAAGTGATTTGAGTTGGTACAACCAGCAAAAACTTGACGTTGATTTGATGAATGAAGCTGCGAAAATTTTACTAAACCACACCGATTTCGAATGTTTCTCGAAAGTGCACACCGACGTCAACACGTTTGATTGTAAAATCACCAACGCGCTTTGGACTCGAAACCATAATAATCTTATTTTTACCATTTCCGCCGATCGGTTCTTGCGCAATATGGTGCGAGCCATAGTTGGAACTTTGATTAATGTGGGATTGCATAAAATTACCTTAACCGATTTTGAAGCCATCATCAAAAGTAAAAACCGAAGTGAAGCCGGATTTTCTGTGCCTGCACACGGATTGTATTTAACCGAAATAGTGTATGATTACTTAAAGCCCTAGCCCTGATTGAGCCGGTATCCTTGGTATTGGGAGATTGCCGCGCAAGCTCGCAATGACAAGATAAAGGCGAAAGCAGGATTAGCTCCTAAAAGAAACTCAGAAACTTAGCGACTCAGCCGCTCAGCAACTCAAAAATGAAAGCAAAAGCATTTGACACCCTCGTTTTTAAACGAATTTTAAAATACACCAAACCGTATCAATGGCGGTTCAACAGCGTGATTGCGTTTGCGATTTCGTTGTCGATTTTCGCTGCATTGCGACCGTATTTGCTCAAAGAAACCGTTGACGGCTATATCAAAACCCACGACGCACATGGCTTGTTGTTCTACATTACACTTATGGGAATCGTGTTGCTGCTCGAGGTTTTCTCTCAATTTTACTTCGTGTTGTGGGCGAATTGGCTCGGACAAGACATCGTAAAAGACATTCGAATCAAACTCTTTCAGCACATGCTGAGTTTCAGAATGCGCTATTACGACAATGCGCCGGTGGGGCAATTGGTCACGCGCTCGGTTTCAGATATCGAGCAGATTGCCAAAATTTTCAGCCAAGGATTGTTTATGATTCTGAGCGACTTGATGAAAATGTTCGTGGTGCTGATTTTTATGTTTTACATGAATTGGAAACTCACGTGGATTGTCATTGTTGCGATGCCGCTTTTATTGTTTTTTACCAGAATTTTCCAACGCAAAATGCAAGTCGCTTTTGAAGATGTGCGGAATCAAGTGGCGAATATGAATACGTTTGTACAAGAACGAGTGACGGGCATGAAAATCGTGCAGCTTTTTAATCGTGAAGATATCGAAGCGGAAAAGTTCAGCGAAATCAATGACAAACACCGCGTAACTTGGATTAAAACCATTTTATACAACTCGATTTTTTTCCCGATTGCCGATATTATTACTTCACTGACATTGGGTTTTGTCGTATTGATTGGCGGAATTAAAATCCTACATGGCGATCATTTTACAACTTTTGGAGATTTGTTCTCCTATACGATGTTTATTGGAATGTTGTTCAATCCGTTGCGTCAGATTGCCGATAAATTCAATGAGATGCAAATGGGTATGATTGCGGCCAATCGTGTTTTTGATATTATCGATACGCAAGATCAGATTCAAGATACAGGCATTATTGAAGCACCAAAATTTGAAGGTAGCATCGAATTTAAAGAGGTGCATTTTAGTTATATCGAGAATGAGGAAATCATCAAAGGCATCAATCTCAATGTCAATGCAGGCGAAACCATTGCGATTGTTGGAGCAACGGGAGCGGGAAAATCGACAATCATTAATTTGCTGAATCGTTTTTATGAAATTAATCAAGGAACGATTTGCATCGATGAAAAAAACATTACCGAATACAGTTTGAGTTCGATTAGAAAGCAAATAGCCGTGGTTTTGCAGGATGTATTTTTGTTTGCCGATACGATTTTAAACAACATCACACTCAATAATCCTGATATTACCCGAGCTGAAGTGATTGAAGCCGCTCAAAAAATTGGCGTGCACGATTTTATTATGAGTTTGCCTCACGGTTACGATTACAATGTAAAAGAACGTGGCGTCATGTTGTCTTCAGGGCAACGTCAGTTGATTGCTTTTTTAAGAGCGTATGTAAGCAATCCGAGTATTTTGATTTTGGATGAAGCCACGTCATCAATTGATACGTATTCTGAAGAATTGATACAAAGTGCTACTCAAAAAATCACCACAGGCAGAACATCGATTGTCATTGCGCACCGATTGGCGACGATTGTCAATGCTGATAAAATTGTCGTGATGGACAAAGGGTTGATAGTAGAACAAGGCAACCACATCGAGTTGCTCAATATTTCCGACGGCTATTATAAGAATTTATATTACTCGCAGTTTTTGGTTGAAGCGGATTCTGAAAATTCGTAATTCGTAATTCTCAATTCGTAATTATTTTTCGAGAAATATTGTTTAATTTCGCAACGCAATTTATTCAGGTAAAAATCAAGAAATAAAATATTAAATATACAAGTAATGAAATACGATATTATTGTTTTAGGAAGTGGTCCCGGTGGTTATGTAACTGCAATTCGGGCTTCTCAATTGGGCTTTAAAGTAGCCGTAGTTGAAAAAGAAAATTTAGGTGGCGTATGTCTTAATTGGGGTTGTATCCCAACCAAAGCCTTACTAAAATCGGCACAAGTTTTTGATTACCTAAAGCATGCTTCCGATTACGGATTGTCGGTTTCTTCTTTCGATAAGGATTTTAATGCGGTTGTAGCCAGAAGTCGCGGTGTGGCTGACGGTATGAGCAAAGGCGTTCAATTCTTAATGAAAAAAAATAAAATCGATGTGATTGAAGGTTTCGGAAAATTGAAACCAGGAAAAAAAGTGGATGTTACTGCCGCTGACGGAAAAGTAACCGAATATTCCGCAGATCACATCATCATTGCAACAGGCGCTCGTTCTCGTGAATTGCCAAACTTGCCACAAGATGGTATCAAAGTAATTGGTTACCGCCAAGCGATGACGTTGCCAAGCCAACCAAAATCGATGATTATTGTAGGTTCAGGTGCGATTGGAGTTGAGTTTGCGCATTTCTATAACAGCATGGGTACTGATGTAACTATTGTTGAATTCATGCCCAACATCGTTCCTGTTGAAGACGAAGACATCTCCAAACAAATGGAACGCTCGATGAAAAAAGCCGGAGTCAAAATCATGACGAGTTCTTCTGTCGAGAAAATCGATACTTCAGGTTCAGGTGTAAAAGCCACGGTGAAAACGGCCAAAGGCGAAGAAACTTTAGAAGCGGAAATGTTGCTATCAGCAGTCGGTATCAAAACCAATATCGAAAATATCGGATTGGAAGAATGTGGTATTGCTGTAGACAAAGACAAAATTTTGGTCAATGCTTACAACCAAACCAACATTCCCGGATATTACGCGATTGGTGATGTAACCCCTGGTCAAGCTTTAGCGCACGTAGCTTCTGCGGAAGGAATCAATTGTGTGGAAAAAATTGCCGGACTTCACGTTCAACCAATCGATTACGGAAATGTTCCGGGATGTACTTATGCTACACCGGAAATTGCTTCAGTAGGTTTGACAGAAAAGCAAGCCAAAGAAAAAGGATACGAATTGAAAATCGGAAAATTCCCATTCACAGCTTCAGGAAAAGCGAAAGCTGCCGGAACTCCGGATGGTTTTGTCAAAGTGATTTTTGATGCAAAATATGGCGAATGGTTGGGCTGCCACATGATTGGCGCCGGTGTTACCGATATGATTGCCGAAGCGGTCGTAGCAAGAAAATTAGAAACAACCGGTCATGATATTTTGAAATCGATTCACCCACATCCAACAATGAGTGAAGCCGTGATGGAAGCGGTAGCTGATGCTTATGGGGAAGTGATTCACTTGTAAATATAGATTATTAGATTTTTGGATCTTTATATTATTAGATAGAATCCGTTTTGTGAAAGCAGGACGGATTTTTTTATATTTCATTTTACATATCTTTGATTCACCTTTACATCTCAATAAACTTGACATTGATTTCCCATGAAACAAAAATTGTCTTTCCTTTTTTTCTTGTTTTTTATAGCTATATCGAATTCCCAAACTTTTTCGGGAACTATCGGAACTGTTTCGGATGATGGACAGGCGAATGATTTTACGGTAACTGTTTCAGGATTGGATTCAAACCAACTCAATGCGTCATTGGGATTGGTTCAAGTTTGTTTGAATATTTCACATACCTACGATTCGGATTTGAATGTTTTTCTAATCGCTCCCGACGGAACCACCGTCAATCTATTCTCCGGGATTGGTGGCGGCAATGATAATTTTACCGATACTTGTTTGAATCAATCATCAACCAATTTAATCAACACGGCGACGGCTCCATTTACAGGAACTTTCAAACCGCAAGAAACGCTCGGCAATTGCAACAATGGTCAAAACGGAAATGGCGTTTGGAAACTGAGAATCATCGATACTTATGCGCAAGACATTGGCATTGTCAACAATTGGAGCATTTCTTTCGGGAGCAATGCTGCAACACCTTTTGTTTTTACTTCATCGAATTTGCCCATTGTCATCATTAATACCGGCGGCGCTCCCATTTCGAATGAACCGCCAATCAATGCCACAATGGGTATTATAGATCATGGCACAGGAAATTTAAATGTTGCAACTGATACTCCAAATAATTTTAATGGCAATATTTCGATTGAATTTCGTGGCGCTTACTCGCAATCTTTGCCGCAGAAACCATACAAAATAGAAACACAAGATTCAGAAAATGCGGAACTCAATGTATCCTTGTTGGGCATGCCCGAAGAACATGATTGGAATTTGATTGCCAATTACAATGATAAAGTTTTCATGCGAAATAAATTGGCGTATGATCTTTTTACGGATATGGGACATTACGCTGCCAGAAGTCAGTATTGTGAAGTGGTTGTCAATGGAATTTATCAAGGGATTTACCTTTTAATGGAAAGCATCAAACGAGACCACAATCGCGTTGTTATTGCCAAATTAGAAACTACTGAAAATTCCGGTATTGATCTCACAGGCGGTTACATCATCAAAAATGATTATTGGGATGATAGTAACAGTTGGCTTACAAATTTTCATCCGATTGATCATCCTGAGCTCGATGTGCATCTGGTGTATGATTATCCAAAACCTGACAACATCACGCCGCAACAAAAAAGCTATATTGAAGATTTTATCAATCAATTTGAAACGGTTTTGTACAGTCCTAATTATGCCGATCCTATTAATGGCTACACAAAATACATTGATGTCAATTCCTTTATTGATTATTTAATCGTCAATGAATTGGCCAGAAATAATGACGGTTTTAAAAAGAGCAGTTACTTTCATAAAGACAAAGATTCCGCCACAGCCATTGCGAAACTCAATGCCGGTCCGGTTTGGGATTTTGATTGGGCTTGGAAAAACATTAATGAATGTTCGATTTTTTCCGCTACTGATGGTTCGGGTTGGGCACATCACATCAACGATTGTGCGCCCGATGTGAATTCTTCGGGTTGGTATGTTCGGTTGATGCAAGATCCTAATTTCGAAAACCAATTCCGTTGTCGATGGGAAACTTTAAGAACTACAATTTTAAGCAATGCTGCTTTAAATAATGACATCGATACTTATGCGAATTATTTATCCGAAGCGCAATCGCGGCATTTTGAAAAGTGGGGCAATCTGGGTGTGAATACCGGAGCGCCCGAAATAGAAGCCGATCCAGCCACTTTCGAAGATCAAATTACCAAATTTAAAAACTGGATTACGTTGCGTTTGGTTTGGTTGGATGCGAATATTCCCGGTGTTGCCAACAATTGCAATTTGAGTGTCAATCCAGTGCGTCAAGAAGAAAATTTTATTTTATATCCCAATCCTGCCAATGAGCATTTGCATTTTCAGAACCATACTAATTTACCCGAATCTATAGAAATTTTTGATGCTTCCGGAAAGTCAATCTACAGAACAAACCTGATTACATCAGATATTTCCATCAATGTAGCGCGTTTTGCTAATGGAATTTATTATTGTAAAATCTATCAAAGTAATGTTCAAATGAGTGTTCAAAAAATAGTAATCATGCATTAAAAAAGGAATGTGTTTAAAATTTATACTGCTAAAAAACAACACATTAACTAAAAAAAAGTTAAATTTACTTGAATTCCAAAATAATAGTAACTTTAATTTTACATGATTCATTATGAAAACAACGTTCATTACTATGATTGGCGTACTCAGTTTATTTTTAAACACGAGTTGCAAAAAACAAGAACCAGTAGCAACATTTGATCCCGTTGCTGCCAAAGCCGCTGTTGAAGAAAGAAGCAAAGATTTTGTTGAAGCCATGAATAATAAAGATTCTGTTGGTTTGGCCAATTGCTATACCAAAGATGCCAAATTCATGCAGCCCAACGGAAAAGCCGTCGAAGGAAGAGCCAACATTCAAAAACTATTCGGACAATGGATGAAAGCCGGAATGCCACAGTTTGCGATTCAAACCATCGAAGTTTGGGGCGATGACAACACGCTTACTGCTGAAGAAAACTGGAGTTTTATCGACATCACCGGTAAAACAGTCGATACCGGAAAATCGTTAGAATTGTTTAAAAAGGAAGATGGCGTTTGGAAGTTGCATCGCGATTGTTACAATTCCGATATGCCACCTGCAGCAAAATAATCATTACAACACCCAAAAAAGCCATTCTATTGATCTCAAGTAGAATGGCTTTTTATTTTCAAAAAATAATATCTTTATAAAGCTAAAATTTATTTTTATGAAATCTACTCCGTACTTTCTTTCACTTCTCACCGCTTTCATCATCATCGGTTGTCATTCGACTCAAAAAAAAGAAACCCTTGATGATGCTCGTTATCAACCCAAAAAATATGTTGAACTCAAACATCCCGAATGGAGCAAGAATGCTACGATTTATGAAGTCAATGTTCGGCAGTTTACGCCTGAAGGTACTTTCAAAGCATTCGAATCGCATTTGCCACGACTCAAAGCGATGGGCGTTGATATCATTTGGCTCATGCCGATTCATCCGATTGGTGTTGAAAAAAGAAAAGGCACTTTGGGTAGTTATTATTCCGTGAAAGATTATTACGGAATCAATCCTGAATTTGGCACCAAAGACGATTTCAAAAATTTAGTAACCAAAATCCACAGCATGGGCATGCATATTATTGTGGATTGGGTGGCGAACCATTCTTCGTGGGACAATCCACTGGCAAAAGAGCATCCGGATTGGTATTCGAAAACGCCTGAAGGTCATTTTCAGCCAACACCATGGTACGATTGGGATGATGTGATTGATTTTGATTACGAACAACCGGGAATACGAAAATACATGACCCAAGCGCTCGTATATTGGGTAAAAGATTTCGACATTGATGGTTACCGTTGTGATACTGCGGGTTTTGTTCCTACTGATTTTTGGGACAATGCACGCGAAGAAATGGATGCTGTGAAACCCGTTTTCATGCTCGCAGAATGGGAATCACGTGACTTGCACAAAAAAGCTTTCGACATGACCTATTCTTGGACATTGTGGGATAAAATGGCAGCCGTAACGCGCGACCACAAACCTTTGGGCGGACTAATCGAATATATGGCGCATGATGTAAGCACTTTCCCGCGCGATGGCTACCGAATGGTTTTCACCGACAATCACGATATGAATTCTTGGAATGGCAATATGAAAGCCAATTTCGGCGATGGCCTAGAAGCATCGATGGTTTTGTGTGGCACCATCAATGGTATGCCGTTGGTTTATGGCGGGCAAGAAGCCGGGCTTGACCGATCGCTTAAATTTTTTGATAAAGACTTGATTGATTGGAGTAAAATGCCTTACGAAACATTATTCAAAAAGCTGTTTGATTTAAAACATCAGAATCATGCTTTATGGAATGGCGAACAAGGCGGTGTTATGATTCGAATTTTTAATGACAAACCAGAGCAAGTCATTTCGTTTTCAAGAAGTAAAGACGACAATCAGGTGATTCCGATTATCAATTATAGTGATAAGCCAGTTAGTGTAAAATTGAATTCGAAATACCAAAAGGGAACTTACAAAGAGCTTTTTTCTAATACTGATTTTACGTTGAAAGGCGATGATGTCATTACCTTAGAACCTTGGAAGTATTTGGTTTTAGTAAAATAAACGATACTTTTAAAATTAATTAGCCACAAACGCACAGATTAATTTGTGCATTTGTGGCTAACTTTTTAAAGCTATTTGAAATTTACTTTAAAATAAAATTAACACCAACATTCAAACTAAAACGACTGTTGGTAACGGTTTTACCCGAACTCTTGAATACATCTGAAAGACCATCCTGCTCATCATACTCCAACGAAATTTTTAATTTATCGGAGACTGGAATTTTAACACCAATACCTACTGACAGTCCAAAATCTGTGGTGTTGAAGCCGTCTTTTAAATCCGTGTCAAATCTGGTTTCGTTAGCACTCATTAGAAATCCAATGTAAGGTCCGAAGTTCAAATACCAATTTTTCTTTCTACCAAAGTGCCAATTGGCCATTACCGGAATGGTTAAATAATTTAAATTGAAATCTGTTTTATAAGTATTCCCAGGAATACTTGGGTCAAATTCATTAAAAAACTCAATGTAGCCGTCGTTCCAACCTTTTTGGTCGTAAATCAGTTTTCCTTTGATGCTCCATCGATTTGAAAAATAATAATCTGCTGCGAAACCAAGATTGATCCCATTTCCTATTTTGGAGCTGCCATCGACATTTGAAACAGTTGAACCATTAAAACCAACGTTGAATCCAAATTCAGTATCGCCTTTTTTCTGAGCGAACGTAAGGGCAGAGAAACAAAATGTAAAAAGTGTGATGGTCAGTATTCTTTTCATGTTTTAGATTTAAATTTCCGTAAACATACTATAATAAAAGAATATTACTAATAAATTTTCAAAAACTATAAAGCTTTTAAGGCCTCAATCAAATAGTCAATATCAGCTGTTGTATTGAAATGGCTGAATGAAATTCGCAGTGAAGGGTTTTTCAAATCAGCATCATTCAATATTTCCGCCAATACATGAGAAGGTTTGATACTGCCCGACTGACAAGCGCTACCACGAGAAACTGCGATGCCTTTCATATCGAGATGAAATAAAATCATCGCTGTTTTATCTTCTGAAAACGGCAGTTGAATATTGATGATATTGTAAAATCCGTTTGTATTTCCATTGATTTTAAAATCAGGAAAATGCTGCTGAAATTGAGCCACTGCATAAGATTTTATATCTTCAATATGCTTTTGATTCGCTTCTAAATCAGCATAAGAAATCTCTAAAGCTTTAGCCATGCCGGCAATATTGTGAATCGATTCTGTACCCGGACGCAAACCTTTTTCTTGTTCACCGCCGAATAACATCGGTTGTATCGGCAATGCTTTTCTGATGAATATAAAACCAACGCCTTTAGGACCGTGAAATTTATGCGCGCTGGCCACGAGAAAATCAATGGGAAGTTGCTGCAAATCGAAGGTTGTTTTTCCTATAGATTGGATGGTGTCGGAATGAAAATACGCTTGATGTTGTTTGCATATTCTACTGATTAAATCTAAGTCTAACACAGTTCCTATTTCATTATTGACATGCATTAGTGACACCAATGTTTTCTTATTGTCTGAAAGTAATGTCACCAAATGCGTCACATCAACTTCGCCGTTGGGCAGTATATTGACATAATCAATGTCGATTTTAAATTCATTTTGCAAAGCTTCAAGTGTATGCAAAACCGCGTGATGTTCTATTCTACTTGAAATAATCCGCGCTACTTTCAAACTCAAAACCGCATTGCGCAACACCCAATTGTTTGATTCGGTTCCGCCAGAAGTAAAAACAATTTCTTGTGACAAAGCATGGATTGATTTTGCTATCGATTTTCTCGAAAGTTCTAATACACTTTTGGTTTGTCTTCCGAAACTGTGCGTCGACGAAGGGTTTCCGTAATCTTCTTGCATCACGCGCGTCATTTCCAGAATCACTTCGGGGTGGATTGATGTTGTGGCTGCGTTGTCGAGATATACTTTTTTCATGGCGCCAAAGTTACTAATTTTGCGAACTTAATCCTTAGCAAATTGATTGTCATTTTATTTTGTTTCACTCCATACAATTCGCATCGTAATACTTGCTCGGGTTTCAATTAAAATCCTACTTTTGTCAAAAATAGCCTTAACATGAAAAAAATTCTTGGATTATTGGTTTTCATACTGATGTTGAACGGATGCGATGACGGAGATTTAACCATTGAGACTATCGATTTTACAAACGTACAAGCCGGGAGTTGCGGAGAAACCATTTATAAATTGAATGGAAATGAAGTGCTATACATCAAAATCCCCGAATCATTAAACGCATTTCCCAACAATGTAACGCCACTCGATACCCCAACAACAATCGCTATTGGCGGAACTGTTAGCGTAACTTACAGGGCTTATAACGGAGCTGTAACAGCTGCGAATCTTTGCAATACACCGGCGCCAATTTCACCCATTGCCACCGAAGAATGGATTGCTACTTCTGGAACCATTCAAATTGCTACAATAGCTGTGTATTCTAGCCCTGATACGACCACAGGTGCAACTAAGATTTTGAAATACATTCACAATATTGTATTCAAAAACATTGTGTTTTCTAAACCAAGCGGCACACAAGTTTACGAGACTTTCCCATTTGGTGAATACTCGACTACAGCTACAACATTGCCGATGAATTTTGATCCTGATGACATTCAGATTTGTCCATCGAATCAATTGCTTTATAACGCAAGAACAAACGGTATTGAAGGTTTATACATTCAAAATTTCGATGCTACTTTGTTAGATATTACGAATTTGGGTGTTGCCAAAACCGGATTGATTTCGAGTACCACGAACAAATTGGTTTATCGATTATTCGAAACTGCTTTAACCACAAGCAACCAAGATTATTTCTGCAGTGCGATATTGCCTACTTCGCCTGCCATTAATGAAGAATGGTTTGCGAAAGATGGTGTGGCTGATGTTAGCGGTATCATTGAGGTTGTTAGCACAACAAACAGTCCGGGTGTTTATCTTCACACCATTACCTTGAAAGCGGTGACGTTTCAAAAAGACAACAACACTTTTTACCTTGGGGATTCTATACTATTGGGCAACTTATTGACCGCCGACTAACCGTAGTAAATAGTAAGCGCCTGATTGATTTTAGCAAAATCTTTACCGATGTAGGTTTTTATGCGAATTTTTACGCTGGTCATCATATGTGTTATTCCTAATGCGTTTCGATATGATGTTGCAGTTGGGTTTTTAAACTTTCTAAATACTGTTTTAGATCGTTGGTGCTGATAGCTTCCTTTTTGGTTTCGGAAAGACTCAAAGGCGTTTCATTCAAATACTTGTATAATTCCGGAAATTTGGTTTCTATTTCTGCCGTCAACTGGATGATTTCCTGCATGAGTAAATTTAGTGATTTCATAGTTTTATAATTTTGTTGATGATGAAAAGTAGCAATTTTTACACTGCCAATATCTTTATGTCAGACTATTTATTTTGCCTGATATAAACTTCCGTAGCACCCAGTCCGTATTTTTGATAATTGGCATCTCGGAATGAAATGTTTTCATAACGTCCCAATAAAAAATCAAGTTCCGATTTCAGAATTCCTTCACCAACTCCATGGATAAAAACGATTTTTGGAATGCGATTTCTGATGGCAAATTCAACATGCCTTTTAGCGGTTTCTGATTGCAAAGTGAGGATGTCGTGATTGCTCATTCCTCTAAAATTTTTGACTAATTTTTCGATGTGCAAATCGAATTCCGGTGGTGGAATTTCGCCTTTTATTTTGGGTTCTTTTACAAAACTTCTCGGTTTTGGAATTTCTTTTTCCTGTTTTATTTTATCTGAATTAAAACTTCCTATGTTTTTACTTAAACTACTGGTTTTAAAATTTTTAATCAATTGATTGACAAAATACGTCATCATGAATCCATCTTCAGTTTCGATAGAAATCTCGTTGTTTTTAATCGAAACCACTACGCCGTTAATCGCTTCATCCAATACCGAAACTTGGTCACCTATATTAAACATCTTGCTCCTCCTCTTCTTGATTTTTGCTAGGTGTTTTGGCACTCAATCGCATCATCCCAAACATAAAAATTGCGATGGCGACAATGATAATATAGATGTTTTTTTCTGGTTTACTTTGCTCATAAAATGCGATAATGATCGCAACAATCATCATAGGAATTAATATCTTTTTCATTCGAAATTATTTTTAAGGTATTCAAAAGTAACAAACTTTAAATTAGCAAACTTGTAATTTTCAATCAATATTTTTTGTAAAATTGTAAATATAAAAACACGCATTTTGGATTTAGAAAAATACATGATTCCCTGTCTAAACAAAAAACTTTTCGGAGTCGATTGTTTGGGTTGCGGAACACAAAGAGCTTTACTTTTAATCCTCAAAGGAAATTTTTCGGGAGCGTTTCATCAATTTCCGGCCATCTATACTACCCTTTTACTTTTTGGTGTTCTCGGTTTGCACTTTATTGATAAAGGCAGAAATTACCACAAAATCATTGTAAGCTTGGCCATTATTAACGCCATCATTATGATTGTTTCTTATATTTATAAAATGACTCACTAACCCTTAAAACCCACTTTAATATGGAAAAACAAAAATTACCCAATGCTACAGCAGTGCTTATTTTAGGAATATTATCAATTCTGACTTGTTGTTGTTGGGGAATTATCGGACTCGTATTAGGCATCGTCGCTTTGATGCTAGCCAAAAAAGATACTGCGTTGTATATTGAAAATCCTGAATTGTATGAAGGTTATTCGAACATCAATACAGGAAGAGTATTGGCGATTATCGGTATTGTTTTGAGTGCTATTTACTTTATTATTAATATCTACATGTATGCGGTAATGGGCGAAGAAGGCATTAAAGACTTCCAACAAAACCTAATCGAGAAACTAAAACAACAAGAAGAAGTAGAATAAACAAAAAATCCTCCAATTGGAGGATTTTTTTATTTTTCAAACTGTTGTAGTGTCGTTACAATAATCGAGACACAATCGAGTAATTGTGCTTCATTCATCACCAGTGGCGGTGCAAAACGAATGATGTTACCATGTGTAGGCTTGGCTAACAAACCATTATCGCGCAATGCCAAACAAATATTCCAAGCAGTATCGCTTTCTTCGGTATCGTTGATGACTACTGCATTCAACAAGCCTTTACCTCTAACTAAAGTGGCAATATTGGATGTCTGAATATATTTTTCGAGTTCTGAACGGAATATTTTTCCAAGTCGCTCGGCATTTTCAGCTAGATTTTCGTCCAGAACCACTTCTAAAGCAGCAACCGCAACAGCCGCAGCAATTGGATTGCCTCCGAAAGTTGAACCATGTTGTCCTGGTTTGATTACATTCATAATGCTATCATTAGCCAAAACTGCGGAAACTGGATAAACTCCACCAGAAATTGCTTTACCTAATATCAGAATATCAGGTTGCACATTTTCGTGGTGCACGGCTAATAATTTTCCGGTACGCGCAATACCAGTTTGCACTTCATCGGCAATAAACAATACGTTGTGTTTTTCACACAAAGCTTTCGCTTTGGCAAGATAACCGTCATGTGGAACGTATACACCGGCTTCACCTTGTATGGGCTCCACTAAAAATCCGGCTATATTTTTGGAAGATTGTAAAGTTTCCTCCAATGCTTCAATAGAGTCGTAAGGAATTTTGATAAAGCCTTCTGTGTAAGGGCCGAAGTTTTTGCGTGCATTTTCATCATTAGAAAACGAAATAATCGTTGTTGTTCTTCCATGAAAATTACCATCACAAACAATAATTTGCGCTTGATGTTCAGCGATACCTTTCACTTCATAAGCCCATTTTCTGCATAACTTCAACGCCGTTTCAACAGCTTCTGCACCTGTATTCATGGGCAATACTTTATCAAAACCAAAATATTTTGTCAAGTATTCTTCGTATGGCCCTAGTTGATCGTTATAAAAAGCACGCGAGGTTAATGTTAGTGTTTTCGCTTGATTGATCATCGCACCGACAATTTTCGGATGACAATGCCCTTGATTTACAGCGGAATAAGCGGAAAGAAAATCATAGTATTTTTTATCTTCAACATCCCAAACATAGACACCTTCACCCCTACTCAAAACCACCGGCAATGGGTGATAATTGTGCGCGCCATATTTATTTTCGAGGTTGATAATCGCAGCAGAACTTGTTTTTTCTAAAACTGACATGTACTTGTTTTTTAAATATATGATAACAATTCCTGCTTGTGGAGAGAAATCATCCAATTATGATACAAAATTAGATAAAAAATTGAGCATTTAATAAATTCCAACAAGAATTTAGTCTTTCGCTTTACCAGTGCCTTTAATATTGACTAAAATATCATTCATCATTTCGATTTGTACTTTTTGAATTTCAATCAATTCTTGTTGTTGGTGCAGCATCAAATGATCTAATTTTTCGTGCAGCATTCTGATTTCCAATTCCGATTTCAGATTGATCATGTAATCATTTTTGGCTCTTTCACGATCTTTTTCCTCTTGCCGATTTTGACTCATCATAATCACCGGAGCTTGCAAAGCAGCCAAACAAGAAAGAATTAAATTGAGTAAAATAAACGGATACGGATCGAAACCTTTGTTGGCTAAAAGGTAAATATTACTGGCAATCCATATCAAAATGAAAACACCAAAGAAGATAATAAACGTCCAACTTCCACCAAAAGTAGCGACTTTATCAGCAACTCTTTGACCGAAAGTGGTTTGACTTGGCTCGTCTTCTAATTTGTTTACAATCAACTGATTTTCATTGAATGAACTCATGACTTTGCTCTCGAGCGCACTCAATTCGCCTATACCTTTGGTTAAATAATTGGCAATGTATTTTTCACGATACAAATTCAATTCTTTGGATGCAATAAAATCTTTATTATTTAACGTTGGATGCTCCGCTTTCATCAAATCAAAAATAGATTTACTGACGATTTGACAAGATATTTTGTCGGCATTTGTAAATTCAATACCCGAAATGGCACTTTTAAACGTTGCAGATTTTTTCATAAAAGCAATTCTATTTAACGGCTAAGTTAGGCTTTTCTGCATCAGAAATAAAGCAGTTGAATTTATTTATCGATGCAAAATTCCCTTTGCGCCCCTATGCTTCGGAATTGTGTAAACTTTGCGTTATTTGCAGTTAAAAACTCAAAGTAAAAGTTGCGCCTTTATTCACGCCTTCACTCGAAGCAATCAATCTTCCTTTGTATTTTTCGACTATAGTTTTACACAAATACAAACCAATTCCAGTTGAAGATTCATTAGCGGTACCCAGCTTTTTTTGATCTGTAAATTTTTGAAAAATCGCATCAGATTGATTCATATTAAAACCCAAACCATTGTCGGTTATAGTAATCATCATACGTTCATCTTTGATGTAGTATTTTATCATTATTTCGCTATCCGGATATGAAAACTTAATAGCGTTATCGATTAAATTAACCAACACACGAACCAGTAATTCGCTATTGATTAAAAGTGCTTTGTCTTTAACATCTATTGTAGAATTCAATTTGATATTCTTCAATGTTAATTGCTGTTTAACTTGTTGTTCAACACTTGAGTTGATGTCGACAAACGAAATATTCTGCAACTCAGGAAGCCTTTTTGCAATTTCATCTTGTACTTTGAGTAGCTTCAAAAAACTTTCTATAAAATGCAATTGTTGCGTGGTTGATTGGTATATTAATTCGGCATATTGAGCGACGGTTTCCGTTGGTTTTTCTGCCAAAATTAATTCAGACAACGATTGAGAATTACCTGTAAACGTTCTCAAATCATGAGACAGCAAATACATCAAATCTTGTTTTTCGTTGATGTATTTTTCATTGTCTTGAATCGTTTCTAATATATAGCGCATGAGCAAACCCGCTTCATCTTTGTATTCTATTGGCAACAATGGCATCGTTCTGTTTTTTCTGTAATTGTTCAACGCACTCGAAGCCAATTCTATAGGACGAATCAGTCTTTTCAAAACCACTAAAGTAATCCCTGTAGCCACCAATGTCATCACCAAAGCAAAAAGCAAAATCGTCATAGAAGATGCGGATTGTGGTGCATACAACACAAAAAATAAAATTCCGATTAATGGAATATGAATCCCGAGAAAAGCAATGAAAAGAAATTTAAAAGCATAACTGTTTTGGAGAAAACCAACTCGAGACAATCTTTTGTATAGTTGCATAATATATTGTTTTGGTTTATAGATATACGATTGTTTGTTCGTTTGGTTTTTAAATCTACAAAAAAAACAATGGCTATAAGAATAATAGCGTTGATTCACAGCAAATTAAAAAAACCTGCCACAGATATATCAATTAATACAGCTGTGGCGGCAACATTTTCTATATTGAAACATCAAATTATTTCGCCATTCTATTTTCTAAAATTTTCTTAAACGAACGTCCTCGAATTTCATCGAGTGTCAATCCGGTAGCCAATACTTCTTCTTCTGTAATCGCACCGCTGTTTAACGCGCGAAGAAAGTAATTCAATAACCCTTGTCCGGTAGCCGCATCATCAAACACATCGCCGATTAAAGTCGCACGTGCCGCTTTATCTACAAAGGTTTTCAAACGTTCTACGGCATCATCATAACTTTCCAAAAAGAACGCATACACAGCGGCATATCGCATCGGAAATTGCGCCGGATTCAAATCCCAACCTTGATAATAACCATTCCATAACGAATGTCGAATATGATCATAACCTTTTTTCCAAGCACGGTGCACCACTTGACGGTTTTCCGCTTCTTGTGCCGGTGTCAAATCACCACGATGCGGACCGATAGGCATCGTATTCGTAGCGCCATCGCTGAGCCAAATGCCCGTATGTGCCAGAGCCACTTTGGTCATATGGTGTGCAAAATCACAAACCGGATGATCCATTTCTTGGTATTTGGCAGTAATGCTGCAACTTGCCGTATAATCGTATGTTCCGAAATGCATCGCAATACATCGTCCTTGCGCCGCTTTGATGAATCGGTATAATGGGTTCGTTCCGTTGATGTCCATAATGGCTTGCGTGGTTTCGACCATCATTTCCATTTTTAGAATGCCTTTCGTCAACCCCAATTCTTCTTCTAAAATTGTAAAGCAATTCGCCAGTGTTTCAGGTTGTTGCGGAATCGTTACTTTGGGCAACATCACGACAAAATTATGAGGCAGTTTGCCGCCGGTTTCTTTCACCAAGGTACTCACGAAAATATCCAACGTTCTCAAACCACGTTCTTTCATTTCTTCCGTGAATGGCTTGATGCGAATTCCAATAAACGGAGAAAGTGTTTTGTCGCGCATGCCTTTAGCTACTTCGAGAGCTGCCGTTACTGCGGTGGCATCTTCTTCTTCATTGCTGCGGTTGCCATAACCGTCTTCGAAGTCAATTCTGAAATCTTCAATCGCTTCCGATTTTAATTTCGCCACAACTTTGTCATAAATGCGCTGGCTGAAATCTTTTCCGCCCGTAAGTCCAAAGGCTTGACCGAAAACTTCAGCATTCGGAGCATAGGTTTCTAATATTTCAAGTGCGCGATGTCCCAAAGCAATCGGTGCATCCGATTTGAAAAGGTTCGCACCGCCATACAAAGTATGCACAGGTTGGCGATCGCTTCTGTCGCCGGGATAAATTTCGTTGAAGGTGTTATTCGCTTGACTTAAACTATGGAATAATTGTTCTTTTTTGTTGGACGGTATGGTCATTATTTTGAATTTTGAATTATAAATTTTTAGGAGCTAATCCCGCTATCATTCCAATCTTGTCATTGCGAGCTTGCGCGGCAATCTCCCAATGCCAAGGATTTTCCCTTCTATCGGGGCTAGGGCATACGATTATAAATTAACTTCCCCTATAAGTGCTGTAACCAAAAGGATTGACGAGCAAAGGAACATGATAATGGCTTTCGTCGAAAGTGCTGAATTGAATTTCAACTTCAGGATAAAATGTCTTTAAGTTTTGTTGTTGGTAATAATTCCCCGTATCGAAAACCATTTTATAAATATCAGGCTTCAAGTTTTTTTCTTGTGGAAGCAAATCCGGAATTCTGCCATCGGAATTGGTGATGCCTTGTGCAATGGTTTGCCAAATGCCGTTTTGTTTGCTTTGCAATCGAATCGAAATATCTTTTCCGGGTAAACCGACAGCAGTATCGAGAACATGAGTGGTAATTTGACTCACCTTCAAAAACTCAAAATCAGCTTCTGTCAGTAATTTTTTAAATCGGATGATGGTAATTTTCTGTTGTTCACCCATCGCAATATTGCGCTCTTCGGCTGCAGTATTTTGAAGTCGATCGAGTAGCAATCGCAACATTTCATTGGCAGATTTACCAGTAGCACATACAATAAAAATAAGACCAAACTTGCTTTCATAATCGGCATTGGCTTTGGCTAAAGCGTCAATCGTTTCTGCTGTCGCTACAGCAACACCAGCTTGCTCTTTACCCGCAAATTTTTCCGTCAGACTTTTCACATCACCAATTTTCGGATGGTGTGTAAACGATTCGAGCCAATCGGATTCGCCACATGCATCATACCAAATCGAAGCTGACCAATCAACCAACTGTTTCTCCGTCGCAAAAGGAAAATGTTGCATCATGGCATCAGCCCATTTTGTCGAACCACAACAAGCGAACAAATGCTGCTTTGCTGTTTCTTTATCTAAAGTATTAAATGCTGTTAGTGTCATATTGCTATTTTATTTCAAGCTTGCGCCTTGTTCAATCCAACATCGAATCGTATTGCGTTCTTCTGCTGTAATATTGGTTTTATTATTCTGCGGCATCGTCTTCGTAATGACAACGCGCTGCATAATTAAATCTTTTTTCTTTACTATATCTTCCGGTGTGTCATACATCACACCATTGGGAGCGACTTTATAAACATCATCCGTTGGTGTAGCCGAATGACATTGCACACATCGTTTTTGAACAATCGCATTGACTTCCGTAAACGAAACTTCCGACTTACATTCATAAGGATTCGTACTCGGCGCCGAAATAAAACAAGCGGCTAAAAGAATCACGACCGAAACCGGCAAGATCCAAACGTTGAGTTGCTTTTTTTCTTTTAAATTAAGATAATGCTTCACTCCTGCCGCGCCAAGAGAAATAATCGCCAAAATCAACCAAGGATATTCATAGCCAAATGTCGATGGAAAGTGATTGCTCACCATGACAAACAAAACCGGCAATGTAAAATAGTTATTATGCAGCGAACGTGTCAAAGCATTTTTCCCCAAAGTCGGATCTAACGGCAAGCCCATTTTGGCAGCATGAACCATCGCTTTTTGGGCCGGAATAATCACAAAGAAAACATTCGCGACCATAATGCCGCCAATCATCGCACCAAAGTGAATGTAAGCCGCACGACTGCTAAACACATGGCAATAAAACGCTGCAAAAGCAATCAAAATCAGAAATCCAATAATCGAAAACAGCAGTTGGTTTTTGATTAATTTTGATTTGCAAAGGAAATCGTAAATGAGCCAAGCCACGACAAAAGACCCAATACCTATTACGATGCCTTGAGTGGCTGAAATGTCTAATACATTGTTATCAATCAATAACGCCGAAGCATTAAAATAATAGACTACAAACAACAAACAAAAACCCGAAAGCCAAGTAAAGTAAGCTTCGTATTTAAACCAATGCAAGTGCTTTGGAATTTCCTTTGGCGCTATTTTGTATTTTTCAACATAATAAAATCCACCGCCGTGCACTGCCCACAAATTGCCTGCGAGTTCATCACGAACATTTTCGGTTCTGTTCAAAGCATTTTCGAGAAATACGAAATAAAACGAAGCGCCAATCCACGCAATTCCAAAAGTAATGTGCATCAAGCGAATGACGATGTTGAGCCATTCCATCATGTGACTTTCGAGCGGTGTTCCTTGCACCAACAGATACGTGTTGACAAGAATTCCGAGAATCGCGAGCAGCATTCCGGTATACATATAATTGATACTGGCAATCTTGATCGTTTCATTCTCATCGGAATCTTCTTTCGATTTTCCAATTTTAAAACCCGGCATTTTATACGTCAGATAGCCCAGCGTAATTAAAATGCCAAAGTAGACGACATACAATACCAATAATATAAAAATATTGACTTTCACTATTTGACGATTTTACCAAAAATTCTTAATCTGCTTACGCCGCCATCAGGAAAAATATTGAGTCTAACGTGTGTAATGACTTGTCCTTTATTGATTTCATTTCCAAATTCGTGTATGAAATCAGCGTTGAGTTTTTGCTGTGGCAACAAGATTTTCCAATCGGCATTTTCAACATTATCGTTATCGGAAGCACAAGCTTCAATCGAACAACTGTCAGGATAATTTCCTTTGAAATGACAAGTATCGACAATAATACTATCGACCATGCCTTGGTGCGCGAGTTTCAAAATTACCCAATCTCGGTTGTTGGGTGTGCGGTTTCTTTTGGTTTCCCAGCCGTCGCCCATATTGGCGCCGCGGTTTGGCATGATTAAGTTGCTCATGTCACTGAAGAACATGTCGTTGCAAGCAATGGCTTGACCACCATTAATCGTAGCGGCCAAATCGATTTGCTGATTCGTTGAAACGGCATCCCAGTTTTTGAAAACTTCGCCGTAAACACGCAATCTTGCTACGCCGCCATCAGGATAAATGTGCAAGCGAAGATGCGTGAAAATCTCGTTGCTTTCACATTCATAAAAGTTTTGAGAACCGGCGTCTAAATGTGATTTGGGTAAAATTTCTTTCCAAGTTACGTTTTCCCAATCGGTGATTCCGTCAGTACTTTCAAGGTTAACCGCTTCAATCGAAGCATGTGGTGGGTGATTGCCCAAAAAGAAATTCGTATCGATATCGAAACCTGTGATTTTTCCTGAAGTCGCCAATTGGATTACTGCCCAATCGTGTCCCGGTGTTCTTTTTCTGCGGCTTTCCCAGCCGTCCATCCATTTGCCACGATCGGTGTATTTGTCGGTAATGAATATGCCACGCGTTGGTGCAATCAGGTTTTCTTTTTCCGCAAAAAAATCATCGGTTGCATACAACACTTTTCCGCCCAATCTTTCGGCAGCCAAGTCGGTTAATTGTGTAAATGCCGGTGATTCTTTGATGATTTCTTTTACTTTTTCAAAAGCCATTGTCCTTTATTTTTATTTTGTATTGATTGATTTTGATAAACGGTTTCGCCATTGACTATGGTTTCGAGCACAACTCCGCTTAAGTTTTGTGCAATATAGGGACTTATTTTATGTCTGAAAAGCACTGCGCTTTCATTTACTACTTGGGATTTCTCAGGGTTCCAAATGACTAAGTCTGCATCATTTCCTACTGCAATAATCCCTTTTTTATCAGCTTTGATAAATCGTGCAGGACGCGATGTCAATAATGGAATGAATTGTTCTAATGCCATGGTGTCTTTCAAAGCAGTCCAAGAAGCCGTCAGTAAAAATTGAATTCCTGCAATTCCTCCCCAAGCTTTTTTGAGGTTTCCTGTTGCAATTTCTTTGATATTGGCTGGTGCCGGTGAATGGTCTGTGGTAATAAAATCTAAAACGCCGGTAAGAAAAGCTTGCTTCAATTGTAGATTATTAGAGCGTTCGCGAATCGGAGGTGCACATTTAAAAATCGTATTACCATCGGGAATTTCTTCCGCATTAAAGTAGATATATTGTGCACATGTTTCCGCCGTAATCGGTAATCCTTCTTGTTTGGCGGCATCAATTTTAGCCAACGCTTCTGCGGAAGCCACATGCACAATATGCACTGGGCATTGATGTTTTCTGCACATTCGAATCATTAAATCTACCGCATCGTTTTCCCATTGTTTTGGTCGACTTGCCAAATAATGTTGGTAACTCGTAGGATGATTTTCAAAATCACTATCGACTTCCCTATCGTATAATTCGCAATGCGCTAATAATGGCAAATGATATTTTGCAATGATGGGCATCGCTTCATCGAGATCTTTTTGAGTAACATTTGGGAATTCATCAATGCCGGAATGGGTTAAAAAACATTTCACGCCTACAACTCCAGCTTGCATTAATGATTCTAAATGAGCAGCATTTCCTGGAATCAATCCGGCGTAAAAACCAACATTCACATTCATTTTCCCTTTGGAAGCTTCCAATTTTTGTTGGAATGCATCAAGGGTTGTAGTCACCGGACTTGCATTGAGCGGCATATCTATAATCGTAGTCGTTCCGCCGGCTGCTGCTGCTTGAGTTGCAGTTTCAAAACCTTCCCAATCGGTTCGCCCTGGTTCGTTGATGTGTACATGAACATCAATCACACCGGGCATTACAACTACATTTCCGAAATCTTCAGCACCTTCTGATTTTTCAAAATGAATGGCTGTGATGGTTCCGTTAAGGAAACAAACCGTTGCAGACTGCAATCGATTTTCAACCCAAACATTGTTGCTGTATATTTTTCTTTCTTTCAAGTTTTTTGAATTGTATTTTTATAAAAGTCAACCAACAAATATAGTTTTAATTAAAAAAAACACAAGTATCGTTTTAGAATAATTGCATTCCGAGATTTCTTTGCGCCTTTGCGTCTTTGCGAGCCATTTTTTTATTTCTCGCAAAGACGCAAAGGCGCAAAGTTTAAAATAATAAATAGAAAGAAATTTACCCACCAATCGCAATCATGCTTCTATTTTTAGAAAACAAATCGGGATTTTGAAATTTAGAATCATCATCCATACCACCTCGAACTGCTTTTTTTGAAAGAAGATTTTGTTTAATTAATGGTAAAATTGATGCACCTGAACGCAACGTTTCGAGCAAAGATGTTTCAGAATTAGAAAACAAACAGTTCTTCAATTTTCCGTCAGCCGTCAATCGAATGCGGTTGCAAGTGCTACAAAACGGATTGGTTACCGAACTGATGATCGCAAAACTTCCGATATGGGATTTAATTTTAAAATTTTTAGCGGTGTCGTTTGGTGCATCAATCAAACGCTCAATATCATTCAATTGATATTCCGATTGAACCGTTTCAAGCACTTGCGCGTAAGTCACCAACTTCGATTTATCCCATTGGTTGCCGCTGAAAGGCATGAATTCAATAAAACGAATCTGAATATTTTTATATTGGGTTAAAGCAATAAAATCAATGATTTCATTATCATTAAAATCCAGAATCAACACCACATTGAGTTTTACTTGAAAACCTTCATCAAGCAACAAATCAATATTTTTCAAAACCGTATCAAAATAATTTCTTCTCGTAATTTGATTGAATTTTTCTCGAATTAAACTGTCAATACTGATATTCACCTTTTTAATTCCGGCTTCTTTGAATGTGTTGATGAAATTAGGAACCAAAATTCCGTTGGTCGTGATGGTCAAATTGACGCCGAGTTTTCCCAAACGCAAAATAATATCTTTCGCATCTTTTCTAACCAAAGGTTCACCGCCAGTCAAACGGATTTTTTTGACGCCAAAACTTACAAAGGTTTCTGCAATATGAATAATTTCATCGGCAGTCATCAAATGCGGTTTGGGTGTCAACGCAATGCCTTCTTCAGGCATACAATAGGTGCATCTCAAATTGCAATGTTCCGTAATCGAAATGCGCAAATAATCGTGATGACGACCTAATGAATCCTGCAAAAGTGTTTTATTTTCCATGATTGAAGCCATTCAATATTTGAAACAAATGCAACACCGACGGGAAAACCGCATCGATTGATTCAGCTGCACCAGTCGTTGATCCTGGCAATGCCATGATTAAAGTATCGCCTATAAAACCAACAACAGATCGCGACAACATTGCATAAGGTGTTCTTTCTTGTCCATACGAACGAATCGCTTCTTCAATGCCCGGAATTCTTCGGTCTAACAATGGAATCAAGGCTTCGGGTGTCACATCCTTGTGCGACAATCCGGTACCGCCAGTCAGAATAACCAAGTCTGTTTTTTGACTTTGAAGATTTTGAATGCTGCTTTGAATGGTTTCGATTTCATCAGGAATTATGGTATAATTGGAAACGGTCAATCCGAATTTTTGAAGTTTTTCTACGATGACTTTTCCCGAAGTATCTTCTTTAGTTCCGGCAGCAACACTATCTGAACAAACTATGACAGCAACAGCAAGATGCGAATAATCTTTGTTGGCATAATCTGATTTTCCGCCTTTTTTGTGTAGTAATTTTACTGTCGAAATTTCGACATTCTTATCAATCGGTTTGAGCATATCATACATCGTCAACGCCACAATTGATGCGCCGTGCATGGCTTCCACCTCAACACCGGTTTTGTAAATCGTTTTGACCGTGACTTCAATATGAATCGAATCTTGCAAACATTCAACCTCGATTCCTGTAAACTCAATCGGCATCGGATGACAATCGGGAATGGTGTTCGACGTATTTTTGACCGCGAACAGTCCTGCCGTTTTTGCTACAGTCAACACATCGCCTTTGGGAACCGTTTTGTTCAAAATGGCTTGTATGGTTTGAGGCGAACCCACTTTGACAATAGCATGCGCTACTGCGGTTCTTAGTGTTGTGATTTTATGAGTGATGTCGACCATTTTAAATGTTTTTTTTCCAAGTGTGTGTTTCGTCTTCGAAGATTTCCTTTCCGAAAATCGGTGCTTTTTCTTTAATCAATTCTACCAAAAATTCTAATGCTTCATAGGTTACTTTTCGGCGTGGTGCTGATACAAAAACAAACAAGCAAATTTCTCCTACTTTAACCAATCCCAAACTGTGGTAAATGTGCAAGCAAGATAAATCGAATTTGGCGAACGCGGCTTCTCGAATGTCATAGAAAGTTGCTTCAGCCATTTCCTCGTATACAGAATAGTCGATTGCTACAACCGATTTTTCATCAATCACATCAGCACGAACTTGACCTAAGAAAATATTGTGCGCGCCAATCGTGGTTTTACTTTGGTGCTTGGCAATCGATTCGCCTATAAATTCGGACGAAATAGCGCCGTTGATAAACGATGATTTTTTTGGTTTAATTGTCGACATACTAATTTACATTGAATTCTATTTCGGGTAAAGCTTCACTGCCATTGACTAAATGAAACACATTGGTAAAACCGTTTTTCATCAAGTAATTGGCCGCGAGCAAGCTCTTATTTCCGTACAGACAAAATAAGATAATTTTTTGGTTTTTATCGTGGTTTTCCAAATAGTTTTCCAATTGATTCAGTGGAATATTTTGGATGTTTTTTGCGATTAATTTTGCTTCTTCATGCGTTTCTCTAAGATCGATAATTAGTTTGGAATCATCTTTAATAGCTTCAATAAAAGTAGCTGCTGTAATACTTTTTACTGCTTTACTATTGCTATTTAAAATGTCTAAACCATTGAGCAATCCGTTTTGAATTTGAAGTGGATTTTTTTGAATTTCGATGGTTTGCATTTGATGTTGCAATGCATCATAAATCAACAGTTTTCCACTTAAAACTTCACCAATACCAAGAATTATTTTGAGTACTTCGGTCGCTTGCAATAAACCTAAAGTGTTGGGCAAAATTCCTAAAACGCCGGTATCATTGCAATTCAAATCTTCTTTCAAATCTTCTTTTTCGGGAAACAAACAACGATACGTTGGACCAAGTTCGTAATTGAAAACCGAAAGTTGTCCTTCAAACCGATGAATCGAAGCATAAACCATCGGGATTTTTTTAACCAATGCCACATCATTAATGAGATAACGCGTTGCTAAATTATCGGTGCAATCTACAATCATTTGATAATCCTCAATGATTTCGAAAGCATTTTCGGTGGTGAAATGATTTGAAAAAGGCATCACTTTTACTTCTGGATTTTGCTTGAAAATGACTTCAGCAACTGTCGTTGCTTTATTCTTTCCACAATCGGATAATGTATATAATACTTGCCTGTGCAAGTTACTTTCTTCGATCTCATCGCCGTCAACAATACCGATGCAACCTACGCCTGCACCAGCTAATTGTTGCAACACCGGACAACCCAAACCTCCGGCACCGATAACCAACACTTTGGCTTCGGTGAGTTTTTGTTGGCCGGCGATTCCGATTTCGGGCAAGGCGATTTGTCGTTGGTATCGTTTCATTTCTTTTCTGAGTTACTGAGTAGCTGAGATTCTGAGTTTCTAAGTTTGTTTAACCGCCAGCAAATGGTGGTAATAAAGCAACCTCATCTTGATCGTGAAGTATTGCATTTTGATTCGTCAGCTTTTGATTTATGGCTAATGAATAGGTAGTGCTTTTTATCTCAGGATATAATTTTTCTAATTGTGATTGCAATAATTGTATGGAATGGTTTACTTCATTCAAAGCAAACGTTTCTTCTTTTTTTTGAGTAAAATCAGCAATGATTCCGAAATATTTTACGGTAATGGTCATGTTAGGTCGTATATAATTTCAAAATGGCGATGCCTAAAACAAAAGCGAGCACGTTTCTCAAAGTTACTGTATTGAATTTTTTACTGCCATAATAACTTCCCAAAATGCCACCAATCAATACTACACCAATCACGACAGTTGATGACAACGGCAATGTTCCGCCTTTCGAAACAAAGCCGAAAAGTCCCGCAATCGAATTCACAAAAATAAACAACGCTGAAACTGCTGCGGTTTGTTTCATATTGGCCCAACCTAATAATAAAATTACAGGACTTAAAATAATGCCGCCGCCGATGCCAATCAATCCTGATAAAAATCCGATGACAGCTCCTATCAAAAGTGCTAATGGAATATTGATGGGTTTTAAAACGGGCTTTTCTTTTCCAAAAATGCCGATCAATCGAAGCACAGCAACAACCAAAACGGAAGCTAAAATGACTTTATAATAATGGGTTTCAACGGTTAGCAATCCGCCTAAAAAAGAAAACGGAATCGACGTGATGGCAAACGGATAGAACAGTTTGATGTCGAATTTTTTTTCACGGAAATAAAAGTAAAACGAAATCCCCGAAACTAAAATATTGAGCACTAAAGCTGTGGGTTTCATTACCGAAATCGGAAACGAAAAAAGGCTCATGACAGCGATATAACCACTCGCACCACCGTGACCAACGCTCGCATAAAGAAAAGCGATGATGGGCAACAACAGTAATAATAATGGTGAATTGAATAAATCGTCGATGAGCATTTTAATTATTTTAATAACAAACAAAGATAACCACTATTCCTTTTGCTATAGAAGATAAACCGCAACTTTATCGCCTTTGAGCATGGTATAATCGCCATTTTTCAAATAGACCAAAGCATTCGCCAATGCAAACGAATCTAACATCGAAGAATCTTGATGTGAAAGAATCGTGACTTCATCATTCGAAATCGTAGCTTTCAAAAACTGATCACGCGTATTGTCAACAGCATAATCGTTCGCCAAATTCTTCTGAATTGTGGTTTTATACGAAGTTTTCATACCCGAAAATTTTTGAAGTGTCGGCAACACATAAATATAAAAACAAGTCAAACTCGCTGCGGGATTTCCAGGTAATGCAAAAATCATTTTATCGTTTAATTTCCCTACCAACAAAGGCTTTCCTGGTTTTTGATTGACTTTATAGAATAAGGTTTCGACATTCAAACTCTGTAATGCATGGTATACAAAATCGTAATCGCCAACTGAAATGCCTCCCGAAACCACAACAATATCGTTATCATCAATGGCTTGCTTTAACGTCGATTTTGTGTTTTCAAAATCATCGCTCATTTGATACATTTTCACTTGATTGAAATGGGAATTATGTAATGCGGTTTGCAACATGATGCCATTGCTTTCATAGACTTGACCATGTGCCAGAGGTTGACCGGCCGCTACTAATTCGTTTCCGGTTGTGATTATAGCGACTGTTGGTTTCTGATAGACATTCACGGAAGTGAAACCCAAACCCGCCAAAAAACCAATCGCTGCGGGATTAAGGAAAGTGCCTTTTTCTAAAGCGATATCATTTTGCTGAATTTGAGAACCCAAAGGCCGAATGTTGGTTTCGTGTAAAACGGTTTCTTGCAAAAACAATTGGTTGTCTTTGGTTGAAACTTTCTCGATTTGAATGACCGCCTGCGCCGAATTAGGAATTGCAGCTCCGGTAAATATTTTAACGGCTTGTCCCGGTTTGAGGTCGATAGATTTGGAATCACCGGCTTTGACTTCACCCACAATTTCGTAAACCAATGCCTCATGTAAAGAAAGCGCAAAACCATCCATGTTCGATTGGCGAAACGGCGGCATATTGATCGGTGACAATACTGTTTCAGACAACACACAATGACTTGCATTCATTAATGAAACTGCTGTTTCCTTCAATGGAAAATCGACTCCATCTAATTTCGAAAAGGCTTCATCAATTGAAATCATGAGGCTTTATTTTTTATGCTGATGAGTTGTGCCGCGATACTGATTGCGATTTCTTGAGCCGATTCGCTTTTGATGTCGATGCCGATGGGTGAATGCACGTTATCCAATTGAGTTTGGGTAAATCCGTCGGATAGTAGATGCGAATACAACGTGGCAATTTTCTCTTTGCTACCCATCATGCCGATATACTTAAAACGTCGATGAAGCAAACGTCTGATGATGATTTCGTCAGTGCGGTAACCGAACGACATGATGACGACATAGATATTATTGCCTTCGGGAATTTCTTTTTCAATCGATTCAAACTCGATGGTTTTTCGGAAATGCGCAAAAGTGTTGGCTTCCATCGTATTGAGATTTTCGCGGTGGTCGAGGATGTAGATTTCGAAATCGAGTCTTGCTAAAACTTCGCTTAACGCTAAGCCTACATGACCGCCGCCGATGATGTAGACTCGGTTTGGGAGTGAAGTTGATTCGACAAATTCCCATTGGTGTGTGGCTGTTGGATGCAAATTAATATCGATGCCTTTTTCTGTGTATCGGATGCTGTGATTTTCTTTCGTGACAATCGAATCAATCACTTCACTATTGTCAAGATTCAAATCATAAAAAGCAATCGTCTGTTGACCCGAGCAAATCATTCCTGATTGGTCGGATGGTGCTGATTTATCGTGAATTTGGTGTTTGATGAATGGACGGAATGTCGATTTCGTTAAAAGACTTTGCGCGTACTCAACGAGTTTATGTTCCATAATACCACCGCCGATGGTGCCGAACATTTTGCTTTTCGACACTGCCATTTTAAAGCCTTTCCTTCCGGGGCTGCTGCCTTCATTGGCGATGACAACCATCAGAATAATGCGCTGTTCTTGTTGCAGTAAATCTCGAACGCTTTTATAAAAATCTAAAACCATAATAATTTATAAAAATCTTACATCAATTTCGCTTTCTGATCATTTTATGAATTTTCTTCTTTGCGCCTTTGCGTCTTTGCGAGATAAAT
>NZ_JANOBI010000029.1:0-38191 GCF_031411595.1 Flavobacterium sp. | reverse complement strand
TTGGTAATCTTTATCGGCTTCTTCTTTAATCACGTCTACGATATCGTCAATGGTAATTCTACCCACCAATCTGCCCATTTCATCTACTACGGGAATGGCTTCCAAGTCATATTTTTGCATGATACGAGCCACCTCAATATCTTCGGTGTCTACTATAACCGAATTTAATTTTTTGATATACACCTCACTAATAGGGGTTTTTGCTGCTGTTGTCAATAAATCTTTAAGAGATAAACGACCTAAAAGTCTATCTTCATCATCAACTACATAAATAGAATGCACTCTTGAAATGTTTTTAGCCTGGATTCTCATTTGCTTGATACAATTGAAAACATCCCAATTTTCATTGACTTTGACCAACTCTTTGTGCATGATTCCACCCGCAGTATCTTCTTTGTAACGCAACAAATCGACAATATCTTTGGCGTGTTCTACATCTTGAAGTTCGGAGATTACTTCCTGCTTTTTGCTTTGCGAAAGTTCGGCAATAATATCGGCGGCATCATTGGTTTCAAGTTCGTCAAGTTCTTCGGCAATTTCTTTTGGCGAAAGCCTACTCAATATTTTTTCCCGCAAATCATCCTCTAATTCCAGTAGGATTTCGGCGGTCTTTTCAGAATCTAATACCTTAAAAATATAGGTTGCTTCGTCAAAATCGAGTTCGTCCAGAATTTCGGCAATATCGGCATGGTGCATATCATTCAATAAAACTTCCAGTTGCTGGTCGTCTTTGCTTTGAATAAGTTGCTCTAATTCTAAAATTAGTTCTTTGCTGACTTTAAACTCCATCGGCTTCTATTTTTTGGGTCAATCCGATAAATTGCTCTACGGACAATTGTTCTGGTCGGAGGTCAAAGATAGTATCTTCTCTTAAATTATCGCTTAAATTTAAAGTTTTTAAACTGTTACGCAATGTTTTCCTGCGTTGTTGAAAGGCTGTTTTCACTACGGTGAAGAGTAATTTTTCGCTGCATGGCAAAGTGAAATTTGCTTTTCTTCTCAAACGCAGAACACCTGATTTTACTTTTGGTGGCGGAATAAAAACGGTTTCACTGACTGTGAATAAATATTCTGCATCGTAAAATGCTTGTACTAAAACTGACAGTATTCCGTAGGCTTTGGTGCCTTTTTTTTCACAGATACGTTCGGCTACTTCTTTTTGAAACATACCTGAAAACTCCGGAATTTGATGGCGCAATTCTAACATTTTAAACACAATCTGCGTGGAAATATTGTATGGGAAATTGCCAATAATAGCAAATGGTCTGCCTTCAAAAACTTCGTTGATGTTGTACTTCAAAAAATCTTTGGAGATGATTTTTCCGTGCAGTTTAGGGTAATTATTTTCTAAATACTTCACCGATTCCGTGTCGATTTCTATGACGTAAGTTGTAGTAGGCTTGTCTAAAAGATACTTTGTGAGTACGCCCATTCCGGGACCAATTTCTAAGATATCACTATAACCTTCAAAATTCAGTGTGTCGGCTATCGCTTGAGCAATGCCTTCATCTTTGAGGAAATGTTGTCCGAGGTGTTTTTTGGCTGTTACTTTTTCCATGATGAGTTTTTTGCTCGCAAAGACGCGGAGTCGCAAAGTTTTGTTATATACTTATATTTTTTTTCACAGATTAAAAAGATTCCCACAGATTACGCAATCTTAAAGTCTTATAATCTTACAGTCTAAAAATCTTTTTCTAATTGTTGTTCGGCCAGAATTCCGACAATACTTCAAGTTCCGTACGAAATGCCAACATTTTATCACCAAACAAACGGGCTCCTTCTTCTCGCAAACGCGGTGCGTCTTCTTGGTAATACTTTTCCAAAGTGGCTTTACTGTCGGTCGCATATTGAATGGCGTAAGTCGAACCGCCCATGTCTTCCACCACAAGTACTTTGACCATTCGGGCTGAAGAGAATTTTCCGGTGGCTAATACTTCGGGTATGTGTTTATCTTGCATCCAGTTTAACCATTGGTCGTGAACGCTGTCGTCGATGTTGATGGTGACGTTGTATAGTAGCATAGATTGGATTTTAAGATTGTAAGACTGTAAGATCGTGAGACTTTAAGACCGCTCAAAATCTTACAGTCTTAAAATCTTATAATCTTGCGATCTATTTATAATGTTGTATCGCCGCGCAATTGTCTGAATTTCTTCCTCGCATCGGTAAAATAAATACTGTCTTCGTGGTGGAAAATAATTTGCTCGTAATACGTTTTTGCTTTTTCGATGTTGCCTTGTTTGTTGTAGATTTCGGCAGCAAAATAATAGGCTTCATCGATATAGATTCCGTCATTATGCTTGTCGATGATGGTTTGATATTGACTTAAAGCCGACATGTCATCGCCTAATTTCTCATAGATTTTGCCCAATCGATACAACGTCACGGCTTCGATTTCTTGTCCTTTGAAGCTTTTTAAAATGGCTTGAAACTGACCCAACGCTTCTTGATTTTTATTCTGATACAACAAATAATCAGCATGGGCGAATTGTTTCAACGCGGTTTGAGTTGAATCGGCTACGGTGTTGTCATTAATCAACAGGAAATATTCTAAAGCATCATTGGCGATGAGTTGTGTGGAAGCGGATTTCAATTCTTTGAACTGTTTTTGCGCCCATTGAAAATCGGTTTTGAAATAACTGGTTTTGGCCGCTTTCAAACTGGCTTCATGACCGACTACATCATTTTTCAAATCACCTTCTATTTGAGAATAGTAAATCAGCGCTTGATTGAATTTCTCTTCATACAATAAAATATCAGCCAACTCCATTTTGACATCGGCTTTTTGATATTCATTGATCGGCAAGTTTAAAGCGGTTTTCAAAATATTTTTTCCTGCTTCTGAATTTTTTAAATAGAACGTAGAAAAATGCGCTTGTAGAATTTGCAACGACAACGAATACGGACTGATTCCAAATTCTTTGAGCAGTAAATCCATTTCTGATGCTACGGCATTGTATTCTTTTTCGGGTGCGGAATCGATTCGCATTTGCATCAAATACGTATGCGATTGAATCAACATATCCAAGTCTTTGGTGTTTTCAAGAACGAACAGGAAAATTTCTTTTGCGGTTTCTTTATCGCCTTCTTCAATGGCCAATTGCGCAAGATTGACAATATTTGAGAATGTTTCGGGGTTGCGTTTGTAAATTGCTTTTTGTTGAATGAATGCCTTTCCGTATTCTTTTTGTTGTACATAAAACCAACTCAGATAGTCATTCCAGAAAATGTCTTGGCTTTTTTGCGTTTTTAAAATTAAGGTTTTTCGGAGCGATTCGTTGAAGTTCACATCAGCATCTTCGGTCATAAACCGCGTCAATTGATTTTGAATCATCACATTATTTTGTGGATTGGTATAGGCTTCGGTTAGGAATTTCTCGACCATCATATCGGTGTTGCCCATTTGCCCGTAGAGCAATGCCATTTGAAAATTGAAATTGAATTTCGGCTCTAACGTTAATGCTAATTCATACGCTTTCAAAGCATATTCAATCAGCGCTTTTCTTTCGAAAGTACTCGCGATATTATAGACTTCGTTCGGGTTTTTTCGGATGGTTTCTAATGCTTGCTCATAATACTTCTTAGCATTGACTTCGTCTTTACGCAATTGGAAGTTGTAACCAAGTTCTACGATAAGACTTGATTGTTGCATGAATTTCATCCGATCCTGAATGGCTTTATCGGCCACATCAAACTGTTGCAATTGCTGTTCGCATTCAACCAATCTTTGAAAATAAAAAGTGTTGTAAGGTTGTGTTTTGAGCAATTCTTCGAAGCTGATTTTGGCTTTTTCGAATTCGCCTTTGTCGAAATAGTTTTGTGCCAATTGCTCGTTTTGTGAGAAAACGATTCCGGAGTAAAGTAGGAATAATAAGCAGACTATTTTTTTCATGAATGGGCCGTAAAAAACAATGCACTAAAGTAACACATTTGTGCCAGATTTAGTACATCGCTATATAAAGATTAACTTTTTAGTTGATGATATCAAATCCCGTGTAAGGTCGCAATACTTCTGGAATGACGATGCCTTCAGGCGTTTGGTAATTTTCTAAAATACCGGCCAAAACTCTAGGCAATGCTAATGAACTTCCGTTTAAAGTATGTGCCAGTTGGTTTTTACCGTTGGCATCTTTATAACGCAATTTCAAACGGTTGGCTTGAAAAGTTTCGAAATTTGATACGGAACTGATTTCTAACCAACGATCTTGAGCGGTTGAAAACACTTCAAAATCGTAGGTTAATGCCGATGTGAAACCCATATCGCCACCGCACAAACGTAAGATTCTGTAGGGCAATTTCAATTCCTGCAACAACGTTTTCACGTGTTCAACCATGCCTTCGAGTGCTTCGTAAGATTTGTCTGGATGTTCAATGCGTACGATTTCGACTTTATCAAATTGATGCAAACGATTCAATCCACGAACGTGAGCACCGTATGAACCGGCTTCTCGGCGGAAACATGGTGTGTAACCTGTGCACAAAACCGGTAATTCATTTTCGTTTAAAATCACATCGCGAAATAAATTCGTTACGGGAACTTCTGCGGTTGGAATCAAATACAAATCATCGATACCGACGTGGTACATTTGACCTTCTTTGTCCGGCAATTGTCCGGTTCCGTAGCCCGAAGCTTCATTGACCAAATGCGGCACTTGTACTTCATTATAGCCCGCAGCGGTGTTTTTATCAAGAAAATAATTGATTAAGGCGCGTTGCAATTTTGCACCTTTTCCTTTGTAAACTGGGAAACCTGCACCTGCGATTTTTACACCGAGTTCAAAATCGATGATGTCGTATTTTTTGACGAGTTCCCAATGCGGTTGTGCACCTTCGTGAAGCACGGGAATGTCGCCTTCTTGAAAAACGGTCACGTTCTCTTCTGGTGTTTTTCCTTCAGGAACGATATCGGCCGGAAGATTCGGCAATGTGTATAATTTTTGAGTCAATTCGTGCGCATAGACTTCTGCTTTTTCCGCAAGCTCTTTGCTTTTCTCTTTAAGAAGTACTGTTTTTTCTTTGAGGATGGCGGCTTTTGCTTTTTCGCCGGATTTCATCAATTCGCCAATGGATGCGGATAATTTATTAGATTCGGATAAAATGTTGTCGAGTTCTACTTGCGTGGCGCGACGTTTTTCATCCAATTGAACGACTTCTTCTACAGTGGCTCTGACGTCTAAATTTCGTTTAGCCAAAGCTTTGATTACTTTTTCTTGGTGTTCTCTGATAAATCCTATTTGTAACATGGTATCCTTTTTAATCCTTGGAATCTTTTCCAAATGAAGCACGCAAATTTAATCAAATGTTTTTAGCTATGTATATCAAAATGAAAAAGTTCATTCCTTATCAATGTTACATTCATGCACTATTAAGCATAATTTAATGAAAATTAACATCCTGCATTTGAATTATTAATTAAATTCGCAAAAAAAATTCATAAAATGAAAAGAAATTACCTACTGATATTACTAATTCCTTTTTTCTCATTAATCGCTCAAGCGCAAAATAAAGAATTGGAAGAAATTGCGAATGCTGAAATGAAATCCGCTTCCAAAAGAATGGGCGTTGTGGTTAATCCCGACACCTACAATTATGATGTTACCTACCACAAATTAGAATTTACGGTTGATCCTGAAATTTTTAATATTTCCGGAAAAGTCACTACGACCTATACTGCATTAGAAAACATGACGACTATCGTTTTTGATTTAGCCAAAATCACCAATACTGCTGACGCAAATTTCGACAATCAAATTGTAGTAAACTCGGTTAGAAAAAACAATGCCGATTTAGCGTTTACCCGTAATGATACGGAATTGATTGTTACGTTGCCAACCGTGCAAAATACCGGTACTTCCGGTACTGTAGAAATTACTTATGCAGGAGCTCCGGCAGGAAGTGGTTTTGGTTCGTTTACGACAGACTTTCATAACGGATCACCTGTGCTTTGGACGTTGTCAGAGCCTTTCGGCGCAAGAGACTGGTGGCCGTGTAAGCAAGATTTGAATGATAAAGTCAATTCGATCGACGTTTATATTACAGCACCGACCCAATATACTGCAGTGTCTAATGGTATGCAACAATCTAAAATTGATAACGGAAATGGTACATCGACGACGCATTATCATCATGGTTATGCGATTCCGGCTTACTTAGTTTGCATGGCGGTTTCGGATTATCAAATCTACAATCAACAAGGTGGATTGGGTACAGTGGCGAGTCCGTTTTTTCCAATTGTCAATTATATGTATCCCGAAACGGCTACTGAAAACATGGCTAGCGTTGCACCGACTCCAGACATCATTAATTTCTATGAGTCGATGTTTGTCCCATATGCTTTTAGAAATGAAAAATACGGTCACTGTCAGTTTGGCTGGGGCGGCGGTATGGAGCATACTACGGTTTCTTTTATGACTGCTGATAATAGCGGTGGATATAGCAGAAGTTTGATTGCACATGAAATGGGACACCAATGGTTTGGAGACAAAGTAACCTGTGGTTCTTGGAAAGACATTTGGCTCAATGAAGGATTTGCTACGTATTTGGCATCGATGGTGATCGAACATTTTGATGGTGATGCTGCATTTATTGCTGATAAAACATCGATGATTAATTCGATTACTTCGAATCAAACGCTCAATAGCGCTGTGTATCTTACCGATGATGAAGCACTAGATGTTGGGCGAATTTTTGACAGTAGATTAACCTACCGAAAAGGCGCCATGGTTTTAAACATGTTGCGTTTCAAATTGGGCGATACCAATTTTTTCCAAGGTTTAAGAAATTATTTGAATGACCCTGCATTAGCCTATGGATATGCGCATACTCCCGATTTACAAAGTCATCTTGAAGCAACTTCAGGCATTAGTCTAACCGAATTTTTTAACGATTGGGTTTACGGAACGGGTTATCCGATTTACACGATTACTACGCATAATTTATCCGCTACGCAAACTAGAATTACGATCAATCAAACGCAATCGACTGGTTCTACTGTGAGCTTCTTTGAAATGCCGGTACCTGTTCGATTGACTGGTTCAGGCGGTCAACAACAAGATTATGTATTAAACAATACCACTAACGGGCAACAATTTATTGTGGATGTTCCTTTTATACCAACCGGTGTAATATTCAACCCGAAAAAAGATATTATTTCAAAAAACAGTAACGCCACTTTAGGCAATGCTGGTTTCGAATTGGATAGTGCTGTAGCAATTTATCCTAATCCGGCTTCATCGGTATTGAATATTGAAATGCCTGAAACGATTACGCTAAAAAGTGCGGCTATTTACAATGCTTTAGGGCAAAAAGTGGGCGAATTCCAAACTAGAAATATTTCGGTAAGTTCGCTTTCTGATGGGATGTATACTATTGAATTGCTTACTTCGGAAGGTCGCCTTCATAAAAAATTCATAAAAAAATAACCCAAAATAACATATCTGCGAAAGAGTAAGGTGAAAACCTTACTTTTGCGCGTTATAATAGCACTGAAAAATACATTATGGAAATCGTTATCAAGTTATCTCAATTTTTATTGAGTTTATCCTTACTGATTATACTGCACGAATTAGGACATTTTATTCCTGCCAAACTTTTTAAAACCCGCGTAGAGAAATTCTATTTGTTCTTCGATATCAAATATTCTTTATTGAAAAAGAAAATCGGAGAAACCGAATACGGCATCGGATGGTTGCCTTTGGGTGGTTACGTCAAGATTTCAGGAATGATTGACGAAAGCATGGACAAAGAGCAAATGGCGCTTCCACCACAACCATGGGAATTTCGTTCTAAACCGGCTTGGCAACGTTTGATCATTATGTTGGGCGGTGTGACGGTCAATTTTATTTTGGCTTTTGTCATTTATATTGGAATGACTTTCTTTTATGGTGATTTCTATTTGAGCAATAGCGAATTGAAAGACGGTATTGCAGTTACTTCAGAAGTCGGAGAACACATGGGATTTAAAACCGGTGATAAAATTCTGTCGATTGACGGCGAGAAAATGACCCGATTTAATGACATTCCAAACAAAATTCTTTTCGCCAAAACGGTGCTTGTAGAACGCAATGGAGCGCAACAAAATATTGTGCTGCCAGTAGATTTAATTGATAAACTTTTAAAAGGCGAGAAAAAACCTTTTATAGATTGGAGAGAACCGTTTATGGTGGGTAAAGTGGCAGCGGATTCGTCTGTTAATAATGCCGTACTTAAGCCAAAAGACATTATCAAATCTTTGAATGGAATTCCAACAAAATATGCTGATCAAGTGGTTGCGATCGCCAAAGAGAATAAAAATAAAAAACTTGACGCTATTGTGCTCAGAGTTGAAAAAGAAGTGCCTGTAAGCATTTATATCAATAAAGAAGGAAAACTAGGAATCTATCCCGCTTCATTAGGAATCGAAAGTTTAGAAAAATTAGGTTTGTATAAATTCAGCAAACAAGAATATGGTTTCTTCGCATCTTTTCCTATTGGCATTGAGCGAGGAAAAAACCAATTGTTTGGTTATGGAAAGCAATTGAAAGCGATTTTCACCCCAAGCACAGGTGCGTACAAAGGTGTTGGTGGATTTAAAGCCATCTTCGATATTTTTCCTAAAACTTGGAGTTGGGAAGTGTTCTGGAACATCACCGCTTTGCTTTCGATTATGTTGGGTGTGATGAATTTATTACCCATTCCGGCACTTGATGGTGGTCACGTAATGTTTTTAATTTACGAAATGATTACCGGAAAAAAACCTAGCGATAAGTTCATGGAAAATGCTCAAATGGTTGGTTTCGTATTACTTATTGGCTTGCTTTTGTTTGCTAATGGAAACGATATTTACAAGGCGATTTTCCACAAATAATATTTTTTTGAAAATTTGCGTCAATTTGTTTGTGTAAAATAATTTTCGCATTATATTTGCACCGCTTTAAAAGTGAAATACACTTTCCTTCTTAGCTCAGTTGGTTAGAGCATCTGACTGTTAATCAGAGGGTCCTTGGTTCGAGCCCAAGAGAGGGAGCAAAAGCAGAAAGCCATTCGAAAGAGTGGCTTTTTTTATTGATGTTTATTGGATTCAAAAAAGCAGCTTCCTATTTTTCTACCGCGACGATTTTATTTTTGATCGCATATAATACCAATCCGATTCGGGTTTTAATCTCAAGTTTCTGGAATAGGTTTTCGCGATAGCCATCAATCGTCTTGGGGCTCAGACACATTCCCGAAGCGATTTCCTTATAGGTTTTCTCGGTACAGGCAAGTTTGATGAATTCGACTTCCCGTTCTTTAAGCGTTACCTTATTACCTGTATTTACCAATTGATTCACGAGCAATTCCGATACCATATCGGAATAATAAAAGCCTTTATTATGGGTTACTAGCAATGCCTCATAAAGCGTCTTCGGATGTGTATCTTTAAGCAGATAACCCTTGGCACCGTTGGTAATCATTTTTATGATTGTGCCTTCATCATCATTAACCGAAAGCGCAATGACCTTAAGGCCCGGCTGATTGGCCTTGAGCCATTTCATCGTTTCGACGCCATCCATAATAGGCATGTTCAAATCGAGCAAGACAATATCGGGCATAATGTCGGGTTTTGCGAATGACTGTATGAATTCCTTGCCGTTGCTGTAATTGCCGACGACATCGAATTCCTTAAAACTGCCTATTAAAAAAGACAGCGACCGCGAAAACAATACGTGGTCGTCAACAATCGTAATCTTAATTTTCTCCATAATCAAGTGTGTGTGCTGTGTGAATCGGATAATCGATATTAATTTCAGAGCCTTTTCCAGATGCTGAAGCGATGTGAAACGCCGCACCGATAACTTGGGCGCGTGTTTCTATATTGACGAGTCCGTTGCCTTTGACGATAGTATCGAGATCGAACCCTTTTCCCGAATCAGTGATTTTTATGCGACAACTTTCTGTATCAAATCCGACGTCAATGGTAATCGTTTCGCTGTGGGAATGTTTGAGGATATTCGAAATAGATTCCTGTATAATTCTATAAATGATTGTTTCGTGTTCGCGATTAATTTGCTGCATCTTGCCGCTCACATTTAGCTTGCATCGTATTTTCTTAAGTTGTTCGATGCGCTGCAAATCGTCGGAAACGATATCAATAAAATTCGACTTGATAACGATATCGCCATTCATCTGTTTGGAAAGCACCCTGATTTCATCGAGCGATTTATTGACTAAATATCTGAGATTGATTAGGTTTTCTTTCGTGCATTTGCTTTCGTTTTCTATCAGAATGTTCATTTGCATCAATGCAACCGAAAGAATCTGCCCTATGTTATCGTGTAGTTCTCTGCTTATGGTTGTGAGTGTTTGTTCTTTGATTTCAATCTTCGATTTTATGAGTTCCGATTGAAACAACTGGTCGTCCTCCATCTTTTCAACCAGGAAACGCGACTTCTTTTTCTGGAAAAAATAAAAGAGTATAAACAACATCAACAGCAAGGTAAACAGTACGATGCTCAGGGAAATAATCAGTAATTGTATTTCTTCTCGCTGCATAAAAATCCTATAATAAAACAAATATTCATTAGTAAATTTAGGAAAAATAGTATTAATCCGTAGATTGAAGGATTATAATCGATTAAAAACCAATGCAATGATAACATAAAAGGTAGAAATGGCACATGAAAAATCAAAATCCCAAGCACAAACCAGAAAAAAATCGACTTCCGGTAATTGAGTACAAGGTTCGAGCTGAATAATTCTAAGAGGTACAAAAAGCCCAAAATGATAATGATCAAAACACCCAACACATAACTATTGGTTAAAATCTGGTCGAAATCCTGCTGGAATATCATATAATTGAATGCATAAAACCCAAAAAACAGCAGCAGCAATATAGACGAAATATTTTTATAGGATGCCTTCTTGAGCAACATTCTGAGGATAATAATATAAATGCTGAAAATGGCGAGGATATAGATATTGAAAACACCATAATTGAGCAGCCCCGTCCACTTGGTAAAATTCCGCCCCACAATTTCTACAAGCACTGAAAATCCAATCGAAACTAAAATCAATTTGGCTTTGCTGTTGGGTAATTTATTCCAGGAAATCAATCCGCAGATACCCGACAGCAAAGCCAAATAAACAATAAAAAATCTTAGATTTTCAAACATAAATTATTCTCCATATTGAAATTTAGGAGGGTTTCCCATCGAGCCAAAATTGTAGGCCGCAATGTCAAGAATATCTACCGAGGATGATTCGTGCGTATCAATGTCCGTCACTTCTTTGGTCGGAGCCAGAAATATGGTTGTAAATCCGGCACGCCCATCAGCAGCAGTTTCGGGATAAACCCCCATATAGAAACGGATGCCGTCAACAGAATATCCTTTGAGTCTTCCCTCGCTTTTAATGTAATCCATATATTCTTCCAACTCCTTCAGGGAATACCATACGGCATTGGAATCGTCTTTGCCGAGTACGTCTTTGTGTAGCTTGGCTCTTGTGGCGTTGTAATTCGAGTTCAGCGTTTTTGCTGTCTCAAAATCGATTGCTTTTTCCGGTTTCATATTTGGTTTGTTATTGGTTTATAACAAATCTAGTTTTATACGAATTCCGGCACAAGGGGAAAAACCCCTTTTTTACGATGCCTCAGATTAGGCTGAAATGGCGTTCTTCTTTATCATATTCGCTTTTGATTCCGAGCAGCAGGTTTTCTTTCGAAAGAAAATCAAGCCGCTCATCGAGTGCCAGCAGCGATGCATGCATAATCGCCGAAACAATCTGAGCTCCGGTAAGGTCGTATTCAATGGCAAGCTGGTTGACGAGTTCCTGATTGGCGCCGATTTTCTTCGGAATCGCTTTGTCCCATAATTTAATACGCTCTTCAATCGTAGGCTTGGCAAACCGCACAATCGAATTGAAGCGTCTTAAAAAAGCATCGTCGATATTATTCTTAAAGTTAGAAGTTAGGATGACCAAGCCATTGAAACGTTCAATCCGCTGCAAAAGATAGCTCACTTCTTGGTTGGCATAGCGGTCATTAGACGACTTGGCGCTGGTGCGTTTGCCAAACAGTGCATCGGCTTCGTCAAACAACAATATCCAGTTTTTGTGTTCTGCCTGATTGAATATTTTTTCGAGATTTTTCTCGGTTTCGCCTATGTATTTCGAAACAACCTGCGACAAATCGATGCGGTAGACCTGTCTATCGAATTCTTTGCCCAGTAAAGTCGCAGTCAGTGTCTTTCCGGTTCCCGAAGGTCCGTAGAACAAAGAGCGGAATCCCGGTGCAATATGTTTTCCCAAGCCCCAGTCACCCATAAGCGTCTTACTGTGGCTGATCCAAAGCTTGATCTGGTGAATCTGTGTGGCTACGGTTTCGCTGACTACAAGATCCTGCCATTCGAGCGGTGTGCTGACTTCCTGCGCAGGAAAATTGGCCCCAAATTTAGGTTTGAGCTTTTCGCCATAGGACAACAAATGCACAATGGTTTTGGGCAATATCAGTTTGCCGCTCATCATCGGCTGCCCTTCTTTTACTTCTTCAAGCTGCAGTATATTTTCTTTGGCAAACCAATGCTCGGGCGAAAACAGTCGTTGGATTTCGAGTCTGGAATCGACCTCATCGCGCGCCAAGATGCAGAGTATCGTTTCTCCGGTAGGCATCATTCCGCGGTGGTTGCCTTCTCTTACGCCGCCAAAATCGGGAAAATCGCCGCCGTCGGGTTGGAGTTCACGCACAATCTCATCAAAAAAATCAGGATGGATGTGTGGCGCCAAAGCAATCAGCAAAACAACAGCTTCCTGATGCGTCGTGGGTCTTTGCAATGCTTCGGAAAATGAGTTTTCAAAATCAAAGGAGGTGCTGTCTTCGGTTTCCGAAAACTGTGCGAGTATGAATTCTTTTAAAGATTTAAATGGCATAATCAGTAGTATTAAATGAAATATTTTTATTCGTCATAAGTGCCGTCATTGTAGTCCGAAGTGTTGTCGAAGTATTCTTTTTTAGGCGATTGCGGCTCTTGCTCATCGGTTTTCCATGATTTGTAGAGATATCCAACCCGAACCGGCGTTTTCTCTTCAACATCAATGATCGCTTTCCTTTTGGCACCCACAGTAGCAGGTTTGTTTTTGACGGTTTTACCGTAATCGGGTTGCACCGTATAATTGATGACAAGTCCCGCTTTGAGGTCGGATTTTGCCGTTTCTTCAATATCCACATTATGGTCCTTATTGCCTTTCCTGGTAAGCGGCGTTAGGTTTCTGAAGTCGTTTCCGCTGCCGCCAAGGTTATGATTAAGCAAGTGCCCTAGGATGTAAAAAGTCGAATTTCCGTTGCGTTTTTTCTTGAGCTCGTCATATGCATCATTGGTCACGCCCGGAACAGATCCGATCGGCGGTTTGGTCGATTTGTGCAAGTTTTTGATTTCCATCTTTTTGGCAAATCCGTGTTGGGTAAGCCCGCCAAAATTCAATTCGAATTTGCCAACGCCTTTAATATCAAACAACGGCGGCATATAATTACTCAGCGTATTAACATGCCCGGTTACCTTATCATATTTTTTAACTTGTTCGGTCTGATAATCTGCACTACTGCTTCCCGTATTCCTTTTAGACAATGTAGTCTGCAAGGCGTCGAACTCGTCTTCGGCATCTTTTTTTGCCTTTGCCTTATCGCCTTTTACCTTGCCGATTTCTTTTAGAAAATCCTTAAATGTTTTAGGGCTGCTCGCCACCATGAGTTTCATATTGTCATCGTTTCCTGTAAAATACAAGCTATGCAATTCACCATTTTCAGTTTTAAATTTCTTTTTGATGCCAAGGAATTTCAGGACTTTCTCGCCATATTTCGCTGCCGTTTCCTTAGCTTTTTCTTTCTTCTCATTGACCCAGTCTTTGCCTTTTTGCACTGCCACCATCGATTTGTCGATGAGTTTGTCAAGGCCTATTTTAGTGATAAGCTGTTTGATGGAAAGGGCAATCTTCTTGAGGATCATGTCTATCTTAGGCCTGATTTTTTGCTGAATGAATTTCTGCACTTTGCCCACGATTCCGTCTAATCCCAATACGGCAGCGAGAAAACTGATGGCGAGGCTTAGGAAAGAACTAAATACGCTTTCCACTTTTGCCGCGGCTCCGCCAAGGTCTCTTCGAAGGATATTTCCGAATGAATCAATAATACCTTCGATAATTTTCATGATCTGCGCAGCTTTCTGGAACAGCGTAATTACAAACCGAATCAGCAATTGCGCGGCACGGATAAAACCAGCGCCCGGAATGAGCAACGACAATAGGATTTCGACGGCTTTGCGTGTAATGGTTTCAATAACGAAAGACTTAACATTTTCGATGAGCATTTCTTTGAGGTCCGAGAACTCGTTGCAGATAAATTCCCAAAGTCCGGCAAGCCCTTTTTCATTTAAGATTTTAAACATGTTGAGCAGGTTGTTCCCGGCTTCCATTCCGGCTTCGACACCTTTTTCAATAAATTCAAACCGCTGCGGACCGATAGCATCCTTGACCAGCGTTTTGATTTTTTGGATTGTAATCCCCAAAATTTGCAGCACCAAACTCGTAATGCCTTCTAAGTTGAGTTCCTTAGGCAATATAATATCCGAACCCATCGAACCTGTAAGCCATTCCAAGACGCCTTTTACCAAATGTTTGTCGATATTGTTCTTGAAGTTAGTGAAGCCCTGGCCTACACCATCACATAAGTTGTCGAAGAACCCGATCGGATCATCGAGGATTTCGCTCGCATATTGTGCCGCTTTACGCGCGATGGCGACGAGTGCGTTTTTGAGTTCGATAATCGTATTGATGACTGCTTTTACGGCATCGATGGCGCGGTCTAACCAGCTTTTGTTTTCTTCTTTGGCTTTCTCAAAACGTGCATCGAGATCTTCGAGTGCCGCGGCGAATTTTTCCGTTACCGAATCGATGATGGCGCTTTCCTTGCTCTCAACGGCGCTTTCGAGTTCGGCAAATTTCGTCATCGATTCGTTATGCACCGAGTCGGCAATCCTTTGGGTTTCGCGAGGTTGTTCTTCCCAAAATGTATCGGCGGCGGCTTTTCCCAATGCAATCGTAGTTACTGCCAGGTTCAGGTTAAGATCTACTACGCCTACGAGCGCCTCAATCGGATCTTGCATATGCTCGATGAATTCTTTTTTGGCTATGTCGAATATTTCAATTTCACTGAGGCGGTCGTTACCCGTTATTTTAGATCCTATCCAACTGAAAACACCTGTATTGTCATCGAGCAAACTGGCCACGCGCGAAGAAAATGTCTTGAGGTTGTCTGTAATTTGTTGACTAAAAACCGTTTCAATATAGGAGTCGATAGTCGCAAAACACGCAAGCACAATCCGGTTTGAATTGACAAAAATCGCATCAAAGCCTTTGCTCACTTTATCACGAATCGCATTTTCTTCGATACTTTTGGCGCTCTGTTGGGCAAGTCTGCCTCTACTGATCGTGCCGTTTTCCTGAAGCATGCCATTGTATTTGCTATTGATTGCGTTCGCATTGCGCTGCTGTGTAGCGGTAATGGTTTTGCGCTCCTGTTGGCGGTAATCCGTTGTAAGCTGTTTGGCTTTCTCCTGTGAGGTTTCTTTTTGGTTGTCGGCGTTGACAAATTTAGGTTCGTTGCTGTTCTGCAATTTTTCAGCAGACAAGTTGTTTTGGCTGTATTGGTCATCGAGTGTTTTTGTTCTCGAAGTCAAATCGGTTTCGGCATCGGGTTTTTTCGAGGGCGCCAAGTCTGCTTTTTGCCTTGTTGTAGTTTTGGTTTGCGGTGTTTCAGCTACCAGCGGAATCGGATTATCGTTGGTAATTTCGCGTTCCGGGGTGGTGGGCACTACCGGAGGCGCTGTGCTGGCTTCGACCTTACCGCCTGCTTTGGCTTTTTCATCATTAATCGATTCGCCAATCTGATCGCTTACTTCAGGTTTTACGCCGCCATTTCTTTTAATTTCCTTCGCTTCGTCTTTGCTTTTAATCGTCGCGTCGATTTGCTCCTGTAATTTCTTCCTGAAATTTTCTTTGTTGAATTTGTCCGAAGGCTGGCCTGACATCGTATCCACCTGACTTCTGTTGGCAGCAGAGTTATTGCTTCTATGCGCCGGAAGGATTGCCGAGCGTTGCATTTCATCTCTTACGGTTTCAGGGGTTTTGTGCTTTTTGTGTTTTTTGGCAGTGGATTTGATTTCTGCAACCGGTTTTTTCAACGTCTCGATGGTGGTCTTTTTACCCTGATCAGCAGGCTTGACAGCAGCTTCCGGGGTTTTTGTAACCACAGGCGACATAAGTCTTTGCTTGGCTTCGTTGAGCTTAACATTGAGTTTCTTTTTAGCCTTGAAGAAAGGTTTCTTGGCTTTGGGTGCCGCTACCGGATTCGATAAAAGTACTTCCGCTTTCATTTGTCGTTTTGAATTTTAAATCGGTTAATCCCAGTAACAATTCATAAAATCCTTCATCCATGGCGTTTTGAAAAGACTGATGCCCCAAGGCAACTGCTCAAGCAAAATATCGAACCCTTTTTCCGCTACCCAGAGCTCAAAATTCGGGTCATTTTCTAGACTTATTTTTCCTTCCCTAAGCAAAAAACTTTCGCGCAATGCCGCCACAGAACTGCCGTTCATCGCTTTCCAATATCCGTTGACTGTTTCAAGGAGGCTCTGACATTTATCCTTTTCGTTTTGGGTGATTTTGAGTTTGGTATTGACTACGCCGTCAAACGGTAATCCGCAAAGAATTTTATTAAAGAGCAATTCATTTTCGAAAATTTCATCGTGTCCGGAAACCAAGTATTGCGTCAGCAGCACTGCTTTGTGTTGGCTGTTTTTGGTGGTCCAGTTTTCCTCTTTACACAATCCGAGTTTTTCAAATAACATTTGAAGGAACGGATGAAGGATCACCAATCCAGCGTTGTTTATAAAATGTGATGCTTCGCTTTTAACCGGTGGTTCCGCATCGGGCATTTCGACGTGAATTTGAGTCTTAACGTTGTATATCGCAACCGCTATTTCCTGCAGAAAAAGCCGCAATTCGTTCGGATGCCGATTGCTTTCTGTCTGAACTTGTTTGTCTGCAAAGGCAAAAACAGCGCGCATTTCAATAAGGGAAATTTCCCAATACTGATTAGAAAGCCTTAAAAATTCTGCGACTGCTTGCGTTTTGGAAACCGCTTGCCCATACAATAAACTAAACCATTGCAACAGATCAAGCCATTCGGGGTTTATAATTTTGGAAGTCCTGATAAAAGCCACCGGACGATTTTGGAACAACTGCACGAAAAACCTTGTAAGCATTTGATCTGTTGCCGTAAGCTGTTGTCCTATTTTTGTTTTGAAATCCACAGGAATGGCAAAAATCCAGCGGGCCAGAACCTTATCATTGGCAGCCATCGCCACAAGTAACCGCTGCCGGAACGATGGATTCACTTCAATCATTCCCAAAATTTTTCTAAGCTCTTGTGAAAGAGAATTTGCGGTGAGCATTCCGGTTTTTAAGAAATCAAAAAGCAAATGTTCTGCATGCTCCGCATCGGTCAGCCAAAAGTGCTGCTGTTCTGTTTGGGCGGCAGCAACCTTCCGCAATATGGGCTTATGGGATTTGAGATAATCTTCAATTTCCGCTAAAACAGTATCAACGAGTTCGGCTTTCCAATTTTTCGCATTGACGCTTGGCAAAACAATATCAAGACAGTCAATATCCCAAGTATAATCCGGCACGGCATATCGTTCGAGCAAAAGCTCCAGTTTCGGATAGAATTCTTTTTCGAAGACATGCCCCAACTGCGCCTGCATTTGCTTCCCGAGATTTTGGGAAGAACATTCGATATCGATGATATGTTGCCGGATCAGGTGCATTTTCTATTGGTTAAATCCCGGGCAATGCAATGTGAATGAAGTAAAAACAGTATCTCCGTTCATTATTTTATCGCCGTGATACGCACTTAATGTGATAATAATCGATTGATTTGTCACTCTTATATTTAACGTTGCTATTCCAGAAGGAGGTGCGCCTTGTTCGGGTTTGCGATTTAGCGTAACAAGAAAGTCCAATGGCGCTTCTTTGGGCACCACAATTTTTCTATAAATCTCAAAGATTGCAGAATTTTGATGATTGAATTTGTAAACAGCCGAAAGGCCGTTGCTCTCTTTGATTTGCAAATGAAGCGTGACATTTGCAAAAAAAGATTTAATTCCCCTGAACGAATAATCGAGTCCGGCGCCTTGTGTAGCTTGCAGATTCGTTCCGCTTAAATCAAAAGTGTCTACGTTGCTCTGACTTTTTTCGTTGAGTTCGATGCAATCCAGGATATTTTTAAGGATTGCGTTAGTATCTTTTGCTTTGATATTGCCATTCGGTATGATCGTAGCGTCGATATTCTGAATGATTTCTGCTTTTGGTTTTGGTGTAGCCATCTTTATTGTTTTTTATTGTTATTGATCGGTATTAAAGTCATTTGTAAAATCGGCGCTGCTGAAATCTGCAGTAATCTTAACTGTTATCGTTTGCGAGCTTTCACAGACCGTTCCGCGTTGTTGTATGATTACGGTGAATTGTTTTTTCGCCGCAAAATCGAAACTATGGGTAACCGTTTTTTGAGTCGTAATCAATACGGCTGAATTATCGCCAAAATCAATTTGGTATTCGCGGTTTTCAGTAATCGAATTGGTGAAAACGAAAGTATCCAAATCGTCTGACATTCGGTCTGCTGTCCATTTTACAGGAGCAGGGGCAAAAACTTCAAATTCAATCGCGTTGCTCGATTCTCCATCCATTTCGTATTGCAGGTTGTAGATTCCCGGCGCCATGTCAGGCTTCACTTTAAGGAAATACTGGCTGCCTACATTGGTCACCAAGCTGGCGCCTGTTCCTTTAAATGTGCCGCCGTTGCTTCCCGCAACGGTCACTTCATGTTTCTCTGTATCGGTAAGGCAGAACTGGAGTGGTTCAAGCGCAATTTTTATTTCCTTGCTTTCGAATTTGAGTTCAAGCACAGGCCCATCACTGCAACAGATATAAGGCAGGAAAAAATCGGCAATGATCAGCTGTTGGAAAGTTTCATTCGAATTGCCTTTTCCAAACCCGAATTCTAATGCTCCTTTGAGGTTTTCAAAAAGAAACCTGCTCACTTCAGGGTCATGGGCGGCTTCGAAATTGAATTTCGCAACTTTAAGCACTTCATCGGCAATCTTATCGGATTCGTCTTCCCATTTTTTAATTACTTCGACTTTGGGTTTGGCTATGACCTGAGATCTATAGCCCGTAAACTTAATATCGGTTTCAAGCTGTTTCTTTATTTTAGGATCAATTCCGATGCTGTTCTTATGCTCGACGACTTGCGCCAACAGATCTTTATGGCCTTTGGGCGGTGGCGGTGTCTTGAATACTGAAGTATCTACATAAACAACCACAAAAGTGCCGCCTTTAGTAACTCCCGCTTTGTGTTCAAGGCCGGGATGTTTTCTGGCAAATGTTGAAAAGAAAAGATCTGAATAGATTTTCTGCCAACGCAACTGTGCCTCTTCAAAAATGACGGTAAACGGGTCATCGAAGAACAATTCTTTAACATCGTCAAGTCTGTCGATAAGGTCTTCAACAAAAACAGAAAGCTTATCCTTACCTGCCTGCAGACAGAAACGATGGAATACGAAAATACGGTTGAGTTCCATGAAAACTTCTTGAAAATCCTTATGGTTGGGCAGGTAGCCTTTGAGGTTTTCTGTCAGCAGTTTTTTCATTTCCGACAGTATATTCTTGAAATTGTTAATACTGGCTTCGGTAAAGAAGGTTTCCGCAATCAGCTTGTCTTTATTCCCAACCATCCAATTGATCACAAACTCGGTGATGTTGTAAACCCTTTTGCGCGCCAAATCATAATCTGTTTCGAGATCGTCCCAACGGCCTTCAAACCTAGAAATATCGATTTCCTTGTTCAGAAAATCAACGGCATTATAGGCTGTAATGCGGAATGGCAGATTATAAGTGTTCTTGATCACCGTGAGTTCCTTGATGGCTTCTTTGTAATTCCTTCCGGTATGCCCTTCAATACGAAAGAAATTATAAGGTTCTATATCGTATCGCAATGGGTTTTTTACTTCATTTTTACCGGTGTAACCTATTTTATCCGAATGATACGACAGTATACTATCGTTTAGGTTTTTCGCCGTAAGCGCCGGATGCCATTTGCGGTTGAGTCCGAGAATATCCTGATAATAGAACGGGATTGATTTTTTTGATAAATCGACATTGCCATACGAAGAAGGCGTTACCTTGATGCGATCGGTTTTATCGATGCGGAAGCCCGTAATGATGTGTTCTAACCTTTGGAAAAGCAGCCTTAATTTTCGCATCTTGATTTGCCGTTTTTTAGCTGCATCAAGCGTACGGATGAAAGGCGTGCGGAAGCGGTTGCTCAGATCCGAATCATTTCCCAAAACTACGTGGAATGGAAACATCGATTCGTCGACGCAGCAAAGCGCCGGATTCACTTCCATAAAATCGATAATTTCATTATAAGCCTGGACAATATCTGAAATCCAGTCCCACAGATATTGCACATTAGAGCCGTTTTTATAGGCATTTACATGCGATTCTATTTCGCCTTTGCTATTGTCCAATACCGGAAAAGCAGCAATACCGCTCATCATTTTAAAGCCTTGATAGATTTTGGCGATCGCAACAGAAATACTGATCAAGTAATTATCATCGTATACTTTGCGGAAACCGTCAAGCACATTGGCCGCAGTAGTAAGGTTGTTGTATAAAACGTTGTAGCGCGGAAAGGCCAAACGCGCATAATTTTCGGGAAGGCTGTGCACGCGAATCAGTTTCTCGCGTGTCAGATCATTGATCGGGATAAGCAGCGGCCGGATGTTGAATTCCATTCGTTTGCCCTTGTCATCGCAATTGGTGGTCACGCAGTTTTTCTGGTCGATAAGCGACATTTCAAGCAATAATATAATCACCTTATCATCGAAAAAACCATTCGGAATATCCTGTTTGCCTTCTGCCGATGAATTCGACTCGAGCAATTCAACACAACTTTTTATCGGTTCGTATTGGCTTCTGTATTTGAAAATAGCATCAAGATAAGGTTCGTCGATGTAATCCGGATTCAGGAATTGTTCCGAAATCTCAACCTCACGATAAGCCGAAAGCGTTTTCTCATCCCAGTTGATCTGAAAGCCCAAAGACGTTACAGCCGTTCCGCACGAAATCCTTACCGAATGCGCATTAGGAAAAGTAAGTGCCGCACCGCATACAATACCGAGTCCCGTTAGCTGTTTTCGGGTAATACGATCCTGTTCTTCGAGGTGGCTTATCGCCTGGTTGAGTTCTTTTTGACTTAAAACCTGATCGGCTTCAAAAACCGGGTAAGCAGGTGTATTATATGCTTCCATGATAATATATTATAAAGTTCCTAATGATGTATTTCCCAGAATAATTGGATTGTTCGATTCGCTCAATCGGCAGTCATACAGGTTTCCTTCAGGATAAATCGTATGCAGTTCCTTAAGCGCTGCAACAAGTTCGTTGAGCGTTGCCCCATAGACCGATTTGTCATCGTCGGTTAAAGTATTGGAGCAGTAATTCAGCCGATAGACGCGATACTTTTCGAGCCAGTTCTTATATTTTTCCTGAAAGGCCAGCAGGTCGTTCTTATTGACCCAGCAAATTTTCAACAGCACATGCGCCGGTGCTTCCTGACGGAATATTTTCTCGGCATACTTGCGGAAAGTCAGGTTTTGGAATCGCGACAGATAACCAGGTAATACCAAGGTAGCTTTGAAAGAATACGGGTCGTTATTTGCTACATCGTCGCAATTGTCGTTAAGGCAAACCGACAGCAAAGTGTCATCCGAAAAAGTGCTGTTGTCGAAAGGACGAAGCAAAATATGTTCAAGACAATAAAAACTTTCGTGGTATTTATTGACTTCCCTGATCATTTTATTGAGGAAGGCGAATGCTTCATCTTTGTTGGGAAAAACCTCATCGACCCTTGCTATTTTCTCTTCTTTTCTAAAAAGATACAGATAATAATTGCCCGAATGTTTTTCAACGCGGTAAAGCAATTGCAGTGTAAAATGCTGCTGAGCCCAATCCCATTTTTGAGGCAGATCAACCGCGGGATTAATGATTTTAAAGCGATAAGACTTGTCTTCCGTTTCGACGGTCCATTGGCTCTGGGTGGTTTTCTCAGTGACAATATCCCTTAAGCGCATATTATTGATGCCGAGTAATTTTGCCGTACGCTTTTCATAACCGCCACGGTTGTCGGAATTCCACATTGCATTGAACTGCAAGGCCGGATTTCCGGGTGTTATTTTAGCATTGAGGTAATCCATACCAAGGCTTCTGTTGCTGCTTATTTTGGGATAGTCGTTAATGAAATTTTGTTTGTCGGCAATCAAATCGTCGTAGTCAAACGACAGTGTTCCCATACCCGCAGTTTCGTTTGAAAGGCGGTACATCATAAAAACATATTCATTAAAATTCTCGGAAAAACGCGCCATCAGATGATCCAAAACGCGATTCCTGCGGTCATAAAATTTGGTGTTCGATTCGTAGAGCGATGCTTCGTCGTCCGGGAATTCGCCATCAAGCAATATGTTTTTCAAATCTGCGGAATAAAGCGATGCGGAATAAAAATCGGCGCCTGAATCCGGATCCTTTTCCAGATAAGCAGGGAAATAGGTGCGATCTATCGGATGGGTATCAAAGAGGTTTTTAGCATGGTATAACTGATTGAAAAAATCTGCCAGAATCTGTTCGTAAAAATACAGGTAGCCTTTGAGTTGTTTGACTTGCGCTTTCCTAAGCGGCTTTTCATTTTCTGAAAGATAATTTTTTCCCAAACCGTAAGCTGCCGGGAATTCATCCTGAATACTATAATAATTTTGCAGCTTATAATGTTCGCCCGCGCCAATCTCAAAATCATTCCTGCTGTTCATGAGTTTCTTCTGATTCGACTGCATTTTATACATCATCACTTTCTGGTCAACCTGCATTTGCTGGGTTTCCGACAATAGAAACGGAATGTTTTTCTGGAACAGCAGCAACTTCGATCTGTGGATGTTGAAAATCGGTTTTACTTCTCCCGAAAGGCCTAAAACCCAGCTCTCATTGATTGACCCCGTTATGGGTTGGCCCAAAAAGTTATAGGCCGTCATGAGTAGGTTTTTGACCGATTTGACGCCCGGAATCTCCATCAACACGGCAATAATATCGGAAGCGTGAATGCCTGTAGGCAATTTGGCCTTTTCAACTTCATCTTCTTTGAGGAAACCATATTGCAGTCTTGGCCCCGTAAAGATTTCTTCCGAATGCAATCCTTCATTAACTAATTGTGAAAGCGTATAAAAGTTGATTTTAGGATTGATCACATTATCGATAGCGATTTGAATCTGTGTCATCACTGCAACAGGATCGAATCCGGTTTCAATTTCTATATCGGCACAAACCGCTACTGGTACTTTTTCGATGACTTCTAAGCATAGATAATCTTCCGTGAGGTTTCGGTTCTGTTGCAATGCTATCGAAACCGCAGAAAATGTTTCTTCGATTTTTTCTTTTTTCTTTTCAAAATCCGAAATGATTTCGCAAACATGGCCTTCATTGTTAAGATAAACCAAAGCGATGTCAAGTTCATCCGGATCATCACAAAAAACCCGAAAACGCAACGTATCACCAGGATGGCCGTATCGATTCACGATCAGGTAAATAATGCCTTGCGTTTTTTCGATGCTGCCGATGGTAATTTCCGATGGCGTATTCATTTTTTTGAACAATCCGGCATCGGGATGATTCCAGTTCGTAAACTGCGGTGTGATTCTGAGGTTAATCCAACGGTCTTCGTGCCAGAAAGGGAATTCGAGCAGCAGTGTATTGAGATCACCCAAAATAGGATCTTCTTCGAGTTCGATTTTTATTTTTCCCAAACCCTTCACATGCAATTCTTCGAGTAATTTCCCATTGCGATCTGTATTCTTGAGGCTGATTTTATCTTCGAGCTTGTTCAGATAGATTTTGGCTTCGCTGTCATTAGGCTCCCAATAACCGTCGGCATCGGTAGTTTTCTTGGTAGGCAAAAGCCATGCATTGGAAATACCTTTGATGTCTATGAGCAATTTTCTGTAATCCATTACGGTTAATGCGGCATTGGGGAAAATCTCTGCTGCTGTAAAAAACGTATTGTTGCTAATCGTGTTTCCGTTATCAGCCAATAAATCGCGGATATCAAAATCGGAACGGTAACCCAATTCCGTAATCGCATAGCACAAGATTTCAAGAATGGTGACGCCCGGATCATGCGGATTATAGTCGGTCCAGAATTTATGGCCGAGCCTTTCCACATATTTGAGTCCCTCTTGCTGCAGGAATTCGAAATCCTGTGAAAGCGGCAGTTTGCGGTCTTTTGGTATGATATATTGTGTTTGCATGATGTTGTTTTATAATTCTTGTATTTGATGCGACTCATCCGGAACAAACAAGGTAAAATCGGTTTGAGGCCTGATTTTGTTCAGGTTTTGAATGGCGCCGCCTATAGTGTTGTTGTCTGCATCTAAGAGAAATTGCTCAACTTTAAAGTCGGTGAGGTAATCCACATAAGGCTGGTTATCAACAAGTCTAATGATTGATGAAAATTCAATTTCCTTCGCAAAATTGATATCGGTGGTGTCATATACCCACGGGCTCAGATAAGTATTGATGGTTTCGGTGAGCTGCTTTGTATAAAGCCTGGTATCCATTCCTGGCTGATCGTGGTATTTTACTTTGAAATGAATCCTTACGCGTTCAGGTTTAGGCGGTTTCACATTGATCCGCGCGTGCGGCGATGCAACTTCGGATAAAAATTTCTTAATCCGAAGCATTTTTTCAAGGCTTAATATGGGTTTCCAGCTTATTATTTCTGTTTTTGAAGATTTTGCCACGGGCACCAACGTTACAAATCCAGCCGAAACATTTGAGATTTCGGTATCATATCGGTAATGGTTCAAGGTTTTTACGCGGTAGACTTCCGGGAATTCCTCAAGCACGATGCGTTCATAATCCCAACTTGTTACAGCCCGGTTTTTATGACGCAATCTTTCACTGGTTCGACGATACAGGAAAGTATCTGCTTCAGTGAGGCGTCCGTCGAAAGAAGGATACGGTTGTAGAAATTTCTTCACGCCTTCGATGCTCTTATCGGATTTGCTGATGGTTTCTTTGGGTGTATTTTCCATAAATACACCGTCGGAATTTCGATAGCTGGTCAGCACCGCTTTGAGGGCTTGCACGTGCACCCCTAAAAAGCGGCTTAGCGCTTTGGTATTGGAAACGGTAAGGCGCAACCAGAACAATCCCGCAGGCAACTTGGTATTGGACGCATTAAAATCGGGCACGGTAAGGTTTACCAATCCTGAACGTGTCAACGACATCGTTTCGTCGCTTAGGGTAGCAGTATCTAGCTTTGTCCAGCTGTTATTGCTTAGAAAATCCCAGGAAACCTCAGCCGGTTCCAATTGTGGGTTTGCGGTACCTTCTTCAAGCTGGATTAAGAAGCTGAGGCTGTCTTTTGGAGCGGATTTCTCAAATCCTAGGTAAATGCTTCCTTGGGGCGTTTCGTTTGGCGTGAATCTGAATACATCTCCGTCAAATTTCATAAACCCATAAGGCAATGCGTGGTATAATTCGATCGGATTATTAGTCGTCATATTGCCCAACTGGATGGTTTCATCCACCGTATAATTGAATGTAAATGACTTCGCTCTAGGTTTATAAGGCAAAGCAGGCGCTGCCAGAGCACTTCCCGCGATAAAGCTTTGCATGAAAGTTTCACCGTCGAAACTGCTGTTTTCGAGTTTAATCCTGAACCTACCGTTGGGTAAATTGGCCGTATTGGCCACTGTATCAAACCTATATTCTTCAATAGGATAAGCATTGGATATGGTCGGAAGTGTTTCTTCATCGGGCGTCCAGACTCCATTTTGAAGGCGCGATACTAATGCAAGATCACTTATCGATTGTTCCACATCCGAATGGGGTTCGAGCGGAATATTAAAAGTAGCCACCGCACCTTTTTTCATAAAGAACTCATTCGAGTTCACCACCATGCCATTGCCGCTTTTGGGAAATTCACCAAAAGGATAAAACGGCTTTTCCGTATCGAGCGTCCCGAAATCGGAATCCAGGACAAAGGATTTGAAATTTTCAACTGCGATTTTTAAATTGATATGGGAAATCGAAGGAAATTCATCCGGTTTCTTAGGTATAATTTTAAGCACCGGATATTGTGTTTCGACTAAAAATTCAGGATGCAGCTTTTTGCTGAAAGGCATGATTTTTTTCTCGCTCGCAAGAATTTCGATCGTTATATAATTATCGCCTTCGATGGTTTCGTTTTTACCATCAACCTTCAAAACCTTTTCTTCGCCTGTAATATAAAACTCGAAATCAGCCGCTTCGAGATTAGTTTCGTTAAACCGCAGCTTGATTGCTCTTTTGCCGCTTTGCAGGAATAGCAACGGGCTTGCAATCATAAGTGCTTCATTGTAGACAGTTTTGTTGGAAGTGAAAACATCAAAACCCTTACCTTTTGCATTCAACTGGAACAAATCGGACTTATAGCGCGCGCCATCCGAATGAATGCTTTCGAAAGCAAAAAGCTTAATCGCATTTACCGGTTGATCCGCAGTCGAAGCGTAAAACTTCTCATTTTGTGCACTGTTCTTGCCTGCGGGGAAAATCGTTCCTTTCGGAATTAGGAATGGCTTTACGTCAAAAGGTTCTACAATCAGATGCACATGATCAGGTCTTGCATTCTGATTTTGCGTGCGCAGTATATCTTTGTAATAAAAATCAAGGTGTTTTTTAGTAAACCCATTGAGGCTTTCTTTAGCGTTCTTCAACAGTTTGAGAAAAGTCAGAAACAAGGTAAAGTGCGGCGTATGTCCTGCGTAATGATTAAGCTGATAGGCTATGGCACTGTTCGAAAAACTCTTCCATGACAGCAGCAATCCGAAAAGCTGCTGCACCAATCTGCCAAATCCCGGGCTTTTTAAAAAAGCCTCCATGTTGGTTGCGGTGTTGATATTGGTTATGATAGCCTGCAATTGCTCTGTAATGAGGTAAGCCGTTGATCGCAGGTTTTCCTTTTCTATAATCTCGTCATCGAGAAGGTTTATTTTTCCGAGCAGCCCTTTATATTCATTGCTGATTTTCTGAAAATATCCTCCGAGCACTTCTTTTTGTATATTCAGGTCGACAAGTGTCAGGACTTCATTCTTTCTACTTTCAAAGGAATCTTGCATCAATTCTACGCTCCAACTTGAAATGGCAATCAGAATGGCGGTCGATTCTCTTGCGAAAAACTCAGCCCAGTCGCCTTCTGCAACATCGGACTGATTATAAAATTTAACCTGCGCGGAAAGCTTTTGCACAAATCGGATAAAATCCTGTTCGTTTCTTTCTTCCAAAAGAAAAAAATCAGGTTGGAGCGCTGCGGCAGTCCTGTCGTTTTGCGCAGTTCCCATTCCTTCGTGTATCGATAATATGCCGTTGCAGTTTGCCATTTTATTTTCCTATTTTACAAATGTGCCTTCCTCCAGATAATAGGGGAATACGAAGTTTTTTCTCGAATTGGTGGTTCTTATAATATAGTTGATTTCAATATTGATGAGTCCTTCGATTGTGTTTTCGGTATGGAAATCAATATCGAGCAAATCGATGCGCGGTTCGAACATCAGGATGGCGTGTTCAATAATACCTTTCATTTTGGTAAGCAATGTTGTCGTTAGGTTCTCATAAAGCATCGCCGTCATGTCGCAACCATAATCCGAACGCATCACCCTTTCTTTGAGTTGCGTTGAAAACAAAATGTGCAGACTCTGATGTATATCGTCTTCATCCGATACTGTTTTTACGCTAGCGGCATTGTTGTTGAACGTTGGCGGAAACCCCCAACCTGTACCTAAAAATGACGGTTCTTGTTTCATGTCTTTGTTTTTTAGCCTCCAATGTTTACGGTTGGAAATCCTCCGGTGATGCTGCCGCCGTGTGCTGTGCTGTCACCCATTCTTACAGCCGGTTTGCCTCCGATTTTCACCGAAACCGACCCTTTAATCAATGCGTCGGGCGGACCGACACAAACACAGCTGTTACCGACAGTTGCCGCAGGCAGGCTTCCTATGAGTACGGAAGTATTGCTACCGGGAAGGATCGGGCCTCCAACATGTGATTTCGGATCGGCTAACGGACACGTATGCATGTCGGTGATTCTTGCTGCTGCTGCCATTTTTAATTGAGATTGATTAATGATCCTTTGAGATCCATTTTTGTGCTTGAGGTGACTTCAACTTGTTTGCCTTCAATTTTGATATTGCCGCTCGCCGCCTTGATGCTGATATCCTTGAAACTTTCTATCACTATTCCCTGGTCATTCAAGGTAATTTTATTGCCATTCTCATCTTCAATAGCGACTCCTTTGAGGTCATCGCTGATGGTGAGTTTGTTCGCTTTTTTTGTGCTGATCTCGATGATTTTCTTTTCATCGTCCATCAGTATGCGCGTGCCTTGCTTGGTCACAAATCCTTTGAAATAATTTTCTTTTTTAATCGGGAATGGCATCGGGTGGGCGCTGCTATACAAACTTCCAAGGATTACCGGCGTATCGGGATTGTTTCCGATGCAGCCCAAAATCACTTCATCGCCTACATCGGGAATAAAATAACTACCCATATCTTTGGAAGCATTCGCATTGGCCAACCTCGCCCAGACACCTTCGCCGCTTTCCGAAAGCGAGGTGATTTTCACGCGAATCCGGAAATGATGGTCGGGGTCGTCTTCAATCTGAAGCACTTTCCCAATCTGCAAACCGTTCACGGTATTAGATTGTCCAATTTGCGCCTGGCTGTTGTTGTGTGCCGGCGCCGCTGTTTGTTCGGTAAACGATTTTTCGCTCTCGAGTCCGTAGGCGTATTCCGTTTTCCAGCAACCGTTTTCAATCATGTGGGTTTCCTGCGTAATGAGTAAAATCTTGTCATCGATTTGAGGATTTACTTTACTGAAACTGATATAATCTCCGGCTTTGGCTTCGAGGTTTCCGAAGGTGGTCACTTTTCCGTTGATGGCAGCAATATTACTTTTGACCAAAACCGCTTCGGCAATGCGTTTGAGTGTATCGGCTGTCAAATGGGTTTGCCCGACGCGAATGGTTTGTGGATTTTCATCCGTGCTTTGCTCCGCGCTTGTTCTGTTTACGGCTTGCGCCTCGATGTCCCAGCTTTCAATGACGACTGAAGATTTCTGCTTCTGGGCATCGACTTTTCCCGAAAATGAAAAAACGTTGATACCGTTTTCTGCCATATAAGATGCCGTTTTCTCGCCATCCTCTTTCAAGATTCCGACTGCATTGAATTCAGCATTGCGCAGCGAAATCAACAACCCGATCGAATCGAGATAACCCACTAGATAATCCCACGGAACGGTCGCATTGTTGTGCGTGATTTTTTCCTTTCCCCAAGGTTTGCCTTTGAGGTTGTCGCTTATTTTTAATTTCCCGTCGATGAAAAGCTTTAGGCGCTCTTCGAAATTCATCGTATTGTTTTCGGGTTCTGTAGACGGTTGTGTGAGTCTGAACGCGATATCTTTGCATTCAATTTTTACAGTAATCTGTGTTGCTTCGGTTTGTTTCTCGAATGATTTGACAATGCCTTTGAAAAGCGTTTTGGGCGGTTTTGCAATATCGGTATCGGGAATCTGCACCTCAATCTCGATGGGTTTGTCCTGCGGTTTGCGGTTGAGGACATCTAATGGAAGTTCACTTTGCTTTTCAAGTCCATCATTGCTCGCAATAAACGTGAATTTGGCGAAAGCGATTTTATTCAATTCAAAATGAACCGTAGCTTCTTTCAACAAACTGTCTAAACCAGAATCATTCCCGGCAATCAGGAATTTAAGCTTTAGCAGCGTTTCGGACGGATAAAAAGGTTGTGCGGCCATTGTCGTTTATTTTATAGGCGGAAACTGTACAGTTTCTCCTGTATTCAGTTTTCTGAAAGTGAGCAATTTGTTGTTTTTCGCCACATCAATATAATAGGCGTTACTATTGTAGATAGATTCCGCCATTAAGGGTAGTTTGTCGTTCATCTTAACTATGCGCTGGTGCGTGAGGTCGGGTGAATTCTTGTTTTCCTTAGCGACCATCACTTTATAATCGACAGTCCCTTTAAACAGGCACTTCACCTTAGCGCGGATTGGCCTGCCGTCTTTTCTGAAAAGCGTATATTCGATGTCCATGCTTTTGAGGCGGCACGACAAACTGTAACCGCCCCAAAGCAGCCTCAGATACGCCGTTTGGTGTGTCTTGCCATTGTATCCCATGAGCAGGTTTTTAAACTGCTCGACATCGGCTTCTACGGTTGCGGCTTCTCCAAACGGATCTACCACGGCGGGTTGAATTGCATTCGTGATATCGCCCTTGAGATCTTCAAAAGTGGGATCGCCTTTGCCTTTTTTGAATTTTGCGGGAGGAACAATTCCAGAGCTGTCGAACAGAAAATCAAAAGTGACTTCCTCGCCTTCAATCTTACTGAATTTGAGATCGCTTCCGGTGGTTCCCATCGCCTGTCCTTCACAGAATACCACGTTGTGTTTCATGGTATATTTTTCGGGATTAAGTTGTACGAAAATGGTTTGCTGATCGGTTTCGGCATAATCCTTTGTCGGGAAAACCTCGATGCGCATTTTATCGATAATGCCCAATAATCCTTTTATCATCTTTCGGCTTTTTCTTTGATTTTTTCCATCACTTTATGAAGGCATTCGCGTACGATTTCCGACTTGAATTCCTGAATTTTTGCCGCATTGATCCTTTGAACCGGATGCAGCTGATCGTCTGTCGTTTCCGTGATACTCACTCTGATACGCAGTTCTTTTATCTCGATAGCCATACTTTTTGTTTAAAACGACGGGATTGGAATTTCCTTGAATGAATTGTATTTAAGCGTAATGGTCTCAATGACGATCTTACTTTCTTCAGCATTGAAATCGCTGCACTCATAGCTTATCGGAATGGCATGCGAAACATACCAGGCTTTTACGGGATTTCCGTTTTCATTAAGCAGTGAAACCACAAGGTTTGCGGGATGGAAAATAAAATTCTCCATGGCTTGCGTGCACCACATCGATAAGCTTGATAAATCGGTCGTCAATCCTCTTTTGAGTACCAAATCCTGATAGCCTGCCCGAACCGGAAAATTGTGTTTGAACTGGTTTTGGCCACCTTCGGTATAAGGTTCGGTTTCCATCGTGACTTTGAGGCCGCTGACGCTCTGAAATCTGGTGTCGACCATAGAAAGCACGGGCAGCAATTCGAAAATTACCGAAAAATGAAAACCTACTAAAGGATCGGCATTCATGCTGTTACGACTTGTATTCAATGGTAAATCCGTGATTGGCAAGTTCGACAGTATCGATTGCCGCTTCATTGGCATCAGATTTCAGATCGCTGCATTTGAGCGATACGATGAAACAGTCGTGCACAGTCCAAACTACGCGCGGTTGCTGATTTTCATCTAATAGTGAAATCGTTACCGTTCTTTTCTCGACCGTATTTTGAGCAACGGTATTATACCATTGGAAGAATTCGTTATCGCCCACAAATACACCTCTTTTCATGGTGATGTTGCCCACTTTTGCGAGCCCCGGATTTTTTTGCTTGAAGAATTGTGGACTCGATCCAACGCGGTGTTCGATTACATCCATCTCTTTATTTAATCCCGATACTTCGGTAAAGGCTATTTTGGTTCCGCCCCAGGCAACGCTAAAATGGAACTTCGGTAGTGGAAAATCAATATTTGGCATGTCTTTATATTTTAAATGTTAATGAATAATTGTTATGATCTTTGTTGTGTTTGTTTGAATTCCAAGATGATGAATTCTGCAGGATGCGATGCCGCGTATCCGATTTTGACGATCAATCTTCCTTCGAGAACATCGAGTGCGCTCATGGTTTCGTTGAGTCCGACTGTTACGAAAAAAGCATCCTCGGGTCTTTTTCCCGCCAAGGCTCCATCTTTCCAGAGTGTGGTCATGAAATTATCAATCATGCCTTTCACACTGACCCAGGTTTGCGATACGTTGGGTTCGAATACGTATTGCATACAGGCTTTTTTGACAGATTCTTCAATCATATTGGCCAATCTTCTTACATTGACATACCGCCAGTCGTTACTATTCCCTGCGAGTGTTCTGCCGCCCCAAACCATAAATCCTTTGCCCGAAAACTTACGAAGCGCATTGATGGATTTTCCGGTATCGCTAATATTCATATCCTCTTGGTCGCTGTCGTTGATATCGGCAGTCAGACTGATGATGCCGTTGATTCCTTTATTCGCAGGCGATATCCAAACACCTCGGTTATTATCGGTTCGGGCATATATCCCAGCCATAGCCCCTGAAGGCGGAACAATATTCATTGTTGCCGATAATTTGGCAATAATTGCCGGATAAATCGGGATGCGGGAAACAAGTCTGTTTTCTTCAAATAGCATCAAGTCGTTTAGTCTTTTCACCGCAGCATCCATAGTATTGATTACTGAAGCGTGCAATTTTTGAAGGAAAAGCTGAATTTTGTCAAAATCCGGAGTGTCATACGGAACGGCAGGAAGCACCGGCGTAATCGTCTTACTAAGGATCGTGTCGTATAGATTTGGATTGGATTGCGGATAAGAAGTTGAAATAACGCCCCAGACACTTTTGAAGTTGGCATCGTTAACATTGAGATTCGCAAGGGGGGGAATTACAGCTGAATTATCAGCTTTTCTGAGCTTTTCATAAGCCGATTTGAAATCGACGATATTCTGTACGTAATCTTTTAGTGAACCGGTAATGATGTCTTTAGCCGCCTTCGAAAACTGTACGTTTGTAAAACTCTCCGGATCGCCAAGTACTACTTTGAGCATCGTGAAGATTTTATCAATCGACGTTTGAATTTTGACGGCATCGTTTATCGGCATAACCAATTTTTTCATATTGTTTGCATCGCTCACCCCAGCCGCAACAGTCCATGACGTATTAACTGTGTCGATGTTTTCCTTCAAAAAATCAAATTGATCAATCGCGGTTTTCAACGATTCATCAGTAGGATAAATCGACTTGAAGTCTTTCCCCGCTCCTAAGGCATCATTGACAGCATCGAACCTGAAATTATACGAATAGCTGCTTTGCAAATACGGATAATAAGCTGCACCGTATTTCAGGCTCTCTGTACTTATTTTATCCCTAAAGGTCGCACAGTCTGTAAAAATCGTGTCGTTAATTGTGTTTCCCTGTTGGACATCAAGAATGGCAAAACGGTCTAAGAGATCACCGCATTGTTTGAGTGCGTGCTGTTGCACAAGGCCTAATTTATCTACCGACAGATTAATTGCATCAGGGAACAGCAATAATGTAGGCTCGTCAAATTTCAGCAATTTGTCTAACCCATCAGTAAAAGGCTTTTGCTCGACGATGTTTGCATCATAATTGCCAATCGAAACCACATAGCACAATCCACCGCCGTTCTCATAAAAAAGGCGCATGCTGTTATAGAGCTTGAATTTGCTATCACTTGCCGTAGTGGTCTCTTTTGGTGCAAGCGTGATGGGCTCGAGTTCGACAGTTAAGTCAGTGGCTGTTGGCGCGCCACCAAAAATCGATTCAAAATCCATAAAGGACTTGATTCGGGTGACCGAATTCGTCCCTTTCTGAGTATAACCCACAAAAGCAGGTATGGCTGTTTCGACTGGCGCTACTGAAGGAGGAAATGCATCAATCTCATTGATATATACTCCGGGTGTTTTTAGAGAACTTACATTCATAATCTTTTCTTTTTATTGTTGATACTGTTTTATTATTCGTTAAGTTTAAATCCTTGAGTTTCGACGATTCCGACCGGATCATCCTTATCATTTTCCCACAACTTGACAGCGCCCTTGAGCACGATTTTATGGGTAAGGGTATTGGCTCCCTGAATCGAGTAAAGCCTCATTTTATATAGCATCGAAGGCATATAGCGAGAACCCAGGCAAGACCACATCTGGTTGAGCTGGTCCATGCTTTGGCTAACCGATTCGAACGTTATTTTGGCGTAATGCAGCTGTTGTGCTTCTGTCTTGGTGGCAAATGTGCTATATTCGATGAGTTCGGTATTGTCGTCTTTATAGTAAAAAGAATTGTTCTGTTGGAAATAGCTGATGACGTTTCTGAGTTTTTCGACACCTTCCATGTATTTTGATAAATCTTTATTATACGAGCTGAATAACAGTGAAATAATCAAGTGTTGCGTCGGATGCCGGAATGCCAACATTTCATTTGCTGTTCTGGTTTCGCGCTGGTAGGTCGATTGATTCTTGAGCGTTTTATCTTCCTCAATATTTACGATAGATAAAATGATTGCCGATTTCGATTCTACAAATTCATCACCATCATTAAGCATAGCGATATTGGTAACATTAATGATATCGTCGGTCGGATCAATGAGTTTTACGAGTTTTTCTATGATGGTTTTGAGGTTCATGTCTACTCCTTATTTAGATTCAGAAAAATCACAAAACCAAAGCAACTAAAATAAAACCAGCGACTTGCAAGGTTATAGCCCTGATTTGGAAGGGTGTCTTTCCTGAATTTTATAGGGTGAAAATACTTACGGCAAGTTGCCCGGGTGTCAAAGTGTGTTGCAATTGGAGTCCGCTGTCTCCAATATTCGGCATACATCATTTTAAGAAGGTATGCATACTTCAAAAGTCTGTTCTATTGAATCAACAGCTGCGTGAGGGATAGCAGCGGTATCCTTTTGTGCCGTTGTTCGGCGCGAAAGATTTAGCGAATAGCCCGACCCTTTTCGGGGCACGCCCAAAATAGCAATCAAAATCACGTTGCGATATTGTTTGTTTTTTGTAAATATTCTTATTTATAATGGTTTTAAAAATTAAAATTCACAACGAATTCTTTAAACTATTTAGAAAATATCTATATATTTGACATCCCCTTTTTCTACGCATGCAGTACTTGATTTTACTGTTTTGTACTACCGAATTTAATAAATATTAGCGCTTGATTGAAGTTCAATTTTTTTTGAACTTATCCTTTTTAAAACGCACCTATAGTTTTTCTATAGTAATTTATTGATTGAAAAATGCATAAAAATTTACTTTCCGTTTTGCTTCTTTTATTTTTGACGAGCCGTGGTTTTTCGCAAGCATTGCCATTGAAGACGGACAAGCCTAATGATTCTTTAAAAAAGGCTGCGGTATTCAAAAAAATTGAGTTGCCTGCCGATCAGAAAGTGTCGCCCGAAATTTTTTATATCATCAATGACAAGCCTGTAAGCCGCGAAGAATACCTCAAACAGAACAAGAAGAAACAATAAAACTAAAAGAGCATGAAGTTTACTTTCCCTTTTTTGGTGACTTTTCTTGTGTCTGTTTTATGCACACAGTTTGCTTATGCACAACCGCCAAATGACACTTGTTTGACTGCTGAACCTATAGCGGTTGGTGTTGGGTCTTGTACTTCTATATTATATACTAATGTTGCTGCAACTACGACGGGAAATCCTGCGACGCCTGGTTGTTGGTTGCCCAATAGCATGAGTCATACCGTGTGGTTTTCTTTTGTAGCTACTGTAGCTGACATAGAGATTAATACCAATTTCGGTGGTACGTTGGCCAATACACAAGTGGCGATTTATAGTGGTGGTTGTGGCGCTTTGACATTGTTAGGCTGTCAGGAAGACGTGAATACTGCGGGCGGTTTGTTTCATACAGATGTCATTTTGCATGGATTAACCATTGGAAACACCTATTATATTGCAGTCGACGGAAATGGAAATACTACGGGAACTTTTGGCGTTTGTGCGCAAGAGTCGTTACCTATTGGACCTGCTTTACCCACTCAAGATTGCACAGGAGCTCAGACGCTATGTGGCTTAGGGTCGATATCCGTGCCAAATGGTGTTGGAGGTATTGGTAGTTCTCAAGAGGCTCCAAGTTGTTTTGGAGCGCCTGGAGAGCGATCGTCTAACTGGTATACATTTACCGCGGCAACTTCGGGTGTCTTGGCATTTACAATTGTTCCTAACACTTCTATTGATTATGATTTTGCGATTTATAATACTACGACCGCTTGCCTAGGAACTGAAATTTCTTGCAACTGGAGTGGTGTTCTTGGAGCTAACGGAACCACGGGTTTAGGTTGTGCGGGTACCCAATGTAATCCTACTTTAGCAGTCACTGCCGGTCAAACGTATACCATTTTAGTAGATCGATTTACGGCGGCATCGAATTCCGGATTTACGTTAGATTTTGCAGGAACTACGGCTACTTTTGCGAGCCCAAATCCGACTTTTACCGCCACGACGGCTTGTATTGGGAATGCGACTCAATTTACCAATACTACCAACGGGAATTTTACTTACAGTTGGAATTTTGGAGATGGATTTACTTCCAATCTTGAGAATCCATCGCATACTTATGCGGCTAGTGGTCCACATTCGGTTACGTTGTTGGTTACTGCTGTTCCAGGTGGTTGTCAAAATTCTATTACGCAAACCGTTACTGTTAATCCTTTGCCGACGGTCAATGCTGGAACTGGAGGTTCGGTTTGTCCGGGTGCTTGTATTAATTTAAGTGGATCGACTAATGCGGTTGGATCGACCGGGATTGCTTCTTTTAATAACATGACATCTTATCCAATTCCAGATAATGATCCTACCGGAGTTTTATCGCCTATAACTGTTTCTGGGTTGAGCCCGGCTACAATTAATGCTACTTCTATTGCTTCTGTTTGTATTAATTTAACGCATGATTTCGATGGTGATTTGGATATTTTTCTTCAATGTCCTGATGGAACCAGAATTGATTTATCATCGGATAACGGTAGTTTTGATATCGACTATACGAACACTTGTTTTTCAGCAACTGCAGCAACGCCAATTACGGCAGGAACAGCACCTTTTACGGGTACATTTACGCCCGAACAAGCTTTTACTTTATTGAATGGTTGTACCGCTAACGGCGTTTGGCAATTGTTTGTTCGAGATGATACTGGATTTGATGTAGGCACTATAGACGATTGGACGATTTCTTTTAATAACAATCTACCGGCTTTCACTTGGTCGCCAACAACGGCAATGACCAATGCCAATACACTTACACCTACGGTTTGCCCGACAGTCCCAACAACCTATACATTGACCGCAAATAATGGCGTCGGATGTACTACCACAAGCTCGGTTAGTATTGGTATTACTGCGGGGCCGACGGCAACGATTGCTTATTCTTCTACTAATTATTGTACTACGGATGCTGTTCAGTCTGTAACTTTGAATGGTACGGGTGCTTTTACCGGTGGTGCTTATTCTTCTACAGCTGGACTTTCTATTAATCCTGCTACGGGAGCGATTACGCCAAGCACAAGCACACCCGGGCCATATACGGTTACCTATACGATTCCTGCTTCTGGAGGCTGTCCGTCAACAACTGTAACAACTAATATAACTATTACCGCGCCGCCTATTGCTGGAACTTTAAGTGGTAATCAAAACATTTGTGTTGGTCTCACTTCTGTGTTTTCATCAACATCTGTTGGTGGAACTTGGGCTTCTTCGGATGTGACGGTCGCTACTATTAATAGTGCTTCTGGACTTGTCACCGGTATTGCTGCTGGAACCGCTACCATGACTTATACTGTTTTAGGAACTGGTGGTTGTAGTAATGTAACGGCTACTAGAACGGTGACAGTAACCGCTGCAGCGGTTGTTGGAACTTTAAGTGGCAATCAAAATATTTGTGTGGGACTCACTTCTGTGTTTTCTTCAACTGCTGTTGGTGGCACTTGGAGTTCTTCTGATGTGACGGTCGCTACTATTAATAGTGCTTCTGGACTTGTCACTGGTGTTGCTGCTGGAACGGCTACCATGACTTATACTGTTCTTGGAACTGGTGGTTGTAGTAATGTAACGGCGACTAGAACGGTCACGGTGACTGCTGCTCCTATTGCCGGAACTTTAAGTGGTAATCAAAGTATTTGTGTGGGACTCACTTCTGTGTTTTCATCAACATCTGTTGGTGGAACTTGGGCTTCTTCGGATGTGACGGTCGCTACTATTAATAGTGCTTCCGGACTTGTCACTGGTGTTGCTGCCGGAACCGCTACCATGACTTATACTGTTTTAGGAACTGGTGGTTGTAGTAAT
>NZ_JANOBI010000028.1:0-67469 GCF_031411595.1 Flavobacterium sp. | reverse complement strand
GTTTACAATCCACTGACCTGCAAAGTACATGGCAATACCCGGCAACACAACATACTTCTGAATATCCAGGTTCACCGGCATATCAATAGTAGCCGTAGTTACAGCAGGTTTGGGTAAGATCATATGAAAATGTTCCGGAGCCTGGCCTAATAAAGTTTTAAAGCCGTCAATAACACTTCCGCTTGCAACACCATTGATTCTTTCATCAACAATCTGAAGTGCTAAATAAATAGTTGCCAAACCACCAATGATTAAAACAGCTACCTGTATTACATCAGTATATCCAATCACTTTCATGCCACCAAGGGTAATCATCACGGCAAAAAAGGCTAGAAAAATCATGCATAATGTGATGTTCAATCCCGAAATACTGCTGATTGCTAAAGCACCCAAATATAGAATTGAAGTCAAGTTTACGAGCACATACAACAACAACCAAAACACCGCCATAATCATCGCGACATTGCTGTTGTAGCGTTTGTGTAGGTATTGCGGCATCGTGAAAATTTTGTTTTTCAAATACACCGGCATGAAAAAAACCGCCACGATAATCAATGTTGCCGCCGCCATCCATTCATATGTAGCAATCGCCAAACCCATTTTGAAACCGCTGCCACTCATTCCGATAAACTGCTCGGCACTAATATTACTCGCAATCAATGAGGCACCAATCGCCCACCAGGTAAGCGATCCTTCGGCTAAAAAGTAATCATTGCTCGTCGTTTGGGCTTTCTTTTTTCGATTGTAAATCCAGAAAGCGTAGCCGACAATGATGACGAAATAAAGTAAGAAAACGATATAATCTTGGGTAGCGAGTGATTGCATATTATGTGGTTTTGGTTTTATAATGTGTATTTGGTAGTTCCCGTAAAATTTTGGCGCTTTGCTCCGGTGAAATGTCGCGTTGTGCTTCGCCTAGCATTTCGTAGCCCACCATAAATTTCTTTACGGTAGCGCTTCGCAATAATGGTGGATAAAAGTGCATGTGAAAGTGCCATTCCGGATGTGAAATTCTATCGGTTGGTGCTTGATGAATTCCTGACGAATAGGGGAATGAAGTTTCAAAAAGATTGTCGTATTTGACGGTAATGGCTTTTATAATTTCCGCAAAAGCAGTTCTTTCTTCGTTAGTCATTGCGATGATATTTCCAAAATGTCTTTTGCTGACAATTAATGTTTCGTAAGGCCAAATGGCCCAAAATGGAACTAGCACTGCGAAATGTTGGTTTTCGGTTACGATGCGTTCTTGAAGTTTTAATTCTTGTTCCAAATAATCTTTGAGCAAACTGGTTTTGTGTTTTTTGTAATAGACTTCGAGGCTTTTTTGCGTTTTCTCGACTTGCGTCGGCAAAGACGATTGCGCCCAGATTTGTCCGTGCGGATGCGGATTACTGCAACCCATCACACTGCCTTTGTTTTCGAAAATCTGAACATAGTTGATAAAGTCATGACTGCCCAATTCTATGTATTGTTCCTGCCAAGCTTGCACTACTTTTTCAATCGAAGCCACTTCCATTTCCGGTAATGTAACGTTGTGTTTTGGTGAAAAGCAAATCACTTTATTGATACCTCTTTCGGGTTTCAATTGGAATAATGCATTGGATTTATTTTCGAACAAAACTTCCTCTTTCAATAAAGCTGAGAAATCATTTTCAAATACAAAGCAATCCGTATAATGATCATTCTGAATACCATTTGCTCTGATGTTTCCGGCGCATAAATAGCAATCCTTGTCATGCTCCGGTCGGTTGTCTTCGGGCACCACTTCCTTTTGTCCTTGCCACGGTCTTTTGGCGCGGTGTGGCGACACTAAAATCCATTCGTCTAGCAACGGATTGTAGCGGCGGTGCGGATGCTCGTTGGCGTGAAAGTTTTGCATGATTTAATTTTTATATACAGTTGTGCCTTTTGAAATCTTGACTTTGTAGGCTTTCAATTCGATTCCAAATTGGTTTTGATACTGTTTCGAAATGCGGTTGATGAGTTCCTCTTCAGTGCCTTTTTCAACCAAATTAATCGAACAACCGCCGAATCCTCCACCCATCATTCTGGCTCCTAAAACCGAATTTTCATGTTGAACGGCATCGACTAAAAAGTCCAATTCGTCACAACTTACTTCATATTCTTTAGATAAACCGCGATGTGTTGCTGACATCAATTGCCCTAGCGTTTTAAAATCGGATTGCTCTAAAGCATCAACTGCATCTTGCACGCGTTGGATTTCTTTGACTACAAAATGACAGCGTTTGAAAATGGTTTCACCGAGTTTTTCTTTCAATTCCAAAACCATATTTTCAGTACAATTTCTAAATGTTTTTACTTCAGGAAAATGTTGTTGAATCGTTGCCAAACCTTGTTCTACTTCTTCTCGCCTGGTATTATACCCTGACGTTAAATGCGTGTGTTTGACATTACTGTCTAATAAAAGTAGTGAATATTTTTTGAAATCCGCTTGGTGATATTCGTATTCCAAAGTATTGCAATCGAGTTTGATGACGTGATTTTTCTTTCCGAAAACCGAAGCAAATTGGTCCATGATACCACAATTGACACCGGCGAAAGTATGTTCTGATTTTTGTCCGATGAGCGCAATTTCTATTTTGGTTAATGCCAAATCGAACATGTTATTCATCGCGAAACCAATTCCACATTCGAGCGCTGCTGATGACGAAAGTCCTGCTCCCATTGGAATCGTGCTGCTAAAAACCATATTAAAGCCTTGCATTGCAAAGCCTTTTTCTTTCAATTGTTGTAAAACACCAAGGATATAATTCATCCACATTTTATCAATGGGTTTCAATGTATCGTTCAAATCAAACTTATGTGATTGGTTTAAATCCTGCGCAAAAATGGTACAAGCTGATGTTTCATTTTTCGAAATTGCAAAGCCAATATATTTGTTGATGGCCGCCGGTAATACATAACCATCATTATAATCAACGTGTTCGCCGATGATGTTGATTCTTCCCGGAGAAAGAAAAACAAATTCGGGTTCGTTGTCAAACCATTGAACGAAATGTTCTTTGACGCTTTGCACTAATTTTTTCTTCATTATTCCTTTTTATCAGTTAAATAAGCCTTAATAAAGTCGACCCAAACGGTATAACCTGCTTCGCTCAGATGCACTCCGTCAACGGTATAATCTTTTATCATTAAATCGTTTTTATCTGCAAATGCCGAGTGAAGATCAATCAAAGTATAACCATATTTTTTAGAATTGTTTTTTAAAATGGCATTGGTTGCTTGAATTTTTGTAATCATTTTTTCATTTGAAGTGGGTAAAATCGTTTGAGCATACACTGCTGTTTTTGGCGAGTATTTTTTGATGTTTTTGACTATTTTGACTATGTTATTTCCAACATATTCTGAAGACAGGCTTTCATTGAATAAATCGTTTATCCCGATTTTTAAAAATACAGCAGTTGGTTTGTAATAATATATTTCACCCAATCTATTCAAAACACCTTCGGTAACGTCGCCGGAAATTCCTCTGTTTTTAATTTTTGGATTGTTGAATCGTTTTCCCCAATCACCTCCGAATTCTGTAATGCTATTTCCAATAAAAACAATATCGCCAAACGAAAGAGGATTTGCCTCAAATTCTTTTATTTTCTCGGGATAATGATTTTTTGTCCAATCAGAATGATAAGGGATTACAATATCTGGTGGTGGATATAGGTTGTCTTTGGTGAAATCGGGTTTTGTTTTACAAGATGCAAAAACAACAATAACCAATAGCAGTATATACTCTTTTTTCATATGGTTTTAATGCATTGGTTTAAAACATTTTGTAAATTCTGTTTCATTCTTTGATTTCAATTTCATCAGATTTTAGATTTTCTGAAGCAGCCTTTATGATTAGTGGCTTTTTAAATGAGTCGGTTCTTAAAAGTATAGTAGCAATTCCAGCTTCAGATTTTATAGGGTTTTGACCTATAAGTTTTGCATTTTCTCCTTCTAAACTAAAGGTTACGTCATCTGTGGCATCAGGAATTACAGTGCCATTCTCATCTGTGATTTTAGCATACACAAAAACAACATCGGGATTATTTTTATTGATTGGAATGTTTGACAAATCATACGATAGTTCTATTTTAGTAGCTTTTGTCGGTGACTTCACAATGTTTTCGGTTACTTTTTTTCCATCAATAAAACCTTCGGCACGCAAAGTTCCGGCTTGGTATTTTTCGATTTGAAATACAAACGGAGCGTGTTTCAATCGATTGCTGTTTTGGTTAATCAATGGATTTTGTTTGGCAATTAAAACATCGTTCAGATATAAAGCGACTTCCTCGCAATTGCTGTAAACGCGAACTTCAAGTGGTGAATTTTCCGTCCAGTTGTTGGCGATATTCACCATGGGTCCGGAGAATAATCTGCTGTCTAAAACTACATTTGGATTGCGTTGACTTTGGTAAAAATAATACGCAAATTTTGGAATTCTGAAAATATCGCTGATTCCTGAACTTTCAATATCAGGGCTGTAACCGCGGTTGTAATCGAACATGAGCCAATTCGCTTCACCTAGTGTATTGCTTCCTTTTCGGTTTGAGTTTGAAGCTTCTTGAAAATTAAATGCTTGTTGCAATAATCGCTTTTCACCAAACGCTCGGAGTTGTCGTGACGTTCGTTCGTCTTCTTTGAGATTGGCAAAATCCTTTTGATTGAAACCGGCATTTTGGGCATAATATTCCCAATCGCCATATTCGGCTATGAATATTTTTCGATTGTCTTTGTTGTAATTCGTCCAATAATCCGGCGCTTTCCCGTGTTGTCTTGCGGGAATGTAGATGTCGTAATTGTCGTTGTCAATCCAACTCGCGCTGATTTTATTTGAAAATGGAATTTCTTCATTCAAAATGACATTGGCTTTTTTCATGAAACTTTCAGACATGGCGGTTTCATTCAAAGAATTCTCCCAAAAAATAATGCTCGGATGATTTCGGTCGCGTCTGATCATATCGCGCAGGTTTTGAAATGAATTTTCCTCGAAAGCCGCGTTACCGAAAAACTGCCAACCCGGTAAACTGTTCATGACCAAAATTCCGAGTTCATCACAAGCTCTCAAAAACGCTTCAGCTTGCGGATAATGCGACAAACGCACGAAATCGAAACCTGCATTTTTGATTTTTACAGCGTCGCGGTATTGTGCTTCATCGGAAATCGCGTAACCTAAATAGGGATATTCTTGATGGCGGTTGGTGCCGTTGATGTAGATTTTTTCATCATTCAGAAAATAACCGTTGATTCTGATTTCGGATTTTCGAATACCTATTTTGTCAGAATACGTATCGATGGTTTTATCTTTTGAAATGACTTCAATATCCAATTGGTATAAATTCGGTTCATCAATCGACCATAATTGTGGGTTGCCGATGCTGACGTGTTGTGTGACTTCAAAATCACGGTCATGATAATCACTGATAGAGAATTTTTTCGATTCCAATGCAAACTTACGTCCTGATTTGGAAGTCAATGTATATTTTAAATAGACTCTTTCTGTGCTCGAAGATTCGTTTTTCAAATGCACTTTGATGATACCTTCAGCCCTGTTTTTTGATACCGAATTGAAATTCACAAAAACACCGCCACTTGCTTTATGATTTGCATTGACGGCATCCGTAATATATACTTTATTGGTTGTAATCAGATAAACATTGCGATAAATACCGCCATAATAATTGAAGTCCAAATCCTTGATGGCTTTGCCCGGTGGAATTTCAGGATTGTCAACATTGGTCACTTTAAGCGTTACCAAATTATCCGAATCTTGATTAAGATACGGCGTAACATCTACCGTGAAAGGCAAGTAACCGCCTATGTGATATGTTGCTTTTTTATTGTTGATGAATACCTCAGCTTCCGACATGACGCCTTCAAAATAAAGAAACACTTTGCTGTCTTTTGAAGTCGCTACTTTGAATTTCTTTTGATAATACGAAACACCTTGAAATTGTTTGACCACGACTAAATTCTCAACATTAGCCGTATGAGGAATCGTCACTTTTTCCCAATTAGTCTCGCCTTCTTTGTGGAATTCCCAATCGGCTCCGAAATTTGTTTTCGTTCTTGATTGTGCTTGCCCGTTTTCAAAAGCGAAAAGGGAAATAACCATTAATAATAGGATTGAAAGGTGTTGCATTTTGATATTAATTTTTAAACGCATCTAAAGCAGGTGATGGCTTGCCGTCGGATTGCCATGCGCTTAAGCTGTATTGACTCCAACTTTTTTCGCCTTCTGGTTCCCAGTAAATCACGCCCAAACCTTTTTGATTCGGAACCTCTTTTACGGCCTTGATGGTTGCCTTGAGCATATCGAATGTATTTTGAACCAGATGATCTTCGCCGCCAACTTCAACGACCATGACTTCTTTGTGGTATCGTTTCGACATGTCATTCAGATTAAATTGCAAATCGGCAATCGTTTCGGTGTAATCTTTTTTTATCCAATACGGGTAATACGACAGACCGATGACATCATATTTTACTTTTTGTTCGGTCGCATTGTCGAAGAACGTTCTGAATTTGGCGTTGTTGTTTCCTTCATCAACGTGCACGATGACTTTGATCTTTGGATTTACTGCTTTCGTAGCGTCGTAGCCTTTGTTTAATAATTGTCCGAGTTGTTTCCAGTTTTTTGTACTTCCATCGGGCCACATCATGCCTCCGGGAATTTCATTTCCGATTTGAACCCATTCCGGAGTTACACCCGCATTTTTCAGTGCATTCAAAACATCGAAAGTATGGTTATAAACATCATTTAATAATTCCGGAAAAGCATGTTTTTCCCAAGCAGCGGGTTTGAATTGTTTGGCAGGATCGGCCCACGAATCGCTGTAGTGAAAATCGATCATGATACGCATCCCCATTTTTTGAGCACGAACTGCCATGGAAACAGTCTCATCTTTACTGCAATGACCGCTGGCTTTGTCATTCGATGGGTTTACGAATAGGCGCAATCGGATGGTATTCATACCTCTATCTTTGAGCAATTGCAAACAATCTTTTTGACTGCCGTCGGTATCATAAAATTTGTAACCAGTTGCCTCCATTTGTGGCAACCAACCAACGTCGGCTCCTTTGGCGAAATCAGGTTTTGCATTTTGCCCATGATTCATCAATGGAAAAAGCAATAGCAGAAATAATCCAATATTTTTCATCTTCATTTTAATTAAAAGCATCCATTACCGGCAATGCATTAACGTTAAAATCCCACAAAGCCTGGTTTTCAAATGATGAACCATTGGTAGCTTGTGTTCCTCGGAAAGCCACCCATTCGCCTCCCCAATAGGAAAATCCAATACCATTTGGAGAAGTTAGCAACATCGATTTGATGGCTAATAAAAAGTTTTTTTGACCACCATTTGTCGCCGGATATGCCGGTATTAATTGGTTGCTAAGTCCTACAATATTGTTGGTCCAATCGTTCCAACCTAAAGTAAATGGATAGGCTGTTTCGGCAATCAGTACTTTTTTATTGTGTATTTGGCTTAAGCTATTCATTGTTGTTTGTAGCAAATTCAAATCTTGACCATGCCAAACCGGGTAATACGACAACCCAATATAATCATAATCCATGTTGTGCACTTTTGAGAAAAACCAAGTGGCGCCTGAAATTCCGGCGTAATGCAACATGATTTTTGTTCTAGGCGACTGGGTTCTGATGACTGTGATCGCTGCTTGAACCAACTGTAAATACTGAGCTTCATTCGTAGACAACTTCCCTTGTGGGAATAAGAATCCGTCGTTGGTTTCGTTCCCTACTTGGTAAATATCGGGATGGATTTCACTCAGCACTGTGGCGGTATAGGTTTGAACAGCGGTTTTTAAATCGACAAAACTCAAATTCGTCCATTCCGCTGGTTTGGTTTGATTTCCGGGATCGGCCCAAGTATCGGAATAATGCACGGAAAGCCAAACTTTCATACCCATTTGTCTGGCTCTGATGGCCAAATTTTTTACTTCTGTTAATCCGCTATGGTCATCTGAAGGGTTTTTCCAAAGGCGGATTCTAACGGTATTGCAACCTGCATTTTTTAGGGTAAGCAAGGCGTCTTGAGGTTGGTTGTTGTATTTATAAACCGTTCCTTCACTTTCAATTAAAGGCAGAAAGGACACATCGGCTGCTTTAATCAAACTTTTTACAGCAAGCGGTTTTGTTGGTCTTGCCATTGTTTCAATTGATGCCGCATCATCGCTTTTTGAACACGAAAACAACAGAGCCAAAATTGAAATACTCAATATATTAAATATCTTTTTCATCATGATTCGTTTCAAATTTATAAATGGTATGCTGCATATAGGTTTCTCCTTTTTTTAAAATCGCGTTCGGAAAATGTATATGATTTGGAGCATCGGGAAAGTTTTGCGTTTCAAAACAGATACCGCTCATTGCATGGTAATTGGTCCTTTCTTTGCCTTTTATGGTATTGAAGCAATCGCCTCCAACATATATATGTACGGCCGGTTGATCCGTAAAAACTTCCATTTTTATTTCATTCGTTGGGCTAAATAATGATGCAGCAGGGTTTGCATTCTCCGACAGAACAAACGTATTGTCTATAAAGGTAGGGCATTTTTTGAATGGATTGAAATTGTATTTGTGGTCTTTCAAATTAACAAACCGACCAGTTGGAATATTGTCATACGTCGTATCTAAAATGAGGTTGGCATTGACAAACAAATCCTGATTTTTGATATCAGCATGCTGTCCGTCGAGGTTGAAATAGCTGTGATGTGTTAGATTGATGATGGTGTCTTCATCTGAAACGGCTTTATAATCTAGGATAATTTCGTTGTTATCGGTTAATGTATAGGTTAGTTCAACCTTTAAATTTCCGGGAAAACATTCCTCATTGTTAGGGCTCAAATGGGAAAATGTGATTGATGAACCTTCGTCGATCTCGGTATCTTCGGCCTTCCAAACTACTTGACTAAAACCTTTTTTCCCACCATGCAATGCGTTATTGTTGTTGTTTTGATTGAGTTGAAAAGTTATATCATTCAAATTAAAAGAACCGTTGTTAATTCTTCCGGCAAACCTTCCGACAGTGGCTCCAAAATATGGTGGTGATGGTAAATCGAAGGATTGTATGTATTGTTCTAAAGTGTCGAAACCCAAAACAACATCAATTAGTTTTCCTGTTTTCGAAGGAACTTTAATGGCTGTAATGGTTGCTCCATAGTTGATGATGTGCACTTCCATTCCGTTTTTATTCTTCAATTCATAACTGAACACAGCTTTGCCATTTGGCATTTTACCAAATAACTTCTTAGAAATCATTACTTCAAAATGAGGAATTCGTTTTATTTCCATGGGTTTTTTATCAAATGTAAAATTCAAATGTAAAATATATATTCGCTAAAACATACCAGTACCTACCGGTTTTTATATCTTTGTAAAAAAACAATTCATGAAAATAATTTCGATTCAAAACAATCTTGGCATTCCAAAATACAAACAGATTGTTGTGTCTGTTGAAAAGGCGATTTCAGAAGGAAAGTTGAGTAAAGACGAAAGATTACCGTCGATTAATAAAGTCTGTTTGGAGTTTGCTTTATCTCGAGACACGGTTCTTTTGGCTTATGATGAACTCAAAAAAAGAGGCATTATTTACGCCATTTTAGGGAAAGGTTATTATGTGAAAAGCCTTGAAATCACTATGAAGCATCGGGTTTTTTTATTGTTTGATGAACTCAATATTTTCAAGGAAGATTTATACAATTCGATTTTAAAACACCTTGGTGCTGACATTCAGGTTGACATTTTTTTTCATCATTTTAATGGCGCAATGTTCCAAAAATTGATTCAGGAAAGTAACGGAAATTATACGCGATACATTATCATGCCCACCAATTTAAAAGAAGCTGTGGCCATGATAAAAACCCTACCGGTTAATGAAGTTTTTATCCTCGACCAAACGAATATCGATTTAAAATCATACCCGGCAGTATATCAAAATTTCATCAAAGACATGTATGACGCATTGACAAAAGCCAAAGTCAAGCTCAATAACTATAAAAAATTAATCTTAATCTTTCCTGGTTTTAGAGAACCTTTAGGTATGAAAGAAGGCTTTCTGTGTTTCTGTCAAGATTTCGATTTTGAATATGAAATCATTACAGAATTCAACAATCGTGAAATCAACAATAAAGAAGTGTATATCATTCCTAACGACCGTGATTTGGTAAGTGTCATCGAAAAATCGAAGCTTCAAAATTTAAAACTGGGAACTGATTTTGGCATTATTTCCTACAATGACACACCGCTTAAAAAAGTAGTTGAAAACGGCATCACCACCATATCTACAAAATTTGAAATCATGGGCGAGATTATTGCAAAAATGATTTTAGAAGGAAAGAAAGAGCAAATCGAAAACGAATGTTCGTTAATCTTGCGAAACTCATTGTAAAAAAAAACCTCCCTTGACGAAGGAGGCATTTCTTGAGTTAACCTAACTATGTTAAAATAAAACTATGCGATGTTGGAAGCGTATTGTGACGCTTTTTTCAAAAACGTTTTGATCAACAATCTGTTTGGAGCAATTCCTGATGTCATCATTTGTTTTTTTGAAGTTGATTCTTTTGTGATGTTTTCGTTGGTGTTTTGTTTTGTTCCCATAAACCAAGAAACCATATTCATTGAAGCGTTAGACTCTACTGTTGTAGTTGTTGATGCAACCGTGGCAGGAACTTCAATTGTGTTTTGTGCAAACCCAACACTTGATACCAACATCATTACTAAGACAACCATCATTTTGATGCTGTTTGAAGTAGTAGTGTTTGATGTTGTGTTCATATCGTTTGTGTTACTTTGTTTGTACATGACAAATCTATGGCAACAACACAGCCTAACGAAATTGCTTCGGTAACTAACCCCAAAACTCGTTTAAAATACAAAAAAGTCAAATCTGAAGTATTTCAGCTAAAAGACATGCATTTCATCGATAATATTCTAATACAAATCCACTAAATTGACCCTTTCCCATAAAAAGTTTCGTTTAAATTGTACATCATAATATCAAAATCAATTTTAATGACGATTTAATGACATGTCCTTAACCATAAGTTTAAAATTATTTTAGAAGATTTGTCGATGGGAAAACGCAATGTAGACCTTGTCATTATATCCGATGTGCACTTAGGCACTTATGGCTGTCATGCCAAAGAGCTTCTTCGCTATTTGCAGAGCATCAACCCAAAAGCCATAGTCCTCAACGGCGATATCATCGACATCTGGCAATTCAGTAAATCATACTGGCCGCAATCGCATATGAAAGTGGTTCGAAAAATTATGAAATACGTTGCTGAAAACGTACCGGTTTATTATCTTACGGGTAATCATGATGAAATGCTTCGGAAATTTACGGGTCTTAATGTTGGTAGTTTTAAACTACAGAACAAATTAGTACTTAATTTGGATGGTAAAAAAGCATGGCTTTTCCACGGTGATGTTTTTGATGTGACCATGCAGAATTCTAAATGGCTGGCCAAACTTGGCGCGATTGGTTATGACACATTAATATTAATCAACCGTTTCGTTAATTGGTGTCTCAAACTTCTTGGAAGAGAAAAAATGAGTTTCTCAAAACGCATCAAAGCGCGCTTTAAAGATGCTGTAAAATTTATCAATGATTTTGAAAACACTGCTGCGGATTTAGCTATTGAAAACGGCTATAGTTATGTAATCTGCGGGCATATTCACCAACCTGAAATCAGAAAGATTGATAATGAAAAAGGTTCCGTAATATACCTTAATTCGGGCGATTGGGTAGAAAACCTTACGGCACTTGAGTATCATAATGGGGAATGGGAAATTTTTAGGTATGAAGCCTCAGATTGCATGGAAGAATCCGAAGACAGTACAGATGTTGACCATCAGGATCTCAATGCATTGCTAGACATGAAAGCATTACTTATCGAGGTCGTCCAATCAAAAGAATAAATCAGGCAGAATACTTGGAAATAATACTGTCGATAATGTCCTGTGTGATATCAGGATAGCTAACCGCTACTCGTTGTCCGCTTTGCAGCCATTCAGAAATTACAGCATCCCATTTCGGTTTCAGGCTTTTGATCACCGGCACATTCATAGTTTTTAAAGCCGCGGCATTGAGCTGTTGCTCATACTGATTTTTCATTGGAACGACTAAAAGTTTCTTTCCTAAGAATAATGCCTCAGCGGGTGTTTCAAATCCGGCTCCGCATAAGACTCCCGTTGATGAAGCCATACTGGCCGTAAATAGCAAATTATTTATCGGTTGGATTACAATATTATTCAATACCAATTTCTTTTTGTTATGCTTTGAAAAAACATCCCATTTGATTTTCGGAAACCTTGATAATTTTTCAATCAGTGCCGCATCATCATAAGAAGGAAGGTAGACTGTGTAATGTCCGGTATCGGTAACGGCATGATTCCGAACTTGCTGACGTACTACTGGAGTATAAATGTTTTCTCCATTGTCTTTAAAATGGAAACCGTATTTAAAATCAGCAGGTGCATAATTTTGTAATATCAGTTTCCCTATTTTATCGGTTTCTTCTGCTTGTGGGAAGGCTTTTGAAAGTACCGCTGCTTGATGACTGAGCGCAATGCATGGCTTGTTTTTTAGAACACAGGCCCAAGAGGACACAGGTTCAAAATCACTAATCACTATATCATAGTCGTCTACAGGCAAATCCTGAATGCTTTTATATAATTTCCTTGGATGGCTTCGGGTAACGGTTTTTAGTAAATCAACGCCGCCTTTTTTTCCAAAAATGAAACTGAGTCCTTTAAATTGGTATTTTATTGGAAATGGTAATTCAAGGTCGCCCTGTATCCCACTCACTAAGATATCAACTTCGCCATGCTTTTGAAGACAAGGGATGATGTCAATTGCTCGACTTAAATGCCCATTACCTGTTCCTTGTACTGCGTATAATATTTTCATTCAGATAGATTTATAAAATTTTTCTTGCTGTCAAAAAGTGGTTACTTCAGAAATTCTTTGAACCATAAACCGGATTGTTTAATGATTCTTTGTTGTGTATTAAAATCAACATAAACCAATCCAAATCTGGGATGGAAACCCTCCGCCCATTCAAAATTATCCGTCAGTGTCCATACAAAATAACCATCTACATTAAAACCTTCTTGCTTGGCTTTCAAAACCTCACCTATATGATTTTGAAGATACGTGGTTCTATCAATGTCATTTACTTTCCCATTTTCAATGACATCAGGAAAAGCTGAACCGTTTTCTGTTATGAGAAGCTTTTTAATTCCTTTGTAGGCATTAAACTTCTTAATCATTTGATAAATGGAAGGCGGGTATACTTCCCAGTTCATCGCTGTGAAAGGCACCTTTCTCTTCGACGCTTTGACAATTCTTGCACCGATGTAAGGAACAAATATTGACGATTTTACGATTTCGCGCGTATAACATTGGATGCCAATAAAATCAAAATCAAAAGCCATGTTTTTCTCATCTTGAGGACGCATGTGTTTTTCAATTTTTTTAAGAACCGGCAAATCCGAATGAGGGTACCCAAGACCTAAAATTGGCTCGATAAAAGTCCTGTTCAAAAGCGTATCTACACGCTTTGCTGCCAAAACATTGTTTTGATACTGGTTTATAGGTTCTATATGGGTACACGAAAAAGTGGTTCCGATGTTGGCTTCATGAACTTGCGCACGCAATGCTTGAGCTCCCGCAACTGTTGCTAAAGTCGAATGATGAATGGCCTTGAGGTAATTGGTAAGTCCTTTTTTCCCAGGAGCATGCATGCCTAAAAAATATCCTGCGCCGGTAAATACTGATGGTTCGTTCATCACCATCCAGTTGATTACCCTGTCACCAAAATTTATGGCACATATTTCGGAATAATCTGAAAACCAGGAAACGATGTCGCGATTGGTCCAACCGCCTCTAAGTTCCAATGCATGAGGTAAATCCCAGTGATATATAGTAATCCAAGGCGTAATGCCGCATTCGAGCAAAAAATCGATCACCCTGTTATAATAATCAACTCCTTTGTAATTGATACTTCCTGAACCCTCAGGCAATAATCTTGTCCAACTCAGAGAGAAACGAAAGTTTGAAATATTGAGTTCCCGGACTAAAGCGATATCATCTTTAAAGCGGTTATAAAAATCGCAAGCATCAGCGGGTTGATGCCCTTTTTTAATCTTTCCTCTACGGGCGGCAAAGACATCCCAAATCGATAAGCCTTTCCCATCAACATTATCAGAACCTTCAATCTGAAATGCAGCTGTAGATACACCCCATTTAAAATCGGCTCCAAATTGTTGCTTTGAAAAATCAACATGCATTTCTTTGTCCATATTGGCTTAGTGGCAACTAATGAAGAAAGGTAGACTGCATGGCTCGAAGAAAAAGCCATTCCTTAATGAAGGCCAATACATTTTTCAATGAATACCAATAAGAAAATTTGAAGTAGCTCATTACTTTTTTTTCAAAGTAAAAGAATCAGTGTGAACTAACTGCTAGGTAATGGTTAAGAAATAGTAGGTTTCCCGATGCTACAATATTAGTTTTGACAAAATGTTTTCATCACTAACAAAAAATAAAAAACCTCTGATTTCTCAGAGGTTTTTATGTACCCGGAACCGGAAAACTAAAATTAGTTTGACTCCTACTCTATTTTTTCTAAAATAAAAAAGCTCCTCAATAAAGAAGAGCTTTTTAAGTACCCGGAACCGGAGTCGAACCGGTACGGTTTCCCACAGGTGTTTGAGACCAGCGCGTCTACCAATTCCGCCATCCGGGCGCAGCAGACGAAAAATCATTTGCATGATTTAACGCAATAGAAAAGCAATGCCTTTCCTTTAACACGGTGCAAATGTAAAAAATAATATTAGACATTCTAAAAAAATACTCTAAATTTTCCTTTCCTACTTGGATTTAATTCCTAAATTTGCACCGCTGTTCAGGCAGCACACAACTAACTAACTACACCCGAGGCGTTTATTACAGGAAGCTTTATATCAATGATAAGGCTGAATTGTATGGAGAGCAACGGAATAAAACAACAAAACAATGTCACACCAAGAACCGGAAGCAAAGATATTTGCGTGTTCGCAAAGTGTATATTTGGCAGAAAAGATTGCCTCGCATTATGGCGTTGAGCTGGGTAAAGTGACGTTCTCTAAATATAGTGATGGCGAGTTTCAGCCTTCTTACGAAGAGTCGATTCGAGGATTACGAGTGTTCATCGTTTGTTCCACTTTTCCAAGTGCCGACAATTTGATGGAATTGTTACTGATGATTGACGCCGCAAAACGCGCATCAGCCAGACACGTAACCGCTGTAATTCCATATTTCGGATGGGCACGTCAAGACAGGAAAGACAAACCAAGAGTTCCGATTGGAGCCAAATTGGTAGCGAATCTGTTAGATGCTGCAGGAGCAACGAGAATTATGACGATGGATTTACACGCCGATCAGATACAAGGATTCTTTGAAAAACCCGTAGACCACCTTTTCGCATCGACCATATTTTTGCCGTACGTGAAAAGCCTGAACTTAGAAAATCTGACGATTGCATCGCCGGATATGGGGGGATCGAAAAGAGCCTATGCGTATTCTAAGTTTTTAGAATCGGATGTTGTAATCTGTTACAAACAAAGAAGAGCCGCCAATGTCATCGACACAATGGAACTCATCGGAGAAGTCAGAGGCAGAAACGTAGTCTTGGTAGACGACATGATCGACACCGGAGGCACATTAGCCAAAGCTGCCGATTTGATGATTGAAAAAGGAGCCCTAAGTGTAAGAGCGATATGTACACACGCCATTTTATCAGGCGAGGCCTACGAGAAAATAGAAAATTCTAAATTGTTAGAATTGATTGTTACCGATTCCATTCCATTAAAGAAGGAATCCAAAAAAATAAGAGTGGTTAGTTGTGCGCCACTTTTTGCCGATGTGATGAACATGGTACAGCACAACAATTCCATCAGCGGTAAATTCCTGATGTAGAGAAGAAAGACGCAAGACCGCTTCGCTGCTAGATGAAAGACTCGAGCACGTAAAATAGGATAAACCGCGTTAGGGATTGAGCAATTGTCTGAGCTCTTTTTTTTGTGAAGTTTACGTAGCAAAAAAAAAGCGAGTGCGAAAGCCCGACCCGCAGGGAAACGCCCAAGAAAGATGAAAGAGATAAGAAGCAAGAAAAGTCGAACGTAAGAAACCGGGTAAAACCGACAACTCACAACCGACAACCGACAACAAATTTTTATTATTAACTATATATTTTTACAATGAAATCGATTACGATTAAAGGATCAGAAAGAGAAAGCGTGGGCAAAGTTGCGACTAAAGCCTTACGTAATGCTGGATTGGTTCCTTGCGTTTTATACGGAGGAAAGCAAGCAGTACATTTCTCAGCAGAAGAAATTGCATTTAAAAACTTGGTTTACACTCCAAACGCACACACCGTTGCGATCGAATTGGGTAGTAAAAAGTACAATGCAATTCTACAAGACATTCAAGTGCACCCTGTTTCAGACAGAATTTTGCACATTGACTTCTTCGAATTATTTGACGACAAAGAAATCACTATGGAAGTTCCGGTGAGAGTATTAGGAGTGTCGCCAGGAGTTTTATTAGGAGGTGTTTTACGTTTGAACCAACGTAGACTTAAAGTGAAAGCTTTGCCTAAAAACCTACCTGATTTTATCGATGCGGACATTTCTCCACTAGAAATGGGTAACAAATTGTATGTGACGAAATTGGTTTCTGACAAATACAAATTGTTGCACCCTGACAACACGGTGGTAGCTCAAGTGAGAATTTCTCGTGCGGCTATGAAGGCAGCTCAAGAAGCAGCGAAAGCAGCAAAAGCGCCTACCAAAAAGAAATAAGATTCTGTCTTTTTCATACCCAAGCATCAGTCGAAAGGCTGGTGCTTTTTTTATACGTCATTGCGAGCGCAGCGGAGCAATCTGTCCAACTTACCATGATTTTATTCAGGAGCCGGGAACCTGCTATCCGTTCCTATCTTTTGCGCCGAACAACGGCACAAAAGGATAACCTCATCTATCAGGGCTAGGGCTTTTGTATAAAAGTTCAAATCCATTTTCAGTTGTGCATCTAAAAAATACCTGAAGCCCACTGGGCTTCCTCCTCTTAATATCAAATTATCAGGGCTAGGGAATTCCTGCAAACAACAGCATTCATTTTCAAATTTTCAAATCTTCACATTTTCAAATTAACTACATTTACAACATGAAATGGTTGACCAATTTATTTACATCCAAAAAAACAACCGACATTACAGATCCTATGAAGAAGTTTTTAATCGTTGGCTTAGGCAATATCGGCGCAGAATATGTCAATACCCGCCACAATATCGGATTCAAAATCCTCGACTTCTTAGCACGAAAAGAATCGATAGACTTTGAAACTGTGAAATTGGGTTCGTTAGCAGAATACAAATTAAAAGGAAGAACTTTCTTATTACTCAAACCCAACACTTACATGAACCTGAGTGGAAAAGCCGTACAATACTGGATGGAAAAAGAAAAAATTCCACTCGAGAATATCATGGTGATTACCGATGATTTGAACTTGGCTTTCGGAACCATCCGCATTCGTCTCAAAGGCAGCGACGGTGGTCACAACGGATTGAAAAACATCAACTTGGTTCTCAATACACAAAACTATACGCGTTTTCGTTTTGGCATCAGCGACGAATTCAAAAAAGGGCAACAAGTCAATTATGTCTTAGGCGATTGGGGAGATGATGAAAAAGCCAAACTTCCCGAGCGTTTAGAACTCGCTTCAGAAATCATAAAATCATTCGGAACTGCCGGAATAGAAAATACTATGTCAACTTTTAATGGAAAATAAAATGAAATCGAAGATTATTACATCAGTTCGCCTTTCAGGCTCGGGTCACGAATACCAAAAAAAATATTTACGCATGAGTAAAAAAATAGCTTTATTATTCGTCCTTTTTTGCGTATTATCTTGTAAATGCAAAAAAGCAGCAGCGCAAACAACAGCTGCAATAACTAGCGAATGTCCAAAAGACGGAACTTGCACGATACAATTATCAAGAAACAAAAGCATGGTCGTAAAGAAAGACGAATTCGGAAGTGTGTTTTATACTTTAGAAGAAAGTACTTCAAAAAGCGTAGTGCAATACACTTATAAAAGAACCGTAAAAGGCGACATTCAAGATGCCAATTACCGAGAAGAAGTTGTTTTTGAAATTGATAACAATGCGGAAAATTTACATTTTTCAGACGCTGCATTAGAAAATACTCAATTCCTTTTCGGCAGATTTTGTTTTTGCCGTGGACAAACAGGTTATTATAAAATAAATCAAGGAAAACTTACTGTGTCAAAAAAGGTCAATGAAAAAGAGGTTGATTTAAATTTCAAAACCGATGAAGTTCCTCAAATCATTCATCATGTTGGATTTTCTATAAAGTAACTAGAATTTAAACCGCATAAAAAAAGAGTCATTATTGCTAATGACTCTTTTTTTTATTGATAAAGGTTTTTCTTATTGTATTACAATACGTTTTACCATTTTTCTAGTTCCATCAGTTATAGAAACCATATAAACACCGGCTTGCGCATTTTCTAAGTGCAACTCTTGATTGAATAATCCGTTACTGTTGTAGCTTTTATCAAATATTTTTCTGCCGCTGATATCATGAACCATGATTCCGATTTTACCAGCAGCATTAAACTGAACTGTAAAGTTACTGTCGTTCGGATTTGGATATAAAGCAAAGTTTTCAAACTCAAAAGCATTATTAGCTAATAAAACCAATGTCTGAGAACAAACTTCTAATGCAATAGAATTGATAGAACCTGCATTTCCGGCAACTACATCTTTAAATCCAAATTGCCAGTTTCCTTGCTGACTGAATCCGTTTAAGTTATTCAAATCGTAAGATGGTGCAATGTACGTTCCTGATGTTGGACTCGCACAAGTAAGCGCGCTTCCCTGAGCATCGAAAGTAACATTCATATTGGCATTCCCTGTACATTGTTGATTGAAATAAGTAGCCAAAGTTCCGCCCGGTCTGATCACAGCCATCACCAAGTTTTGAAGGTTTGGATGTGTCGCATTAATGGTAATATTTACATCACTAATCGTCCCTGCTGTTGGCACATTGATTTGTTTTACAGTATAACTAGTCGAACCATCTGTTAAATTGAACGCAGCTCCAGAATAATTATACGTAGTACAAGTATTAACTATCGCATACCCTAAATTGAATGCTTTAGAGTTAACTGCATAGAAAACATTACCAACAGATTCGATTAAAATTCTACAATTTTGAGAAACAGCATTCGGTGCTGTAATCACTTCGCTTCCGTCATTCGGCGTATTTTCTGCTAACAAATAAGGGAAAGTTGCTCCACCATCCGTTGACATTTTAATGTTTACTAAAGTCGTGTTAATTCCGTTGGCATCAGTTCCTGCAACATCCCAAGTAACTGTTTGTGATGAGTTTTGAGCCCAAGCCGTTGGCGTGCTTTGTGAAGTTACTTTAAACGGTCCAACATTAGCATAGGTTAAAATCATAGTAGCTCTTTGTGTTTGGCCTCCTAATGGGCTTCTGTTATCTCTTACTAACAAAGAAAAAGTCATCGCACGAGCAACATTAGGAACAACTTCCCACGTAGTTGCTAAATTATTGGCCAATACGTTAGAGAACGCCGGGAAATATCTTTTTGGAGATGCAGATGGATTGAATGATCTAAAATTAGGTCCAGTAGTAGAGGTCACCGTCGCGTTTGATGTAACTGTTCCGGCATTATACTGCTCCCAACAATATGTTAGCGCATCGTTATCAGCATCAGTAGCAGAACCTGTTAGTACAAATGGAGTTCCATATGGAATTGTATAATTAGAACCGGCATTAACAACTGGCGCAGCATTTCCATTAGGCTGAATAACACCACAATTTCCTGCTCCATTTACAAACGCTATCATTTGTATGATACTTCTTGCGTGGTAATATGCATCCGAATGAGGCTGAACATCTTGCGGAGAACAAATACCCGCATAAGCCATAATAGTGGTGCCACTACCTGGTTCAAATGCTGAAGCTGTTACTCTATTTCCTCCACCGCAATTTCCTCCATCACCATTAAATGTATGAGAACATCCAAATTGATGTCCCATTTCGTGCGCTACAAAGTCAATATCATATTGGTCTCCAACAGGAGAATCAAGTCCTGTTACGCCTCTTGCTTTCGATCCTGGAGCACATGGTGATTGCGGACTTGCAACACCTCCACCACCAGTACTGGCAACGTGGCCTATATCATAATTTGCATCACCAATTGTGTTGTCAATCGCCGTTTGATTTTGATCTAAAAGTATGTTGGCAGTATTGCTATTATCATACGTATCTGAAGTGATATTGATGATGGCATCATTATTAGCAATCAACGTCAAAGTGATAGCCATATCCTTTTCAAAACAACCATTGACTCTTGTCATTGTTACGACCATAGCTGCCAAAACCGCAGCTTTTTTCTGCGCTAAAGTTCCACCACCTACACCTGCAGCAGCCACATGAAATGCAGCATACTCAATAGTACAAGCCAAAGCCAAACGATACGTTTTAAACAAGCTATTGTTAGCGCGCAACAAAGGCAAATCACTTACTGGTATGTCTTCTGATAAATCAATACCTTGGTCAATTACGTTACATTGATGCATTTTAGTAGTCGTTAAAGAAGACTTACTAAATACCATATAATTCTTCAAATCCTTTGAATATGGATCGATGTAAGACGTCCCATTAACGCCCGAAAATGTCATCGTATGCAAACCAAAAATAGTGGTGCTAAAACGAATCATAGCGGTTTTATCTTCAACACCCAAACCAACATAAGATTGAATTTCGGTATGTCTTGCCGCCAATTCTGGATGCATTACAGAAGCTTCATATATTCTGAAATTTTGCATTTCACCTTGTGGATTTGGAAAAGCAACAATAACACTAGATTCTTGTCCAATATTATTTCTAGAAGGTGCTGTGGCTAATTTTGCTTTTAAAACTTCTAGGTTAAGCGAATACAATAGAAATTCTGAAGGGTGAGAATCTCGCGCCAAAATAGGAGAATTTACCTCGTTATTGGTGATTTTTTTCCAGATAGCATTCTGTGAAAAAGAATTACTAACTGCAAAAAGAACCAATATTAAAAATAGAGCTTTTTTCATAGTTTGTGATGATAAATTGATTAATAGGCTTCAAATATACAATTTTTAATAAAAATATTGTCTTCGTAAAAGCGTTTTATTGTTAATTATTTTTGAGCTTTAAAAATTTATAATCTTCCTAAAATCAAATTATAAAATGTCAATCGGATAACTTAAATTTGCGCATTAAATGCAATCCTTTGAAGATTTTTCATTCTATTAATTCCTTTCAAACCAACAAAAAAACCATTGTTACCCTTGGTACTTTTGACGGCGTTCATATTGGTCATCAAAAAATCATTGAAAAATTAATACACAATGCCAAAACCAGCAATTGCGAAAGTTTAATTCTTACTTTTTTTCCGCATCCGAGAATGGTGTTGCAAGAACAATCGGAGATTCAACTGCTCAATACCATTGAAGAACGAACCGCATTATTGCAAAAAACCGGACTCGACAATCTTATTATTCACCCGTTTGACAAAACATTTTCAAGATTAACCGCTGAGGAATTTGTTAAAGATGTACTCGTCGATCAGTTGAATATTCAAAAAATTGTGATAGGCCATGACCATCGTTTCGGAAGAAATCGCACCGCCAACATTGATGATTTAATCGAGTTTGGAGAAAAATATGGTTTTGAAGTTGAACAAATTTCAGCGCAAGAAATCGAAGCCGTTTCTGTAAGTTCAACCAAAATTCGAAGCGCATTAGATGCTGGAAATATCAACTTAGCGAATCAATATTTAGGCTATGATTATTTCCTAACCGGCGTCATTCGAAAAGGAAAACAGCTTGGCAGAACCATTGGTTTCCCGACGGCCAATCTTAAAATCGAAGAAAACTACAAACTCGTTCCGCAAAAAGGCGTTTATATTGTGCTGAGTATTCTCGATGGGAAAACCGTTTATGGCATGATGAATATCGGCATTAATCCTACTGTTGGCGGAGAATCTGTTTCTATAGAAATTTACTTTTTAGATTTCAATGGCGATTTATACGACCAAAAAATTCAGGTTAGTTTGTTGCAACTTATTCGTTCGGAAGAAAAATTCGCTTCCATCGATTTGTTGAAGGCACAACTAGAAAAAGATAAAAACACAGTTATAACTTTTCTAAAAAATTTGTAATGTTTACTGATTATTTATAGACTTAAAGTTGTTTTTTGTAAATTTGATATTCTACTAGACATCTGATTATCAATTTAATGTTTAAACTTTAAAAATAAAAATCATGAAAATTCCAAAAGAACTCACCAACGGATTTGTAATATTTCTAGGTATCGGAGCCTATTTTTTAATCATGAATTTTTTGGGGTTTTCCGATGTCACTTACTTAAGACTATTTAATATTCTCTTTATTGTTTATGGTGTCAATAGAACTATTATGTCGAATATTAATGAAGGAAAAAAAGATTTTCTGCCTGGTGCTATTTCTGCTTTTTTGACTGCTTTTATAGGTGTTGTTTTGAGTATTGGCGCATTATGGATTTACAGCCACATGCTTGGCGGTGATGCTTTTGTGCATACTTTAGCAAAAACTTTCTTAGTGGGCAAGAATCCTCCATTGAGTACTTATTGTGTGTATCTGCTTTTTGAAGGCATTGGCTCATGCATTATTGTGACCTTGATTCTAATGTTTTACCACAACAATAAATACGCAATCGACTAAAATTTCGGTCCTTATTTTAAACAACCCTGCATTGTTATTTTAGAACTATTTGACTACTTTTGATGCATTATAAAAATTGATGTATGAGTAGCATGAAACACAATTGGACCAAAGAAGAAATTATAGCCATATACAACAAACCGATGATGGATTTGCTTTTTGAAGCGGCCACCATTCACAGAGAAAAACACGATCCAAACGTGGTTCAGGTTTCTACATTACTTTCTATAAAAACCGGCGGATGTCCAGAAGATTGTGGCTATTGCCCACAAGCAGCACGATATCACACTGATATTGAAGGCAATGATTTGATGTCGGTACAACAAGTAAAGGCACAGGCTTTAAGAGCAAAATCCAGCGGTTCATCTCGTGTATGCATGGGTGCTGCGTGGCGAAACGTAAAAGATGGGCCCGAATTCGACCAAGTTTTAGAAATGGTCAGAACCATCAACAAACTCGACATGGAAGTGTGTTGCACTTTAGGAATGATTACTGAAAATCAAGCCCAACGTTTAGCAGAAGCAGGTTTGTATGCTTACAATCACAACTTAGATACTTCGGAAGAATACTATAAAGAAGTCATTTCAACGCGCGGCTTTGAAGACCGTTTGCAAACCATAGAAAATGTTCGGAAAACCAACGTAACCGTTTGTAGCGGTGGCATTATTGGCATGGGCGAATCTATTGAAGATCGTGCAGGCATGTTAGTGGCGCTTTCTACGTTAAATCCACAACCGGAATCTGTTCCAATCAATGCTTTAGTGGCTGTGGAAGGCACGCCATTGGAAGAAGAAAAACCCGTAGAAATTTGGGAAATGATTCGAATGGTAGCGACGACAAGAATCATCATGCCGGAAACGCAAGTGCGGCTTTCAGCAGGAAGAATGAACATGAGTCGTGAAGGGCAAGCGTTGTGTTTCTTTGCAGGAGCAAATTCGATTTTTGCAGGCGATAAATTATTAACGACTCCAAATCCGGATGTGAATGAAGACATGAAAATGTTTGAGATGTTGGGATTGAAACCTCAAAAACCATTTGTCAAAATCATGCAACCAACAACCGTTGAAGCTGCTGATTCACAGTTTGCACCTTTAGGAGAAAAACCAAAATGGTCTAGACCAGGACATGTTATTGAAAGAAATTTAGAAGCGTCCGTTAAAGGAAAATAAACGGTTTATATCATCAATAAAAAATCCCGTTTAAAATTAAACGGGATTTTTTATTTTTAGTAAACTATCTTTTTAGTGATAGACATACCATTCTCGAGTTTAATTTTAATCAGTAAGACTTGATGGCTTGGCGAAATCTCATTGATGATAAGCGCCTCTTTATTGACTTTGTCATTACTATATATAGTCCTTCCCAGGACATCATAAACTATAATACTGTTTATATTTCCTATATATGATTTGATGTTGATTTGCTCTTTCGTGCTAACCACAACATTTTGATTCAAATTCTCAAACGTGTCATTTCCTAATAAATGATTCGTATAACGCAAAACAAAACGTTGGTCGAATCTTCCTGATGCTGTTGAAAAAGTATAGGGTGCTTGTTTCAAATCATGAATAATATTCAAATCTTTATCTTCCAAATAAATCGATTGATTGTTGTCTTTAAACAATCCGTCAGTGCTGGCAATTGCCATCGTGTAAGTATTAGCTGTAGCTACTTTAATTCCCAACGGAACCAAATCTGAATTGTCAAAAGGAATGGGTCTGCCTTGAATATTTAAAGCTTCATCATTAACTAATGAATATAAATTCTGATTCGAATCGAATTTTAAATAGGCATCATACAACCTGTCTTTATCAAAAGTAGCACCGTCGACATAGCCAACTAAAGTTCTCGAAACTGTTGCGTTTGGCCCGACCAAATCCAACCAAATTCTACTTTTATCCGCAGCCAAATTACTCTGACTCGAATGGCTCAATCTGAAGAATTGCGAATTATCGAAGGTTTTACTTCGCATCGCATTATTAAAATATACTTTTTGTGTATTATCCGCCAGACCATCAATCATGGAAACAAAAAAACCTTGCCCAGAAGGAATGTAACCATTGTAGCCCATCTGCACACTTGGCCCCGTTAGATTATAAAGAATAAAATCCGAAGCGGTATAGTTGTATAAATAGGAAGCATAAAAAGGATTGGTATATGCCGCGTTTGGTAAATTTCCATGTGTCCAAATTCTAATGACACCCTCAATATTAGTATTGTAAGTCATGAATGCCTTGGCATCAATAGCCGATGGATAAGGGTTTCCTATTAAGTTCCAATTGTCATCATGATTGGTAACCAAGTCGGTAATCGCCGGGTTTGGATTTGGATAATCAGGACCTGTATAACCACCTCGCTCAACATCCACGGCCACTATGCCATTGTTTGGAACGTTTCTGTACGGAGCTGTATAATCTGCTGCAGTCGTATTATTAAAACCACTTGGCCCCCGAACAATATAGCCTTTTCCCGTGATCATGTTTTCTGTCGTATTGACCCAAGTTCCAAAAAAACCGCCGATTTGCGGAATCCATTTCCATAAATGCGCCGTCGAAGTTGTTGGAGAAACACTGGTAAGTGGGAAATTAAATACCGGTGATGACAAATAAACATAGTCAAATTTCTTTACAGTATGAATACGATTTACGGTAACAGAACCAGTATTCACGCCAGTATCATTGACTTGAACTAAACTTCCATTGTCTTGCACTATTAAATTCCCTGTCCCAACCATCGTTAGATCATTCTGAATATTGATATAATCATTGGGTGAAATCGTTGCAATAAATCCGTTATTGACAACCAAACTACAAGCATCAAAACTTCCATTGGTTGCGGTATCATAATTAGCATTAATGGTTGCCACTTTTGTAGCAGATGTCACTCCTACTATATTATTGGTATCACGCCAATCGGTGCCATTCCAGGTTAAAGTCCCGTTAGAAATTTGCACAGCTATTGTCGACAAATAACAGGTTGAAGTATTTTCTCTTACTTGACAATAATATTGGTATCCATTCAAACCCGCAATTGATGCAATATTAAGAGAATTTGTTGTTGTTCCTGTATAAACACCAGTGTTCGTCAAAGAAGTCCAAGCGGCAGTATTCGGCGCCACTACAAACCATTGATAAGCCAATGGGTTACTTCCTACAAATCCTTCTGCAGCGGTAACAGATAAAGCAGCTGTTGAACTAGTGCAAGTTAAAGAAACTGCTGGCTGTACTGAAATCGTTGGCGGTACTGGCGGTGTAGAATCAAAGATTCCTAAATTGGCGCAATTCTCGGTGTCGTTTGAATTCCAATCAGCATCAACAAAGGTCATTGATGGTCCAGTTGATGACACACGAATCATCGAATACCCGACGTTATTTCTAGTCTTTACTCGATCAACAAGTATATTTGCCGACCCTCCTTTTGTCAAATCAATTCTATCATCCGCATTAAAACCTGACCCTAAAGTGCCATATGGTGTTCCTACTTGTGCGGCACAAGTTACTGTGGCATCAGCTCTTATCAAAATCACTTGCCCAACAGCGATAATTCCGGTTAGGGCAACTTCAATCGCCGGTGCTCCGACATCAGTAAAATTGGCAAAACGTCTTAGCTTATATCCCGTCATATCAATTGCACCCGAAGTACCGTTGTATAATTCAATAACACCACCTGAACCAGCTTGCGCATCATATATTTCTGAAATAATTAAATCGGTGTATACGGCAGAAGTTCCTTCACAAGAAGTCAAAGACTTATCAATATAAGTGAATGCTGCTGTGGCGGCACAAGGTTGAATATCCGTAATTACAATTCCGCCTGAAGACCCGCCTACAGGAACAACAATAACTAATTGTGTCGCTGTACTCGATAAAACTGTGGCTGTAACACCGCCAACTTTGGCAGTTGCTGAAGCTAAATTTCCTGAACTTGCCGTAATAGAAACTATTGTTCCTTGTGGCCCTGATGCTGGATAAACAGACGCAATTACAGCCGAAGTACACGTGGTTCCTGTTCCTTGTATATTAAAATTGTATGGATTTTCATCCGAATCGTTATTGGCTATGGTTAAAGTAGCGGTTCTTAATCCGGCTGCTGAAGGTGTAAACGTAATTTCAAAAGTTGTTGTCCCTGAAGTTGCTGCCACCGGAGTAACAGGAATAACCGACACAGAAAAATCTGCGGCATTAGTTCCGCTTATTGTTATGTATGGACTTGCTCCTGTTAGGTTTAATGCACCAGTTCCTGTATTTTGAATTACAAATACTTTGTTTACTGAGCTTCCAACAGATACTAAATCAAAATCCGTATTGTCTACGGTAGAAGGCGTTGTATCTCCATCAGCAATATTGGTTGCATTCCCTTGAACATTCATTTCTGAATTTGTATAGATTGTGGTCGCAACATCATCAATATATACTGTGGATGCAGTTCTATAAAACTGAAAAATTATATTGGGACTCGAGTCGTTTACTGTTGCCGTTTTTAAGACTGGTGCCCCAGTAGTGAGTGAAAATGGAGACCCCGTTGCGGCAATCCAATTGGCTCCACCATCTACAGAATAATTAACTTGAACTGATCCTGAAGCCGTACTTGATGACCCCCAAAAACTAACAGTTCCTACGCCACTAGTAATATTTGGTGATATTACCATTGCTCCCGTTTGGCTTCTTAATTGAAGACTATACATTCCTGATTTTACACCACTCGTTCCTCTAATAACACCATTGGCTTGTCCTGCCCACGTACCAGAGCCCAGAGTATATGAAGTTGTAGCTGTATATGCACTCGGAAGCCCTGATTCGAAACCTTCAGTTATTTGACTCCAAGAGAACGAACTCGTCAATAAGAGCAATAAAAGAACTTTTAATTTCATGGTCATAATATTAAATAATATAAACGCTAACTTTATCGCACAAAAAAAGTAGGCTGCTAGTTTTTTTCAGTAGATTGGGTAGTCAAAATTAAGGCTATTTTTATTAAAATCAACATTTTAACATTACTAAATTACTAACAAGTCTTTACAATTTTGCATTTTTATTTATGTCGAAACACTATACGAATCAAGAAGTTAAACAAAAATTAGAACATTTTTGTGCCTATCAAGAGCGTTGTCATAATGAGGTAATTCAAAAAATGCGAAGTATGGCAATCGATTCGGGAAGTATTGATGAAATTGTAGTGCATTTGATACAAAATCAATTTCTTAACGAAGAACGATTTGCCTGTAGTTTTTCACGAGGAAAACACCGCATCAAGTATTGGGGAAAGGTTCGAATCGTTAACGAATTAAAGGCACGAAATATCTCACAAAATATTATTGCAATTGCTTTAAAAGAAATTACTTCTGAAGAATATTCTACTACTTTTCACACTTTAAGCGAACGTCATTGGGAAAGCATTCTCGAAAAAAATAGCTTAAAAAAACGAAAAAAATTTTGTGATTTTATGCTTCGCAAAGGCTATGAAAGTAGTCTCGTATATGATAAACTAAAGCAATTGGAAAAAGAATAATCTCTTTCTATTTTTTATATATGTTTTCTTCGTTGAATGTTTTTATAACATTTTAATGAAGTGGTTTTTTACATTTTTAAAAACTTTTCTTACAGTTTTAAATTCACATATAAAAACTCATCCTCTTTTTATTTTACTGAAAACCAAAGACTTAACCGATTTTAAGTTCTCTTGGGTTATTTTATTTTTTGTAAGAAAAAATATCTGTTTAAATTAAATTTGTGTATTTAATCGGTTTTATGTTACATTTGGTCTATGTTTTATTTTAATCATGTGTCACCCAAATCTCAAAACCTATGAAAAGTATTACTCCTTTTAAGCTAAAAGAAAAGCACACCAAAATCCTTACAACCTTATTTAATCAATTGCATCTGATCATTATTACAATTGTGTTAATATTATACAGCGTTGAAACTGCATCAACCTAGAAGGCGATAAAACGTGATGACAGGGAAATTTATAAAATAAAACCTCTTGCAGATTGTAAGAGGTTTTTTATGCTTTGGAAATTAAAACACTAACCGCATTGCCACCAAAACCAACAGCATTGATTAATATTTTTCGAATTGGTTTTTTTACGTTCTGAATCTTTGTGAATGGGACGCCGATAAATTGTTGGTGCTGCAACATTAAAACAGCCAATTCGATACTAAGCATTCCTGAAGCGCCGAGCGTATGTCCAATTTTCCATTTATTTGTAGTCCGCATCGGCAAATCGGTTCCGAATATTTTTTGAATGGCTTTGTATTCTGATAAATCGCCTTTGATGGTTCCCGGTGCGTGCATCACAATCACATCTACTTCTGAAAGATTGGTGTTTTGCAATGCCATCGCCATCGATTTTTGAAAGCAATCAGCTTCCGCAGAAATTGAAGTGTTGTGTTCGAGCAATTCTGTTGCATAGCCAATGCCTTCAATATAGGCCAATGCGTTTTCTTTTTTACCAAGTTCTAAGCAGCAAACTGCTGCGCCTTCACCAAGAACCATTGTGTTTTGGGTTTTCTCTAAATCGAGTGCACGGTTAGGAAAGTCCTGATTTTCTTTGGAGTAAATTTTCATTGCTTGCATTTGTGCTATCGTGAAATCGGTTAATGGCGCTTCACTTCCACCGACCAAAAACTTATCTGCCATCCCAGATTTGAGCCAAGCGACGCCATTTAATAATGCATGCAAAGCAGTTGAACACGTAATCGAATGTGAGATTTCCGGGCCGTCGGATTGTAAGTCATGTGCCACCCAAGAAGAAATATTGCCTAAAGTTGTAGTCGGTGAAGCTAAGGTTTGTGCTCTTCCTGTTTTTAAAAAATCAATATGGTGTTTTTCGAATAATAAAGTTGCTCCGCGCGATGAACCAATGTTGATTCCAAAAACAGCTTCTTTATTCCAACCCGATTGTTTGATGGCTTTTCTGGAAACTGCAATGGCAAACAAAACGGAATCGTCTAAGGATTTGTATTTGATGTCTGATTTTTTTAAGGCATCAATCAATGCTTTAGAATCGGAATCCAATGGTGCGATGAAGGCTTTTTGGGTGCCAAAATCTTGGTATACAAAACAATGGTTTGGGTTGTTGTATTGTTCCCAAATTTGTTTTGGATGGTTCCCTAAAGGCGATAGAGAAGCGAGAGCGGTGATGGCAATAATTTCAGACAAGTTTCAGATTTTAACCGCAAAGGTCGCAAAGTTTTTCGCAAGGAGCGCAACGGTTTGGGTACTTTGTTTTAAATCGATTTTAGTTGGTGGCTTGATGCCCTAGCCCTGATAGCAGCGGTATCCTTTTGTGCCGGTGTTCGGCGCAAAAGATTGAGCGTATAGCAGGAAATAGCTCCTCAAAATTACACTATTTCTAAAGCATTTTCTACAACTTGATAGACTTTTTCGAGTTGATTGTCGGTCATAACATAAGGCGGTAAAATATAAATAATATTACCCACTGGGCGCATGATAATACCGTTTTCGATGAAGAAATTGTAGAGTTTGTTGCGCAAGGTTCCATAATAACTTTCTTGGTTTTCGGTTTGAATTTCTAGTGCGAAGATGACACCTAAAATCCTTGTCGTCTTTACTTTCGAATGGTTTTTTATTTTGCTTTGAAAGCGTACATGACGCTGATGAATGCGTTCAATATTGGCTTGCATTTCGTCGGATTGCAACAACTTCAAACTCGCTAATGCAGCCGCACAACCTGTTGGATTTGCCGTGAATGTATGTCCGTGAAATAATGCTTTGTTGGTGTCGTCATCGTAAAATCCGTTGAAAATTTCTTGGGTGAATGTCGTAATCGCCATCGGAATCGTACCGCCGGTCAAGGCTTTCGACAAACACATCATGTCGGGTTGCTGCACAAGATAATCGCAGGCAAAGGTTTTTCCGGTTTTTCCGAAACCCGTCATGACTTCATCTGCAATGGTGAAAACGTTATTTTCTTTGCAAATAGAAAGTAAATCATCTAGGATTTCCGGCGCATACATCACCATTCCAGCGGCACCTTGTACTAACGGTTCGAAAATAAAAGCCGCGCAAGCATCGGATTGAATCGCATTTTGTAACGCTTCCTTACTTCGAGTTTCGTTTCCTAAAGTCGGTACCGGAATCCGAATGACATCAATCAACGAACCTTGAAATGCTTCGGTAAAAAAAGAAATCCCGCTCGAAGCCATGGCTCCGAATGTATCGCCATGAAAGGCATTTTCGAACGCGATGATCTTGGTGCGTTTTTCACCTTTGTTGTAAAAATATTGCAAAGCTGCTTTGAGTGCAACTTCGACGGCGGTTGAACCGTTATCGGAAAAGAAAATTTTCTTTTGGTTTGAAGGTAGGATTTGTAATAATTGCTCCGACAATAATACTGCGGGTTTATTTGTAAAACCTCCGAAAAGCACATGTTCGAGTGTTGTCAGTTGTTCGTATATCGCATCGGCAATAACACGATTGCAATGACCGAACGGGTTCACCCACCAAGAAGCAATCGCATCGATGTATTCTTTCCCGGTTTCATCCCAAAGCAAAGCACCTTCGCCTTTTACAATCGCAGGAAGCAAGCCCGTAGTTTTATGTTGCGTATATGGATGCCAATGATATAATTGGTCTTTTTCGGATAGGTTCATGCTTATAACTTTTCTAATTTTTCACGGAACGCATCGGCATATTCTGCAATGACATTTTGATCGAAATAGGGTTCATCGTTAATTCTCCCAATCATTGGGATATTGGTTTTGTTGAGGATAATCGATTCTGTCGCTTCATTTTCATCGCCATTAAAAATAATTCCGACGATTTTTATTTTACGGTTTTGCAGCGCTTCAATCGTTAGTAATGTATGGTTGATACTTCCTAAATAATGGCGAGAAATGAGGATTACTTTATAATCAGGTTGGATTAAATCGATGATAGTATTGGTGTCATTTAATGGTACTAAAATACCGCCTGCGCCTTCAATGACGAGGTGGTTTTTGGTTTTTGGTTCGGTGATTTTTTTTAAATCGATGGTGATTCCGTCTAGTTGTGCAGCAAGATGTGGACTCGCAGGCGTTTGCAAAGCATAACTATTGGGATGAATTTTCGACTGGATATTCGAAAGATATTTTTTAATTGTATGACTGTCGGAATTGTCAATATCGCCTGCCTGTATGGGTTTCCAATAATCGGCTTCGAGTGCTTCAGTGATAATGGCGGCGGCTATGGTTTTGCCTATGTTGGTTCCGATTCCGGTGATGAATAGTTTCATAATTTTTAACCGCAAAGTTCGCGAAGGCTTCGCAAAGTTCACAAAGATATTAGTTACTGATATTTATTGCTTTTCGAATACAAAAGTACTTAACAAAGATAGCAATGTTGTAATTTCTTTTTCTGAATTAAAACTATGCAGGCAAATCCGGAGTCGCTCTTGACCTTCAGGTACTGTTGGTGATAAAATGGGTTTGACATCGAAACCGTTTTGTTGCAATTGTGTAGCGATGGCTTTTACTTTTTCATTGCCGGGTATAATGGCACTTTGAATGGCTGATTTGCTTTGAACGAACATGGGTTTCAATCCCAGTTGCATTTTTTGTTGGTTGAAGGAATTGATGTTGGCGCGCAATTGGTTCGTTTCATTATTTTGAGTTTGCAGATATTGATACGCTATCAAGATGGTGGCAATCGCGTGTGGCGAAAGTCCGGTTGTATAGATAAAACTTCGCGCAAAATTGACTAAGTAATTTTTGAGTTGATGGCTTCCTAAAACTGCAGCTCCGTGACAACCCAATCCTTTTCCAAACGTCATGATTCTTGCGAAAATTTTATCTTGAAGTTGCAGACTTTGTATTAATCCTTCTCCTTGATTTCCGAAAACGCCTAAGGCATGGGCTTCATCAATGACAAGATGGGCTTGATGTTTTTCGGCGAGATTAGTGAGTTCTTCGAGATTGGGTGCGTCACCATCCATTGAAAAAACAGATTCCGTAGCGATGTAGATGATTGTCGGTTGCTCTGTGTGACAAAACTGCAATAGTCGCTCTAAATCTTCGTAGTCATTGTGGTGGTATTTATAGGACTTCGCACTTGATATTCGGATGCCGTCACGAATCGAAGCGTGGCATAATTCGTCGTATAAAATGAAATCTCCTTTTTGAGGAACGCTGCTAAAAAATCCAACGTTGGCATCATAACCTGAATTGAAAATCAATGCGGATTCGGCTTGATGAAATTTTGCAATCTGATTTTCTGTAATGGCATATAAAGGATGATTTCCTGAAAGCAACCGTGAACCTGTTGCGCCATTTTCGAGATAATCATTGTCGATTAAGAACTGATGCGTTTGATGAAAAATAGTTTCAGATTTTGCAAAACCCAGATAATCATTCGAAGCAAAATCGATGTTGCATGTTGCAGAAGGCAATTGGCGCAGCGCGTTGTTTTGCTTTCGGGTTTCGAGTTTGTCGGTTAGGTTTTTTGGAAACTTCATGAAAGCAAAGTTATGGTTTTTGGCAAACATTCATTTAAGTATTCTAAAAATAAAATTATTGTTTTTAATTGTTTTATTATCGTTTATCAATAATTTTTATATATTTGATGCCACTTTAAACATAACAAAAATGAAAAAAATTTACCAACTTAAAAGCATATTGGATATTGTTATCGTATTCTCGATGGTCGTTATGGTTGCCGGGCTTCTTGGTTTACTTTTGGGTTTAATAACCGGTAACATGTCGAAATTGAATGTCGAAATTGGCGGTGAGAAAATAGATCATTTTGATGCGGCTTTTTACGTCGTCGCGTTATTAATGGCTTCCGGTTATGGTTTGTTTGTTTATTCGATTTATGAGTTGAAGAAACTCATTGCCATGTTTGTTAGAAAAGAATTCTTTACCGATTTATCCGTCAAATCTTTGAAAACAATTGGTATTTCGATGTTGGCTTCGTCAGTATTGATTATGGTTCCGGCATATATTTATGGCGCACTGAATGACGCAACCATTCACTTAACCATGAGTTCGATCAGACCCGAGTCGATGGCATTTTCTATTATTATTTCTTTGTTTTTTATTATTTTGAGTTACATTTTTAATGAAGCGAAGATGATAAAAGATGAAAATGAACTTACCATTTAAACCATGCCTATCGTTTTAAATTTGGATGTGATGCTTGCCAAACGCAAGATGCGGTCGAATGAACTCGCGGAACGCATTGGCATTACTACGGCCAATCTTTCGATTTTAAAAACCGGGAAAGCCAAAGCGGTTCGGTTCTCGACGTTGGAAATGATTTGTGAAATTCTGGAGTGTCAGCCCGGTGATATTTTGGAATATGTGGCGGAAAAGTAGTTTTTAGAACGTTGCCCTAGCCCGGATAGTAATGGAAATCCTTTTGTGCCGGCGTTTACTTCGTCAGTTCGCCAAGGCTCGGGTGGCGCAAAAGATTGGGAATGGATAGCCGGAAATAGCTTCTGGTACTTACGCTGATTGAGATTGCTTCGTTTCACTCGCAATGACTTGCAAATAAAAACGCCCCGACAAAATCGAGGCGTTCTTTTTATAACTTATTTTTTTTAGTCGACTAAGACGATGACTTTGTTGTCTTTCATCTCGATGGTTCCGGAATCAATCGCGATCGTGTAGGTTTGCTCGTTGATTTTGGTGAATTTTCCGGCAACTTCTTTATCGAGTTTGAAACTTGTTGCAGCAATCTTGATGTCGCCATCTTTGAGTGTCGCTACAATCGGTGCGTGGTGGTTTAGAATTTGGAAACTACCTGCAACGCCCGGAAGTGTTACTGAAGTAACTTCGCCTTGGAACAATTTGGATTCTGGTGATACTATTTCTAAAATCATAATTTGATTAATTACGAATTTTAAATTACGAATTACGAATGATGCTTCGTAATTCGTAATTCGTAATTCTTATTATGCTTCCGCCAACATTTTTTGTCCGGCTTCTACTACGTCTTCGATGGTTCCTTTTAGGTTGAAAGCCGCTTCTGGCAAGTGATCTAATTCACCGTCGATGATCATGTTGAATCCTTTGATGGTGTCTTTGATATCTACCAAAACGCCTGGAATACCTGTAAACTGCTCCGCTACGTGGAAAGGTTGTGACAAGAAACGTTGTACACGACGCGCTCTTGATACGGATAATTTGTCTTCTTCTGACAATTCTTCCATACCTAAGATGGCGATGATATCTTGTAATTGTTTGTATTTCTGAAGGATTTCTTTAACTCTTTGTGCGCAATCGTAGTGCTCAGCTCCTAAGATTTGTGGTGTTAGGATTCTTGATGTAGAATCAAGTGGATCTACCGCTGGGTAAATTCCTAGCTCGGCAATCTTACGTGACAATACGGTTGTTGCATCTAAGTGGGCAAATGTTGTTGCCGGTGCCGGATCGGTTAAGTCATCCGCAGGTACGTATACCGCTTGTACTGAAGTAATAGATCCTTTATTGGTTGATGTGATACGTTCTTGCATCGCACCCATTTCTGTTGCTAATGTTGGTTGGTAACCTACCGCTGATGGCATACGGCCTAGAAGTGCTGATACTTCAGAACCTGCTTGGGTAAAACGGAAGATGTTATCTACGAAGAACAATACGTCTTTTCCTTGGTCTGTTCCTGCTCCGTCACGGAAATATTCTGCGATGGTTAATCCTGAAAGTGCTACACGAGCACGAGCTCCAGGTGGTTCGTTCATTTGTCCGAAAACGAAAGTCGCTTTTGACTCTCTCATGCCCGGCATATCTACTTTTGATAAATCCCATCCGCCTTCTTCCATAGAATGCATAAAGGCATCACCATATTTTATGATTCCTGACTCTAACATCTCACGAAGCAAGTCATTTCCTTCACGCGTTCTTTCACCTACTCCTGCGAATACTGAAAGTCCACCGTGACCTTTTGCAATATTGTTGATTAATTCCTGAATCAAAACGGTTTTACCAACACCTGCACCACCGAACAAACCAATTTTTCCTCCTTTTGCATAAGGCTCGATAAGGTCGATTACTTTGATTCCTGTGAATAACACTTCAGATGACGTTGATAAATCTTCGAATTTTGGTGCCGGTCTGTGGATTGACAAACCATTATCACCCGTTTTAGGCAATTCACCCAAGCCATCAATAGCATCACCGATTACGTTGAATAAACGTCCGTAAACATCTGCCCCGATTGGCATTTTGATTGGGTTTCCTGTTCCTACTACTTCATAACCTCTGCTCAAACCGTCGGTTGAATCCATCGAAATGGTACGAACGGTGTTTTCACCAATATGAGATTGTACTTCAAGTACTAATAAAGTACCGTCTTTTTTAGTGATTTCTAATGAATCATAAATTTTTGGAAGTTCAACATCTTTACCGTTGAAAACTACGTCGACTACCGGGCCGATGATTTGTGCAACTTTTCCTATTACTTTTGACATTGCTTATGTATTTATTAAATAGCTATTTAGGTTTATGAAAATAGAGCGTAAAAACACCTCTTTTTTTCGAGTGCAAAGATAATTTTTTAAAATAAAAAATCAATATTTTTTTGATAAAAAAACAGCAAGAAATTGTGGTATTGTTTGTTAATGGTATTTAAAGCAGTGAATCTTATTTTGAAATGCTTTTAAATAAAAAAGCCACTCGGTATTTTGAGTGGCTTTATATTGATTAATACTGATTTATCAAGGCAAATTATACGGATACAAAATCGGATAACTACCTACATTGACTCCTTTTAAATTAGAATGGTACTTCTCATTGATTTTTTCGAGAAACTTGTTTGCAATAAAAGCATAACCTCTTGGACTAGGATGAACACCATCGAGTGAAAACACACCACCGGATACGAATGCTGAAGTTAATGTGAAACTGTCGGCTACAATTCCGCCTGAGTTTATTTTTGTTAGAATGTCATTAGCATCTACAAAAGCGAGGTTGTGGCTGTCTGCTTGGCTTTTAATGGTAATATTATAAGCTGTTGTCGCCGTATTTAATTCTGTTATTTCAGATGGCAACAACACATATTTATCTTCCATAGGATAGGTAATTCCTCTAACAGAAAAACTAGCAAGTGATGCCGGAAGAGGTACTGTTGAACCTATAGCGGCTTTGGTAGTTAAAAGAATCAAATCGCCTGCTTTGGAGTGGCGCGCTTTTCCGTATGTTGCTCCCAGAAAAGGTGCCAAAGCAACCAGTTGAGGGTTTCCGCTATTTTGAGCTGCGAAAGTAATATTAGCTCCCATATCGTCTAATGATTCATCGGTAATTAACAAAGGGTTGGCTTCAGTGGTAGAATAGAATTGAACTCGATCAGCCTGACCGAATGGTGTCAACAATTGTCTTAACACACCAATTAAATTGGTATTTAAGTTATTGATTACAGCAATATCATTTACTGAAACCGGATAGACCACTTTACAATCTGTTTCGTTGGCATCAGGTAGGTTGGCACCAACATAAATCAAATTAGGTGCTAATGGTTTTACCGGAATAGTGGTAAAGAAAGGAATGGTACTTACAAAAGGAATATTAGCAACAACGCCTTTGGCTCCATTAGCAGTTAATCCGTCAACAATGGCCGCATATGAACTGTCAAAACCTACTCCAACACTACCCGCAGAAGGCGTAATTGGATTTGTTCCATCACCACCCGATAAAGCGTAACCCAGCACGTCGTTGCTTCCTATCCATAGCGAAAAGAATGTTGGCGATTGTGCTGTAGCATATTCTAAAACAGTCTGTGTTGCAGAGGTAGCAATCCTACCGAAATACGGGCTTGCGCCAGCATATCCTGGAGTTACCAAGTGAATACATTTGGCTCCAGGCACACCTGTATTGTTGTATGGCCCGTTGGCCGCGATTGACACTCCGAGTTGGGTGCCTGAAATTCCAGGAACAAGTTCCGGCAATGTGCATCCATTCAAGTAAAATCTAACTGGTGTTGCTGAAAATTGCGCTCCTCCTGCAGAGAAACCACCAAGATTATCGTTCATATAAGGGATTTTAAACTCACCACCGCCTACTAGTGCAAACTGTTGTGATAGAATATTAGGATAAGATCCTTGTTGTCCTTTTATAAAAAGAGCTCCATCACTATATCCTGCACACAAGGAGTTTCCCAGAGAAACGTAGTTAGAGAAATCTGCTTCACCAGCCGTTAGGGGTAATCCGTCTGAAGAATTATAGTTTGTGACTTCATCACTTTTATCACACGCTATGAAGGTTAAAGAAACCAGTAATAGCCATTTGAAATTTTTTATCATGATTCTGTATTTTTAATTTTAATTAAGGATTGATGGTCAAAGAAACAAAATACTGCTGGCCAATGGCTCCGGCTCCTAATACTTGATAGTATTCTTTGCTTCCTATATTGGTCGCTCCTACTTTGAGAATGGATTTTAAAGACGGAATATTGTAATTGATCTGAGCGTCAAGAACTGTAGCTGCATCAATCATACCGTCTGCAAATGTAGATTCCCATAAATATTCTTGATTCCATCTTCCGCTGATATTAAATCCAAAATTCTTGAATAAATTATCATTGCTAATCGAAGCTTTAACTCTGTGTTTAGGTGTGTTGAAACTCGCTTCGAAGCTTGGGTCTTTTTCTTTATCAAAAGAAAATTCAGCATAATTATAGTTAGCCGAAAGCTCGAAGTTTTTAATGATTTTTTTACTAACGCCCACTCCAAAACCCAATGATGTAATTTCGACATCGGTATTGGTATAAATCTGATAGACTCTGGAATCTCTGTTCGCAAGTGCATTTGCTGAAGTATTCGTAGTTGTATCTGGGTTAGTAACTGCCGTACCATAATATGGTGTAACGACATTATAATTTCCAATGAAGTTATTGTAGATGTTATAATAACCATTAACATCCCATGAAAATCCTTTAGCGGTTCCTCGGTATCCTAAATCAAATGCTTTGACTTCTTCCGGTTTTACTAATGCCACGTTGGCTTTTACCAATAACTTAGCGGCATTGGCCAAACCTGATGGAGGGCCGGATCGGTATGCGGAATCAAATAACAAATAAGATTCTTCAGTAAATGAGTTATAATAAGCATCTTCTCCGTTTAGAGTTTTGGTTGTTGCGCCTAACACCCCTACACCGTAGTCAGAAATCAGGCCGCTTCCGTTGATGTTTTCTCCTCTGACCTCATTAAATCTAAGCAGGTTGTCTTCGGCAGAGCCTATTAGCACACGGCTTCCAATATCAAAACCAATATATTGATCCTGGGTTGTAGGGTTTCTGAAACCAGTTTGGAAAGAACCTCGGATATTGTGGTTTTTTTGTTGATCAACAGCATAAACAAAAGAAACTCTTGGGGAAAAATTACCGTCGAAATTTTTTGATTTGTCATACCTTACAGAGCCTGTCAATTTCAACCTATCTTCCATAAGTTTTTTCTGAACCTGAGTATAAATCCCGTATTCATTATAAGTGATATGGCTTAGATCATCAGTATAAATTCTGCCATGTGAATTCAAATCATACAACCTATATGATCCGCCGACCTGAATCTCAGCAGGTTTAAAAATATCTTTGAAATTATAATTCACATCTGAATGGTAGATCTGAGAGTTGTCTACAAGTTTTGATCCTGTTAATACATCTGGGTCTGAAACTACTTTATTAAAGGCGTTTTTAAATTCCGGAGTGCCAGGCATAAATCTCGGCTGCCCGCCTCCTAATGCAGCAACAGAAGGAAGGTTTATCCCTGTTGATGGATCGGGTGTGATGTTGTAATCGGCGAAATTTCTTGCTATTGCATGTGCACCTGAAGGGGCTTGGCCCGCAAGCGTAGACAGAATATAAGCAGCACCATATTGCTGAAACCACGCTTGATCTGATTTCCATGCTCTGTTGATATTCAATGCGGTAAAAGTCATATCATAAGATTTTCCTCCATCTTCTGTTGTCGTATAACCTCTGATGAAAAAGTTTTTGCCTTTTAATTCCAACTTATGCTGTTGTATGAAAAAGTTGTTTAGATTGTATCGGCTAGCTCCTTGGTAAATCGAGTTCCCAAAACCAAACTTGCTTTGCGCGATTAACTCTATATCGCTATAATTAGCACTTTTGGCAAATGGCTTGAAATGGATGGAAAAATCTACCTTCGCATTCCGTACTTTATTTTCTGTCAAATCAGTTTCGTTATATCCGGTTCTTGTAATCACATCATTTGGTAAAATGTTATAAGGTGCCGAACCGAACGCTTGTCTTGATTTTAAATTCAATGCCGCTTCATCACCATAAACGTTGAGTCCGTCATAGCCATAAAACTCTCTTGTGTTACCTGTTTCAAGTCCATTTCTGTATTCATTATAGTTCGTTGAAAACCAATCCGTTCCTTTGAGGAATGTAAAATTTGCTTTGGCGGCAAGATAAGGTGAAAAAGCTTTGGCAACCCGGACACCATAATCATAATATTCATTTGTTCCTGCGGCATTCTGGCTAGTCGATCCATATTTAACATAGGCTGAAACTCCCTGATATGTGAATGGACTTTTACTATTCATAAATAAAATTCCATTAAAAGCATTAGCACCGTATAATGCTGAAGAAGCACCTGGTAAAAGCTCTACATTCTGTACATCAATTTCGGACACCCCTATTAAATTCCCTAAAACAAAGTTTAACAACGGCGACGAATTGTCCATTCCGTCTACCAATTGTAGAAAACGATTATTAGCAACTGTCGCAAAACCACGGGTGTTAATCGATTTGAATGACATACTGCTTGTATTCATATGCACTTCCTTCAAGTTTTCGAGACCGTCATAAAATGTTGGCGATGCAGTTTTCTTAATATCTTTAATTGTCATTCGCTCAATAGTTACCGGAGATTCTCGAACACGTTCCGGAGTTCTTGAAGCGGATACAACAATCTCATCTAACTTGGTTTCTTCATCAGTCAGCACTATGGCTACTTTCTGATTTTCGGAAGTGATTTTTAGTTTTTTCACCCCATAACCTACACTACTAACCTCAATTGAAAAAGGCAATTTTGCGGCAGTGTTTAACTTGAAATTACCGTCAGAGTCGGTAGTAGTTCCTTCGGATTCGCCAGCAACTCTAATATTGGCTCCGGGAATGGGCTGCTTGTTACTATCCGTAACAGAACCTGTAACTATATTCTGAGCATTGATAATGCTACAAAAAAATAGTGACATAATGAATAAGTACAATTTCATTGGGTTTAAATTTTGTTGGTTTATCTAGCCAAAGTACAAATATTTTTATCATTAATAAAAAAAGGAAGTGCAAATTTCACTATCCTCAAAATAATTAACTCTTTACTGTTTATTTGCTATCCGAGCGTTTTTTAAGTTTTTGTTAACGTAATGTCGATATGGCTAAAAAAAATATTATGCACGCCTATTAAATGCAATTAAAATTGAATTAATCACAACAAACTGTTCTAAAAAACCCATAAAAAAAGCGAGAATAAATCTCGCTTTTTAAAATCAATATTTTGTTTTTATTCGACCGTAACCGATTTGGCTAAGTTTCTTGGTTGATCCACATTACAACCTCTCATCACCGCAATGTGATATGATAATAATTGCAATGGAATTGTAGTTAACAGTGGTGACAAAGCATCCGCTGTGTCCGGCACTTCGATAACATAATCCGCTAAATCACGAACTTGAACATCACCTTTGGTAACAACTGCAATAATTTTTCCGCTTCTCGATTTAATTTCTTGAATGTTACTTACCACTTTATCATAATGTCCTTGCTTTGGAGCAATTACAATCACGGGCATTTGTTCATCGATCAAAGCGATTGGACCGTGTTTCATTTCGGCCGCAGGATATCCTTCTGCATGAATATAAGAAATCTCTTTTAATTTCAATGCGCCTTCCAAAGCTACAGGGAAATTGTAACCTCTTCCTAAGTATAAGCAATTCGTAGCATCTTTGAATTTAGCCGCGATTTCTTTTGCTTTATCATTGGTTTCTAATGCTTCTTTCACTTTTTCAGGCATGATTTCCAATTCTTGTAAATATCGGTGGAAATCAGAATTAGAAAGTGTTCCTTTCGCTTTAGCCAAACGCAAAGCAATCATGGTTAATACTGTGATTTGCGTTGTAAATGCTTTTGTTGAAGCCACACCAATTTCGGGTCCGGCATGCGTATAAGCACCGGCATGCGTTTCTCTTGAAATCGAAGAACCAACAACATTACAAACTCCAAATACGAAAGCACCTCTTTCTTTAGCCAACTTGATAGCCGCCAAACTATCGGCAGTTTCACCCGATTGTGAGATCGCAATCACGACATCGCCTTTGTTGATAATTGGATTTCGGTATCTGAATTCTGATGCGTATTCAACCTCAACAGGAATACGTGCAAATTCTTCAATGATATATTCTGCGACTAGTCCGGCATGCCAAGACGTACCGCAAGCAATAATTAAAATTCTTTGAGCGTTTAGGAATTTCTCTAAATTATCTTCAACACCAGCCATTTGAATAATACCTTGATTGGCCAACAATCGACCTCTATAAGTATCTTTGATTACGCTTGGTTGCTCATAAATTTCTTTAAGCATGAAGTGATCATAACCGCCTTTTTCGATTTGCTCCAAGTTCATTTTTAATTCCTGAACATAAGGGTCTACCAAAGAATCGTCTTTAATTTTTCTTATTTTCAATGGCTTGTGTAAACGAACAATCGCCATTTCTTCGTCTTCTAAATAAATAGCGTTAGAAGTATATTCGATAAAAGGAGAAGCATCAGACGCAATGAAAAACTCTTCATTTCCTACACCAATCGCTAATGGACTTCCTAATCTCGCTACAATAATTTCATCGGGATTATTCTTGTCGAAAACACAAATAGCATACGCTCCGACCACTTGATTAAGAGCCACTTGAACAGCTTTCCCCAATTTAAGATTGTCTTTTTTCTGAACTTCTTCAATCAAATTCACTAATACTTCTGTATCGGTATCCGAATGAAAAGTATAACCTCTTTTAATCAATTCCTTTTTAAGCGGTTCGTAATTTTCAATAATACCGTTGTGAATAATGGCTAAATTTCCTGAATTTGACAAATGCGGATGAGAATTCACATCATTTGGAACTCCATGGGTTGCCCAACGGGTATGTCCCATACCAATATTTCCTTTTGAAGTACTTTCTTTTGAAGATTTTTCTTCCAAATCAGAAACTTTACCTTTTGTTTTGGAGACTTTTAAATCCTTTCCGTCAAAAAGCATAATTCCAGCACTATCATAACCTCTGTATTCTAAGCGTTTTAATCCTTTAATAATAATAGGATAGGCTTCTCTAAATCCGATATAACCGACAATTCCACACATAAATTAGTTTTGTTTAGGTTTAGTATAATAAATTTTAAGTTGAATTCTTTTCTCTAATGGCACGTTATCGCCACTTCCGAATAATATGGTTCCCAATGGATTCGTAATAGATGATATCGGTAATTCTTTGATATCCGCTATTGGAATAGGCGTCTTTAATTTTTTATTTGTGACATTACCAATATCTTGGGTCACTACCAATCCTAATCTTACGTTGGTAGAATCTATATTGTTGAGTAATCCTCTGATATGATTGGTAAGTCTTATTTTATAATAAACGCCTCTGTTTGATGTCTTCTTTATAATACCTCCAAAAACAGATTTTGAATAATTACGTTTTGATGAAGAACTTTGATCTGAATAATAATCTATCAATGGTCTTTTGTTTTTTAAATCATACAAATAGATTCTATTGGGTTCATTGGCTGAAATGCCCATCGCATCATTGTCGATAAAAAACGTCAAACTCGCATCATTAACCAACCAGTGGTTCGCTCTAAGTTCCTCTAATTTATCTGCCACTCCATTATTGTCTGAATCAGGTCCGAAAAGATCAATCGTGGCCATCGAGCCTTGTCCTCCTCTTAAATAGATGTTATCTGTATTTTGAACCGGATTGGATTCGTTTTCAAAAAACCCAACTGATTTACCATTTAAATATAAAACATAACTTTTGTGTAAAACGGTTGTATCTGTTGTGCTTGTGTCTTGTTTGTAGTTGATGGTAATCGTTCCGCCTTTAATATTCAGCATCGCTAAATTTCCTTCATCTGTTCCTGAATTTTCTACCTGGAAATACAATCCTCTAAAGTATTCTTTAAAGACATTATTGTTTAATAATTTACCTGTAGATGCAGCTGCTAATATTTTAGAAGTAAAGAATTCTGGTTTTAAATTTAATTTCATTGCGGGTGCACTACGAATTGGATCCGGAGTTGGATCTTCATCAGTTACCGTGCCTGGCTCAACAAGCTCTGCAGGACTAAAAACAAATTGATCATTTTGACTTAAGTCAGCTGAATTATTAAGCAATTCTCCTTTAACTTGATCAAATTCTTGATTCTGATTGCTGTAATACCTTTGAACTTCGGTCGGATTTTCAGGATCTAAATCTCTTATGTAATATTTCGATTCATAAATTCGCAATTTAATTTTTGAATTTAACGGTCCGTAAATAGAATCTAACGTATAAGTTGTTGCCCCATCGGTATCTGTCGTTCCTTTGGTACTAAAATATGGTATTTTCAAAACTACGCTTTCTATTTCCGTATGCAATGCGGTGTCGAAAGTCGGATTGAGTTTCAACGGATCCATTTGCAACTGAACAGCCAAATTCGCTTTTGTTGTTCCAAACACTGGGTTTTTATAAATTCCTAAGGCATTAACGGGAAGATCTAATGTTTCTACCGGGCCTGTATCTTCGCTTTTCGCACTTACGGCGTATGTTTCCGGAGTTCCGGTTTCAAAGTTATTGCCGCCTATAATATCGGAACCCAATTCATTCGAATCATTATCACACGAAATAATACTGTTGATTACTATGGCGAAAAAAAGTGATTTTAAAAAAATGCTTTTGTACATATTCTTTTATTGCTATTTAATTACAGCACCGTATTTTTATAGAAATTAGTATACGCTTCTGCAAATTGGTCTTTAGGGCAGAAAGGTAAAAAAGGTTTGCCCGATGATTCAATATATTTTGTTAAACTTGGGGAAAGGTTATCCGAAGCAATAATCACTGCATCAGAATGAAGAATCGCTGCCATCATAAGATGCTCGTAATCTGGGTTTGCTAAATCGCGAATGGCTTCTTCAGGAATGCCGTCAAATTTAACTTTGTTGATCATTTCAATATCCAAACTGCCTTCAAAAGATTGGCTGTATACTGACGTTACAATTTTAGTATCTGCAAACAATGCTTCGTCTTTATAGTAATGTTTCATGTATATAGGCAACATCGAAGCCAACCAACCGTGAACGTGAATAATATCAGGAACCCAATTGAGTTTTTTTACCGTTTCCACAACGCCTTTAGCAAAGAAAATGGCTCTTTCGTCATTGTCCGGATATAATGCTCCTTCTTCATCAGTAAAAGTAGCTTTGCGTTTGAAATATTCATCATTATCAATAAAATAAACTTGTATTCTTTCCTTTGGAATCGATGCAACTTTAATAATTAAAGGCATGTCCAAATCATTGATTACTAAATTCATTCCTGACAAGCGAATTACCTCATGCAATTGGTGTCTTCTTTCATTAATATTCCCGTATCGTGGCATAAAAATCCTAATCTGTCCGCCTTGATCATTAATCATTTTGGGTACATCATAAGACATCAAAGAAACTTCATTCTCAGCCAAATAAGGCACCACTTCAGATGATACGTATAATATCCTCTTATCCTCCATATTGTAATTTACTTTTACTAATTGTCAACAAAAAACACGCAAAAGTACAAAAATTTATGCAGGTATTAACTAATATCTTAAGTTTGCAGTCTATTTCAAGAATACTTTCATGAAAATTTTCGAGAAACAAATCGATTTAAACGCCCATCTCAAGTCGATTTCCAACCCTAATTCCACCATCGGCTTCGTTCCTACAATGGGCGCACTGCATAGTGGTCACTTGTCTTTATTGCAGGAATCGATTCAAAACAACGCCTTTACGGTCATTAGCATTTTTGTCAATCCAACCCAATTCAATAATCAAGAAGATCTCGAAAAATATCCACGAACTTTAAACCATGATGTCGAAAAAATCAAAACGGTTTCTGATGAAATTATTGTGTATGCACCAACAGTAGAAGATATTTATGAAGGCCATACGGTATCACAACATTTTAATTTCGACGGACTCGAAAACCAAATGGAAGGACAATTTCGTCCCGGACATTACGATGGTGTTGGAACCGTCGTGAAAAGACTTTTCGAAATTGTAAAACCAACGCATGCCTATTTTGGTGAAAAAGATTTTCAGCAACTACAAGTCGTCAAGAAGTTGGTTCAAAAATTAAAGATGCCGATTGTGATTGTGTGTTGTCCCATCCATAGAGAATCTAACGGTTTAGCGATGAGTTCCCGAAATGAAAGACTTTCAGATAGCGAAAAAAAGCAAGCGGCAGTGATTTACAAAATATTAAAAACAGCTAAAACCAAATTCAAAACCAAAAGTGCTTCAACGGTTTCAGATTTAGTTTCCAAAACTTTTGAGGCAATTCCAACCATCACTTTAGAGTATTTTCAAATTGCCGATGAAGTCACATTATTGCCTTGCTTAAGAAAAAACAAAAACAAAAAATACCGCGCCTTCATTGCGGTTTTCATCAATAACATCCGATTAATCGATACGATTTCACTAAACTAAAAAACACCATGCAAATTGAGGTTGTAAAATCAAAAATTCACCGCGTCACAGTCACCGGCGCCGATTTAAATTACATCGGAAGCATCACCATTGACGAAGTTTTAATGGAAGCATCGAACATCATCGAAGGCGAAAAAGTGTCCATCGTCAACATCAATAACGGCGAGCGATTCGACACTTATGCCATCAAAGGAAACCGCAACAGCGGCGATATTATCCTTAATGGCCCGGCGGCAAGAAAAGTGCACAAAGGCGACATCATCATCATCATGTCTTATGGCCTTTTAGAATTTGAAGAAGCTAAAAAATTCAAGCCATCGTTGGTTTTTCCAAACGAAAAAGACAACTCTTTAACTTAATTTGATGATGAAAAAAAAATGGGCACATCAATCCAACGTCGATTTTACTCAAGATGAAAAATCTGATGCTATGCCATTTTCAAAATACATCAAACAACAAATCACCAAATGGCTGTCGATTGTACTACCCATTTTACTAGGCGTCTTTCTGATTTTTTATACGTACGAAAAATTTACGCCAGCACAAGTTGAAGAAATAAAAAGCTATTTCAAAAACGCAAATTATTACTACATCTACCTCGCGGCCGGAATTGCTGTTTTAGGAAATGCCTCCAGAGCCTATCGCTGGAAATTTTCACTCGAACAAATGGGTTACAAGTCTTCTTTTCGCAACAATTTCATGGCCGTTAGTATTGGTTATCTTTTGAATTTAACTGTGCCAAAATCAGGCGAAATTTCAAGGGCATTGATTGTAAAAAAATACAACAATATTCCATTCGACAAAGGCTTTGGAAGCATCGTAGCCGAAAGAATTATCGATATGCTAATACTGCTTTTCTTTATGATATTAGCGGTTTATTTGCAATTCGATATCGTCAAATCTTTTATTTTAGATAAAATTCCAATGGTAAAATTGGTATTGTTTTTAAGTGTCGGATTGCTACTTTTCGTATTGGCTATTTTGCTCTATAAATATTCAAAAGCAAAATGGATTTTGGCCATAAAAGAGAAAATATCCGGACTCGAAGAAGGTGTTTTTAGTATCCTTTACATGGAAAAAAAATGGGCCTATTGTTTCCACACCATCTTCATTTGGTTTACTTATGTTTTGACCTTTTACATTGCGATTTTTGTATTTCCGGAAACGAGTACATTGTCTGTCAATGCCGTAGTAACTTCATTTGTAGTTGGTAGCATCGCCATTGCTTTTACCAACAGTGGCTTCGGATCGTATCCTTTTTTAATTTCGAAAATTCTGCTTTTTTATTCGATTTCTGAAACCACCGGAAATGCTTTTGGTTGGATTGTTTGGACATCCCAAATGCTGCTAGTATTGATATTGGGTCTGATGTCATTTATCTTATTGCCTGTTCTCAACCGAAAGAAATAAATCATTATCTTGCTCACTGTTTTTATTGATGACCAACAACCAAACCCAAAAACATGAAAAAAATAGTGTTCTTCCTTTATGTTTTCTGTGCTTTTAATGCTTATTCCCAAAAAGTTACAGAAGAAGTTTTCTCTCCAAAACTCAATGAAAAAAGAGAAATTACCATCGGATTACCAGCATCCTATTTAACAAATCCAAATAAAAAATATCCTTTACTAATTGTCTTAGACGGCGATTATTTGTTTGATCCTTTTCAAGGTGCATTAAACTACGGCGCTTATTGGGATGATTTGCCCGAAGTGATTATTGTCGGCGTCAATCAAAACAAAAATAACGAACGAGAAACCGATTGTACCGTAGATCAAACTACAGGTTTACCAGATGAAAAAGGCAACCAATTTTTTGAATTTATTGGTATGGAGCTCGTATCATACATGGAAAAAAAATACCGAATTGCGCCTTTTAAAATCATTGCGGGGCATGATATTACTGCTGGTTTTTTGAATTTTTATCTGTATAAAGAAAGGCCGTTGTTCGACGCTTATATTTCGATGAGCCCGGAATTACCAACCGCGATGGAAAAAAATATTCCGGATCGTTTTAACGTTTTAGAGCAACCGATATTTTACTATCAATCGACTGCTGATGGCGATGTGAAAAAAATGCAAACACGAATTAAAGAATTAGACGAAGCATTAAAAACCATCACCAAACCTTCTGTCAATTATAAGTTTGATGAATTTAAAGGCGCTTCACATTACTCGTTGGTTTTACATTCAATTCCTAATGCGTTGTATCAGTTTTTCTCTGTTTATCAACCGATTTCAACGTCAGAATTCCTAGAAAAAATTGTGGTTTTGCCTTCGGGTTATGTGGATTATTTAATCAATAAATACACGATTTTAGAAAAATCTTTAAATATAAAAATGCCAATTCGCATCAACGATTTCAAAGCCATTGAAGCGGCAATTCTTAAGAACAAAGCTTATGATGAATTCGACAAATTAGCCGAATTGTCTAAAAAACAATATCCAAAAACGATGTTGAGCGACTACCACAAAGCGATGTTTTACGAAAAAACTGGCGATATCAAAAAAGCCATCAAAGCGTATCAAAGTGCTTTTCAAAAAGAAGAAATCGGCGACTTAACCAAAGATATGATGCTCGACAAAGCGGACGAATTAAAGAATCAGTAAACCGCCATGTCAAAAGTAAAAACTTCTTTTTTCTGTCAAAACTGTGGCACGCAATACGCCAAATGGCAAGGACAATGCAATGCGTGTAAAGAATGGAATACCATTGCAGAAGAAATCATCCAGAAAGAAGAAAAAGTAGCTTGGAAATCGGCAACTTCTGAAACCAAAAAAGTTTCCAAACCTTTAAAAATTAAAGAAATCGATGCCGCTCAAGAAGTGCGCATGAACACCCTCGACGGCGAATTAAATCGTGTGCTCGGTGGCGGCATTGTTCCCGGTTCTTTAATCCTTTTAGGCGGCGAACCAGGTATCGGAAAAAGTACGTTGCTGTTGCAAATTTCACTCAAATTGCCTTATAAAACTTTATATGTTTCGGGCGAAGAAAGCCAGAAGCAAATCAAACTGCGCGCGGAACGTATTACGCCAAATGGCGACAATTGCTATATATTAACAGAAACCAAAACCCAAAACATCTTCCGTCAAATTGAAGAAATTGAACCCGAAATCGTCATCATCGATTCGATTCAAACCTTGCACACCGAGTATATTGAAGCCTCGCCGGGCAGCATTTCTCAAATTCGAGAAACCACCGCCGAACTCATAAAATTTGCCAAAGAAACCAATATTCCGGTGATATTAATTGGTCACATTACCAAAGACGGAACTATTGCTGGTCCAAAAATTCTCGAGCATATGGTCGATACGGTTTTGCAATTTGAAGGCGATCGAAATCATGTATACAGAATCTTACGTTCACTAAAAAACCGTTTCGGATCGACTGCTGAATTGGGCATTTATGAAATGTTAGGCAGCGGTTTGCGCGAAGTTTCGAATCCGTCAGAAATTCTGATTTCACACCAAGATGCCACGCTTTCAGGAACAGCAATTGCCTCGACTTTAGAAGGCATGCGCCCGTTGATGATAGAAATTCAAGCGCTGGTTTCCACTGCTGTATACGGAACACCGCAACGAAGCACAACGGGTTACAACGCTAAACGACTCAATATGATTTTGGCTGTTTTAGAAAAACGCGCTGGTTTCCGATTGGGCACCAAAGATGTTTTCCTGAACATTACTGGCGGGATTTCTATCGATGATCCGGCAATTGATTTGGCTGTTGTCGCTGCGATTTTATCATCGAATGAAGACATTCCGATTGGGGAAGGTTTTTGTTTTGCAGGTGAAGTGGGGCTTTCGGGTGAAATTCGCCCAGTGAATCGAGTCGATCAACGCATACAAGAAGCAGAAAAACTAGGGTTCTCTACGATTTTTGTTTCTAAGTATAATAAGATTTCATTAAAAAATACGTTTATAAAGATTCGACTCGTTTCAAAAATTGAAGATGTGGCGAGCGAGTTGTTTGGATAAACTAATCTATACACATGAAAAAAATATACTTACTTCTTTTTAGTTTATTGTTTACTTTTTATTCCTGCGACAAAACCAGTTCGGCTTATTATAAAGTCTACGACAATTTTGAAAGCAACCGGTGGCAGAAACCCGACAAAAAGGAATTCGCATTTTCGATCACTGACGAAGCGGCTTATGATGTAACTTTGAAATTCAGCCATGTATCTGATTATCAATTCGACAGCGTTCCAATGCTTGTTTTGATTGTTGATCCTGACGGAAAAGAAGAAAAATTTCCAATCGATTTAAAAATAAAGGATGCTTCTGGAAAACAACTTGCAGAATGTGCCGGAGATGTCTGCGATCTGAATTACAATATCAAAAAAAATGTCAACCTGCCGAAAGGAGATTATAAAGTGACCGTTTCACATAATTTCAACGGACCCTATTTACCCAATATCCTCGGAATCGGTTTAGATGTAAAGCAGTCCAAATAAAATTCAGCACATACACTATGAGAACCCGAAAACAAAAAGTCATCTTAGCCTCCAAAATTGTTGGTGCTGTTTTCGTATTGCTCATCATTGCCATTTTCGTATTCCGTGATGCCTTATTGCAAAAAGCGATTGTGCATATTTCGCATAAAATGGAAACGGATTACAACAGTAATTTCACCATTAAAAAAGCACAATTTGAAGGCTTCAACGCTGTTGCTATGGAAGACATTTTACTCGTTCCGAAAAATGCCGATACTTTACTTCAAATCGAATCTGTCAAAACGAAAGTTAATTTCTGGCATTTGTTTACGGGCGATTTGCAACTCGAAAACCTCGAAGCGAAAAACGGATTTGTGCAATTGGTTCGAACTAAATACGGCCGGAATTTCGATGCATTTCTTCCCAAAAAAGATACGGTTGATACTGGCGAAAAGCCCAATTATGCCAAACTTGCTTACCGTTTGCTGAACCGTGGACTCAACCTAATCCCGACCGACATGAACCTTCAAAATCTTACTTTGAGGATGAATGACATGGGCAAGAAAGCCACGATGCACATGAATACTTTAGTGCTTGCCGACAAACAAATGGAATCCGCGATTGAAGTGCACACTAACACCTTCAACCAACGCTGGAAAATTGAAGGTTTTGCCGATCCGAGACACAAACAAACCGATCTTCGTTTTTTCAATATCGATTCAGGGAAAATCAAAGTGCCTTATTTTGATGAACTTTATGGCATACTATCAAGCTTCGATTCGATTCGCTGGAATGTTTCGAATATTGATATGAGTGGTGGCGAATTGCACGTTGACGGATTCACATCAATCACCAATTTCACCATCAATCATCCTAAAATTGCGAGCAAAGATGTTGTGATTAAAAAAGCGCGTTTCGATTATCATTTGTTGTTTGGAGAAAACTTTGTTGCAGTCGATAGCAGTTCGACAGTCGATTTAAATCAAATGAAATTTCATCCGTATGTTTCGTACAATAATGAAACGGATAAGATTTATACGCTCAAAGTCAGCATCCCAAAAATGAAAGCGCAAAACTTCATTGCCTCATTACCCGAAGGATTGTTCCGCCATTTTGCAGGCATGGAAGCCACTGGAGATTTCGATTATCATTTGAATTTTGTCTTCAATAAAAACAAACCCAATGCACTTGTTTTCGATAGTCAACTCAACAAACAAAATCTCGTCATTACGAAATACGGAGAAGCGAATTTGAGCAAACTCAACAGCGAATTTATGTACCATGCGATTATCAATGACGTGCCACAACGTGGCGTGTATGTCGGACAATCAAATCCGAATTACACACCGTTGAGTCAAATGTCGCCTTTCTTGCGCAAGTGCGTCTTGACGACCGAAGATCCATCGTTCTTTTCGCACAAAGGTTTCATCAAAGAAGCATTCAAACAATCGATTGTCAAAAACATTCGAACCAAGAAATTTTCACGCGGAGGCAGCACCATTAGTATGCAATTGATTAAAAATGCATTCTTAACCCGTGAGAAAACTTTGTCGCGAAAACTCGAAGAAATCCTATTGGTTTACATACTCGAAAACAACCGAATTGTGAGCAAAGAGCGCATGTTGGAAGTGTATTTCAACATCATCGAATGGGGGCCAAACGTATACGGCATTGGTGAAGCGGCGCAATTTTACTTTCAAAAAAATCCGTCACAACTCACGCTAAACGAATGTTTGTATTTGGCGAATATTGTCCCGAGTCCACGCAAATTTATGTACCAATTCAACTCCGAAGGCAACTTAAAACCGTTTGCGCTTACACGCGAAAAAATGCTCAAAAACACCATGATGCGCCGAGGCATGATTGTTCCTTATGATACGATAAATCAGCTTCCGATTATGGTGACCGGTGCAGCGCGTTCTTTTATAAAAGTGAAAGCCGAAAGTGTGACAGCATCAGATTCAACATCGATTGAGGAATTTGATTTTTAATGATTTTTTAAAAACCGTCAAATATTCTCGCGCCACTTCACGTTACTCTTTTTATTAAAAATTCTTGTCTATGAAAAACGCTATCACTTGTTTGCTTTTGTTTCTATTTGGAATCACCGTTGCTCAAAAACCAATATTTACAACCGCTAAAGCAAATGCTGCTACGGTTTATTTTAATGCTGCTGAAATTACCCAATCTGCTTCAGCGATACTCCCAAAAGGCAGCAGTGAAATTGTGGTGAAAAATGTGGCCGATTATCTCAATGAAAGTACCGTGCAAATTGGCGCGCCATCGCATGTGACGGTGCTCTCGGTTCAGTTTACGAACAATTATATTTCAGAATATGAGGTTGATGAAAATTCACCATTGATTAAAAAAGTGCGCGACAGCATTAAGTTGGTGGAAAAAGAACTCCAAAGAGTCAATAATGCCAAAGAAGCAGAAAACAAAACGATTGAATTGTTAGATAAAAACCAACAAGTTTCAGGTTTAAACTCAGGTTTGAATGTGGCGGAACTCATGAAAATGCTGACTTATTATAAAGCGAAAAGAACAGAAAGCCGCAATGCAATTGATGTCTTGGATGATCGAAGAATCAAGCTCAATCAAACCTTGGCTGATTTGAAAAACAAACTCGACATCAACACCAAAATTGAAGACAAAACCTCGAAGGGAAAATTGATTCTGCAAGTAATGAATGAAATCGCGGGCAACGTCGATTTCAACATCAATTACCTCAGCAACCAAGCGTCGTGGTCGCCGTTTTATGATTTGAGAACGGAGAATATTGCGGCACCAATCAATATGATGTATAAAGCGCAAGTTGTTCAAAACACCGGCATTGATTGGAAAAAAGTAAAATTGACTTTGTCGAGCGGCAATCCGAATCAGAACAACCAAGCGCCAATATTGAATGCTTGGTGGTTGCAGTATAGTAATCCTTATGTTTACGAAGCAGATTATGAAAGTAATAAATTACAATCGGTAGTTGTAACAAGAAAAGTAGCTGACAAAGAAGATGCAAAATTGGGTTATGCAAACGCACCTATCAATGCGAATATTGTTGAAAACCAACTCAACATTTCGTTTGATATTGATATTCCGTATGACATTTTATCGAATGGAAAAGCGCATAGTGTGGCTTTGAAAGAATTGAAACTGCCGGCAACTTATAAATATTACGCCGCGCCAAGAGTGGAGAAAGAAGCATTTCTATTGGCTGAAATCAACGATTATTCGAAGTATAATTTACTGCCCGGTGAAGCCAATATTATTTTTGAAGGTTTGTATGTAGGCAAAACTTTCATCAATCCGAATCAGACTTCTGATACTTTGAATTTGAGTATGGGACGCGATAAAAAAATCTCGATCACTCGTGAAAAAGTAGTCGATAAATCTGGAACGAAATTTTTATCTTCCAAAAAGGAGCAAACTTTTACTTACGATATTACGGTTCGAAATAATAAAAAAGAAGCCATTCAACTTTTGTTGAAAGACCAATATCCGTTGAGTTCTGATAAGGAAACTGAAGTTACTTTAATCGAAAACACCGATGCGAAAATCAATACAGAAACCGGAATATTAACTTGGGATTTGAACTTAAAACCCAACGAAACCAAAAAAATCCGCATCAGTTATAAAGTCAAATATCCGAAGGACAAAATCATTGGGAATTTGTAATTATTAATTTATACAATTCCGTTTTTTTTATATGTAATTCAAGGTTAAAGAATTAATTATCAAGTGATTTATTTATATTTACACCTCTAAATATAAAACCAACCGCTATGAAACAATTTTTTACTTTTCTAATTATTCTTCTGGTTCAATTTTCAAATGGGCAAACCATTGGACTAACAACATTCGCAACAGGATTATCAGGCCTTGTAGCTATTGAACATCCGCCGGGCGACGATCGATTGTTTGTAGTACAACAATCAGGTGCTATTCGTATAGTAAACCCTGACGGAACCCTTAAACCCAATAATTTTCTAACGCTGACAACGGCTACAATTTCTACCGGTGGCGAAAGAGGATTGTTAGGATTGGCGTTTCATCCTAACTATGCGACGAACGGTTATTTTTATGTAAATTATACCAATACTGCCGGAAACACCGTAATTGCCAGATATAGTGTTTCTGCCAATCCCGATGTAGCAAACACTACGGGAACCATATTATTAACAGTTACCCAACCGTTTTCTAACCACAATGGAGGCACACTAAGATTTGGCCCTGATGGGTATTTATATATCGGAATGGGCGACGGTGGAAGTTCTGGTGATCCTGGAAACAGAGCGCAAAACATCAATGAAAATCTAGGAAAAATGTTGCGTCTCGATGTTGATTCTGCTTCGCCATATGGTATTCCGGCAGACAATCCTTATGCTGGTGCAGTTGCAGGTAATGATGAAATTTGGGCCATCGGTTTGCGTAATCCTTGGAAATTTTCTTTCGATATGGCCAATGGCGATTTGTGGATTGCTGATGTAGGTCAAAATCAATATGAAGAAATCAATCACGTTGTAGCTCCGGCTCCTGGATTGAATTTCGGATGGAAATGCTACGAAGGCAATAATGTTTATTCAACTTGTACGGGTACTTTAACTTACACATTTCCTATTGCACAGTATTCCCATGCTTCGGGCGGGTGTTCTATCACGGGTGGCTATGTTTACAGAGGTACTACATATCCGAATCTAGTCGGCAAATTTATCTTCGCAGATTATTGTAGCAACCAAATTGGTTATGTCAATGATGTTGGAACCATTGTTTGGACAACCGCTTTTTCAGGCGTAAGCATCACTACTTTTGGGCAAGACATTAATGGCGAAGTGTATGTTGGTGCCAGCGGAACAGGTACGATTTATAAAGTAAAAGATACTGCTCTAAGCACAACAAGTTATGATAAAGATAAGTTTGAAATTTATCCGAATCCGGCTGATAATGAATTGTTCCTCAAAACAAACGGACTGCAATTTCCTGCGATGTTAACCGTTGTTGACACTTCCGGAAAAACGTTGATCAATCAAACTATCGGAGCTGAAACCAATGACATTTCAATAGCTTCATTGCAAAGCGGATTGTATATCGTTTCGATTAACGACCAATCGGGATTGAGTATTAGTTCGAAATTATCGGTGAGATAAAATTTAGATTTTCTCACAAAGAAGCAGAGCCGCAAAGGAAATAGTTTTCTTTGTGGCTCTGCTTCTTTGTGAGGAACAATATTCTTTACAATTGGTTCAGCATTTTAGAAATCTCATCCAATTTTGGTGTTAAGATAATTTCTATTCTTCTGTTTTTGGCTTTGCCTTCTGCAGTCGAATTACTGGCTAAGGGCGCATATTCGCTTCTTCCGGCTGCGGTTAGATTTTGTCTGTTGATGCTTTTGTTTTCGCCTAAAATATTGACAATTACCGTAGCTCTTTTGGTCGATAAATCCCAGTTGTCGGCGATTGGTCCGGTGCCTCCGTAGGCATCATCATCGGTATGACCTTCGATAAGTACCGATATATCAGGGTTGGCTGCCAATACTTTTCCAACTTCAACAACGGCTCTTCTTCCTTCGGAGCCTACTGCCCAACTTCCGGAGCTGAATAGTAATTTGTTTTCCATAGAAACGTAGACTTTTCCGTTTTTCTGTTGCACCGTTAGGCCTTTGCCTTCAAAACTGTTGAGCGCATTGGAAAGTGTTTCTTTTAGTTTTTTCATATTGGCATCTTTGGCTGCCATCAGACTTTCTAGTTCTGCGAGTCGTTGTGAACTAGCTTGCAAATCATTTTTGACTTTGTCCAATCGGTTTTGTTCTGCTGTGAGTGCTTTTTCTTTGTCGCCTAACTGTTTCAACAATTCGCGGTTTTTGCTCATGTTGGCTTCTAAAGCGTCATTGCTATTTTTCTCTAATGCGGCGTAAGAAGCTTGCAATGCTTTGAGGTTATTGCTTGTGGAAGTGTAATCCGCCATGTTCTTGTCGCGTTCTAAACGAGTAGTATTCAATTCGTCTTTGATGGCGTTGTAGGCCATATCCAAGTCGGCTTTCGATTTGACGCAGTCATCGGTTTCGTCTTGAATCCTGCGGTTCTCTTTTTTAAGATCGGCGTATTTGTTTTCTAGATCTTGGTAGACTTTTTTGGTCACACACGAAGATGCCAACATTAGGATGGACAGTAAAAGCGTTATTGTATATTTCATAGTTTCTGTTTGTTTTGTTTTTTCAATTGTAATGTATGCTCTAGCCCTGATAGCAACGGAAATCCTTTTTATGCTGAACTCGTTTCAGCATCTCCACCACAATACGGTCACTATTTATAGATGCTGAAACGAGTTCAGCATAAAAAGATTGGGAGTGGATAGCAGGTTCCCGGCTTCTGAAATAAGTTCAGAATAAATCCTATTAATCAATTTCAACCAAAGACGGGCAATGATCGGAATGCTTGGCTTCGGGTAAAATCACGGCTCTTTTGATGCGGTTTTTTAAAGAATCGCTGACCATGCAATAATCGATGCGCCAACCTTTATTGTTGCCACGTGCTCCGGCGCGGTAACTCCACCAAGTATAATGATGCGGGTCTTTATTCATATGTCGAAAACTGTCGACAAATCCTGTTTTGATGAAACCATCAAGCCAAGCTCTTTCTTCGGGTAAAAACCCTGAAACGGTTCTGTTGCGTATCGGATCGTGGATGTCGATGGCTTCATGGCAAATGTTATAATCGCCGCAAATCACGAGATTCGGAATCGTTTTTTTGAGCTCGTTGATGTAGTTTTGGAAATCGTCCATAAACATAAACTTGTGGTCTAATCGGGCGATGTTGGTGCCTGAAGGCAAATATAAACTCATCACGGAAACATCGTCGAAATCTACTCGGATGTTTCTGCCTTCAAAATCCATGTGGGCGATTCCGGTTCCGAATTGGATATTGTTGGGTTTTATTTTCGATAAAATGGCCACGCCGCTATAGCCTTTTTTCTCGGCTGGAAACCAGTAATGGTAAGGATAACCTGCGAGTTCAAAATCGAGTAAAGGGATTTGTTCGGGCGTTGCTTTTATTTCTTGAAGGCAGATTACATCTGGGTTTGCGGCTTGCAACCAAGCGATGAAACCTTTAGAGATGGCGGCTCGAATTCCGTTGACATTGTAGGAAATAATATTCATACCGGGCGTTTAAAATTGCTCGTTCAAAAGTAATAAAAAAGCGCAAAGTAAAATCAAGAAAAAAGAAAGAAATTAGCGTTTTTTGCTATCTTTGTTTCGGGCTCAACAAACAAAAAAACTACATGGGTTTAGTTACTGCTAAAGAAGTTGCGAAAGCAATAAACGCTGAAAAATACGGAATCTTTGGGACTTTTTCAGGCTGGTTATTGATGAAAGTGCTTAAGATTTCGACCCTCAATAAAATCTACGACAGGAACAAGCATCTTTCGGATGTTGAGTTTCTGAATGCCATTTTGGATGAGTTTCAAATTAATTTCGACATTCCTGAAGAAGATTTTAAACGACTCCCAAAAGACGGTGCTTACATTACGGTTTCAAATCATCCGCTTGGTGGAATAGATGGTATTTTGCTGTTGAAATTGATGTTGGAGCGTGAGCCGAATTTTAAAATCATTGCCAATTTTCTGTTGCACCGCATCGATCCGATGAAACCTTATATCATGCCAGTGAATCCGTTCGAAACGCACAAAGATGCGAAATCGAGTGTGATTGGTATTAAAGAAACGCTGCGTCATTTGAGCGATGGAAAACCGTTGGGTATGTTTCCTGCGGGAGAAGTTTCTACTTATAAAGACGGCAAATTGATGGTCGATAAAGCATGGGAAGAAGGTGCGATTAAAGTGATTCGCAAAGCGCAAGTGCCAGTCGTTCCGATTTATTTTCATGCGAAGAACAGCCGATTGTTTTATTTGTTGTCGCGATTGAATCCGACATTGCGTACCGCGAAATTACCTTCGGAGTTGTTGACGCAGAAAGACCGCCTTATTAAAGTGCGTATTGGGAAACCGATTTCTGTGGCTGAACAAAACGAGCATCAAACCATTGAAGATTACTCAGAATTCTTGAGAAAGAAAACCTATATGTTGGCGAATTCGTTTGATAAGGATAATAATTTCTTATCCGATCTAAACCAATTGCAATTGAAGCTTCCTAGAAGTCCGAAAGAAATTGCAACGCCTGCCAATCAGGAAAAGATGATTGCTGAAATCGAAAGTTTGAGGCATTCGGATTCGCGATTGACGCATAGTAAAAACTACGAAGTGTTCTTTACAGAAGCGCATAAAATTCCAAATATTCTACATGAAATCGGGCGTTTGCGCGAAGTGACTTTCCGTGAAATCGGAGAAGGCACTAACAATCCGATCGACTTAGACAAGTACGACCAATATTACCACCACTTATTTTTATGGGATGAAGAAGCTCAGAAAATTGCCGGGGCTTATCGCATGGGATTGGGTTCTGAAATTTTCACCAAGTATGGTATTAGTGGTTTTTATTTGCAGGAGCTTTTTCGTTTTGAACCCGAGCTTTTCGATATGATGAGCAAGTCGATTGAAATGGGCCGCGCGTTTATTACCAAAGATTATCAGCTCAAACCCATGCCCTTATTTCTGTTGTGGAAAGGCATTGTGCACACAACATTACGCCATCCGGAGCATAAGTTTTTGATTGGCGGCGTGAGCATCAGCAACCAGTTTACGGATTTCTCCAAATCGCTGATGATTGAATTTATGAAGTCGCATTATTACGATCCTTACATCGCTCAATACATTCATCCTAAAAAGGAATTTCGTGTTAAACTAAAAGATGCCGATAAGGATTTTATTTTCGATGAAGCCGAAGCCGATTTGGTGAAGTTCGATAAGATTATTGATGAAATCGAACCGGGCACTCTGAGACTTCCGGTGTTGATTAAAAAATACATCAAGCAAAATGCTCGTGTAGTCGCTTTTAATGTTGACCCTTTATTCAACAATGCGATTGATGGATTGATGTATATCAGAATTGCCGATTTACCTGAAAGCACTATGAAACCAGTCATGGAAGAATTTCAGGCGGAACTTGAACGAAAGCTTGCGGAGAAAGGCGAATAGTGATTTATGAAATACGCCAAGGCGGATATTTCCTATTCTTTCCTGCGTAATACAAAATCAATTGGTTGTTGTCTAAATCTTTGATTCTTGCTTCGCGCCACAACCATTCTTTATCGTTGGGCCGTTCTTCAAAAACAAATCCTTTTTGAATTAATTCTGCTACTTTTTGATCGAGATTTTCGACTTCAAAATAAAGCCATGTATTACCATTATTCGGAATTTCAGATTGATGTAACGAGAAAGTCGATTCGCCATTCAAACACTCAAACCTAGCATATTTCGGCAGCGATTTTACAATCAAGCGCAATCCGAGATTTTCGTAAAATGCAATCGATTGCTCGACATTGGCAACTGCAATGGTGATTTGATTTAAATTCATAAATGTGAAATAAAAAAGAGGAAACTAAACTTCCTCTTTTCTGTTTTTTAAAACCAAGCTTTTTTGTTGACTTGGTACATCTGATAAAATTCCTCGTCGGTTTTAGTAAGGTAGATAATCCCTTCAATCAATCCGATGACGCTACCAATACCGCAAGTAACTACTGAAATTACTATCTGAATAATGCCTTCATTAGTATACCCTAAAATAAATTTATGAATTCCTAAACCTCCAAGCAAGATGCCTAATATTCCGGCGACTACTTTTTTGTTTTCAGGTCGGGTTTGAGGTGTTTGAGGTTGGTTCCAAGTTTCGTTTTTTTCGTTTTCCATTATTATTGTTTTGTTGGTTGATTTTATAAAAATATAAAAATTATTGGAATGCTTTGTCGATTGGCTCCCAAAGTTCAATTTTATTGTTTTCAGGATCGAGAATCCAGCCGAACTTTCCATAGTCGTAAGATTCTATTTCGCCTATGATGGTCACGCCTTCTTGTTTTAAATTTTGTAATAAAGTTTCTAAATCATGCACGCGGAAATTTTGCATAAATGCTTTTTCACTAGGTTGAAAATACGTTGTGTCTTCTTTGAATGGTGACCATTGTGTGGAGCAATCATTACCGTTTTTGTCTTTCCACCAAAATGTAGAACCGTATTCGTCGGTGTTTAATCCGAGGTGTTTTCCGTACCAAGCCACCAAAGCTTTCGGGTCTTTTGATTTGAAAAATACACCACCAATTCCGGTAACTCTTTTTTCTTCCTCGGTTGATTTTGGTTCACCGAAATACAACGCTTTGATTTTATCGACAATCACTTGTGCGAGTCGCTCGTGGCTTTCGAATGTCCAGCCTGCGATGTGTGGCGTGAGTATTACTTTGTTGGATTGCAATAAGTATTGATACGGCTCAGGCAAACTTTCGCTTGCGAGTGTTTCAAATGATAAGTTTTCGTATTCGCTGACGTCTAAACCGGCGCCTAAAATTTTCCCAGACTCGATGGCCGCCACCAAATCAGCGGTGACTACATTTTTTCCTCTTGCAGTGTTGAGTAGCCAAAATGGTTTTTGAAAAGCATTGATAAAATCGTGGTTGACAAGGCCATTGGTTGCTGTTGACCATGGAATGTGTAAACTCAATATATTTGTTTTTTGCTGAAGTTCTTCCAGAGAAACTTGTTTTGCATTAGCATCGCCAACGTTGTTTAGAATGTCATAACACAAAACATCCACATCAAAACCACGCAGTTTTTTGGCGAAGGATTTCCCCATATTGCCGTAACCGATGATGCCCACTGTCTTACCGTCGAGTTCGTGACCACGGTTGCTTTCTCGGTTCCAATGCCCGGATTTGATATCGTTGTTGGCTTTATTGATATTGTTGAATAAAGCCAATAACAAAGCTAAAGTATGTTCACCAACAGCATTGCGATTGCCTTCGGGTGCTGCGATTAATTGAATGTTTTTGCTTGTGGCATAATCACAATCGATGCTTTCTAATCCAGCTCCGACGCGCGCGATGAATTTTAAATTGACAGCTTGATCTAAAAATGTTTTATCAATTTTGAACCGACTTCTGATGACAATGCCGTGATATTCGTGAATTTTTTGCTCGATGGTTTCTTTAGAAGAAGTGTAATCTTCCTCATTGGTGAAACCCGATTCTTGTAGTTGTCTCATCAACAAAGGATGATTGCTGTCGAGATGTAAAACTTTGATGCTTTCTGATTTCAAAGGTGTGAATGTTTAGATTTCAAAGTTATAAAAAGTATCTTTAGAAATGATTTTGCCACAGGGCAGATTGTTAAAGTATTTTTATACATTAGCTATTCCCAAAACACTGCCTGAGCTTTCCGAAACCAATACGTTAAAAACATGCTTTTTAATTCTATTGATTTTGCTGTCTTTTTCCCGGTTGTTTTTGTATTGTATTGGTTTGTCACGTCGAAAAACCTTACTGTACAAAATGGCTTAATCGTACTCTCGAGTTTTGTTTTTTACGGTTGGTGGGATTGGCGGTTTTTATTCTTATTACTCTTCAGTTCACTTGTAGATTTTTGCGTTGGAGTGGCTTTAGGAAAAGAAAGCGAACCCAAACGCCGGAAACATTTATTGTGCATCAGTATCTTTTTAAACCTTGGCTTACTTGGCTTTTTCAAGTATTACAATTTTTTTATAGACAATTTCATCACGGCATTTTCTTTTTTCGGACAACCACTTGGCATTAAAACCCTTTCGATTATTCTTCCTGTCGGTATTAGTTTCTATACGTTTCAAAGTTTGAGTTATGGCATTAGTGTTTACAGAAGAAAATTAGAACCCACGAAAGACATCGTTGCCTTTTTAGCATTTGTGAGTTTTTTTCCGCAATTGGTGGCCGGGCCAATTGAACGCGCTACTCATTTCTTGCCACAATTTTACCAAAAAAGAAATTTCGATTGTGACAAAGCTGTTGTTGGCATGCAACTCATTTTGTGGGGTTTCTTTAAAAAAATTGTGATTGCCGATAACTGTGCGTTCTATGTAAACGATATTTTCACCCATTACACTCAATATTCCGGTGGTACATTAATTATGGGCGCGGTATTGTTTTCGTTTCAAATTTATGGCGATTTTAGTGGGTATTCCGATATTGCGATTGGACTTGCGCGGTTGTTTGGTTTCGATATGATGCGGAATTTTAATTACCCTTATTTTTCTAAAAACATAGCAGAATTTTGGCAGAAGTGGCATATTTCTCTGACTTCTTGGTTTCGAGAATATCTGTACTTGCCATTGGGCGGCAATCGAGGTTCTAAACTTTTAAAAATCCGGAATGTATTTATCGTGTTTTTAGTCAGTGGTTTTTGGCATGGTGCCAATTGGACATTCGTGTTTTGGGGATTGATTAATGCTTTGTTTCTGCTGCCATTATTGATTTTCAGTAGTTCGAAAAAGTCATTAATCGGCATTGAAAAAGAAACATTATGGCCTTCGCTTTCTGCGTTTTTTCAGATGCTTTTGACTTTTTCGATGGTCACTTTTGCTTGGATTTTCTTCAGAGCCAAAACTTTAAATGAGGCATTTCTATATATAAGAAGTGTTTTTGTGAATCCACATTTTTTTACAATACGTTCTGAATTGACTTACAACAATTCAATCATTCCGTTGCTTTGTTACCTTTCTTTTTTGATTGTAATCGAATGGTTTGGCCGACATAATGATCATGTTGTGCATCCGTATCTCGCTTCTAAAAAATGGCAGATCACGGTGGCTCGTTATAGTTTTTATTTTATCACACTGTTGTTTATTATTTTGAATGTAAAAAATGAAGCCAGTAATTTTATCTATTTTCAATTTTAAATCCTAAAAGCAATGCGGCAATTTTTTAAAAAAACAGGTCTTGTTTTCATTCTTTTCTACGGATTGCTTTGGGCGATGGAAAAGTTCGTGGATTATCGATTGCAAAATAGCAACAGTATTATTTATAACGATTGGAATTTATTGATGAAAGGAAAAATAAATACTCCGATGGTTTTTTTAGGCAACTCGAGGACAGAAGCGCATTTCGATACCGAAATCATCGAAAAGAATACCGGAATTTCAAGTTATAACCTTGGCGTAGCCGGTGCTTCTCTGACTGTCGAACAATTGCGCTGGAAAAGTTACTTGGCCCATAATAAACCTCCTAAAATTGTAGTCCAAAATATTGATTTGTATGCATTGACCAACAAACCATTGGCCGATAAAAAACAATATTTGCCTTATTATAATGAACCTACGATATATGATAAATTAAAAAAAATAGACCCGACGGTTGTTTATGAAAAGTATATTCCCATGAGTAAATACCGTGGATTTGAATTTCAAGTTATAAAAGCATTTGGTTTTCCTAATGTTGAAAAAGGGAAAAAAGTAAAAGGCTACAACAAACACTGCGAAACGTGGAATCATGATTTTATTTATTTAAAAAAATCCTTACACGGAAAAAAAATCAAGTATTCAAAAGCGGAACTTGCACTTCAGTTGAATGCACTACAAAACATTATCCGCGATTGCAACAAACTCAAATCGAAATTGATACTCGTTTGGATGCCTCAATATAATGAGTTGAGTGATCTGCAGGAACCAACGCTTTCGCAGATGAAAAAACAAATGAAAAAGATAGCGCAGCAAAATAAAAATGTGGTTTTTTGGGATTTTTCTACACAGCCTTTTAATCATGATAAACAGTTTTTCTACAACTCTTTTCACATGAATGATGTTGGCGTCGCAGTTTTCTGCAAACAATTTTCAGATTCTTTGAATGTTTATTTGAAACAACCTATTCGTTGATTCGTGAGGGATTTTTTGTTGTCGGTTGTTGCGCTTTTGAAACGAGGTGCCGCATTAGGGATAGTAGCAATTGTCTGAGCTCTTTTTGTGGAGTGTAACGCAGCAAAAAAGCGAGTGCGGATAGCCCGACCCTTTTAGGGGAATGCCCAAATAAAATTTAAACACGGATTGCACTAAGTTACTCTTTGATTTTATTCAATGACGTTTTAATGCCCTTGATGAGTGACGAGCTGAATCCTTGGTGTTCCATTTCGTTGAGGCCAACGATGGTGCAACCTTGTGGTGTGGTGACCCTATCAATGAGTTGTTCGGGATGGATTTTTTCTTCGAGTAGCATTTGCGCAGCGCCTTTTGCGGTTTGTGATGCGATGGCTAATGCGGTTTGCGAATCGAAACCGATTTCTATTCCGGCTTGCATTGACGCTCGAATATAACGCAGTGCATACGCGGTTCCGCAAGCTCCGAGAACTGTTGCAGCATCCATGAGTTTTTCTTCTATGACGGGTGCTGTGCCGAGTTTTTGGAATAAATCGACTATGGGTTGTGCGGCGGATTTGTCTTTTTCTGGGAATGAAATACAGGTAGCTGATTCGCCGAATTGTATTGCGATGTTGGGCATAATGCGAACGACACTACACGAATTTTGGGTTGCGGTTTGCAGGCTTTCGATGGTCATGCCGCTTACGGCTGAAGCGACAATTTTATTGTTGATCAATGGTGTGATTTCGTTGAGAACGGTATCGACTTGATACGGCTTTATCGTTAGGATAATCACATCGGCATTTTGAATTTCGTGTGTATTGTTGCTCGAAACCGTGATGCCTTTTTGTTCTAAATATTGAATGCTTTCTATATTTCTTCGCGTGATGGTTACCTTATGATTGGCGGTATACTTTGAAATGCCCAACGCGATGGCCACGCCAAGATTTCCGCCACCGATGATGTGTATGTTCATGGCTTTTGGTTTTAAAATCCTAAAATCAATCTTGCGATTCCGAAATAGAGAATGATTCCGAAAACATCATTGGTTGTGGTGATAAACGGTCCCGTTGCAATAGCGGGATCGATTTTGTTTTTATGGAGAAATAACGGAACCAATGTCCCTAAAGTCGCAGCGAATAAAATCACGACAATAATCGATGTGGATATCGCAATTCCTACCATGTATTGTTGGTACATAACCGAATGATAAATCAATAATAGCATCGAAATAATGGTTCCTGAAATCATCGAAACCGTAAGTTCTTTGGTGAAATAATTTCTGCTGAATTGTTTTAAAGTACCGTTCGCCAAACCTTGCACGACAATCGCCGATGCTTGAACTCCAATGTTTCCTGCAGTTGCAGAAAGTAACGGGACGAATATAATTAACGTAGAATATTTTTGGAATGCGGCTTCATTGCCTTTCAACACATAAGACGCTATAATTTCGATAACCATTCCAATAAGTAACCATGGCAATCGCGCCTTGGTGAGTTCAAGAACGCTGTCATTGGCTTCGACATCTTGCGTGATACCGGCAGCCAATTGGTAATCTTTGTCGGCTTCGTCTTTGATCACGTCAACGATATCATCGATGGTGATTCTGCCTACGAGACGACCGAGTTCGTCAATAACAGGAATCGCTTCTAAGTCATACTTTTGCATGATTCGCGCTACTTCAACATCTTCGGTATCGACTTTTACGGAATTGAGTTTGCTGATATAAATATCGCGAATCGGTGTTTTGGTGGAAGTTGTGAGTAAATCTTTCAATGACAAACGGCCTTTGAGTCGGTCTTCATCATCAACCACATAAATCGAATGCACGCGCGAAATATTCTCGGCTTGGATGCGCATTTCTTTGACACAAGTAAGCACGTTCCAGTTTTCATTGACTTTAACGAGCTCTTTATGCATGATTCCACCAGCGGTATCTTCATCATAACGAAGCAAATCGACGATGTCTTTGGCGTGCTCAACATCTTGAAGTTCGGAGATTACTTCCTCTTTTCTGTCTTTAGAAAGTTCGGCAATAATGTCCGCAGCATCGTTGGTTTCTAATTCATCGAGTTCTTCTGCGATTTCTTTTGGTGATAATCGGCTTAGGATATTTTCACGCAAATCATCTTCCAATTCAAGAAGAATTTCTGCGGTTTTTTCACTGTCGAGTACCTTAAAAATATAAGTCGCTTCGTCGAAATCCAATTCATCCAGAATTTCGGCAATATCAGCATGGTGCAAGTCATTCAATAAAATTTCGAGTTGCTCGTCATTTTTATTTTGAATAAGTTGCTCTAATTGATGAATTAGTTCTTTGCTGATTTTAAACTCCATCGGCTTCTATTTTTTGAGTCAATCCGATAAATTGTTCTACTGACAATTGTTCAGGTCGGAGGTCAAAGATAGCATGAGCGGAGAGACCTATCTCATCGCCTCTCCGCGTGTGATAGATCTGCCAATCCTCAATCGTATGATTGACCAATTATCCAAATGCGTTGCTAAAGAAGACGTCGATGGATGCATAACACAACTTAGAAATCTAGTTCCTGAATATACCAAATCAAAGTCAATAGGCGCGGATAACGCTTCGCGCGAGCAACAGCAGAGCGGCACGGATAAAATTGTTTGAAATGCAAGGCCTATGGTCACATCAGCCTTACGTGTCGTCGAAAGGACTGATCTGGCGTGCCACTGATGTTTGAACTAGAGTTTGAAGCGCGCCACGGCGAGGCTGTTGCGGTAGCCGAGGTAATAGAGGTCGA
>NZ_JANOBI010000027.1:0-46397 GCF_031411595.1 Flavobacterium sp. | reverse complement strand
ATGAGCGGTAGTGGTTTCAAAATGGGTTTGGCGATTGCTACATATGAATGGATGGCGGCGGCGACACTGATTATCGTAGCGGTTTTCTTCATGCCCGTTTATTTGAAAAACAAAATTTTCACAATGCCACAATACCTGCACAAACGCTACAACAGCAATGTCGCGATGATTATGGCGGTGTTTTGGTTGCTGCTTTATGTATTGGTAAACTTGACTTCAATTCTGGAGTTGGGTGCTTTAGCGATTAGCAGTATTTCAGGTTTGAACATTACGTTGTGCATGGTTTTCCTAGCTTTTTTTGCTGTGATGATTACGCTCGGGGGTATGAAAGTAATTGGATATACTGATGTAATTCAAGTGTTCTTTTTAATTTTAGGTGGATTGGTAACTACGTATTTGGCGTTGAATTTAGTCGCTACAGAATTTGGTTCTACAGGTGTAATCAATGGATTCAATTTAATGACCACGCATGCCGGCGACCATTTCCATATGATTTTTGAAAAGACCAATCCCAACTACATGGACTTACCGGGACTTTCCGTTCTAATTGGAGGAATGTTGATCATCAATTTGAATTATTGGGGTTGCAACCAATACATCACGCAACGCGCACTAGGAGCTGATTTAAAAACGGCTCGAGGTGGCATTCTGTTCGCCGCATTTTTAAAACTATTAATGCCAATCATTGTAGTTTTACCAGGAATCGCCGCTTATGTGTTATACCAAAACGGGCATTTTCAAACCGAAATGCTACAAGATGGAAGCGTGAATCCCGATCGAGCGTATCCGATTTTATTAAACTTGCTTCCCGTAGGTTTAAAAGGACTTTCGTTCGCCGCTTTGACCGCTGCGATTGTGGCATCATTAGCAGGGAAAGCCAATAGTATCGCGACAATTTTCACCTTGGATATTTACAAAACCAAACTCAACGTCGAAGCCGATGAGAAAAAATTAGTCAAAATTGGGAAAATGACGATTGTTGCTGCGATGTTGGTGGCCGTTTTAGTAGCACCATTTTTAGGCATTGATAAAAAAGGTGGTTTTCAATACATTCAAGAATATACTGGTTTCGTTAGTCCGGGTGTTTTCGCAATGTTTATCTTAGGTTTCTTCTGGAAAAAAACCACTTCGAATGCCGCATTGTTTGCTACGATTGGCGGGTTTATGTTTTCGATTATTTTCAAATTCATGCCGTCGTTTGTCAATTTAGCCTTTTTAAATCCATATGGTTTTTCCGTACCAAATGCAGATGGCATTTACGAAATTCCGTTTATAGATCGTATGGGATTTGTATTCTTGATTTGCGTCATTGGAATGTATTTCATCAGTAAATACGAAACCAGAAACGGCGTTCAACCTCATGGTTTGGAAGTAGATAAAACCATGTTCAAAATGTCGCCAAGTTTTACCGTTGGAATGCTAATCATTCTTTCGATTTTGGCTGCGTTGTATACGGTGTTCTGGTAGGATTTAAACTTTCTTAATCACATAAGTCACAATGCCCCAAACGATAAATTGGTTTTCATCAGTGACTTTTATAGGCTCATATTTCGGATTTTCAGGCATCAACCAAAGCGCGTCTTTTTCAAGTTTGATGCGTTTCACCGTGAAACTACCGTCGATATAACAAATCGCAATTTTATTGTTTTGAGGCTCTAAACTGCGGTCTACAACGAGTACATCTTTGTCATCAATTCCGGCATTCACCATCGAATTGCCTTCGACTTTAATATAAAAAGTAGCCAACGGATTTTCAGATAACGCTTTGTTGAGGTCGATTGCCGTTTCCATAAAATCCAAAGCCGGAGAAGGAAATCCAGCGGAAACACCATGGTCGAAATACGGGATTTTAATCTCGCTCTCGAAGTCAGGCTTTAAAAAAGTCAGTTTTATTGGCATCGTATCGTCAGAATTTGGTCAAAGCGGGTGGTATATTTTGGTGAAAGCATGTTCTGCCGCATGTTCCAAGTTTGTTTTCCTTGCGCACCGAGTTTCACTTTTCGATCGCCGATTTTTTCATTAATGGCATCCATCGCTTTCATCAAAAACAAATGCTTTGGATTTTCATCAGCAAACATATCGAATTGTTTTTCATTTTCAGGACACAACTGCGTCACAATAACGCCGGCTTTTTTATACAACAATCCGTCATTTTCCGCATGTATTTTTTGAAGCATTTTCACAGCGGTATCCACAATGGTCAAAGTCGAGTTGGTTGCAAAAGGCAATGTCACGATTTGCTGGTAATACCTGCTTTTTCTTCCTTCATCAAAATCCATCGTATTGAGCATGACAATAATGGTCTGACAACACGAATGTTGTCGTCGCAATTTTTCCGCACAAACCGAAGCAAAAGTCGAAACCCGCTCTCGCAACGCATCATAATCTGAAAGTTGTTTTGGAAAACTGCGCGTAATGGCAATGCTTTTTTTATCTGAAACTTCCTCGAGTCCCAACACCGATTTCCCTTCGAGTTCGCTTTTGAGTCGCAACCCAACCACGCCCATTTGACTCTTAATCCATGCGGTATGCATCGGATCAATAAAATCGAAAGCAGTCGTAATATTTCTGACTTTCATCTTTTTCTTCATGCGATGCCCAATGCCCCAAACGTCTTCAATTTTTGTCCACTTCAAAGCTTTGATGCGTTTTTCATCCGTATCAATTACATAAACGCCTTGTGTTTTATCGGGAAATTTCCGCGCAATTTTATTAGCTACTTTCGACAAAGCTTTAGTAGGAGCCACGCCCACACAAACCGGAATGCTGAGCCATTTCCGAATGCGGGTTTTCATCTGCAAACCATAATCGTGATAATTGGGAATCGTCATACCATCAAAATTCATGAAGGCTTCATCAATGCTGTAAACTTCAACATTCGGTGTAAACTGTTTCAGGATTTCCATCACGCGGCCACTCAAGTCGCCATACAAAGCATAATTGGAAGAAAAAACCTGCACTTGATGTTCGCGCAACAAATCCCGAACTTTAAATTCCGGCGCGCCCATCGGAATGCCCAACGCCCGTGCTTCATCACTTCGCGAAATAATGCAACCGTCATTATTCGACAAAATAGCCACAGGCTTCCCGACCAAATGCGGTTGGAAAAGCCGTTCACACGAAGCATAAAAATTGTTACAATCGACTAATGCATACATCTTGTAAATTTACGGTTTACAAAAGTTAATTTTGTCAATGTTGATAATTTTTTGAGGAGCTATTTCCCGCTATCATTCCAATCTTGTCATTGCGAGCTTGCGCGGCAATCTCCCAATGCCAAGGATTTTCCCTTCTATCGGGGCTAGGGCTTTCGTTTAAAATCGAAATCCGATTTTAATACCACCCCATTTGCTGCTACTTCCTTTTTCAAACTCTCGTGTAATCATAACACGCGAATACTCCAAAAACAAAGTGCATGTTTGAAGTACAATGCCATAATTGACCTGCGCCGTAAAACGCTCTATCTGGCTGTCAGGAATCGTATACGGACTTTTACGATTGAACAAGCCGCCTTGCAAAGTGGCATCATAACCAATGATATTGAGCATCGGTTGCACATAACCATAAAGCGCCAATTTCTTTTTAGTTTTTAAAGAAGCAAATGGCTCATTAATGATTCCAAATGTCGTGTTGATTCCTACTGATGCATTTGTAAATAATGTTCCAAGTCGTAGCGTTGTATTGGTTTGTAGCGAAAATAAATTGTTGTAACGCAATAATTTTTTTTCATAACCCACTTCATAATTCAAAACAGCATCATTGCGAATCTGATGCTGCCAACCTTGTGGAATTGTATTTCCGGTAGCTTCGTGAATCGCCACCTGCATTTCTTTTCCAAATGCACCCGGACCAATTAGCCCGATATTCAAGGACGAAACCCATCGTGATTTATGAATTGTATCTGTTGCTATGGCAAAACTTTTGAGCATAATAGCAGCGGCAAAAGGTCGATCGCCATATTGAATTTCGGGGCTTCCGATATTAAAAGCGGTAAAGCCGATGTGCTCAATCGAGATTCCGTATTGGGATTCTCTTTTCTTTGATTTCTGAAATAGTTTATTGATTGGGTTATGTCGCATGGCCGGAGAGACCAATTCAAAATTATAACCTTGCGTATAATCCTGATCTTTCGAAGCAAAATAATCATTGTCATAATTAAACCGGAAGTAACGCTCGGTTTTGAGATCTCGAAAGGAAGCCGTATTGTCTATTTTCTGGGCGAATAGACAAAGCGGAAAAGCAATTAAAAATAAAAGATAGATTGCATGTTGTTTCATACTTCCATGTACGGAAATATGTTGGTGCGGGTTTTCTTTTAACCGCAAAGAGCGCAAGGATTCACGCTAAGTTCGCTAAGGAATACAAAAGCTTTGTGCTCTTTGCGTGAAAACTTAGTGTCCCTTGCGGTTAATCCAATAAAAAAGCCATCGGAATTCGATGGCTTTTTCTATAAATTTTGATTTTTTTATCCGAGTAAATCCATCACTAACGAAGGAAATAATCCAATCGCTACATTCAAAAGAATGGCTACAATTGCAACGCCATAAATTAATACTGGCGTTCCGGTTCTAGGTTTTTCAGGTTCTTTGGTATACATCGCCAAAATCAATTTGAAATAATAGCCAACACTGATAATCGAGTTGATTACCGCGACAATCACCAACACCAAATAACCCGCTTGTATCGTTTGGCTGAACAACGTCAACTTCGCAAAGAATCCCGCAAAAATCGGAATGCCTGCCATCGATAATAAAGATCCGGTTAGTATCGCTGCCAACAATGGATTCGTTTTTCCTAATCCGTGAAAGTTGACGATATCTTCGTTGTCTCTGTTTTTACACACATATAAAATCACCGCAAACGCTGCAATTCCGGATAGCGCATAAGCTGAAGCATAATACAACAAACTGCCTGCAGAAGTTGTGATACTCAATAAAGTCATCAACATAAATCCGGCGTGAGAAATTCCTGAAAAGGCCAACATACGTTTCACATTCGCTTGTTTCAAAGCCATGATATTCCCAACCGTCATTGATGCCATCGATACGACCACCACCACAATTTGATATTGATACGAAATTTCCGCATTCATCGCCGAAAGCAATTTGAATAAGGTGGCCATCGCTACAACTTTCGCTAATGTACTCATCGTTGCTGTCGTCAATGCTGGAGCACCTTCATAAACATCAGGAGCCCAAAAATGAAATGGTACTGCCGCAATTTTGAAGAACATTCCAATGGTCACCAACGCAATTCCAATCGGAAACCAAATGGGTAATTCGGCAGAACGTGATAATTCGCTGATTTCAGTAACATCAAAAGTTCCCATGGCACCATAAATCATGCAGATTCCGAATAGGATGATTCCCGATGCGAAGGAACCCATGAGGAAATATTTCATTCCGGCTTCGTTGCTTTTCAAACTCAACCTGCTGCTTGCTGCCAAGATGTATAACGAAATCGATAATACTTCAATCCCTAAAAAGAACATCGCTAAATTCCCGAACGAAACCATTGCCACTGCGCCTGATAGCAGGAATATTTTGATGGCAACAAAATCGGAAAGTTTGGTCGGATGACTTTCATAGAAATTATGACTCAATGCGACTAGGAAAATGGTCAGTACAATAAACAAACTTGAAAACGATACAGAGAATTTATTCACGACAATCATGTTGTTGTAGAAACTTCCAGGCGTATTGAATTCGCAAACCGTCAATGCAAGAATCGCCATCAATCCCAAAATGGTGATGGGAACGAGCGCTTTTCTAAGATTCATAATCTCAAATAAAAGGCATAAAACACCTAATCCTACTATAGCTATTAATGTATTCATTTTTTATTTGACAGTTATCGGTTGATGTGAATTAATATATTTTCGATACTTGGCGTAATCAAATCGGTGATTGGTTTTGAATACAATCCGAAGAAGAATAAAACCGCGATGATGATGACCAATAGCAAACCTTCATTGAAAGTAACATCTTGAAATATTCGTGTATTGGTTTCGCCCAACATTACGTGTTGGAACATTTTGAGCATATAATAGGCGCCAAGAATAATGGTCAATCCACCCAAAATAGCAAACCCTAAATTGACTTGAAACAAACTATACAACACCGTAAATTCTCCCACAAAGTTGAATGTTGAAGGCAAAGCCACAGATGCCAAAACCAACAATAAGAACATTGAAGTGAATTTAGGTGATTGCGAACGAATACCGCCCATTTCTGCAATCAGTCTTGTTTCGTATCGTCTGTAAATGATTTCAGCAACGAAGAACAAACCAACCACTACGAAACCGTGTGCAATCATTTGCAATACTGCGCCACGCAATCCGTCGAGTGTTAATGTATAGGCACCACCAGCAATCAAACCAACGTGTGCTAATGAAGAATAAGCCAATAATTTTTTGATATCTTTCTGACGTAACGCTACGATTGAACCGTAAATCACACCGGCGATACTCAATCCGATTAGTGCATATTGATACCCTTTAGCTGTCAAAGGCGCAATCGGCAATTGCCAACGCAAGACGCTGTACAATCCCATTTTGAGCATGATTCCCGAAAGTAGCATGGTGCCAACTGTTGGTGCTTTTTGATAAACTTTTGCTTGCCAAGTATGGAAAGAAATCAGTGGAATTTTAATCGCATACGCTAAAAAGAAAGCCATGAAAATCCAGAATTGTTGGCCACATGACAAACGCAATTGGTATAAATCGGTGAGTAAAAAGCTTCCGGCTTGCAAGTATAAATACACAAAACCGGTTAACATAAATAACGAACCACCTAAAGTGTAGATGAAAAATTTCACTACTGCTTTTTTGCGTTCTTCAGCATCGCCATTACCCCAAAGCAGCGCGATGAAGTAAATAGGAATTAACGATAATTCCCAGAAGATGTAATATAATAATCCGTCTGCGGCGAGGAAAGTTCCTACCATTGCAAACGACATGAATAAGATTAAGGAATAGATCGCTTTGGCATTTTTGAAGTCATTTCCAAAACCTGAAAAGATGATGATTGGTGTTAACGCGGTGGTCAATAAAACCATGGCCAATGCTAATCCGTCAGTTCGTAACGCGAAAGCGATATTGGGTTTGGTAATCCAAGCGGTGGTGAAATCGAGGTCTTGTCCGGCATAGAATAAATTCAATAAATAGATTGAATAACCGAATGCGCCCAATCCGAATAACAAAGCCACTTTAGAAGCCAGTTTGTCGCCTGAAAGATACGTGGCCAATGTGCCAACTAAGAGTAGAATTAATAAGTAAATTACATCCATTAGGTATAAATTATTGAGCTAAAAATAAATAGGAAATGATTGCGATAACGCCTAACACAAATGAAAACAGATACAATCCGATGTTTCCGTTTTGTACTTTTCTCCCTTGTGCACCGACTACCATAGCTGCTTTTCCCAATCCGAAAATGAATCCCGAAACCGCAGTTTCGATATAATCACGGAAGAAACGCGATAAGGCATTGATGGGTTTTACAAAGACGAATTCGTAAATTTCATCAACATAATATTTGTTGTATAATATTTTCGAAAATCCAGTGATTTTATCGTCTTCCTCAGGCAATTGGTTTTGTTTGTTGTATTTCATATAAGCGATTCCAATACCGACAACCGCACCAACCAAAGCAATGCCCATCAACATATATTCTTGACTTCCCAAAGGATGTTCCTCGTGTGCTACTGTGAAAAGCGGTGCTAAATAATGATTTAACCAAGTGCTTCCTGGTAAATTAATCACTCCTCCAAAGAATGCTAAAACCGCTAATATGATTAATGGAATCGTAATCAATTTTGGACTTTCATGCAAATGGTGTTTCTGTTCTTCGGTGCCTCGGAATTCTTTTCCGAACGTCAGAATCATCAAACGAAACATATAGAATGCGGTCATGATCGAAGCGATTGAACCCACAATCCAAAGCATTTTATTGTGTTCGAAAGCGACCATTAATATTTCGTCTTTCGACCAAAATCCTGCCAATGGGAAAATTCCGGAAATCGCTAAGCTTGAAATCAACATCGTGATGAAAGTAATCGGCATGACTTTTTTAAGACCGCCCATTCTTCTCATATCTTGTTCACCATGCAAAGCGTGAATCACAGAACCTGAACCTAAGAACAAACAAGCTTTGAAAAACGCATGTGTAATCACATGGAAAACGGCCACCTGATAAGCGCCGCAACCCAAAGCCAAAAACATCAATCCCAATTGAGAAACGGTTGAATAGGCCAATACTTTTTTAATATCATTCTGAACCAAAGCAATCGTTGCAGCCACCAAAGCTGTAGTAGCTCCAATTACAGCAATAACCATTTGTACTTGTGGCGTCAATGAAAATAAGAAATTCATTCTTGTTACCATAAAGATACCGGCCGTTACCATCGTTGCCGCATGAATCAAAGCCGAAACCGGAGTTGGCCCAGCCATCGCATCAGGCAACCAAGTGTATAACGGAATCTGTGCCGATTTTCCACAAGCACCAATAAACAAAGCCAAAGCCGCCAACACAATCCAGTTTGGATTGACGTTTGCTGAAGTTTCCAAAGCGGTTTTTAAAGTCGCAAAATCTAAAGTTGAGAATACTGCACCAAGAACGAAGATTCCGATTAATAAACCTAAATCTCCAATACGGTTCATGATAAAAGCTTTCTTAGCTGCGTCATTATATTCTTGGTTTTTATACCAGAATCCGATGAGCAAGTAGGAGCAAAGTCCAACGCCTTCCCATCCGATAAACATGATTAATAAATTACTTCCGACCACAAGTGTTATCATGAAAAACACGAACAAATTCAAATACGCAAAGAACGTATGCATTTTCTCATCGTCGTGCATGTAACTGATCGAATACAAATGAATCAATGAGCCGATTCCCGTAACGAATAACAACCATAACAATGATAATTGGTCGAGTAAAAATCCAAAATCAATTTTAAAATTGCTGATTTGAATCCAATCGAATAAAACCATTTGAATGGGTTGTTTGGTTTCATTAACCTGCATGAAGAACACCAAAGTCGCTACAAAAGAAACCACTACGGATAAGGTTCCGATGGTTCCCGATAAGGTTTTCCCCAAAGCTTTTCCGAAGAAAACGTTGATTAAAAATCCTGCAAAAGGAGCTAAAACTAAGACTAAAGCTAAAGTAGTATCCATAGAATATTATCCTTTTAATTTTTTTAAATTATCAATATCGATTGATCCTAAATTCCTGAAGATGGAAACCAAAATCGCCAAACCAACCGCGACTTCCGCAGCAGCCACAGCCATCGAGAAAAACACGAATACTTGCCCTTGCGAATCTTGATGATACGTTGAAAATGCCACGAACAACAAATTGACCGCATTCAACATAATCTCAATCGACATAAAAACGATGATGGCATTTCTTCTGTACAACACGCCAAATACGCCAATGCAGAACAAAATGACGCATAGGAAAATGTAGTTTTCAATACCAATTTGATTTAAAATATTGTTCATTTTATTTCTCTATTTTTTCTTTTTTAGACAATAATACGGTTCCAATCATCGCCACTAATAATAGAATCGACGCATATTCAAACGGCACCATATATTCATTCAATAATACTTTTCCTAAGACTTTAATCGATTGGTAATCCTCACCGGTAGCGACATATTCGCCCACAATCGGTTTCGAATTAACGAAAATCGCAATCAATACCAAACACATCAAGCAAAACAAAATCACGGCTGCCCAACGTGTCACACGAGGTTTGTGTACTTCATCTTCTTTATTCAAATTCATCAACATGATCGTAAACAAAAACAGAATCATAATGGCGCCTGAGTATACTATAATATGAACAATCGCCAAAAACTGCGAGTTCAATAAAAGATAATGACCTGCAATCGAAAAGAAACAAACCACCAAATAAATGGCCGAGTGGATCGGATTTTTAGTAAAAATCGTCAGAAATGCTGTGGCTAAAGTAACCGCCGACAACACACAAAAAAGAATCAGAGCTATTGACATTAGTTTAGGTTTTTAGTTTGAGCATTTTTCATCGCCATGTCTAACGGCATGACCAATTTGTCTTTCCCGAAAATGAAATCCTCCCGTTCGTAGCTCGAAGGCACGAGCACTTTCGAAGTCGTCAGATAAATGGCATCTTTCGGACACGCTTCCTCGCACAATCCGCAGAAAATGCAACGCAACATATTGATTTCATAAATCGATGCGTATTTCTCCTCACGGTACAAATGTTTTTCATCCGCTTTGCGTTCCGATGCCACCATCGTAATGGCTTCAGCAGGACAAGATAAAGCGCACAATCCGCATGCGGTGCAGTTTTCACGACCTTGTTCGTCACGTTTGAGCATGTGTTGCCCGCGATAAACAGGGCTCATCGTACGCACTTGTTCGGGATACTGAATTGTCACTTTGCGTGTAAACAAATGCTTAATCGTAATAAACAATCCTTTGATGATTGCCACCAAATACAACCGTTCCAGAAAAGTCATCTCCTTATTGGAAACCACTTTTTTTCTGCCCGATAATGATATAGATGCTATACTCATTTTTTTATTTTTATTTTTTCGAAGCCAATCCCGCTATCATTCCAATCTTTTGTGCCGAACACCGGCGCAAAAGGATTTTCCCTTCTATCGGGGCTAAACCCTTGTCTCTAATTTGCTTTATCGTTTATAACCAATTCTAATTCGTTCCGTTTTAAGCTCTTGTTTATCAATCAATTCATCCAAATAAGAAAAAACCAATTCGATGTTTTTGTCATGATTGACGAGTTTCTTTTTTATCGCTTCAAGCTCCGATTTGATGACAGCATTATCAGATAAATAATCCCGCATTTTAACGAACACTTCAATAATTCGAATGCTTGTTTCAACTGCTTTTTCGCTATTGATTACATTCGCCAACATCATGGTTCCGTGTTCTGTAAAAGCATACGGAAGCGTCGATGAAAATTTTAATTTTCTGAGGTGGTCGCAATTTGCGACCACCTGTTCTTTTTCAATCTGTGTTAACTGAAACATAAAATTTTCAGGAAACCTATTACTATTTCTTTTTACTTGTTCGTTCAATCTTTTTGTTGGCACTCCGAAAAGCTCCGCCAAATCGCTGTCGATCATGATTTTTTGATTTCTAATGAATAAAATTTTACTCAATATAATCTCATTTGGTACAATTACCTTTTCCATAAAAAATCTGTTTGGCGTTGACATTAAGAAACTTTTTTAAGGTGTTGTTTCCCATTACACCAATGTTTTACATTCCTAAATATGCTGCAATGTCATGTCTTAAAATCACAATTCCAGTCACAATAATATTTCCTATCGAAAGCGGAATCAAAATTCGCCATCCCAAATGCATCAATTGGTCGTATCTAAACCTTGGAATCGTCCAACGTACCCACATATAGAAAAATATGAATCCGCAGATTTTTATAAACAACACCATGATTCCGATTACATTCGCAAGGTTAACACCCCAGTGCTCCACCGCCCAATGCATGCCCGGATAATTGTATCCGCCGAAAAACAACACGGCTAATATCGTTGACGATATAAACATGTTTGCATATTCCGCAAACAAATAGAAGCCCATTTTCATCGAAGAAAATTCGGTATGATAGCCACCAATCAATTCCGACTCACATTCCGCTAAATCAAAAGGTGTTCGGTTGGTTTCTGCGAAGGCACAAATCAAGAAAATTAAAAAGGACAACGGTTGGTAAAACACATTCCAATGCCAACCTGATTGTTGGGCGGATATTTCTCTCAAGCTCAAGGTTCCGGTCATCATCAACAAGGCAATTACCGACAATCCCATCGCAACTTCGTAAGAAACCATTTGTGAAGCCGCACGAACCGCACCCATCAAGGAGAACTTGTTATTCGATGCCCAACCTCCGATCATGATGCCATAAACACCCACAGAAACTACTGCAAAAACATACAATAAAGCCACATTAATATCGGTGGCTTGTAGTAAAATATCGCGTCCAAATAAGTGAAATTTATCACCCCACGGAATCACAGCACTCGTCATTAAAGCGGTGCTCATTGCTATCGCTGGCCCAACAAAGAATAAAAATCTATTGGGTGTATTGGGTTCAAATTCTTCTTTCGCAAATAATTTCAATCCATCGGCAAGCGGCTGGAACAATCCTAACGGACCCGCTCTGTTCGGACCAATCCGGTCTTGCAGCCATGCTGCTACTTTACGTTCAGCCCAAGTGGAATACATGGCCATCAGCATCGTCACGGCAAAGACTACCAGAATGATGACGCTTTTATCTATGATGAGTGTACTATTCATTATTACCCAGTTTTTGTTGGTTGATAATGTCTTCTTGAGTCAATGGCGTAGTTGGCATACTGATTTTTTTACGGTCGATGTCTCTTCCTAATAGAATGTTTTTCTCCGTAGCGATTTCTACTTTATCTAATTTTCTAGTGTAATTGTTTTGGTTGATTACCGAATCCTTTTCAAATTTACGCGGTCCTTCAATCACCCAATCCGCTGGGTTTTTATGGTCGAAACGACATTCATTACAAATGAATTCTTCTACTTCATGGTATTCATCTTTGCGTCCGGTAACCCTTTGAATTTCATCACCAAACATCCAAACGGTGGTTTTTCCACAGCATTTGGTGCAATTACGGTGCGCATTGTAAGGTTTGTTAAACCAAACTCTCGATTTAAATCGGAAGGTTTTATCTGTCAAAGCTCCAACTGGGCACACATCAATCATGTTTCCTGAAAACTCATTATCGATGGCTTTTGAAAGACAGGTTGAAATATTGGAGTGATCACCACGATCCATAACGCCATGCACACGGTTGTCTGTCAATTGATCGGCTACCATCACACAACGGTAACATAAAATACAGCGATTCATGTGGAGTTGAATATTCGGACCAATATCTTCTGGTTCGAATGTTCTTTTCTCTTCGATGAATCTGGTTTGTGATTTTCCGTGTTCGAAGCTTAGATTCTGCAAATCACATTCACCGGCTTGATCACAAACTGGGCAATCCAACGGATGGTTGATTAACAAAAATTCTGTGACAGATTTTCTGGCTTCTGTGACGCGATCTGAAGATTTGCTATTGACTTCCATGCCGTCCATGCAACCCGTTACGCATGATGCCATCAACTTGGGCATTGGTCTCGGATCAGCTTCGCTTCCTTTGGCAACTTCCACCAAACAACAACGACATTTTCCGCCGCTTCCTTTGAGTTTAGAATAATAGCACATCGCCGGTGGAACGACTTCGCCACCAATCATACGCGCTGCTTGCAGGATTGTGGTTCCTGGTTCTACTTCAATTTCTTGACCGTCTATAGTTACTTTCATGTAAATTTTGACTTTATACTGTTACTTTAGAAATCAAATGTCTGACCTTTTCAAAAGGTTCTGCAACGAAGTGATCTCTGTTTTTTATTTTTTCTGGGAAACGAATGTGGTATTCAAATTCCTCTTTGAAATGGCGAATCGCAGCCGCAACAGGCCATGCCGCAGCATCACCCAACGGACAAATCGTGTTGCCTTCAATTTTGCTTTGAATGCTCCACAACAATTCGATATCTTCTTCACGGCCATGACCGTTTTCTATTCTGTGTAATACTTTTTCTAACCAACCGGTTCCTTCACGGCAAGGTGAACATTGGCCACAGCTTTCGTGGTGGTAGAATCTTGAGAAATTCCAAGTGTTGCGCACTATGCAAGCGGTGTCGTTGTATACTATGAATCCACCGGAGCCTAACATAGATCCTGTTGCAAATCCACCGTCGCTTAACGATTCGTAAGTCATCAATCGGTCTTCGCCGGCTGCTGTTTTGTAGATTAAATCGGCAGGTAAAACCGGTACCGAACTTCCACCTGGCACGAATGCTTTTAATGGACGATCTGAACTCATACCTCCCAAATATTCGTCGGAATTCATGAATTCATAAACGCTTAAACCGAGTTCAATTTCGTAAACCCCTTGATTTTTGATGTGACCCGAAGCTGAAATTAGTTTGGTTCCTGTTGATCTTCCGATTCCAATTTTCGCATATTCTGCTCCAGAATTGTTGACAATCCACGGAACGGCTGCAATGGTTTCTACGTTATTCACCACCGTTGGATTGGCCCAAAGACCAGAAACAGCTGGAAATGGTGGTTTGATTCTTGGATTACCACGTTTTCCTTCAAGTGATTCGATGAGTGCAGTTTCTTCTCCACAGATGTAGGCACCGGCACCAATTTGAACATATAAGTCCAAATCGTAACCAGTTCCTAATATATTTTTACCCAACCAACCGGCAGCTTTGGCTTCGGCGATCGCTCTTTCTAAAATTTTGTAAACCCACATGTATTCTCCACGGATGTAGATATAGGAAAGGTTTGCGCCCAATGCATAGCTCGATGTAATCATGCCTTCAATCAACAAATGCGGAATGTATTCCATCAGAAAACGGTCTTTGAAAGTGCCAGGTTCTGATTCGTCGGCGTTGCACACGAGATGTCTTGGTTTTCCAGATTTTTTATCGATGAAACTCCACTTCATTCCGGCAGGGAAACCCGCGCCACCACGACCACGCAATCCAGAAGTTTTTACTTCTTCGACTACTTCGTCGGGTGTTAGTTTTTTCAAGGCTTTTTCTACTGAAGCATAGCCGCCTTCTTTGCGGTAAACCTCGTAGGTTCTGATACCCGGAACGTTAATTTTGTCTAATAATATTTTTTGTGACATATTATTTATCGTGTAACGTGATTTTATTTTCTTTACAATCGGCAATCAGCTGATCGATTTTTTCTTCATTCAAATGTTCTTTGTAGAAATCGCCCAATTGCATCATCGGAGCGTAACCGCAAGCGCCTAAACATTCAACACCGCGAACTTCGAACATGCCGTCAGCAGTTGGCTCGCCTACTTTTACGCCTAATTTGTTACAAGTATAATCCATTAAGTTTTCTACGCCATTCAAACAGCAAGGCGAGGTTTGGCAAAATTCGAACATGTATTTTCCGATGGGTCTTTGGTTGTACATCGTGTAAAATGTAACCACTTCATAAACTTCAATCGGTTTTATTTTTAGGATTTCAGCAACCTTGTCTTGCAATTCGAGGCTAAGCCAATTGTCATGTGCGTCTTGCACTTCATGCAAAACCGGCAACAATGCTGATTTGATTTTATCTTCAGGATAATGACCAATCAATTCGTTGATGCGTGTCATCAATGCGTCTGTGATGTTGATTTCCTGTTTGTAATGTGTGTGTTCCATAATTTATGCGTCTAATTCTCCGGCAATAACATTTAAACTTGACAAAATTACAATCGCATCCGAAAGCATCGAACCTTTAATCATGTCGGGATAAGCTTGATAATATATAAAGCAAGGGCGGCGGAAATGCAAACGGTATGGCGTTCGACTTCCATCGGTTACGAGATAAAACCCTAATTCTCCGTTACCGCCTTCCACTGCGTGATAGACTTCAGCAACAGGAACCGGAACTTCACCCATAACAATTTTGAAATGGTAAATCAATGATTCCATCGTAGTATAAACATCTTCTTTTGGAGGCAGGTAATAATCAGGAACATCTGCATGATATGGGCCTTCTGGCATTTTTGCCAATGCTTGTTTGATGATGCTGATGCTTTCCCAAACTTCGGCATTACGAACACAGAAACGATCGTAAGTGTCGCCTGATTTTCCAACGGGAATGATGAAATCGAAATCTTCATACGAAGAATACGGATGGGCTACACGAACGTCATAATCGACACCGGCTGCGCGTAAGTTTGGACCAGTAAACCCATATGCCATTGCTTGTTCAGCGGTAATAGCACCTACATCTACGGTTCTATCAATAAAAATTCTGTTACGTTCAAAAAGGTTTTCGAATTCTTTCCAAGCTACTGGAAAATCTTCTAAAAAGGTATTCAATAGCTCGAAAGCTTTTGGCGTCCAATCTCTTTCGAAACCACCGATTCTACCCATATTGGTAGTGAGACGAGCCCCGCAAATTTCTTCGTAGATTTCGTAGACTTTTTCTCTGAATTGAAATACATATAAGAAACCGGTATAAGCTCCGGTATCAACACCAAGAATCGAATTACAAATCAAGTGGTCGGTAATTCGGGCCAATTCCATTACAATCACGCGAAGGTATTGGGCGCGTTTTGGAACTTCGATGTCTAATAATTTTTCTAAAGTCATCCACCAACCCATGTTGTTGATTGGCGATGAACAATAGTTCATTCTGTCAGTCAATGGTGTGATTTGGTAGAACGGACGGTTTTCAGCAATCTTTTCGAAAGCGCGATGAATGTAACCGATAGTAGGTTCAGCCTCGAGGATTCGCTCGCCATCCATCAACAAAATATTTTGAAAAATACCGTGCGTGGCAGGATGCGTCGGTCCTAAATTCAGAATCGAAAGCTCGCTCCCGTCTTCATTGCGTTTCTCCTGCACTATTTTAGCATATCGATGCTCTGGTGGTAATAATAGTTCTGACATATATTTAATTACGAATTAAAAAATTACGAATTATGAATTAAAAAATTTGCTTTTAAAGTCATCTGTGTAATCTATATCGTGTTTATTATTTTTATACTAATTATTATCATTTCTCGTAATTCGTAATTTTTAATTCGTAATTAATAATTACAAGTTTATCGTTGTTCTTCCGAAGAATCGGTCGTCTTTGTCGGTTCGTCCGCTGTCTTCCATCGGGAATTCTTTGCGCATTGGAAACGATATCATTTCGTCCATATTCAAAATACGTTTGAGTTGCGGATGGCCTTTGAAATCTACTCCGTAGAAGTCATACGTTTCTCTTTCCATCCAATTGGCGCATAAAAAAATATTTGAAACAGTTTTGATTTCGGGAGTTGCATTGAGATATGCTTTGATTTTGATGCGTTTGTTTTCGTACCAGTTGTGCATATGGTATACAATCGCAAACTGATGATTGTCGTCATTGTCCGGATAATGAATGCCGCACAAATCTGTTAGGAAATTGAATTGCAATTCAGCATCGTTTTTCAGAAATAATAATAAGGCTCTGTTTTTATCGGCATCAATTTCAAATGAAAAGACATCATATTCTTGTTGAAAGTTGAAAACACTTTCGCCGAAAGTTGCCGTTAATTTATTTTGAATGTCTGTATTTTCTAAAGCCATTGTGTTATTGGATATTATAGGAGGCTAATAATTCCTGGTATTCAGGAGAACTTCTTCTGCGAACGGATTCTGATCTTACCAATTCTTGTAATTTCATTACGCCGTCAACAATTTGTTCTGGTCTTGGTGGGCAACCCGGAACGTAAACATCAACCGGAATTACTTTGTCGATGCCTTGAAGTACAGAATAGGTGTCGAAAATACCACCTGAACAAGCGCAAGCTCCTACGGAGATTACCCATCTTGGTTCTGACATTTGTTCATACACTTGGCGTAAAATTGGCGCCATTTTTTTGGAGATTGTTCCCATCACCATTAGCATATCAGCTTGACGCGGCGAGAAACTCACACGCTCAGAACCGAATCGTGCTAAATCGTAATGTGACGCCATAGTCGCCATAAATTCGATACCACAGCATGAAGTCGCAAAAGGCAAAGGCCATAATGAATTGGCACGGGCCATACCTACCACATCATTGAGTTTGGTAGCGAAGAAACCTTCACCAACCACACCTTCAGGAGGTTCCACCATATTTATTTTTGAATCGCTCATTTTAATTTTAGATTTTAGATTTCTGATTTTAGATTGAAAAATCAGAAATTGTTTTTATAGTTTGAGAAATCTGAAATCTGAATTCTCAAATCTGAAATCATCTATTCCCACTCGAGTGCTTTCTTTTTGATGATGTAGAAAAATCCCACCAAAAGCAACATCATAAAAACAACCATTTTCACCATGCCTTCAATACCTAAGCTTTTGAAATTAATCGCCCAAGGATAAAGGAAAATGACTTCGACATCAAACAGTACGAATAAAATAGCTACTAGAAAATATTTTACTGAAAAAGGAATACGTGCGTTTCCGACAGATTCGATACCGCATTCGAAATTTTCATCTTTTACTTTTGAAGATCTTTTCGGGCCTAATTTGCCTGAAATGATGATAGTTCCTACTACAAATCCAACGGCTAAAAGCATTTGCATCAGTATTGGGAAATAGTCTAATTGATTGGATTGCATCTTGCTTAAATTACTTTAAAATTTTCAACCACAAAGATAACTTTCAATAATTAAATACCAATGAAAAAATTAAATTTCATCGTTCACAAATCGAACTAATTTTCTAATTTTTATTGATTATAAATAAGAAGATGACAATATGAATACGGATTAGATAAAGGCAAAAAAAAACGTCCCGAAATCAATCGGAACGTTTACACATTCTAGGTAACAAAAATAATGTTATATTTTAGTCTTCAAGAGCTACTACTTGAGCAGCTACTTTACCTTTTCTTCCTTCTTCTTCTTCGTAACTTACTCGGTCACCTTCGCGAAGTTCTTCCGCTTTGATTCCTGATGCATGAACGAAAATGTCTTTTCCTGTTTCTTCGTCTGTAATGAATCCGTAACCTTTAGATTCATTGAAAAATTTAACTGTACCTGTACGCATTGTAATTGTAATAATAATTTATAATGCTGCAAATGTAACTTATAATATAATACGAAAGTTAGCGAACTGTTAATTTTTTGGAAAAATTATTGATTCTCAACGTTTTCGAAATTTATTTTGAAAAAAAATTATTTTAAATCCAATTTAATGTGTAATTCGTTTAATTGCGCTTCATCAATCACCGAAGGCGCATCAATCATCACATCGCGACCTGAATTGTTTTTAGGGAAAGCGATAAAATCACGAATGGTTTCTTGTCCGCCTAAAATCGCTACCAATCGATCCAATCCGAAAGCTAATCCACCATGAGGTGGCGCTCCAAACTGAAAAGCATCCATCAAAAATCCGAATTGATTTCTAGCTTCTTCTTCGGTAAATCCTAAATACTTAAACATCAATTGCTGCGTTGCTTTGTCGTGAATTCGAATTGAACCACCGCCAATTTCATTGCCATTCAACACCATATCATAGGCATTAGCGCGTACTTTTCCTGGATCAGTTGCGAGCAAATGCATGTCTTCAGGTTTCGGTGAAGTAAACGGATGGTGCATCGCGTGCCATCTGTTGCTTTCTTCATCTTTTTCTAATAATGGGAAATCAACCACCCAAAGCGGAGCAAATTCAGCCGGATTTCTCAAGCCTAAACGTGTGGCCAATTCCATACGTAAAGCAGAAAGTTGTGTTCTGGTTTTATCTGCCGGACCGGATAATACAAAAATCATATCACCGGATTTAGCACCGGTCACTTTTGCCCAGTTCGCCAAATCGTCTTGATCATAAAATTTATCCACCGATGATTTATAAGTTCCGTCCTCGTTGCATTTCACATACACCATCCCCGAAGCACCAACTTGAGGGCGTTTTACCCAATCAATCAAACCATCAATTTCTTTTCTAGTATATTCTCCAGCTCCTGGAACCGCAATTCCAACAACGAGTTCTGCCGTATTAAAAACGCCAAAATCTTGATGTTGTGTCACAGCATTGAGTTCTCCGAATTCCATCCCAAAACGAATATCCGGCTTGTCATTACCATACGTTTTCATAGCATGGTCATAAGTCATTCTTGGGAATGTATCAACTTCAATACCTTTAAGTTCTTTGAGTAAATGACGTGTCAATCCTTCAAAAACATTCAAAATATCTTCTTGCTCCACAAACGCCATTTCACAATCAATCTGTGTAAATTCCGGTTGTCTGTCGGCACGCAAATCCTCATCTCTGAAACATTTCACAATCTGAAAATACTTATCCATACCGCCCACCATCAGCAATTGCTTGAATGTTTGAGGCGATTGTGGCAAGGCGTAAAATTGCCCTTCATTCATTCTGCTTGGAACAACAAAATCACGTGCACCTTCAGGAGTCGATTTAATCAAATAAGGCGTTTCCACTTCACAAAAATCCAAATCGGAAAGGTATTTTCGAACTTCCATCGCCACTTTATGACGAAAAAGCAAACTGTTTTTCACAGGATTTCTACGAATATCAAGGTAACGGTATTTCATACGAATGTCTTCACCGCCGTCAGTTTCGTCTTCAATCGTAAAGGGCGGCGTCAAAGCAGCATTCAATATATTAAGCTCTGTAACCAAAATCTCAATGTCGCCTGTAGCCATGTTTTTGTTTTTGGCTTCGCGCTCAATCACAGTGCCTTTCACTTGAATCACAAACTCGCGACCCAAAGTTTTTGCCAGTTCAAAAACCGATTTTTCAGTGCGACTTTCATCAAAAACCAACTGCGTCATGCCGTAGCGATCACGCAAATCGACCCAATTCATAAACCCTTTATCCCTTGATTTTTGTACCCAGCCCGCGAGCGTCACTTCAGTATTGATGTGCGTTGCGTTGAGTTCACCACAATGATGACTTCTATACATGTTCGAAATTTTAGATGGCAAATTTAAGCATAATTGTCAATTTTCATAGGCAAAATCAACATTATAATTTTTAGGATGGCGTTCCCTAAGGGTCGGGCTTTTCACTCCTATCTTTTGCGCCGAACAACGGCACAAAAGGATAACCGCTTCAATCCCTAACGCGGCTTTTCGTAGGGAAGAAGGTTACTTTTCAATTCGATAATTTCAATTGCTTAAAAATTCCCAATGTTAAGTTTTTATCCAATGTTACCAAATTGTTAAGTAAAAGTTTGTTTAGTGTAAATAAATTTATACATTTGTTTCATAATTGTTAAACAATCAAAAACCTACGCGTTATGAAAAAGTATATGATCATCGGAGCCGTGTTGATTTCAGGAATGATTTTCGCACAAAAAGAACCTAAATTAGAAGTGGTTGGAAACTTGGTAAAAGCGACTTATTATTATGATAATGGTCAAATTCAACAAGAAGGTTTCTTTAAAGACGGAAAGTTAGAAGGAAAATGGGTTGCTTTTGACACCAATGGAAATAAAAAATCTGCGGGCGAATATACCAACGGACAAAAAACCGGAAAATGGTTTTTCTGGAATGAAGCCAAGTCAAGCCAAGTAGATTACTCAAACAATCAAATTGCATTAGTAAGTAATAACTAAGAGATTTAAATAAATAATAAAACCCGCTTTATAAGCGGGTTTTTTTTTGCGTGAATCGAAAACGCATGCATCCAATAAATTTTATACTTAATCCCGATATTATGTAACATTCTTTAGAAAAAACAAGGGAAATTTGCACAATTTTAAAAACCATCTTATGAAAAACTTTATCATTCTTTTTGTGCTTGCTTATAGTACAATTTCGTTCGCTCAAAATCTTAATAACAATGAAGCACCAGAATTTATCGTAAAAATGGCCGATGCTAGACGCATGGATCGAGAAGAAGGTCGACTGGCTGCCGGACTAGCTTCCACCAAAGCGATTAGAGATTACGGAAGCCTTATGGTAAAGGATCAGGAAACATTGCTTGCTAAATTGCAACAACTGGCAACCTCAAAAAACATCACGCTTCCCAATGCAATCAGTGAAAAAAAGAATGCGCAGTTAACCAAACTTTCCGCTTTACGAGAAAAAGCTTTCGATCGCAAGTTTTTAAAAATGATGAAGACAGATCACAAACGCGACGTCAAAAAATTTAAAAAAGCAATGAAGTTTGAAGATGAAGCTACAAAGAAATTCGCTAAAGAAAACCTTCCAATGATTCAGCAACATCTAGACGGCGTTAAGGCTTTGTAAAAGTAAAATGTCGGATAATTAAAAAAATAAAAAACCCGTCTTAATAAGTCGGGTTTTTTTGTGGGTAAAATTACCAGGGATCTAAGCAATTTAAATTTCTCAAATCCTTGGTAAACAATTTTATTCATTATTAAGTGCAGCTCTTCTCAATCTTCTATCGCGCAACGCATACTTAGTGCGTTTTACCAAGTAGAACATTACAGGAACCATCACCAAAGTCAATACTGTGGCGTAAGTCAATCCGAAGATAATGGTCCAAGCCAATGGTCCCCAGAAAATAACGTTGTCACCACCCATAAAAATATGTGGGTTCAAGTCAGTAACTAAAGAGAAGAAATCGAAATTCAACCCAATGGCTAATGGAATCAATCCTAAAACCGCCGTCAATGCGGTCAACAATACCGGACGCAAACGCGATTTTCCGGAATCGATAATCACTTCTTTGATTTCTTCTAACGATAAATCGTCGTGACTTTCCAATTGTTTATCGGCTACTTTTTTGTCTAATAACAAGACGAAGAAATCCATCAGTACAATGCCGTTCTTGACCACAATCCCTGCGAGTGATATGATTCCCATCATCGTCATCAGGATTACGAAATCCATATTCGCGATGACATAACCGTAGAATACACCAGAGAAACTCAATATTACCGTAAACAAAATCACGATGGTTTTAGAAATCGAGTTAAACTGCAATACGATAATCAAAGTGATTCCCGCCATCGCCAAGAACAACGCATACATCAAGAAACTTTGGTTTTTGCCTTGTTCTTCTTGAACGCCTGAGAAAGAATAGGTAATGGTTTTCGGCAACTCATATCCTTTTAAATCCGCTGCGATTTGTTTCGTAATTTCATCGCCATTATAACCTGTCAATACATTCGAATAAATCGTCATGATGCGTTTGTAATTCTTTCTTTTGATCATGTTATACGTATTCGATTTCTCGGTTTTCGAAACAGCCGAAATCGGAACTTGCATCATCTGTCCGTTGTTTTGATTGCGGAATGTGAGCGATTGATTGAATAGAATATTCTCATTCTTACGCTGGTCCGCTTGCATACGCATAACAATATTATAGTCGTCGTCGCCTTCTTTATAAGTCGAAATCTCTTGTCCATAAACCGAACGGCGCAAATTGAAACCAACTTGTCCCGTAGAAACACCAACACTTCCGGCATTCACACGATCGACTTTTACTTCAAGTTCAGGGCTTTCTTTATTGATATCAACACTCAATTTTTCAATTCCGGGAATGTTTTTAGAGTCGATAAATGCAATCATCTTATCCGCTTGTAGAATCATGTCATCATAATCCGTTCCTGTAAGTTGAATACTAATCGGATAACCAGCGGGCGGTCCGTTCGAATCTTTTTCAACAGTAACTGTTGCTCCCGGAATTCCTTTGACACGATTGCGGATTTCCTCTAAAATATCAGAAGTATTGATGCCGCGTCTGAATTTGAATTCAGAGAAATTGACCGTCACTTTTCCTTTGAATGGTGTTTCTGATGACGAACCCGCATCAACATTCGGGTTACCTGCACCAATTCCAACTTGTGATACGATGCTTTCCGCTAGGTAATTTTCTTTGGTTGCAGGATCGATATATTTCTTCATAATATCGATGATTTGTTTTTCAACAAACAACGTCGCTTTATTGGTTTTCTCTATCGATGTTCCTTGCGGATACTCAATGTAAGCTATCGTCTGATTCGGAATATTATCCGGGAAGAACAATACCTTTCTTGGGAAAATACCCAACAATACAAAAGAGAAAATCAACATTCCGATGATTCCAGCCAAGGCCAACCAAGCATTTCTTGCAGTTAGGATTTTAGCTAAGAATCGTTTGTATTTGTCTTCCATTTTTGGGAAGAAACTGTGTTGGAAATCTTGTGTCCATTGGTATAATTTCAAATGATACAACCAAAGCATTCCCAATGATATAATCGCCATGTGTCCGACGGCTTTGAGGAAAGTGCTGTTGGTCAAATGACCCGGAACGGCAAACAATAAGGCAATTGCAGCTAATAATATAGTATAGAATTTCAATGATTTTTTAGTGATGTTTCGATCTTCAATATCCATCGAACCACCGGTCATCGCAGCATTCACAACCATCGCCACAAACAACGAAGCACCAAGTGTTACCGACAAAGTCATCGGGAAATAGATCATAAATTTACCCATCGTGCCCGGCCACAACGCAAACGGCAAGAACGCCATCAACGTTGTCGCAGTCGATGAAATTACGGGCCAAGCAATCTCGCCAATACCGGTTTTCGACGCTTGAATTCTCGGCAATCCTTTTTTCATATTCGCAAATACGTTGTCGACCACGACAATTCCATCATCAACGAGCATTCCGAGTCCCATAACCAAACCAAAAAGCACCATCGTGTTTAGCGTCAGTCCAAAAGCGGAAAGAATCGTAAACGCCATCAACATCGATAGTGGAATCGCCGCACCAACAAACAATGAGTTTCGCAATCCCATCGTAAACATCAACACAATCATCACGAGGATAATCCCGAAGATAATGTGGTTCGATAGTTCATTTACTTGATGCTCCACCCGTGATGACTGATCATTGGTCATAGTGAGATTGAGGTTTTTCGGCAGGTAACTTTCTTGTGCATGTTTGATCTTTTCCTTCACTTGCTCAATTGCTGAAATCATGTTTTGCCCAGAACGTTTCTTCACACTGAGCATCACGACTTCAGTTCCTTTTTCACGGGCATAAGTCGTTTTTTCTTTTTCTTTGAATGAAACTGTAGCGATGTCTTTCAGATAAACCGTTCCGCCGTAAGATTTCACAATCACATTTTCGAGTTCTTTCGGATCTTTGATTTCACCCACGATTCGGATGTTATTTCGCGAACCTTGTGAAATTAAATTCCCACCCGAAAGCGTCATATTCTCATACTTTACCGCATTTTGGATTTCATCAAACGAAACTTGCGCAGCAGTCATTTTGAAGATATCAACAGCAATTTCAACTTCCTTATCATCCACACCGAGAATGTCGACTTTCTTCACTTCAGGCACTTCTTCAATATCATCCTGAAGTTTTTCACCATATGCTTTAAGTTGCTGCGTGGTGTAATTTCCTTTAAGATTGATATTCAAAATCGGCACTTCTTCGGAAATGTTGAGTTCGAAAACGTTAGGTTCTACTTTACTACCGTTGTCAAGATTTGGCCAATCGGTATCGGCTTTGACATTATCGACCTTGTCTTTGATTTTGGTTTTGGCTTCTTCAATCGAAACTTTATCTGAAAACTCGGCCACGATCATACCGTAATCCTGAAACGAACTCGAGGTTACTTTTTCTACACCGCTGATGTTTTTGATTTCCTTTTCAAGCGGTTTTGTAATTAATTTCTCTACATCTTCAGCTGAATTCCCTGGGAAAACAGAAGAAATGTAAACTTTGTTTTCAATAATTTCAGGGAAATCCTCACGCGGCATCGTCGTGTAAGCTATCAATCCTGTGATGACAATTAAAAACGTAACAATGTAAACCGTGACACGATTGTCGACAGCCCAACTTGATATACTGAATTCTTTATTTTTGTGACTCATGTTTGTTGTATGTTGTAAGTTGTATGTTGTAAGTTGCAGACGTATAACCTACAACTTACAACCTACAACAATTTAGAAATTAAGTTGCATGCCTTCTGAAATCGTGTTGACACCTTCGGTTACAATCGTGTCGTCTTCTGATAAACCGCTTAGAATTTCAGTCACGTTGTTGGCAGATTTCCCGGCTTCTACAATGACTTTTTTAGCGATTCCGGTTTTGCCTTTATTATCAGTTACAGTATATACATAATGGTTTCCTTTACCGTCTTCTTGCACAACATTCGTTGGTACGACTACCGCTTTTGGATTGATATAATCAACGATTTTAAGTTTAGCCACTTGGTTCGGGCGCAACAAATTATCAGGATTTGGAACGGCAACTTCAATGTTGAAACTTCTGTTATTCGGGTTGATGCTGCTTGCAATCTGACGGATTTTCCCTTTGTAGGTTTTTCCTAGAGAATTTAAGGTGACATCTACAACAGTTCCAACTTTCAGTTTCCCAATGTAAGTTTCAGGAACCAACGTCGATACATACATATTGCTAAGATTCACAATGCGCATTAATCCGGTTGGACCTGCAGCAACGACTTCGCCTCTTTCTACAAAAACTTCATCGATAACTCCTGTGAATGGTGCTCTGATAACGGTTTTAGACAATTGTGCTTTGGCTTGAGCAACGGCTTTTTGCGCGCTGATCATTTGCGTTTGTGCATTCAAGAATTGAATTTCAGAACCAATTTTTTGATCCCATAAATTTTTCTGTCTTTCGAAAGTGGTTTTGGCTAAGTTGTATTGGTTTTCAAGACTTGCCAATTGTTGGCTTGCACCACCGTCATCAACACGGCCAAGGATTTGTCCTTTTGAAACGTGTTGTCCGGCTATTGCATTTAAAGAAACTAATGTTCCTGGAATTTCAGGTTGAATCAAGATGTTTTCTTTCGTATCAACATTACCTTGAATTTCAAGATAATGATTGAAAATTGTGTCTTTCAAAGTTTGAATCGCAACCAAAACTTCTACTTTAGTGGTATCTAAAGTCGCAATCGCTTCGTCGAGTTTGGTTAGTTGCGCTTGCAATTCAACTCTTTTAGCTTGAATTTTGGTTAGGTCTTTCGACTCAATAATTTTGTCGATATTGGTGCTGCTTTCTTTCTGCGAACACGCCACGAACAATATGGTAAATGCGGAGAGTAATAAGATTTTTTTCATATGATTGTTTGTTAGTTCTGTATTTATTTTTTGTTGATGACTTTTTCTAAAGCTGCTTTTTTGTTGATGATATTGACCATCGATTGCAGGTAATTTTGCTGCGCGGTATACAATTGTCTTTGTGCTTCGCTGAAATCGAAACTCGATGACAAACCTTCGGTAAATTTGATTTGTTGTTTTTTCTCGATGCGTTCGGCAAGGTTTAAATTGCTTTTGGAAGTGGCGTATTCTTCGATACTGAATTCGTATTCACTTCTCGCACTTTCATATTGCAATTGTAGTTTTTGTTTGGTTTCCACAAGTTGCGTTTTGGCTTGGTCGAAAGCGATTTTGGCTTGTTGCGTTTTAGCATGTCTCCCGAAACTACTGAAAATCGGAACGTTTAAACCGACACCAAGATTCGAAAATTTATTCCATTTCTGATCGGGCGTGAAAAACGAAAAGGTATTGGAAAAAGCATTGTATCCGTAATTCAGATTAGCCGAAAGTGAAGGTAAGGCTTTGCTTTTTTGGAGTTTTAATTCCAATCGACGTTGCTCATTAAAGTTCAACATCATTTGATAATCGATATTATTATCAATCGCGAAACTGTCTTTTGTAATGGCTAAATCTAAATTGGTGGTTGTGAGTGTGTCGAGTTTGTCGGTCAGTTTCAAATCGTCGTTGAGGTCGATTCCTAAAGTGATTTTCAACATTTTCAGCGCAATGTCATTGAGGCGTTTTACATTGCTCAAATTGCTGTTAATCGAGGCCAAAGTAATTTGAAGTTGCTCTACATTTTCTTCTTCAATCAAACCATTTTTGAACGTTTGTTGTGTGTCGGATAATGTTTTGCTTAATGTGGTTTTGTTTTTCTCTAAAATAGCAAGACTTTCTTCGGATAACAATACATTACCATAAGCATTGATGACCATTTCTTTAATGCCAATATCTGTTTTTTGCTTGGCATTTTGATAGTATTGCAAATACGTTTTCGAAGCTTGAAGTGCCACGATATAAGAACCGTCAAAAAGAAGTTGACTCAAAGTCGCTCTTCCGGTCATATTGTGTTTGGTTCCAAAAGCAAAAGTCGATATGGCATTCGGATCACCATCAGGATTGAAAGCATTTCCTGATACACCTTGAAGTGTAAAATCGAAATTGTTTAAATAGTCAAGACCGGCATTGATTTGCGGTAAACCAGCAGCTGTCGTTTCCCATTTTTTCTGTTGTGCAGATTCGATGTCACGCCCGGCATTAATGGCTTGGTAGTTATTCGTCAAAGCGTGGCTGATGGCTTGTTCTAAACTAAACGAATAATTTTGTTTGGCGGTTTGCGATTTTGCACTAATGGCAAAAATGAGCAGTGTAATGATTAGGATTTTTTTCATAGATTGATGATTATATATTGGGATTGAGTAAGTGTTTTTCAAGTTCAAGAATTCCTTTTGGCGTAGCAATCGCTCGTGTGTGGTATTCCAATGCGTAGAGTTCGAGTTTTAAAGTTTCTTTTTCAGACATCGTATTTTCGTTGATGCTAAAAATCAAAGTGTAATAAAAATTGACAAATGCTTCCACATTAATATCAGCGCGGTACAAACCTTGTTCGACGCCTTTTTGAAGGTTTTGTGTGAAGCATTGTGTGCATTCACTAAATTCTTCCGACATGACTTTTTGGTGAATTTCGGGATAGTGTTTTTTAAGTTGATAAATCGGCGAAGTATCAGTCGTCTTAAATATTTCTTTAAAGATTTTTCTGATTTCAAAATTTTCTTCAATCGCATTGAAATCTTGTGATACAATATAATCGATGGCATCATTGATTTGCTTTTGTACCATGGCGGTACTTTCTTCAATCAGCACTTCTTTATTGCAAAAGTATTTGTAAATCGTTTTTTTGGAAATACACATATCAGCAGCAATATCATCCATTGTTACGCTCTTGAAACCTAGTTTCAAAAACATGTCGCACGCTTTGGTTATGATTTTCTCTTTCATGGGGATGTTAAAATTCTCGGGCAAAAATAGAACGGAAACTTTTAACACCAAAATAGTTTCCAAAGTATTCACAATTATTTAACATTAGGTTGTCGTGTGTCTTTTGTCATCCAAACGGAATACTGTAAATTAGCCAAAAATTACATTCATGCATTCCATTCAACAGTATCAACAATTCATAGCCGAGTATCTTCAAGCAGAGCAGCACAATAATGAGCCAAAGAATTTATACGAGCCTATTCATTATATATTAGGACTTGGCGGCAAACGAATCCGTCCGGTATTGACGTTGATGACTGCTGAAATTTTTGATGTTGATTACAAAAAGGCTTTGCCTGCTGCATTGGCGGTTGAGGTTTTCCATAATTTTTCGTTGATTCATGATGACATTATGGATGATGCACCTTTGCGTCGAGGGCACGAAACCGTTCATGAAAAATGGGATGTCAACACCGGAATTCTTTCAGGCGATGCGATGCTCATTTTAGCGTATCAATATTTCGAAAAATACGAACCGAATATTTTTAAAGAACTCGCCAAATTGTTCAGCAAAACGGCGCTCGAAGTTTGCGAAGGCCAGCAATGGGATGTTGATTTCGAAAATCGCGATGATGTTACGATTCCCGATTACCTCAAAATGATCGAATATAAAACCGCAGTTCTAGTGGCTGCTGCTATGAAAATGGGCGCAATCATTGCCGAAACGTCACAAGAAAACGCCAATTTAATTTATGAATTCGGATTGAATTTAGGTTTGGCATTTCAACTGCAAGATGATTATCTCGATGCATTCGGAAATCCTGAAACGTTCGGAAAGCAAGTCGGTGGCGACATCATCGAAAACAAGAAAACCTATTTATACCTCAAAGCAGTTGAGTTTGCTTCATCGGAAGATAACGAACAGTTGATGCATCTGTATTCGATTCAGCCTGATGACAATTCCGATAAAATCGACTCCGTAAAAGAAATTTTTAATCAAACCGGTGCGTCTGCAGCTACACAAAAAGCCATTGAAGAATATACGATGAAAGCTTTTTCGACTCTAGAAAAAATCAATATCGACAGCAATAAAAAAACAATGCTGCGGGCTTTTGGAGAAAATTTGATGGGAAGAAAAGTTTAATTTTTCAATGAATATGATTACTTCATTTTTCTTCAACAACCAAAAGCATCAACCCAAAGCGCAATTGTTTTTGGCGTTTTTCTTCACAGTTTTTACGATTGTCGCCTTAGGAATTGATTCTGTTTTTTTTACGAATCATTATTTCGATGGAAGAATTATTGTCAATTTTGCCGCAATCAGCTACTTCTCATTATTGTTTTTTATGGCTGATCTTGCTTTGAGAAAACTCATGTTTATGATGGTTTTTCTATCCTACATTGGCGAATTAATTTTCTGCAAATTATTGGGAATGTATGATTATCGCACCCAATTCATCCCATTATATGTTCCTTTTGGCCATGCAATTGTTTATGCTTCAGGCTATATTTTCGCGCATACCAATTGGGTAATCAACAATGAAAAAAGACTGCAAAAATTTTTCGCTGTATTTTTCATCACACTATTTCTAGCCGTTGGCGTTTTACTTAACGATATATTCTCGCTGATTTTCGGTGTTTTGTTCTTCGTGTTATTAAAAAGAAAACATTGGCAAAACCTCTATTATTGTATTGCACTTTGTGTTATCTTTATAGAGTTGGTTGGAACGTATTTTCAATGTTGGACATGGGTTCCGAAAACATACGGTGTCATTCCGGCAGCCAATCCACCGATGGGAGCGGTGTTTTTTTATGCTGGCGGCGATGTGTTGCTGGTGAAAATCATCTCCGTTTGGGACAAAAGAAAACAAAAAACAATTGCATAAATCAATGAATTTCATAGCGCCACAATCTACAGATGTTCTGCTTTCTGAAGCCGAAAAAGAAAACTTATACCTCAAATTAATCGAGCAAATCAACAAAGATTTCAACCTGGCTAACGAAGCCATCGATTTTCCGATGAGCACCAAACCCGATGAGCTTAAAGTGCAATTGCATGAAAAAATCTACCGTTTGATTCAATACAAATTCGCCGAATATCTCAACCTACTTTACATCATCGATGTGTCTGAAGAACAAATCAAAAAACTCGACGGCTCGGATATTGTAGAACTGTCGGAGCAGGTTTCATTCCTGATTTTAAAAAGAGAATGGATGAAAGTTTGGTTTAGAAATAAACTCTAATGAATGGCATAAAAGCTTCGCTGTATACAAAGTCATTTTTATTGTAAAGTACATTATAACGCAAGCCAATCGTCACATTATCCGTGCGATAACCCAAGCCTACATACAAAGCAGTATTCCAGAAATTACGACTGTAATCGACATCGACAAACTCCTGATTCACGCGCAATTCCTCAAGTTCGGCAGAAAGTTGAATTTCCTCAATAGGCGTAAACAAACCGATAACACTACCGCCATAGATGTAAGATTTATAACCTTCGTATTGATCGTTGCTTCTCACTTTGATGAAACTGCCTTGCAAACCAACGCCCGTCGCAAAATATTGATTGAAATTATAAATCGCACTAGGCGCAAGACTGATGTCGGTATAACCGGAGCCTACACTCAAACCGATGCCGCCTCCAAACTGCACATTTTCCCAGAAATTTCTAGCGCTTTTGTCTTTTCCTTGCGCGGAAATCAACGATGAAAATAGGATAAAAGTCAACACAAAAACACTTTTGAAATCAACTCGAAAAGCAGCATTTTTTATCATGATATGGGGTTTAATTTTTAAAAGATAAAAGTATCCAAAATAATTAAAATTTTATGGCATTTATTGTACTTTTGCGTAACATTTTTACAAATCAGGACATTCAATTAGAGTTATGGATAGGTTTTCCTTTTTAAACGCAGCACACACCGAATTTTTCGCAGATTTATACGAGCAATATTTAGAGAATCCAGACAGCGTTGAGCCTAGCTGGAGAAGTTTTTTCCAAGGTTTCGATTTTGGAATGAGCACTTACAACGAAGAGCAAGCCGTTGCGCAAATGAGCAACATCGCTTCTGACAACATTCAAAACGGTCAGTTATCTGAAAAAATCACAAAAGAATTTAGTGTTTTAAAACTCATCGATGGCTACAGAACCCGTGGGCATTTATTCACAGAAACCAATCCGGTTCGCGAACGTCGTCACTTTTTCCCAACATTAGATAAAGAAAATTTTGGACTTACAGATGCCGATCTCAATACCGTTTTCGATGCCGCTAAAATTTTAGGGCACCAACCGTCAACGTTGCAGGCGATTCTAGACCATCTTAAAAATGTCTATTGCCGTCATATCGGAATTGAATATATGTATATGCGTCATCCCGAAACCATCCAATGGATTCAGGATAAAATCAACATCAACGATAATCTTCCCAATTTCAATAATGAACAAAAGAAACACATCTTAAGCAAACTCAACGAAGCAGTTTCTTTCGAGAATTTCTTACATACCAAATACGTCGGTCAAAAACGTTTTTCACTCGAAGGCGGCGAATCGATCATTCCTGCTTTAGATGCATTAATCGAAGCGGCTGCCGAAAAAGGTGTAGAGCAATTCGTTATGGGCATGGCGCACCGTGGCCGTTTGAACGTTTTGGCCAATATTTTCAGAAAATCAACCCAAGATATTTTTTCAGAATTTGATGGAAAAGATTACGATCAGGAATATTTCGACGGCGATGTAAAATACCATTTGGGATTAACATCCGACAGAAAAACCAGTTCGGGAAAAAGTATCAATATCAATTTAGCACCGAATCCTTCACACCTCGAAACCGTTGGTGCTGTCATTGAAGGCATCACGCGTGCGAAACAAGACCATTATTTCCCTGATGATTTCTCGAAAGTGTTGCCGATTGCCGTACATGGTGATGCCGCAGTTGCAGGACAAGGAATTGTGTATGAAATTGTGCAAATGGCACAACTCGATGGTTACAAAACCGGAGGAACCATCCATTTAATCATCAACAACCAAGTCGGATTCACCACGAATTATCTCGATGCTCGTTCATCAACGTATTGCACCGATGTTGCCAAAGTGACATTGTCACCGGTATTGCACGTCAATGCAGATGATGTTGAATCGGTTGTTCATGCCATGTTGTTTGCACTCGATTTCAGAATGCAATTCGGTCGCGACGTATTCATCGATTTATTAGGCTACAGAAAATATGGGCATAACGAAGGCGATGAACCGCGTTTTACCCAACCATTGTTATACAAACTCATAGCAAAACACCAAAACCCAAGGGATATCTACGCAGAGAAATTATTATCGCAAGGCGTTATCGATGGGAATTTCGTGAAAGATTTAGAAACATCATACAAATTAGATTTAGATCAAAATCTAGAAGCATCGCGTAAAAAAGATTTAACGATCATCACGCCGTTCATGCAAAACGAATGGCAAGGCTTCAAACAAGTTTCCGATGATGTGATGCTGCAAAAAGTCGATACCACTTTCTCGAAAAAAGGATTGACTGAAATCGCTGAAGTGATTTGCAATTTGCCGAAAGACAAAAAATTCATCAGCAAAATCGAAAAACTCATCAACGATAGAAAAACGATGTTCTTCGAAACCAACAAGCTCGATTGGGCGATGGGCGAATTTTTGGCTTATGGTTCCTTAATGACCGAAGGTTATAACATTCGTATTTCAGGACAAGACGTAGAACGAGGCACTTTCTCACACCGCCATGCCGTAGTGAAAGTAGAAGACAGCGAAGAAGAAGTGATTTTGCTCAACAATCTCAAAAATGCTAAAGGAAAATTCAACATTTTCAATTCATTATTATCAGAATATGGCGTTGTAGGATTCGATTATGGTTACGCCTTAGCGAGCCCGAAAACACTAACGATTTGGGAAGCCCAATTTGGTGATTTCAGCAATGGAGCCCAAATCATGATCGACCAATACATCTCTTGTGGCGAAGACAAATGGAATAACCAAAACGGACTCGTGATGTTACTACCACACGGTTACGAAGGTCAAGGAGCCGAGCATTCATCTGCCAGAATGGAGCGTTACCTACAATTGTGCGCACGCCACAACATGTTCGTTGCCGATTGTACAACACCTGCCAATTTCTATCACTTGTTGCGCCGTCAAATGAAAACCGAATTCCGCAAACCGCTGATTGTGTTCACACCCAAAAGTTTGTTGCGCGATCCGAGAGTCGTTTCAACAGTCGAAGAATTTGCTACAGGAACATTCCAAGAAACGATCGATGATGTTACGGTAAACAAAAAAGACGTGAAAACATTGGTGTTCTGCACCGGAAAATTCTATTACGACCTCGATGCCGAAAGAGAAAACCTCGCAAGAAAAGATGTAGCCATTGTCAGAATCGAACAATTGTTTCCGTTGCCAGTCGAGCAATTAAAAGCGATTATTAAAAGTTACCCGAAAGCCGACGATTTCGTTTGGGCACAAGAGGAACCGAAAAATATGGGCGCCTACAGTTTTATGTTGATGAATTTCGATCTCGTCAAATGGAGATTGGCGTCACTAAAAGCCTACGCAGCACCAGCAGCCGGAAGTTACACCAGAGCGAAACGCCGTCATGCCGATGCGATTCGAATGGTATTCGATAAAAATTTATTTCAATAATGAGAAGCTGATCCTGCTGTACGCTAAATCTTTTCTGCGCTAAAGAAGCGCAAAAAAGGATGCCGTTGCCATCAGGGCTAGGACTGTCAAGACAAAAGCAACAAACCTTTAAAATACTATAAACCATCCAATGAAAAAATTTTTACTTTCTTTCCTTTTACTATTGATTTGCCAGTTTGCAGTGGGACAAACATTAAATTTTGTCAACAAAGCCGATATGCCAACAGCCCGTGCGGGTTTTTCAGCAGCCAGTTACGGCGCTGACGAATATATTGTAAACGGGTTTTCCAACACACAAGCGTATACATCCCAAATTGAAAAATACGATTTTCTGAACAATAGCTGGTCGACATTTGCAACATCACCTGCAACAATTGCTAAACGATATGGTAATGCTGCAATCCTGTCTAACATTCTCTATTTGTATAATGGAATCACAGCAACAGGATTAAATGATAAGCTCGAGGTTATAGAATTAAGCACCGGCAATGTTTCGGTACTTCCTAATTTAAACCCAAATCCCGTTTACAGCGCAGGATCTGCATTATATGGAGATTATCTGCTTTCTTTTGGAGGTTGCGTCAATGAATGGACAGGCAATTATTCTAATAAATTGTATAAAATCGCTCCATGGGGCGAATGGACGCAACTTGCCTATATGCCGATAGCACTTGAAACAAAAGGTACTGTAGTGTATGAAAACGGGAACGCCAAAATCTATGCTTTTGGCGGTTACAGTCAGACGGATGGACTTCATGAGAATTTTGAAACGGTTGCCACTACCGGAAACCTCGCTTTGACCAATTGGGTTAATGTTACTGAAACGGGAACAAAAGCATTCCAAGGGAAATTTTTTGGACCTAATAAATATGCCCAGATTTCCGCGTTTGGTGCAACGGCACCAGAGCAGGAAGCCTCAAACATAGCATGGTTGATTTCTCCAGTGATTCCGTTTGGTGTAACGTCTGATACGTATTTGAATTTTGATACCAAAGACGGTTTCTCTAATGGTGCGAGTTTACAGGCATATATCATCACGAATTGGACAGGAGATATCACAACTTCTACAAAAACATTGTTGAACGCTACGATTTCAAGTGGGCACACAACTGGTTACGCCCCGGACTTTGTTAATTCCGGATTGATTTCATTGGCTGGAAACCCAGGGAATTTTAGAATCGCTTTCAAATATAGTGGAGGATATGCAGATTCGGCAACAACGACTTTTCAAATTGATAATGTCAAAGTGTATTACGAATACAAATCAAGGAATGTTTATATTTATGATTTTAATGCCAATACTTGGACAACGCAGTGGGACGTTTTGCCTCAAGAAATATCAGCACATGATGTAACGATTGCCGACCCTTTTTCTTCGCCAGCTAAAATCTATGTTTCTGGAGATTACCAGAACCAGACTTTTTTAGGCGAATATAATACGGAAGACCATACTTTTACAAGCATCAACCAAACCAATATGATTGGACGTCGTCATCACAGTTCCGGAATTTTCGACAATAAGTTGTTCATTTTTGGGGGTAATACGACCAGCCAGATTTTGAGTTCTTTAAATAGTACCCAAAGTGCTGATTTGTCAACTTTAGCTACAACGACATTCAATAATCAGAATATCGTTTCGTTTTATCCGAACCCTGCAACCGATAAAATCAGTTTAAATCCCAATATAGAAAGCGCTTTATTGTATACTTTTGAAGGAAAGAAAATCGATGTGGCTGTTCAAAACAACGAGATCAATATTTCAGGTTTGGCCAATGGTATTTATCTGATTCAAGGCATCAATAAAGATGGAAGCCAATTTTCGGATAAACTCATCAAGAATTAATAACACACAACATTGTCTAACGACCTGTTCGCTAAGGCTCGGGTCATCATTTAAAATAACATACAATGATTTTAGAAATGAAAGTCCCATCACCGGGAGAATCCATCAAAGAAGTTGAAATCGCAACTTGGTTAGTCAAAGACGGCGATTACGTAGAAAAAGACCAAGCCATCGCAGAAGTCGATTCTGATAAAGCGACACTAGAATTGCCTGCCGAAGCCAGTGGAATTATCACGCTCAAAGCCGAAGAAGGTGACGCCGTTGCCGTTGGCGCTGTAGTTTGTTTAATCGATACTGACGGAGCAAAACCTTCAGGAAGTGCACCAGCTGCAGAAACAAAACCAGTGGCCGAAGCACCGAAAGTGGAGGCTAAACCGGAACCAAAAGCTGAGGCACCCAAAGCGGCTCCAACCTCATATGCTGCGAACACACCATCGCCCGCAGCTAAAAAAATATTAGACGAAAAAAACATACAACCATCGGATATCGTAGGAACCGGTAGAGACGGTAGAATTACCAAAGATGATGCGGTCAATGCCGTGCCTTCAATGGGAACTCCAACCGGTGGAAACCGTGGCTCAAGTAGAACAAAACTTTCAATGTTGCGTCGTAAAGTGGCCGAAAGATTGGTCGCTGCGAAAAACGAAACCGCAATGTTGACGACGTTCAATGAAGTCAATATGACGCCTATCAATACCGTCAGAAATGAATACAAAGATGCGTTCAAAGCCAAGCATGGCGGATTAGGTTTGGGTTATATGTCGTTCTTCACCAAAGCGGTAACCAGAGCATTGCAATTGTATCCGGACGTCAACTCGATGATTGACGGAACGGACAAAATTGCATACGATTTCTGCGATATTTCAGTAGCTGTTTCCGGGCCAAAAGGTTTGATGGTTCCTGTCGTTCGTTCGGCAGAAAACTTAACGTTCCGCGGTGTGGAAGCTGAAATCAAACGTTTGGCGATTCGTGCGCGTGACGGACAAATTACCGTTGATGATATGACTGGCGGAACCTTCACGATTTCTAATGGTGGTGTTTTCGGAAGCATGTTATCGACACCGATTATCAATCCACCACAATCTGGAATTTTAGGAATGCACAATATTATTGAGCGCCCCATTGCCGTGAATGGTCAAGTGGAAATTCATCCGATGATGTACGTGGCTTTATCTTATGATCACAGAATTATCGATGGCCGTGAGTCGGTTGGTTTCTTGGTTGCCGTGAAAGAAGCACTCGAAAATCCGCTAGAATTATTGATGAATGGCGATGCTAAAAAAGCATTGGAATTGTAACAATTAAGAATTTTTATAAATAAATCCCGCTTAGGAAACTAGACGGGATTTTTTGTTTATTTGTGATTCATGCGTGAAAGAAGTTTCCAATTCATACCAAGCTATCATGCGGAACGACTACGTGAGGGATAGTAGTGTATATCCTTTTGTGGCGGTGTTCGCCACAAAAGATTGCAACGGATAGCCCGGCCCGCAGGGACACGTCCAAAAACATTAAACAATGAAAGCAAACAAGAAGCAAGCAGCTATCGGATTTATCTTTATTACGATGCTGATTGATATTACGGGTTGGGGCATCATCATTCCGGTGATTCCGAAATTAATTAAAGAACTCATTCATGGCGATTTGAGTGAAGCCGCGAAAGTAGGTGGTTGGCTCACGTTTGCTTATGCGATAACACAATTTGTTTGCGCGCCGCTTATTGGAAATCTGAGTGATAAATACGGTCGCCGCCCGGTGATTTTGATTTCGCTGTTTGGGTTTTCGATCGATTATTTGTTTTTGTCGATGGCGCCTACGATTGGTTGGTTGTTTGTCGGACGCATTATTGCCGGAGTTACGGGAGCGAGTATTACTACGGCTTCGGCTTATATTGCCGACGTGAGTACACCTGAGAATCGCGCTAAAAATTTCGGGATGATTGGAGCTGCTTTTGGACTAGGATTTATCATCGGCCCAGTCATTGGCGGTTTGCTTGGACAGTATGGAGCCAGAGTTCCGTTTTATGCTGCTGCGGTTTTGTGTATGCTTAACTTTATTTATGGTTATTTTATTTTACCTGAATCTTTATCAAAAGAGAACCGACGTGAATTTGAGTGGAAGCGTGCCAATCCGGTAAGCGCTTTGTTGAATTTGAAAAAGTATCCACAAATTATTGGGCTCATATGTTCAATGTTTATTTTGTATGTAGCCTCGCATGCGGTGCAGAGCAATTGGAGTTATTTTACGATGTATCAATTGCATTGGGATGAAAAAATGGTCGGGATTTCTTTGGGCGCCATTGGTGTTTTGGTAGCAGTTGTTCAAGGTGGTTTGATTCGTTGGATTAATCCAAAACTGGGAAATCAAAAAAGTATTTATGTGGGTTTTGCGCTCTATGCAATTGGAATGTTTCTGTTTGCTTTTGCAACCCAAAGTTGGATGATGTTTGCCTTTTTAGTGCCGTATTGTTTGGGAGGAATCGCAGGTCCGGCATTGCAATCAGTAATATCAGGCGATGTGCCGAAGTCGGAGCAAGGAGAAATTCAAGGAACGCTGACGAGTTTGATGAGCGCCTCGGCGATTGTGGGTCCACCGTTGATGTCGATGTTGTTTTATTATTTTACGCATGCCGATGCACCGATTCAGTTTGCAGGCGCGCCGTTTATACTTGGTGGTTTGATGATGCTTGCGAGTGCGGTGATTGCGTATTTTTCGTTTAAAAAATAAAAAACCCCATCTTCAAATTAATGAAAATGGGATTTTTAGTTTATTGAAGTTTCAATTATTCTTTGATAATCTTCACTGTTTTTTCTTGACCTTCAGCAGTTACTTTCACGAAATAAACACCATTAGAAAATGGACTTAAATTAATTTCTGTTTGCAATTCGTTTACTTTTTTAGCAATCATGGTTTGTCCTAAAACCGAAGTAATTTCTATCGAATCAATGTTTGAATCATTTGAAATAGACAGCGTATTTTTTACCGGATTTGGGAAACAAACAAAATGGTTGAAAGCAAAATGGTCAACCCCTAAATTATTGATAATGGTGGTGGTTGCCACATTGGTCGCGATGGGCGCATTGAAATCAAAATAGATATTGGCAGTATTCGGAATCACATCTCCTACGGCAATTGAAGCCATTGGTTTTACTTTAAATGAAATATAACCGTGACTTAGAGGTTCGTTTGAAGTTCCGGGTAAATTAATGCCTTCAAATAAAAATTCGAGGTGATTGTTTTTGTTTTTTACTCTGCAATCATAACTTGAGTTTATTAATTTAAAAGTACTCCAATCTAATTTCGCATCTAAATCATTAAGTACTTTAATGTTGATAGCATTGGAAGTTCCCACATTTTGAAAACGAATTGTATAATGTAAATATTCCTGCTGCGCTCGCGCTAAAGTGATTGTTGCACCTTCATGAACAATAATATCGTTCGGGTCTTGCGAGTTGACCACCGTTTGATTGACCAAACACGTATTGTTGTTTGGCGTATAATCGGCGGCAACCGGAGTAATGTTTGCGGAGAACGGAATGACTTGACCAGCATCTACAGTAGGCGGAATGGCCACTTGAAATTTCACATTGTTAATTAATCGGATTCCAAAAGGAGGAATTTGGTCATAATCATATACTAATGAGTTGGTTGTTACGGTATTTGGTGAAGGGCTACTCGTTAGAAACGACATTTTGGTATTGTCGAACTGAAATGTAATCTGCCCACTAAGGGTGGTACTTCCATTATTTTTAAACCAAATATTGTAATAGGCAGGAAGTCCCGGAACAACATTAAACAAAGGAATCAGCACAATTTCTAAATCGTCAACGTTGCTATTGGCGGTTACACAAAAATCGGGTGCTGTTGTTGTACCCGGTGTGCTGAAATTAAAGACCTGTGTTGCTGGTGTAACGGTAAAATAACTTGGCAATCCTGTTACGGAAACCGTATTGGTTCCGGTGTCTCCGATTAGATAGTATTGTAATCCAAAATTGGATCTTGTGCTACTGGAATAAGTAGTGGCACCGTTTACATTTTGAACACCAATATTGTCTAAGTAGGGATCGCCTGAATCGCAACCATTGGCATTGGCATCGTATCTTATGTTTCCTAGAATTCTGTTTTTCAACACTACGACATAAGCATAATTTACATAACAATCCGACGGGTTTGATGCCACGCAGATTTGATACGGAACAACATAGGTTTCTTCAGGAACTGTTGGCGCAATGGTAATAGTGCCATCAGCATTTAAAGTAAAACCGGCAGGATTGTTTAAAGCAGTTAAGATGACATCCGATGCTGAAAAAGGATTGCCGTTGAGGGTGTCATTATTCAATACACTCGCGGTTGTTGAGTTGGGGTAATTCGGTGCGCCAAAATCATCATAGTTGGCTACTAACGCTGATGGGCCGGTTACATTGATATAAGCATTGGCATAACCACAAGATTGGAACTGCAAATCGCATACAGTATAATTGATCACGTAACTTCCAGGAGAAGTTCCGGGAAGAACCGAAACATTTCCATCATTATCGATGATGAACCCAGCAGGAATATTTGGGAAAGAAATGGAGACATTGTTCGAATTTAAAGGCCCCATGCATTCACTAAAATCATTATTAAGAACATTGCCGGCCAGACCTCCAATGGTATTGTCTATAGTACTTAAAAAATCATCATAGGCAGAAATAGACGGTGGGTAAATAAGCACAGTCACATAACCAATACTACAATTAGTAGGATGAGCAATTTCACACAATTGATACGTCAAAGTATATTGAGTCGGAAACTGAGGAGGAGTCATTACAATAACATTACCATTAGGATCGATGAAAATTTCAGGATAATTTGATAAGTGAGTTAATATAACATCTGCAGGATGAATCACATCTCCAGGCTGCGTGATATAAGTTTGCAAAATGGCTGGAACACCATTGAGTGTGTCCACATAATCTAAGTTAGTTCCGGAACCCAAAACATTTCCAATAGGACCAACAAAACAAATACTACTAAAAAAAGTATCAGGATTTGTAATCAGTTTCGTATTGATAGTAACGGTTCCCGTAGCGCAAAGCGTACTATTGGCAATCGAACAAATCTTATAAGTCAAAGTATAAGTGCCTCTGGGTGTGCCACCGGCTACAACAACATTGGTTCCCGAAATGGAAACGCCTGCGTTGGTCGTTGTAAGTTGGGTAATGGTAACGGTAGTTAATGTTGCTGCCGAACCATTCAGAGTGTCGTTGAGCAATACATTGCCCGCAGTAATATTCGATGCGCCATAAACAACACCAAAAGTGTCGTCATTCGCAACGATTTGAGCCAATGAAATCGTACTCCACAACAATCCGAAAAACAAAAGGGTGTAATTTTTTCTCATAAAATGAATTTAATAGGGATTAATTTTTACTAATCTTAACTGTTTTTGTTTGTCCATTCGCTTTCAATTTCACCAAATAGATTCCTTGATTTAATGATGATAAATCAATAGCGGCGTTATTGTAATGAATAGTTTTTGAAATTAATGTTTTCCCTAATACATCCATCACTTCAATAGTATCAATGGTTGTTGAAGTGTTTTTAAAAGCAAACGTTACGACATCCGAAGTCGGATTTGGATAATATTCGAAAGTATCGGCTTCAAAAGCATTCACACCTAAAGTGGCAACAAATTGAGTGGTGCAAGTATTGGTCACAATCGCCGGATTGAAGTCGAAGAAAATATCCGCGGTGTTCGGAATAATATCGCCCAAAGCAAATCCAGGTTTTGGTTTGATTTTGAAAACGATATAGCCATGACCGGTCACTTCATCACCCGAAACGGATGGTGGCAGATTGATACCGTCAAATCGCCAATTCAAATTCGTTCCCATTCTGTCTAAAACATAAGGATGGCTGGTTGCGACCATTTTTATTGAAGTCTCGTCGAGCTTCGAATCTAGTGCATCATTAACACGAATGTTGAGGGCTTCAGCAGTTCCGGTATTTTCAAAACGAATCGTATAGGTTAAATAATCATTGGCCGTAAAAGCAGCATGTAAAATTTTGCCGCCATGGCTTTCCGTTTTCTCATTCGGGTCAAAGGAGCCTACTATATTTTGAGCTATGGCCGCATTGTTATTGGCAATGTTGGCATCGGTCGGAGTGATCGAAACCGAATTGGTGAGTAATTGCCCCAAGCTTACTGTTGGAATTACAGGCACTTGCATCGTTATGGTTACCGATCTGGATTCGCCAGGAATAAGATTGTAAAAATCTAAAGTAAATCCGTTGGCGTTGTTTACAAATCCGGAGTCAGAAACAGCAGTAATGGTTACTGCATTGTCTTTGGTAAAAGTAATGGTACCGTTCGGAATGTTTTGATTTCCTTCATTCTTGAAATTAATCGTGTTGGTGTATGTAAACCCGGGTCTAGGTCTATTCCAATACGCATTAAGATTGACAGCAATATCAGTACAAGGAACTATGGTAATCGCAAAATTATACGTTACAATTCCGGAGCCATTAGCTACAGTAACACCAGTGTATGAAGATGTAGCCACCGAATATTGTGTGCCGCAATAATTGTTGTTAGGATTGATGTTATACTGTAAAGTATATGAATTCGCCGGATTGGTTTCGTATAGATAATGTATCCCGGTTGAGGTAATCACGTTGTGTGTTTCCCCGGAATTGATTTGATAGCTAAAAGTACCTTCGGTATAATTTAGTTCGCCGTTGTCCTGAGCACCATTATTATTGGTATCGATAAAAGCGTTGCATTTGATACCGTCAGAAATATTTAAAGGCACATCTATCATTATACTAAAAGGATTAATACCTGGGTTAGAAACACCCATGTTGATGGGCGAATGAACAAGACCATTGTTGATGTGTTCCTGCGTAATCGGTGCATATCCTGTCAGTGTTGTTGAATCTGTTGTTAACGGAGCAAGATTTTGTATAGGGCCGCCTGTTGGTGTGATAAGATAGTAAACGGCAACATCATTCATCGTGCAAGTTGGACTGTTATTGGATACAGAAAACTGATAATTCACAATATCGCCAACGTTAACAATACCATCGCTGTTATAGTCTTGATAGGTTCCGCTTCCAGTTGCATAAAGTGGATTCTCAATAGTTAAATAGCCAGCGGGATTGAAGTATTGCGCAACGACTCCACAATTATCGTTGGTAATGTCATAACCATAATTTCCGAAGGTGAGCCCTGGGATGGTTAAGTCGAATGATTGTCCGGGAAATAGCGGATAAGTTCCAACAACAGTAGATTGTCCGCCCCCGTCTCTATACAACTTGAGGGTACATGGGCTGGTAACACCCGAAACATTATGGATGGTAATCGTGCCACTATTCACATCTTCACAAGTTGGTTGCGTGATGATGCTAGCGAAAGTTGTCAAACGGTGTATGATAAAAGTAATCGTACCTAAATTGGACGTGTTTCCAGAAAGATCTTGAACGGTATAGGTTACGTTTACATTTTGAATCGGAAAATTTCCAGGAAAAGGAAAGGCCATAAAAGAAAAATTACCATTCGACACGTAAAAAATCCCTTGGGGGTTTAGTGCTAATTGGGTTTGAATTCCGGGTTGGGTTTGATCGATATCCACCGTACTCCAATCGATACCGCCACCGGAATTAGAGACACTTCCATTACTCACCAAAGACATAAAAGGCTGATTGCAATCCGAAGCAAATACTTCGAAAGTTACCTGGTTAGCGATTGGTGCTTGACCGAAAGAGAAGTTGCTAAATAATATTCCAAAAAATAAAAATATCAGTGTGTAATTTTGTTTCATAAATAAACTTTAAAAATATTATTTCTTACTAATCTTTACTGTTTTTGTTTGCCCGTTGGCATTTAATTTTACCAAATATATACCTTTTTCTAAAGATGACAAATCAATCATAGCATCGTTATGGTTGATGGTTTTTGAAAGCAACGTTTTACCCAAAATATCCATCACTTCAATAGTATCAATGGTTGTTGAAGTATTTTTAAAAGCGAACGATACAACATCCGAAGTTGGATTCGGATAATATTCGAAAGTATCAACGTCAAAAGCATTCACGCCTAAAGTAGCAACAAATTCTGTAGTGCAAATATTGGTTTCGATTGCCGGATTAAAATCAAAGAAGATATCGGCAGTATTCGGAATAATATCGCCCAAATCAAATCCCGGTTTGGGTTTTACTTGAAAAATAATATACCCATGACCGGTCACTTCATCATTTGGAATTGAAGGTGATAAATTAACACCATCAAATCGCCAATTTAAATTCGAACCCACTCTGTCTAAAACATACGGATGACTCGCGCGTACCATTTTTATCGAAGATTCGTCGAGTTTAGCGTCCAATACATCATTTACGCGAATATTAATGGCAGCAGCTGTTCCCGTATTTTCAAAACGAATCATATAAGTCAAATAATCATTGGCTGTAAATGTGGAATGCAGAATTTTTCCGTCGTGAACTTCTGTTTTATCATTAGGGTCTAAAGACCCGGTGATGGTTTGAGTAAGCGTTGCATTATTATTCAATGCATTAGTGTCTGAAGGCGGAATTGTAATGGCAACAGCATTTGTCAATTGATCTCCCAAAGCCACCGCAGGAATTGGCGGCACTTGAACCGTTACCGTAATCGATTGAGATACATTGGGCAATAAATCAGTGAAATTATAAGTAAAACCGGCAACAGTTGTTGTGGCACTTGCCTCAGAAATACCAACGATATTCAACAAGTTGTCTTTGGTAAAAGTAATCGTTCCGGAGGGTAATATTTGATTACTATAGTTAATATATTCAATGCGCAAATTACAAGGAAAACCCGGTCTTGCATTTTCCAATTTATTTAGATAAACCGCGACGTCCTGACAAACATTAGTGAACGGTATAGGGAAATTATAAGTCGTAATTCCTGAGCCTAATGCTACAGTGATATTGGAATAGGTAGTGGGTAAAGTTTCGTATTGATGGGTACAATAATTATAAAACGAACAACTCAAATTATAAGTGTTCGAAGGATTGGTTTCGTATAGAATTAGGAATGTGTCATAGCCATACAAAAAATGATAAATCGGTTGGTTGTTTAGCTCGTAATTGAAATGACAGTTGTTATTAGGTATTTCGCCATTGTCTTGAATACCATTGTTGTTGATGTCTACAAAAGCATTCATTTTAATGCCATCATTAAGCGATAACGTTACGGGATTTTGATTAGAAATTTTTGTGTAATTTCTATGACCATTCGACAATGCACCAATACCAATCCAATTAAAAACGTTGCCATTGGTAATATCATTTTGTGACAGCGGATAATTAAGATAACCCGACGTATCCGTAGTATTGGATTGCAAATTAAAGATTGTATTTTCTATGTAGGTCGGCCAACTTGATATAAAGAAAGTCACGGTTTCCATCGGACATGCTAAGGTGTTGGTTATGCTTAAATCGTATCGTATAATATCACCAAGATTGGTAATTCCGTCATTGTTATAATCTACATAAGTTCCGGTCACATTGCCTTGAAGCCCATCTAGATTTCCGGGACTCTGATAGACAGTAGGCCCAGAAAAACAACCCAAAGCATCTCGAACTTTATAACGATAACTTTGATTTTCGGATAATCCTGTATCGGTGTAAGTGGCTCCCGAACCTGTCGTTAACTCAGAAAAGAATGAGCTCGAACCGTCGGTGCGGTATAATGTCCATGTTCCAGATGGCAAACCGTTGATGATGATGTTTCCCACAGCTATATTACAATCGCTTACAACTGTGGGTGTTGGTAAATTACAAACATTAACGGTAATTATTCCGGTAGCACAATTGCTTAAATTTCCTACTTGACAAATCCGGTAAGTAATAGAATAAGTTCCTACTGCTGTTCCTGCTGCTACGACAACATAACCACCAAGACTTGTCTCCAATGTAATCGAAGGATTAGACGTAGAAAGTTGCGTCAATTGTACTTGTGATGGGGTAATCCCAACGCCATTTAGATAGTCATTTGAAATGACACTGGAAGCTCCTAAACTTTGAGATGAACTGCCTTCAACACCATTTAAATTATTATAAGTATCATCATTCGCAACGATTTGACTAAATGAAATTGTACTCCACAACAATCCGAAAAATAAAAGGGTATAATTTTTTTTCATAAATGAATTTAAAAGCGGTTAATGCTTACTAATCTTAACTGTTTTTGTTTGCCCGTTCGCTTTCAATGTCACTAAATACATGCCTGTTGTCAATGCCGATAAATCGATTGTGGTATTGTTGTAATGAATGGTTTTTGAAATTAATGTTTTGCCTAAAACATCC
>NZ_JANOBI010000026.1:0-134892 GCF_031411595.1 Flavobacterium sp. | reverse complement strand
GCAAAGTCGCAGAGACGCAAAGTTTTAAATATAAAATTGGCTTTGCGTCTCTGCGACTTTGCGAGACATTTTAATTTTATTCAAATTCTTCGTAAAGTCTTAAAGTTTCCCGAGTGACTTTTCTCTGATTTAAAGACAACTCGCGCATCGATTCTACGCCTTTTTTTGCACAACGATTGATGCGACTCAAACCATATGATAATTCTTCTAATTTTTTAGCTTCCATTGCGGTCAACTTGCTTTTTATTTCTGAAATAAATTCTAAAAAATCAGGTAACGCTTGATGGTGTTCATCGAATTCTGATTTCAAATCTTCAAATGATTCTTTGATTTCTTTGCTTAAATCATTCGAATAATACTCACTTTTATCCCTGAATTCCTGAACCATTCTTTTGGTGTTATTTCTAAAAAGTCCCATAAACTTATTGTTTAAAAATGATGTAACTGATTTGTTTTCAATCAAATGTAAAAAATAGTTTTTAAAGATAAAAGCAGTTTTTAATAAAATCGATAACATTCAGTTAATATCGGGTTAATGCATCGCATCAGCCGGATTAATCTTGTTTTTACCTCTTTTAATAAACAACACAATCGGTATACAACACAAAAACATCACGCCGAGATAAAGGAAAATATCCATATAAGATAAAACCGTAGCTTGCTTCATCACATTATAATCCAATGCTTGGTATGCTTTTCCCAAGGATTCATTCGCACTAAATCCCTTCGACATAAAAGCTTGTTGCATTTGATGCACGCGTTGTTGCACTTCCAATCTCGAAGTATCCAAATGTGGCAGCAGATTCACACGATGTTGTTGTGTGAAACGGGTAATCCCTGTAGTGATAATCGCAATACCAAACGAACCGCCCAATTGTCTGACCATGCCTGTAAATGCAGCTCCTTCACCAATACTTTTCCCTTTAAGCGTTGATAATGACAAAGTAGTAATCGGCACAAACAATAATCCCAATCCAATACCACGTAATATCAATGCCCAAAACATATTATCGACACTCGTGTCAGGCGTCATCACATTATACATCCAAAAAGTGAAGAAAAAGAACACCATAAAACCAATGGCTACCATATAACCTTGCGGCACGCCTTTCTGAATCAAATTCCCAACAATCGGCATCATAAAAGCGGTCGTAATCGAACCCGGAATCAATAATAATCCGGCATCAGTGGCTGACCAACCTAATATCTGTTGGGTGTAAATAGGAATCACCAAAGTCGAACCATACAATCCGAAACCAAGAATAAAACACATCACGATTCCAATGCGCAAGTTACCATCTTTGAGCACACTCAGATTGACGATTGGATGCTCATAAGTTAATTCTCTCCATATGAATAACAGAAATCCAACAATAGAAACAGCACTCAAAATCACAATCAAATTGTCATTGAACCAATCATCTTGTTGTCCGTGCTCAAGCACAAATTGTAATGAACCGATAAACGAAGCAAGAAATACAATGCCCCACCAATCGACTTGATTGGCTTTAAGTTTCACACCATACTTTGGACTTTTAACATAAGTCAAAGTCAGAAAAGTAGCGGCAATTCCGAGCGGTATATTAATGTAAAAAATATAAGGCCACGAGAAATGATCAACCAAATAACCACCCAAAGGCGGCCCTAATGTTGGTCCGACAATCACGCCCATTCCATAAATCGCTTGCGCCATGCCGCGTTTAGCAATCGGGTAACTTTCGGTGATAATCGTTTGAGCTGTAACCAGTAAAGCGCCGCCACCCAAACCTTGAATGAAACGAAAAGCCACAAGTTCCCATATATTATCGGCATTTCCACAGAGGAAAGAAGCCGTAGTAAAAATGATAATCGATACCGCGAAATAATTCCTACGCCCGAATTGTTGCGACAACCAACTCGTCATTGGAATCACAATAACATTCGCAATCGCATAAGCTGTAATCACCCATGCGACATCGGTTAAAGTAGCGCCGAGACTGCCGCGCATGTTCGTTAATGCGACGTTTACAATGGTCGTGTCGACAATTTCGAGCAGCGCACAAAGTACCGCAGTTATTGTGATGATAACCCGTCTGAAACCGTATTCTACTAAATCATCTTCTCCGACGACTGTTGCTGTTGCCATGTATTATAATTAATAATGATTAGTTAATAATGAATAATTAGGAGCCGGGAACCTGCTGTACGCTCCTATCTTTTACGGCGAACGCCGCCGCAAAAGGATAACCGCTGCCATCAGGGCTAGGGCATTCCGTTTATTTCAAATGCACATCCACATCGACGTTCATCCCAGGTCGCAACAATTTAATTTTTTCCGCATCATTGTCAGCATTCAAACTGATTTTGACTGGCAAACGTTGGATGGTTTTTACAAAATTCCCTGTTGCATTATCAGGAGGCAACAATGAAAATCTTGAACCTGTAGCTGGTGAAAATGACGTGATGGTTCCTTCAAATTCAGTGTCAGGATACGCATCAGCTTTAATTGAAACCTTTTGCCCAATGACCATTTTGTTGAGTTGCGTTTCTTTGAAATTGGCAATCACCCATGCTTCCGCATTGTTGATAATGTAAAACAAAGATTGTCCGGTTTGCAACAATTGTCCGGGCTGAATGCTGATTTTAGAAACTTGCCCGTCGATGGAAGCCGTAACGACAGTGTAACTTAAATTCAATTTAGCCGCATCCAATTGTGCTTGTGCTCTTTTGATATTAGCAGCAGCCACATCGGTTTGTTTTCCCGTAACATTCGATTTGGCTTCAATCACCGTTTTTTGATACGCGCTGGCTTTTTGTTGTTGTTGCAAAATGCGCAATTGACTTTCGGCTTCTTGTTTAGCAGCCAATGCTTGTTCGTATTGTTGTTTGGTAATCGTGTGGCTTTTATACAAATTGTTGTAACGCTCGAAATCATTGGTCGCCAATCCCAATCGGATTTTTGCAGTTTCGATATTACCACCTGCAGATTTGACGTTCGCATCCGATACGGAAACATTCGCAGCAGCACCTTGAATATCAGCTTTTGCAGCAGCATAACTTCCTTGAGCAGCGATTAATGCAGCTTCAGCTTCTTCCACTTTGACCAAATAATCTTTGTTGTCGATCGTGAAAAGTGTGTCGCCTTGCTTTACAAAATCATTGTCTTTGACGAACACTTTGGTCACATATCCGGTTACTCGCGGGATAATCGGATTCATGTTTTTCTCGATTTGCGCATCATCGGTAGTTTCGTGCGAACGAGAATGTATGTATTTATAAACACCGTAAGTTCCGCCTACGAGAATCAATACGGTAAAAATGAGGATGAATTTTTTGTTGGTTTTTTTTGCTTCCATGGTGTGTTAGTTTTTGCTGAGATTGAAGGATTCCAATAGTTGTCCTGTAGTGTTTAGTAATTCGTAATATTTTAAAGCGACGTTGGCTTTGGCATTCGCTAAGTTGATTTTGGCGCTCAATTGATCTACATCAGCTTCAAGCAAATCGTTCGTGTTCGACAATCCGTTGTCGTATTTGTCTTTGACGATTCTATAGTTTTCCGAAGATTGGGTTACCGATTCGTTATACACTTTGTCTTGTTTGATAGCGAGTTGATAATCTTCCTGCGCATTTTTGATTTGAATTTTAACGGCGTCGGTCAATTCTGCTTCTTGTTTTTGAAGTTCAATGGCTTTGCTTTTGGCGACTTTGACTTCTTTGCCGTTTTTGAATAATGAACTCAAATTATAAGACAACCCAACACCAACATTCATTGCGTTTTCAACGGTGATAGTGTTTTGTAAGTCGAGTGCAATATAACCTGCGCTCAAATTCAACGCCGGATAATAACCGCTTTTGGCAATTTTAATATTCGATTCGCTGGCTTTTTCCAACAATCGAATTGACGTTAAATCTTTACGATTTTGAATAGCTTCGGATTCTGTTTTTGGAAGGTTGTTGAATAGGTTAGGGTCGATGTTGCTTGGACTTACAACAATTAATGTTTCCGGATTCAACTTCAATAAAGTAATCAAATAGTAATTGAGCATTTTGACATTTTTCTCGGCTTCGTCTAAGTTCAATTGAATTTTAGAAACCTGCAATTGCGATTTCAATAAATCATTTCTGGCGATGATACCGTTTTGCTCTAAAGCTGTAAAATCAGTTACGCGTTGGTTGCTGCTTTTGAGGCTTTCTTGCAGGAGTTCTACAGTTTGTTGTGCTTTGTAAAGCGCTGCGTAATACTCGATAACCTTGATGGCGATTTCTTCTTTCGAATGTTCGGCGTTGGCGATTTCTGATTGGTAAACCTGTTCAGAAGCTTCGATGCTATTTTTGAGTTTGAAACCCGAAAACAACGGCATGCTTACATTGGCTTGCCCTAATAACAATTGATTCACCGGTTTGGCCTCGCCACTAGATGTGGAATTATCCGAAGAATTGGATTGGTTTTTTAGCGTCACATCAGCGTTAGTCAATCGCATGTATTGCCCCGAAATTTTAGCATCGGGATATTGATTGTTTTTCACTACTTGTCGTTCGAAGTTTTTGGTTTCGACTTTGGTTTGCGCTAAATTGACTGCGTTACTTTTTTCGAGCGCCATGGCTACAGCATCGTGAACTGACATCGTAGTTTTTTGCTGTGCTTGCGCGAAGGAAATTCCCAATAAGAATAGTATTAAGATTCCGATAGATTTACTTTTCATAGAGCAGCAGTGATTGAATGGTTTGTTGAATGTGTTTTGTAAGATCGGTTTTGATGTAATTATCATAAGCTTCATCGGTTCTTAAGTCGAGCATTTCTTCATAATTCGGGCGGTTCATTTGAAAATGAAAAAACGGACCAAGTATCGTGGAAGGAATCAAGACAATATTAATATCTTTTTTGAAAACGCCTTTTTCCTGACCTTCAGTAATGATTTTTTTGATGATTTCGAAGTTTTGTTTTTTGACTTCTGTAAATGATCTTAAATCAATTTCTCTTTTTTTGGAAGTCAATTCAAAATGCAGAATCTGATAGATGCATTTGTTTTTATTGATTCTTGTGATGTATAATTCAATCAGTTTGTTGATTTTTTCTACTGGTGAAATTTCCTCTTTTGATAAGCTTTCAAGTTGCAATTTCATATCAGAAGTTCGCGATAAAATCAATGCTTCCAGCATTTTTTCTTTCGAACCGAAGTAGTAAGAAACCATCGCAATATTGATATTGGCTTCCTTAGCGATGTCTCTGATGGAAGTTCCGTCAAATCCTTTTTCGGCAAATAACCTTTCCGTTACTTGTAAAATCTGGATTTGTTTGTCATTAAATTCTGTACTCATTTTTTGTGGTATTTTAAAAACGAAACAAAATTAAACGATTGTTTAAATTAAACGATTGTTTAATTATTTTTTAACGAAATATTAACGTTTAAAAAACACCGCAATATGCTATGAGTTACTACTGGCCACTGACACTTGATTACTGTCAACTAATGATTCACCCAGTTTTCTAAAATCTTTTTCCCATTTGGAGTAAGCACACTTTCGGGATGAAATTGAACGCCTTTCACATCAAAGGTTTTGTGCCGCAACGACATGATTTCTCCGTTTTCACCTAAAGATGTAACTTCAAGCGTTTCCGGAAAATCATTGGTATTGAGCACCCAAGAATGGTAACGACCAACTTCAAGTTGATGTTCCAAACCATCAAAAAGACTTTCATCATCAACAAGAATATTGATTTTTGTCGCCACGCCGTGGTACACTTTATCGAGATTGGTGATGCTTCCACCGAAAACTTCGCCAATGGCTTGTTGGCCTAAGCAAACCCCGAGAATGCTTTTGGTTGGCGCAAAAGTTTGAATTACGGCTTTCAACAAACCAGCATCATTCGGTACGCCTGGTCCCGGAGAAAGGACAATTTTATCGAAAGGATTTAGTTCATCCAAATCAAATTCATCATTGCGAAATACGGTGACTTCACAATCAAGGTCTTCTAAATAGTGCACCAAGTTGTATGTAAAACTGTCGTAATTGTCTATGATGACTACTTTTTTCATTTCAATTATAATTGGATAAAAAAAAGACTTGTCGAATTGGACAAGCCTTGTAGATATTGGCTTTATTTAACTGAACAAATTTAGCCAATTAATAAGATAATTTCACGTTCAATTCAAATTCATCATAAATAGTTCGATCGCCTAAATCATCGAAGAAACTTCCAGAACCGTATTGAATTCCGAATTTAGTTCGGTCGATGATTAAGTTTGCAGTAGCTGTTTTTCCTTTGGTTATCAAGTCGAAAGTAACCGGATTGGTTTTGCCTTTGATGGTTAAATCGGCTGCAATACCATAAGTTCCTTTGCTTTTTTCTTTGATGGTTTTGAAAATCAATTTGGCCGTTTTAAACTCATCCGTGGCGAAGAAATCACCAGATTTCAAATGACCTTCGAGTTTTTGTTTGCTGCTTCCGGTTTGATCGGTATTGGTTAGGGTTGTCATATCGACAGTAAAATTGCCGTTACTGAGTTTTTTATTTTTGAAACTGAGCGAACCTTCTTTAAAAGTTAAAGAACCTTGATGTTCACCTGTTATTTTCTTCCCAATCCAAGTGATAGTACTATTTTTAATATTGATTTTGCGAACTTGCGCTGAAACCAAACTAACAAAACAAAGTGCTACTAGCATTATAACTGTTTTCTTCATGATGATATAACTTTAATGAATTGATACTGTGTTCTTTCAAAGTTACGAAAAGATGCTCATCAAAAACAGATTAAGCATAAAAAAACCTTGACCGATTAAAGTCAAGGTTTTTCGTTAGCAATTTTTCCCAATTTTTAGAACTGTAGGGATACAGTTAAATCGAAGTTGTCAGCAATCACTTTGTCTCCTAAGTTGTCAAAGAAACTTCCTGAACCGTATTTGATATCGTATTTTGTTCTGTCGATCGTTAATTTCGCAGTAGCTGTATTTCCTTTTACAGTAATATCAAAAGTTATTGGTTTGATAATTCCTTTGATAGTCAAATCTCCAACAACAGTATAAACACCATTGGCTTTTGGGGTAACGCTTTTAAATGCAATGCTTGAGGTTGCAAACTTGTCAGTACCAAAAAAATCATCTGCTTTTAAGTGTCCTTCTAATTTTTCTTTCCCTTCACCGGCTTTCAAATCGGTTACTTGAATCGAAGTCATGTCGACTGTAAAATTACCACGCGTTAATTTATCGTTTTTAAAGAAAAAAGCACCCGCTTTGAGTTTGATGGTTCCTTCGTGCTGACCGGTCACTTTTTTTCCTACCCAAGTGATGGTACTTTTAGATAAATCAACATTTTTTGTTTGTGCTGAAATGGTTGTTGAAAATGCTACTAAAGCAATTAATGCAAGTGTTTTTAAATTTTTCATTGTTTGATTGTTAAGGTTATTAATTATAAAGTTAAAAATAGTTCTTTGTTTGACTTACGCACTTTCGTGTAATGTTGTGTTGCATCTTCGGCGTGTCTGTAACCAACAGCAGCAATAACTGCAGCATTTAAACCCAATGCGTCTAATCCTAAAATTTCATTGAATTGAGCCGGATCAAAACCTTCCATGGGTGTGACATCAATTTTTAATTCTGCTGCTGCATTCAAGAGATTTCCTAAGGCTAAATAGGTTTGTTTGGCAGTCCATGTATTTCTGTTTTCTACGGGTAAAGTCGAAATTTTCGATTTCATAAAGTCGCTGTATCCACTTAACGCATCAGCGGGCAATCCTCTGGTTACCGTTAGATTTTCAATAGCATCATCAATTTGAGTATCACCAAAATCGGTGATGTTGGCAAAAACTACCAAGTGCGACGCATCTATAATTTGACTTTGTCCCCAAGCTGCCGGTTGTAATTTTGCTCTCAACGCTTCGCTTTCTACGAAAATAACTTTATAAGGTTGTAATCCGTAGGAAGAAGCTGAAAGCCGAATGGCTTCTTTTAAAACTTCTAAATCTGCTGCAGAAACTTTGCGAGTTGTATCGTATTTTTTGGTGGCATAACGCCAATTTTGGTTTTCTAAGAAAGTATTCATAATTATTTGTTATTAGTGTTTATTTAAAATGTTCGGTATTTTTCTAGTAATGCATTTAATGTTTTTACTTCTTCTTGAGTCAGATTGGAAGCAAATAATTCCTCATGCGAGGTTACTTTTGGATCGAGTTCTTCTAAAAGATTCAACCCTTTTGCTGTAATTAAAATTTCCATTTTCCTGCGATTCGCTGGACAAACTTTACGTGTTACCAATTCTTTGAGTAATAATTTGTCAATCAATCGTGTTGTGTTGCTGTTCTTGGCAATCATGCGCTCTTGAATGATTCCCATATTGGCTGGAGCATTTTTTTGGCCTCGCAAAATGCGCAATACATTGTATTGTTCACTTGACAAATCATGAGGTTTTAGCAATTCGTTAAACTTATCTGCGATGACATTTTGAGAATACAACAGATTAAGGATGACTTTCTTTGCATCACTCATCGTTACATTCGATTTTATAATATCTTCAATTCTCATGATTGCTGTTGCAAATATTTAACGGTACAAATGTAAGGCGTTTAATATTTGTATATACAAATGTTGTGTTATATTTCTGTTAATTTATTTATGACCATTGAAAATTTGTTGGTTTCATTAGCTTTAAAAACCAAAACACTTTTCATACTTTTACAAAAAAAACTATGGACTTATCCCAAAATGACTGGAAGGAGCAATTGCTTCAAGATTCGAATGCTGCCATACTCGATGTCAGAACACCTGACGAATGGAGCGAAGGTATTATTCCAAACGCCATACAGATTGATATTTATCAAGGGCAAGGATTCATTTACAAACTTGAAGAACTAGATAAATCAAAAAACTACTATGTGTATTGCAAAGCCGGCGGAAGAAGTGCTCAGGCTTGCAACATCATGAATCAATTGGGTTTTGAAAACACATACAATTTAATCGGTGGTATGATGCAGTGGAATGGGGAAGTGGTGGCTCCGGAATAAAAGGATTTTAAGATTTTAAGACTGTAAGATTTTAAGAAACTGCATCTTAGAGTCTTATAATCTTACAGTCTTACAGTCCTTTTTATTTTCCGATTCGGCTTTTCTCGTCTTCCAAACCAGTCTCACGTTGTCTCGATTTCTTCACCGCATCGTTTCCAAAATTATAAGTCAAGTTAAAACGCAGTTGTCGACTGTCTTCACCACCATTACCATTAATTTTCACGAAAGCATATTCGGTTTTTCCGTGCCAAGGCGAAGTATATAACACATCGGAAACAGCTACTCTGGCCGTGAATTTCTTATTCATAAATTGTCTTTGCAAAGCAATATCCAAAGAACCGATGCTCTGTGTTTTGAATGTTCCGCCCCAAATAGAAGGCGAACTATACCAACCCGAAACTTCTAAATTAATGCCTTTCGGAAGTTTGAAATTATTCTGTCCATACAAACTCAACGTTTCTTGCTTAATCGATATGAATGAATCGTTGGTGGCCATAAACTTGCTTTGAAAAGCATTCAAACTAAAATAAACATTCCACCATTTTTTAACTTCAAACGGATACGAAACACCAAGATTGATGACTTGCTGATTGGCTACATTTTTTGAAGTCAGGAAGCTTCTACTCGGCCCGGAAGCTTCAATAACTTGCGCAAAATAATCCGTTACGTGTGAGTAACTGAGACTCGTATTCAAAGTATAATTATACGTATGCGAGAATTTGATATTGTCGGTATATTGCGGTTTCAAAAACGGATTTCCACGCATAAAAGACAACTCATCAAGCTGGTATTCAAACGGATTTAATGACTCATAATTGGGTCTTTCTATTCTTCGACTGTATGTCAATGCCAACGAATTTTTGTTATTCACATCATAAGTAATTCCGCCACTTGGGAAGAAATCTGTATAATTTCTTTTAACGCGCTCGTTGTTGCTCGCAACCAATGCATTCAATTTTCCGTCAGAATTGGTATTTTCTACCCGCAATCCGAATTGAAAATTCATCTTTTTAAACGTGCGGTTGTAATTCAAATAACCCGCATTGACGTTTTCTTTATAAATAAACTGATTGCTTCGATTCGGATTCAACGTACTGATGTCGCTCACAACATCATAAAAATCTAAGGTATTGTCGGTTTTCACAAACGATGTTTTAGCACCAAGGCCCAATTTTCCTTTAAGGAAATTCTGCTCATAATCTGTTTTAAATGTTGCAATATCAATACCTACTGGCGTATTTTGGAAACTGTTGTTTTCGTTCAAAACCGTCACTTCATCATTCTCATAATACGTATTGGGTTGGTAATTTTCTTTTTTGCTGTCGTATTTCCCGTAATCCAAATCCATATTCAACGAAACACCTAAAGTATCTGCATACTTATAATTGACATTAGAATACAGGTTGTATGTTTTATTGTGACCAATACTTTTAGCAATCAAGACACTGTCATTAACCGCCGCATTGATAGGTCTGATCGTAGTTCGTGTGCCGGCGTTGTTGTAATTGTTGTTGAAATTCCCGCTGACAATAACCCCAAAAGTGTTTTTGGCATTCGCATAATAATCATAACCCAACTTAATATTGTTGGCATTGACGCTATTTTTGGTTTTGGTTTTCGAGTCGAATATTGTATTGCTTTGCTCGCGATAAATGTTGATGAAATCATAGTTATCTCCAAAACGATTGCTGTAATTTCCGTACAGATTGTTCTTTTTGTTTCTGTTGTTTAATGAAAATGAATTGACCGCCGTTTCATATTTTCCAATATTGGCACCTGATGAAGCGCTACCGTTGGTTCCGAAGTTTTTGTTTTTCTTGAGTTTGATATTCACAATACCGGCATTTCCCGCGGCATCATATTTTGATGAAGGTTGCGTAATGATCTCAATACTATCAATATCATTCGCTTGTATGGTTTTTAGGAAATTGGTCAAATCGGCACCGGTTAAGTACGATTGCTTTCCGTCGATGTAAATTAGAACCCCGGTTTTGCCTTCCACAATGAGGTTGTCATTGTTGTCTATAATCACTCCAGGCGCTTTTCGCAACAAATCGAAACCTGAACTTCCCGTAGCGTTGATGGTATTTTGAACATTAAAAACGGTTTTATCAGCTAGCACTTGAATCATCGGTTTTTTACCTTTGACGGTGACTTCTGAAATTTCATTGACTTTTTCCTTTAAAGTAATTGTCGGCAACACAATCGCCGCAGTGTTCATATTGAAAACTTCCGAACGATATTGTTTATAACCAACCGCATCAACTTGAATATAATAACCACCATCGGCAATATTCGAAAATGTGAAAGCGCCATTTTTATCCGTCACGACAGCTTTATAAAAAACTTCCTTCCCGGTTTGGTATAGCATTACACTGATTCCGGATGTTGGTGCTTCTTTGGTTAATTTTAAAGTGCCCGAAATCTGATGTTCTTGAGCCGTTAATAAGGTGATCAAAAATAAGAAAGTGATGGTAATAATGTTCTTCATGATGATGAAATAGTGATTGGATTGATGATTATTGGGTTGCAAAATTAATTATTTTCAAAACAGATGCACTACTTTGTCCGAGAAAACTATTTTTAGTTACAATACATTCCAAAATTTTTGCATTGTTCAGTATTGGTGTGGGATTTTCTTTTAACCGCAAAGGTCGCTATGGTTTGCGCTAAGTTCGCTATGAAAAAGTTATGTTAACTCATCAAGCAGCCTTGCGCTCTTTGCGAATAACTTTGCGTACTTTGCGGTTAATAAATACATTTTATTTAGTATCGATACGTTTCTCGAAACACACGCTATCTGCAACACCTTCATACTGACCGAAGTTCGGAATGATTTGATACTGATTTTTGGTGTAAAGCGCAATGGCTTCCGGTTGTCTGATGCCGGTTTCTAAAAGACATTTTTTGTAGTTCAATTCATCAACCCATTTTTCCAAATCCTTTAAAACTATAGACGCAATGCCTTTGCCGCGCTGTTCGGGTTTCACATACATGCGTTTGATTTCCATGGTTTCGTCATCGTACGCTTTGAAAGCACCACAACCTACGGCTTCGTTTTCGTGATACGCTACAACAACATGTTTGATGGTGGCAATCGAATTGAATTGTGCATAAAAACCATGCTCTGCGCCATCGCGCAATTGGAGTTCAATGTCGAGGGCTTTGACTAATTTTTGAAAATCGGCATGGTCGGATTGGGTTCTGATGGTGGTGATCATAGTGATGGTGTTTTGAGGTGTAAAAATAAAAAAAAATGCTCGCAAAGGCTCAGAGACGCTAAGAAAGATAGATATATAAATTTTTAAACTTTGCGGCTTTACGACTTTGCGAGCTAATTGTTAGGTTTTAATAGTAAAAGTTTTTTTGGGCGTGACCACAAGGGTCGGGCTTTCGCACTCGCTTTTTTGCGCTGAACGCCAGCACAAAAAGAGCTCAAACAATGGCTCTATCCCTCACGCGGGTTCCGGTTAAGATGATGCCCTAGCCCCGATAGAAGGGAAAATCCTTGGCATTGGGAGATTGCCGCGCAAGCTCGCAATGACAAGATTGGAATGATAGCGGGAACCAGCTCCTAAAAAAAAATCCTCCTACAAAGTTGTAACGCTGAGCAGGAGGAAATCTAAATGCACCGTGAACGGTAGGTCGTTGTGTGCGCAATTATTGTTTGTAACTATTGCTTAACGACACTGTAGGTTTCTACGGTGACTTTGTCTGATTTGTCGTCGTAGGTTTCCAGAACCAAATTTCCTTTGGTATCGAAATAACCAATCGCTGTTTTGTTTTTAGCACGGAAAATATAACTGTTCGTTGATGTTTTTCTGAGTAACGCTGGTTTTTCATTGCCGGTACTCATCGTATAACCTGAAGCATCGAGTGCCAATTTGTATTTGTTTCCGTTGGATGCATAATAAGAACTTCGGTCTACATCGACGGTTCTGGTGCTTCCGTCGGGATTGGTGATTTGTGTGGTTGAAGTCACGCTGACCGGAGATTCTTTCATCTCAATGTTTAGCGTATTGGCTTTAGGTTCTTTGAGTTCGATGTTTTGAACTTCAGTGACGTTTTCGTTTTTGACGAATTTTTTTTCACCATCGGATGCTTTTACAGTGGTTACGGTTGTTTTGGTGGTTTCTTGAACATTCTTGTTTTGCGCTTGACTATGCAGTGAACACAGTAGAACAGAAATTCCTAATAAGATAGTTTTCATGATGCTTGTTTTTTACATTACATAGTAAAGATAAAGCCAAACATTACAGCAAGTTTTTAGAATTTGTGGATTAACTTTCATAATTCACATATTGCTAAACCCCTTTATTAATAAGCCTTTCTGTGAATTTTACAAATTTTGTGAGTGATTCTTACAACTCCACAAACGCATCATGGTTGTAAATTTACAGTATCAATAATTGCTAAGAAATCTAAATATAGAAATCATGAAAACAACATTACTTATTGCCTTGGGAATCTTATTTTTTCCAACTCAAATTATAAAAGCTCAAGACAAAATGGAAGCTCCGATAGAAATTCCAACGGTGACAAAAACAGCATCTTCTTATGTTGATGTTCGTTATTATTACTACCCAAACATGCAAGCGTATTTCGATACTAAAAGAGCGCTTTACCTAATCAAACAAAATGGCGTGTGGACCACTTCTGAAACCATCGATTTTACCTCAAGAGGGTATTGTGTCAGAAACAGTGCATATGAAATGCTTAAAGATTACACAGGCGATGAGCCTCAACAATTTTTAGCGGTGCACCAATTGAAATATCCTTCTAATTTTTCAAGCAGACCGGTTCCACCTAAAAAAATAACGGTACCGATTAAAACTAGAGAGGTTATTGCCTTAGCGAATTAAGTTATTTACTATTAAAAAAAAAATTGAAGTACATCGTTAGAAGTACTTCAATTTTTTTTATGCTCAAATCATTCATCAAGAATTTATAGAACATAAAAAAATTGAAACACGGTTATAAATGTTTCAATTTTTTTTGATGTATGCCGGAATGTAATCTAATTTAAAACTCTAATTTTAAATTACATGAGGAAATTAAAACAATTTCTTAGTAACCCATCCCAACAAGCTTCGCAAAGGTTTTTGTACCAAACCCAATAGCCCGATTTTTGGTAATAAGTAACCTGTAGTTATACCCACAACGCCATTCCATAAATCGGCTTTAATATCAGGCGAAGACGTAATATCGTGTAGGGTACTTTTGATATAATTCAAAGGTGACAAGCGATTGATTTGCTGTTTTAATTCGTTTAATTCAAATGCTTGTCGGGTTTCCAATGCCAATATGCGTTGCTTCAGCAATTGTTTTTGATCTGTGGTTTCCATAATGATTTTAGTTCAAACTGCTTTTAATAATGAAATCGCTTACAGGTTTTTTAATTAGTGAATACTGTAATGCATAAATGAATAAGCCCAGTATTACATAGAAAATGGCTACTACAAAAAATCCGTAATAGGATTCTTCAAGAAAACTACCAATCAATAATGACGCGCCAATATTGACTAAAAATAAAGCCATCATAAAGACAATGCCTAGCAGCAGTTTTACCACAAGAACTCCGGCAATATCGGTCGATTTATAAACCAGCTTGCATTGCAACAGTTCGAGTGAAGTTTTGCCGTATACTTCTGCTTTTTCAATGAGTTTTTCTATTGTTGATGTATTATTTTCCATAATTGTATTTTTTAAAAATGTGATTAAAAAGAAAAAACCTGCTAATGTTTATTCACACAAGCAGGTTTTTTCAACGCCAACTACTTTTCGATTTTGGCAATCAGTTTTTCATTTTTATCAATGATCTCTTTGGCGTTTTCGAGGTGACCATCAAATTGATGCATGACATCATCTTTCAAATCTTTCAATTTGTCTTTGAAATCGCCTGCGTAATTTTTACTCTTTTTCAAAATTCTTTTTCGGGTTTTCTTTCCGGATGCCGGGGCAAGCAAAACGCCTGCAATCGCACCGGCAGCTACACCGCCCAATATGCCTAATAATACTTTACTTGAATTCATAATTTCTGTTTATTAATGTTATACTTTTCTTCCTTGTATCAATCTCAAAAGGATTGCGATGACTGCTATGACTAACAGTATGTGAATGATGCCCCCGAAGGCGTAGCCGAAGAATCCTACTGCCCAAATAATGACTAGTATGACTGCGATAGTGTAGAGTAAATTTCCCATGTTTTTATTTTTTATTGTTTACAGTAAAATTTTTGAAGGCTTGACCCAAATCGGCCATATCCGAATTGAATTCGCGTTTGAACTCATTCCAATCCGTTTTTGTGACTTCGTATTCTTTGATTTTTGCTTTCAATGCTTCATTTCGTTCTTGCAAATCATCGACGCTTTTTTGATACGAAGCATCGATGGCTTTGCCTTGTTTTTTAAGATCGCTCTTCAACACGGCAATTTTGGCTTCGTTGGTGGCGATATCGGAATTAACTTCAGCTTTAAAAGCCAACCATTCCGCTTCATTGGCTTTGGTAACTGCAGCATCAGTTTTGGCGTCATCTCGAACTTCTTCTAATTCTTGGTTGGCAGCTGCTGCATTTTCAGTAGCTTCATTTTCTTTTTCTGCATTCGATTTGCAACTCGTCAGTAAATTTCCAGACAGCAGCGTTGCAGTTGCGAGAATAAAAATGGATTTTTTCATAAAATTGTTTTTTATATAATGTATTAAAGTCCTTGTATAATTTGGTGCAGCTCTTCTTTGGTTTTACCCAATTTGATTTCGAGTCGACCCATCATCTCTTCTTTTTTACCATCAATAAATAACAAATCGCTATCGGTTAGTTTGGCGAATTGTTGTTTCATCTTTCCTTTCATTTCTTCCCAGGTTCCTATTGCTTCAGTTGTATTCATTTGATTTCTTTTTCATTGTGAATTTGTTTCCACTTTGTAAAATTCCAATAATATGACTTGATATGTATTACAGAACTTTTAGAATCCGTTATATAATTTACATTTATTATTCGGGAACATGGTCATTGTCTTCTTCAATTTGTTCAGCTAAATCGATGTATTCTTTGGTGAGTTCGATGATTTCGTGTTCGGTTTTTACATCAACATTCATCACCGTATTTCTGGCATTATCGCTCGCAGCTACTAATTCATTTACCTTCAAATGCAATCCTGCTGAGAATCGGTTGAAGGATTTTTGAATGATAAACAAACTCAGAAATGTCGACCCAAAGATGATGTCGCCAATGATTTCATGTATGTTCGGTGTGTTGGTCAAATAGTTGTTAATCCACCAAAAAAGCACCAAACAAAAAGCAAATATAAAGGTGATCGAATTCCCTAAAATCACCGTCGCAATTGAAGTCAGTTTTTCAAAACCGGTTTCGGCATGTCGGTATATTATTTTCATAGGTTGGTGTTTTAAGTTTGCTATGATTATTTATGCCATAGAAAAGTGTTTTCTCACAAAAGCTTGTTGTTGTCTAGAAGTCATCTTATCGGTTTCTTTGATTTCGATTTTAACTTTGAGGAAGTTATGATCTTCACGCAACATATTAAAAAGTTCTTGCTTGGCATTGGTTGGACCAAATAAAACGACATGATAGAAATTTTGAATGGCATTGCTTATTTTTTTGTAATACTTCAGTTGAGAAAGTTGCTCCTTTTTATGCATCAAACTTTCACCTTTGGCCAAGCTTTCTTCTTTGTCGTGATGCTGAAATTTTGATTCAATGGTTTTAACTTCAAAAGGTTCCGTGCTGAATTCCATCAAATGAGCCATCGAATAATCCATCCAAACACCCAACTTTTTTTCTGTTTTCATGATGTTGTTTATAATAATTTGATATTGTGGTTGATTACATATTTTCGGAATAAAGTATCCAGAGAATTGAAGTAATCTTGTAGGTTTTTGAGATTGATTTCAGGGTTTTCACTGATCGGAATCGTAACGGGCATTTCATTCAAATACTTCGATAATTCGGGGTAATTGTCACGGATGGCCATGGTGATTTTTAAAATGGCTTCGTTGAGTTCTTTTTCGGTTTTCACGGTACTTGCTTTTCTTCGGCTGCTTTTATTGCCGCTTTTTTCTTTTTGGCTTCGGCTTTTTTCTTTTTATTGATGTAACCTTTGAGCAGAAAATTATGTTGCGCCGCTTCCACCGTTTCGTGGATTCCCATGATCGTTGAATCGACTGACTTTCCGAGTTTTTCATCGCTGACCAATTTCGAAAGTACGTTGTTTTTATTGTTCATTTTGGCGGTGAATTTTTCTAAATTCAACATCGTCGCTTGTATGCTATTGGAGAATTTAGGATCAGTCATTAGTTTCGATAATGCCCCATCGGTACTGTTCATTTTCTTGGTAAAGACTGCCAATTCTTTTGTAATGACTTCCGCATTATCGACGCTTTTTTTGAATCCTTTCATCAAGTCTTCCATTTCTATCGCTGGTGTTGAAGCTATTGTTGCGTTGTCTTTTACGACTTTATTCGAATTGGAACCCGGAGAAATGGTCAAGATTTTATCGCCCATCAATCCGTCAGAACCAATGCTTGCTACAGCGTCTGTTTTGATATATTTTTGAACATCTTCCTTGACAACCATATACACCACGACCAACGAATCAGAAACAAATTCAATATTTTTTACCGTTCCAACCGTGATTCCGGAGAAACGCACATTGCCGCCTTCTTTCAATCCGCCGACATTTTTAAAATAGGATTTCACTTCGAAGGACGAGCCAAATAAGTTTTTGGATTTCCCCAAAAAGTATATCGTTACTACGAATAATGCTAGTCCAAATAGGATAAACATCCCCAGTTTCGTTTTATAATTAGATTCTTTGTTCATGTTGTTCTGTTTAAATTAAATAAAAAAGGAGCGCACCCATTCGTCTTTACTTTTTTCTAACTGCGCATACGTTCCCTCGGCATGAATTACGCCTTCATTGAGAATCATTATGTGATTCCCCGTGAGTTTTGCACAAGCCAAATCGTGGGTAATAATCACAGAAGTGGCTTTATATTTTTTCTGAACCGATAGAATCAATTCGCTAATTTCTCTTGCTGTAATGGTATCCAAACCGGCGGTAGGTTCATCGTATAAAATGATTTCAGGTTTGATGATAATCGTTCTTGCCAATCCGATTCTTTTAATCATACCGCCCGATAATTCTGCGGGCATTTTGTCGATGGCTTCTGCTAATCCGACACTTTCGAGGGTTTCAAGGATGCGTTCTTCGATTTCTTCAGGGCTGATATCTTTGGTATGGTGTTTTAATGCAAATGTTAGGTTTTGTCTGACGGACATCGAATCATATAAAGCACCACTTTGAAACATAAAACCAATTCTAACTCTGATTTTGTTGAGTTCGTTTTTGTCGAGTTTGGTGATGTCGGTTCCGAAAACTTCAATCTTGCCTTTATCGGCTTCAATCAACCCAATCAAGCATTTGATCGTTACGGATTTTCCGGTTCCCGATTTTCCTAAAATGACCAAATCTTCCCCTTGATTTACGGCGAAACTAATGCCTTTGAGTATTTTATTGCTCCCAAAAGATTTGTGCAGATTTTCGATTCTGATGGCGGGTTGCGTCGTTTTCATCTTTAAAAGAATAAATCGGTTATTTGCACCGCCAACATATCGAGAATGAATATGGAAAGCGATGCCGTTACGACTGCAGAATTGGCTGCAATACCAACACTGGCAGTTCCTTTCGCGGCATTAAATCCTTTATAACAGCCAATCATGCCAATAAAAAAACCGAAGAAAAAAGTTTTAATTACAGCGGGCATGATGTCTAAAAATTCTAAACTTTCGATGACTTCCGAAAAATAGCGGAACATGCTCATATTGCCATGCACGTTATAGCCTACGTAACCGCCCAAAATGCCTACCAAATCAGCATACAATACCAAAAGCGGCACCATCAATGTTGTGGCTAAAATTCGAGTCACAACTAAGTAACTATATGGATTTATTGCCGAAACTTCCATCGCGTCGATTTGCTCTGTGACTTTCATCGAGCCCAATTCAGCACCAATGCCCGAAGCAATTTTTCCGGCACAAATTAAAGCTGTAATCACCGGTGCGATTTCTCGAATTAATGACAACGAAACCATACTAGGCAACCAAGATTCTGCACCAAATTGCACCATCGTGGGTCGTGACTGAATCGTGAGTACCAAACCCATAATAAAACCCGTAATCGTCACTAGGGGCAACGACTTAAATCCCACAGCATAACACTGTCGGATAAATTCATTGATTTGAAAAGGCGGTTTGAAAAGCTCCTTAAAAAATTGAGCCGTAAACAGCGAAACATCGGCCGTAGCATTGAAAGTATTTTTGAAATAATCTATCAAAGTATATTGAATTGGTTAGTATTTTTAATAAAACAATGTCACTGGTTAGGACCAAAAAACGCATTTTTGGTGATCATATTCTTCTCTTGACCAATAGCATTGTTTATTGTAATATTAGTGGTTCGTTGCTTCACTTTCTACGCGAACCAAATCACGTAGTTTTTTGACTTTATCATGATCTGTTTTTAGCAATGCATACTGTTTGTTTAGCATGTCTTGTTCTGTAGTATTCGTATCGGGATAATCTTGTATTAATACTTTCTTGTAGGTATTGAGTGCCACATCTTCACCAAATTCGCAAGATTCTAAAATGGTTTGTCGATCGTTGGTGCTCAAGGCTACTTTGATGTTCATCCAAGCGCGATAAAACTTGCCTGTAATTCGAGTTCCTTCGTCGGGTGTTCCGCCGAGTCTGATGACTTCTTGTGTTAATTCTTTTCTGCAATCGATGCTGGTTTGACACAAATCTGAAAACAGTTCTTTCAAATCGGTTTCCTTGGCTTCGGCTGTTGCTGTTTTATATCCTTCGATTCTATCGTTATTGATTACTATTAATGTATTCAATGCTTCTATTGTTCTTGCTTTTTCCATGGTAATATATTTTGATATTCGTTATTTCTTATTAGTAAAATTCAATCAATCCAATCATTAATTTGTTATATAACTTTGGCAATAACTTGTAATATTCCTAGGCCAATTGTTTTGCTACACTCGATTCGATGCATTCTATAAAACCTTCAATGTAGGGTTTGGCAAGTGCATCCATTTGTTTTTTGTTTGCAGGTATGCCGGTATCGTTAAATTTGTCTTGCACTTTTGCTACCGGAAAATTCGTCGTATAGGTAAGTGCATGCAGTTTCCAAAAAATAAATTGCAAATGTGTCAATGCTTGTGATCCTCCAAAATCTCCGGCGGATACTGTCGAAAAGGCAATGGGTTTTTGAAACCATTCGTCATTAAAAAGATCAATAACGTTTTTTAGACTCGAAGGAATACTTCCGTTATATTCTGGAGTAACAATGATGATTCCATCGGCTGCTATGATTTTGTCGCGGAAAGCCAATACATACAAACTCGGTGCTTTTAGAGATTTGAAAACACTATCAAAAATGGGAAAGCCATAGTCTTTTAAATCTAAAATTTCCGTTGTTGCTATATTGTTTTCAGTTAAATAGCGCTCAAAGTATTGTGCGACATTGTGACTTTTTCGGTCTATTCTGACGCTTGACGAAATGATTAAGATGTTTTTCATGATATGTTGTATTAACTCAAATACCGCCTCAGTATCCAAGCGTTGGTTTCGTGTTGCTGTATGATTTTAGTAAGTAAATCGGCGGTTCCTGCATCGTGGTTGGTGGTTGTGCAAACCTCAATGTCTTTTCGCAATTCACCAATCAAAGTTTCGTGGTCCGAAAGTAATTCTACAAGCATTTCTTTTTGAACGGGATAACCATTTGGACTTTCTTTAATGCGCGTGAGTTTGATAAATTCGCTCATCGTACCGATTGTTTTTTCTCCTAGTTTATTGATGCGTTCGGCGACTTCATCAATGGTTTCTTCGAGCTCGGTATATTGACTTTGAAATAATTTGTGCAGTTCCATAAAGCTTTCGCCGGCAACATTCCAATGGAATTTTCTCGTTTTGACATATAAAGTCATTTCATCGGAAAGTAATATAGAAAGCAAATCGACACTTTTTTTTAAATGAACGTCGCTAATTTCAATTCTTGGTCTCATAGTTTTTTATAGTTTAATGTTACTCTATCGCATCTTCATCGCCAAACTCATTGCGTTTGGGATGTTTGTTTTTTTTCAAAACCGTTAATTTCGTTTTAGAAACGATCTTCTCTTTTTTGGCATCACTTTTTTTAGCAGCAATCTGATGTATTTTTTTGACAGCCATGATTTTAGGTTTTGTATAAGATGGTTTTTTTGAGATTTAATTTTCTTGAAAATTCGTTTTTAGAAACCGCTTTTTTCTTATCAACAGTAAAATAGCGTTCGATGGTAAGACGCGCCATCAAATAACTTACGGTCGATTCTGCCCCTTGATTGAGATTGATATAATTGGCTTCTAAACCATCATAACAACCGCCGGTGCATGGATTGTAAACAATTTGATGCAAATGATTATTACCCAAAAACCAACTGAAACCGATTTCCATTTTTTTCAAATAATCAGGATTTTCAAAAGCATCATAGAATTTGCTCAATGCCAAAATGGTATACGCCACATCAATAGGTTGTTCGCCTCCGATTTTAGTTGTAATTCCTTTATTATTATACAGCCAACCTTTATTAGAAATCACATTGATGGTGTTTTCCATAAAAATTTTCGACAATAAAAAATCGAATGAAGTTTGCGCGATTTCCATATAAGCAGGATTGCTGTCTACCAAATAAGCACACAACATGGCTTCTGGTAAAATACTGTTTCCGTATGTTAAATAGCTTTCAAACCATTGCCAATTTTTGTCGGTTTCGTGTTTGTACATTTGCACCAAACGATCGGCTAAATGTTTTACAATCAAACTATTTTCAAACGAATTGATATGTTCGTGGCTGTAATAAATGCCTTTAATGATAAACGCCATGGCACGCGGCGAATGTATTCTGCTGACGTTGGTCAACGCTAGTTTTAATGTCTTACGCGCATCAACAATGATTTCATCAGGCAACATATCGCTAATAGAAATCATATAACCCAAAGCCCAAATCGCCCTGCCGTTTGAATCGGCTAGGTTTTCATTATTCTGTTTGGTGAATGCTCTGTTGACATCGACATAATTCAAAAAGTAACCTTCGGGTTGTAAACAGTACTTAATAAAATTGTAATAGATTTCGATATATTGTAAATCGACCGCATCATGTGTTAATTCAAAGTGTTGGCACATCGCTACTAAAGCTCTCGCATTGTCATCTAATGTATAACCTGAAGCAATATCGGGTTGATTGATGATCGAAAACTGTATCATGCCCAATTCGGTCGTTAAATTTTTGAAATGATTTAAGTTGATTTTCGGAATTTTATAATGTAATGTAATCGATTCATCGGTGATGCTTTCAAACAACATCGCATGAGCAATCGCAGAATTTTCCCAAGCTGTTGGTGCCAATTGATGAATGCCATTGGCTGCAATGCTTTTGCGCAAGTCTTCATCTTTAAGCAAATTGATGACATGTTTGGCCAATTGTTTTGGTTTTTCAAAATCGATGATAATTCCAGAGCCGTTTTTCAAAACTTCACACGCGTGAGGAATAGGCGTAGAGATAATCGGGCAACCACAACTGATGGCATACGAAAAGGTGCCGCTGACTGCTTGGTTTCTGTCTTTCGAAGTAAACAAATAAATATCGGTCAACTGGAGATATTCGAGCAAATCATGCAACGGTAAATACTGATTGATAAACAGTACGTTTTTTTGAAGATGCAATGCTTTAACGCTTTCTTCGAGGCTTTCGCGGTATTGCTCACCTTCATTTTTTACGACGTTAGGATGTGTTTTTCCGATGACGAGAAACAAAACTTCGGGCTCTTGTTTTACGATGGTTTTTAATGCACTTATGGTAGTTTCGATGCATTTCCCCGAGCTTAATAAACCGAAAGTCGAAATGACTTTTCTACCCGATAATTGGTATTTTTCTTTGAGTATATCTTTGTTGGAATGTTCCACCAAATGGGTTCCGTGCGCAATGACAGTAATTTTTTCTGGATCAATATCATAATCGTTGACCAATAATTTTGAAGCTGCGTTGGTCATCACAATCAATGATCTTGAAGAAGCATCAATAGCTTTGATCATTTTTTTTAAAACAGCGTCAGGGTTTGGTAAAACGGTGTGAAATGCAATGATTTTGGGTTTGTCGATCCACTTTAAGAATTGAATAAAATCGTCTTCATTGGTTTTGAATAATCCAAATTCGTGTTGTATTAATACGGCTTCAATAGCATCGTTATCGTTGATGTTTCGAACGAGCGTCTGATAGGAATTTTCATCATCTGTTTTGAGTACATAATCAACTTGATTCGCGTAAGGATGGTTGTCGTTTTTGAGTTCAAGCGCACAAATCTTGACGTCGAATGATTGATCGAATTTGTTTTGTAAAGCAATGATTAAATCTTGAGAATAAGTTGCAATACCGCATTCGCGAGGCGGATATGATGTAATACATAAAATCTGAGGCAATTGATTTTCAATTGGCTGAAAATTAATTGGACTGTCCGAACTAGTTTGTTGGTAGTTGCCGGATATAAAGGCATTATCATAATCTGGGGCTATATTGACTCTCATTGGTATTGGGGTTAAGTAATAGTTCGGTTAATAATTCAGGTAAATTGACAGAAGCACAAGCAATGCGTTCATCGGCAGCACCATAATAAATATAAAGCGTATCGTTTTCTAAGATGACTCCAGTGGGAAAGCAAACATTATTCACTTCACCTTTAAGTTCCCAATCGAGCTCAGGTTTGAATAACGCATAAGGCAAACGCGCGATTTCCTTTTGTGGATTATCCAAATTCATTAAGGCAGCACAAGCACAATACACATAACCATTTACGGTATCATGAACGCCGTGATAAATAATCAGCCAACCCTCTTTTGTTTCAATAGGAGGGCAACCGCCGCCGATGTAACTGACTTCGTGTTCGAATTTTGGCGCAAGCATGATATAATCATTGAATTGCAACAGATAATTTTGCCAGAATTCGGTCGTAAGCTCTTCGAGTTCATTGACACAAATAATTTGAATATCGGGTTTGATACGATGAATAAAATGCAGTTTCCCATCGATTCGCCTTGGAAAGAAAACAACATTTTTATCCCAAATCAACACTTTCTTTCCGTGGTTGGTATGAATTCCGAAATTTTGATTGAATCGCAAGTATTTTTCATTGACGGCACCTTTGGTTTGGGCCAATCTTAGAAATTCTTCGTAGGTAATTTGCGGGACAATCAATCCTCGTTTTTCCCAATTGATTAAATCAGTTGAAGTCGCCAGTGCACATAACGCATTCACACCATCGAAAGCGCAATAGGTCAAGTAAAATAAATCGTCGATTTTAACAACCCTCGGATCTTCCACACCATGAACTTCATAATCGACTTGCGGGAATAAAATGGGTACATCCAATCGTTCGACTACTTTTAAAGCACCGTCTAATTTACAATAGCCGATACTCGAATAATTGTCTTTGGCAACAGCTCTATAGAAAAGATGAATAAAATCACCGTAGTGAATTACACCTGGATTTAAAACACCTTCCACTTCAAAACCCAACGCTCTTTTTTCGAGAACGATGCCTTCTTTTTTAACTGCAATCATGATGATTTGGGGAATTAAAGCGAGCGTTTATAAAATTAAAATCAGCAACAAAATAATAATAATCACCGCACCTACAGAAAGGTAAACACCTCTTCCGGCAGTGGCCAATTCTTTTTTAATCGATTTGACTTCTTTGCGAAGCATTCTTTTAGTTTCTCTGTTCATCGAGGTTCGATCCATCGCTTTAATTTCTTCGAGGCGATTGATCATTCGAGCAGCGCTTTCGTCCGATATTGCTTTGTCATTTGTTGGTGTAGTTGGTGTATTTGTCACCATCGCATTCGATTCAATCGGTAGAATTACTGCTAATACTAAGAGAATCATTGTTTTTTGTAATCTTTTAATTGCTTTCATAATCATTGTTTTTTAAAGTTATTTTGGTATATTAAATTTCAGCATAAAGACTTAAAATGAGTTATACAATTTTTATAAAAAGTTGCATGATTCGCTTCAATCTATTGGCTTAAGGTTGGCTTAAGTATTAGAATATGTAAAAATACATTCCGACATTGCGCGTTAGAAAAATAAAAGTATGTCGAAAGCGGTATTGCATAAATTACCTGAAATTACCATGTCATTTTGGATCATGAAAATTTGCGCGACAACGCTCGGAGAAACCGGAGGCGATTTGTTAGCACAAACCCTGGAAGTTGGGTATCTATTAAGTTCCATCATTTTCTTGGCATTTTTTGTTTTGGCTTTTTTCATTCAAATATTTTCGAAGCAATACAACCCGATTATTTATTGGTTGGTGATTATTACTACGAGTACAGCCGGAACTACAATATCGGATCTTATCGACAGAACACTTGGATTAGGATATGCAGTCGGATCTTCTATATTGGTTTTCTTATTGATTTTGATTTTTGCTATTTGGAAATCAACCGAAAAATCGATTTCTATAACATCTATTCAATCCGTACGTGCAGAAAGTTTCTATTGGATTGCGATATTGTTTTCTAATACTTTAGGAACAGCACTGGGCGATTTTTTATCTGATAGTTCCGGGCTAGGTTTTGCCGGAGGCGCTTTGCTTATTGGAAGTTTGTTACTGCTGATTATTGTAGCACATTATTTCACCAAGATTTCAACGGTAATTTTATTTTGGTTGGCTTTTGTATTAACCCGACCATTCGGAGCAACCTTTGGAGATTTTCTAACAAAACCCATTGATAAAGGCGGATTGAATATTGGAACGATAATTTCCTCGATCATTTTATGCTTAGCGCTTTTCATTCTGGTGTTTAAAGAAATTGAAAAATTGAACATAAAAAAAAGCGCTGTCGATAAAACAACAGCGCTTTCTTAAACAAAACAAAACAAACTAACCTTTTATTAGTAATTGGTTTTCAATTCAACTCTACGGTTTTTGGCACGACCTATAGGAGTTTTATTATTGGCAACTGGTTCAGCTTCTCCTTTTCCGATACCGGTTAAACGGCTTTCGGCAATTCCTTTTCCAACCAAATAACGTTTTACGGATTCCGTACGTTTTTGAGATAAAGTAATGTTTGAAGCATCAGAACCATTGCTATCGGTATGGCCTTCGATAACCAGATTGGCTCCTTCGTATCGATTTAATATTTTAGACAATTCGTCAAGTTGTGACAATGAAGCTACTTTGAGTTTATCGCTGTTATTTTCAAAGAAAATTTTACTTCCGATATACGTAATTTTCACCGCATCTTGTTTGGTAATTTCCGGACATCCTTTGTTGGCAATATTTCCTTTAGTATTTGGACAACGGTCATCTTGATCCGGTACACCATCTCCATCAGTGTCTGGACATCCATTCAAACTTGCAATACCGGCGGCAGTTGGACATCTATCAACATCATCAGCTATTCCATCTCCATCGCTATCGGTTACACAACCTTTGGCATCGACTTTACTTCCTTTTTTGGTATTCGCACATTTGTCATCAATATCAGCCACACCATCACCATCGGTATCAGGACAGCCCATCAAAGCAGTTGTTCCCGCAACATCAGGGCAACGATCTTGTGCATCAGCCACACCATCAGCATCTTTGTCTGGGCAACCATTAAGCATTTTGCTTCCGGCTACATCAGGACAAGTATCTAAATAATCCGCTACACCATCGTTATCTTTGTCTAACGGACAACCCATTTTGTCAACCGCTACGCCAGTTGGAGTATCAGGACATTTGTCTTTGTTGTCAGCAATACCATCTAAATCGGCATCTTTTTTAGAGCCTAAGTTGTATGTTATTCCTACCATATGCATTAAATAATCATCTTTTTTACCCACTACGATTCCATCTCTTTCATCGTTATTGGTATAAAGGAATGTTTCTTGTAAGTTCAACATAATAGATGGCGTTAATCGGATGTTAACACCAGCGCCTGCAGTAGGAAATGCAGTATCGATTAAGTCTTTGTGAAAGTTGAGTTGATTGTCGAATAAAATCACACCAATACCACCCGAAAGATAAGGTCTAACCACGAATTCAGAATTGAAGAAATTGAATCTTAAGTTAGCACTAGCGCTACTGAAATCGCTTTTGTACCCTGTTGTTCCGCTATCGAAACCCAATGTTCCTCTTGTATATAACGCGGTAACATCCAAGTGACTGTTTAAATAAGTTGATACAGATAAACCAGCAAAACCGTACATCGTTTTATCGTTTTTATAAAAATCGCGACCCAAATCGCCGTTGTATTGAATGATACCACCGTGAAGTCCGACGTTCCATTTTTTGTCTTTGGTCTGTGCTTTTACGCTTAATGCAAACGCAAGGCAGATTGTGATTAGGATTAGTTTTTTCATTTTTTAACGTTTTAAATTAGTTTAAATTAGTATGGTCAAAGGTCATTTGGACTCGCGTGTTTTTCATTACATAACTTTATTGAAAAGTTGTATTATTCACAGATATAGCGCTGGCAAAGGCTTTCGGGGTTATTTAGGTTCCGATTTTATAAAGTTTCCTTTGGTATCGAAGATGATATTACTGTCATTAATTTCTACAGCATAAGAAAAAACATTGGTCATCGTAGTCCTTTTGGCAATGTTAAGAATGGGCTCATTGGGATAGTTTGCCGCCATGTATTTTTTGATCGCAGCAGGTAAAATATTGCTGGCAACATCCACTTCATTAAAAACCAAAATACCTTTGGTGTTATACATCAAACTTTTGATTTTCTTGTTGACTAAGAATTTCACTTCGTAAGTGTCGTCGTGCTTGGTCCAAGTTTCGTTGATGGCAGTCGGGTGCGATTTTTTGAAGGCAGTGGTTACGGTTTCAGGAACCGCTTTGGTGGCAAGTTTTTGAGCTTGCGTTGCAGTAAAACAAACCAACAACAGCACTACAGCGATGAACTTTTTCATAACGTATGATTTTATTGTGAATGAAGTTTACTCCCTACAAAGTTCACGATAAGCCCAGCCAAGAATGTTATACTATTCTTTAAAAAAGAAGCATAATTTTCACATGCGTTCCATATACCAATTCAATTCTTTTTTCATTTTAGAGTACAAGAAAATCGAGCTGATAATTTTTTGCAGTCGAACGAAAGCCGTTTCGCTTTTCACCACATAATCGGACGCATGATGGTGCATACACTTGATAGCAATATCAATTTTATCTTGTGATGAAAGCATGATTACCGGAATTTCTGCGTTGATCAGTTTAATTTTATCTAAAGTTTCAATACCATTCATAGCTCCTTTTTGAATGCCATCTAAATGATAATCTAAAATAATGACATCTGGATTTTCTTTTATCTTTTTAAGACACAATTCGCCTGTAGCAAAGGTTTGGATTTCAAAATCACCATGATTCAAAAATTCAATTTCCAATGACTTTAAATGTAGCGCATCATCGTCTACAAGAAAGATTTTTATTTTAGCGTCGGTTTTCATATGGTGGTATTTTTTATAGTGTCGAGTTCATTTTCAAGTTCAATATAAGCGCTGTTGCAAACCATTTCCAATTGTAAAATCATTTCGTTGATATCGCCTATAGATTCTATGTTTGAAGCATATTCCTGGATCTTAATCGCCATATTCTCAAAATCGGAACTGATGCCCATGATGGTAAATGACGGAATGATTTTGTGTGCAGCAGATTTCAAAGTCACCCAATCTTGATCGATTAAACTTTGTTTCATAGATTCAATCAGCGGTGGCGTTTGCTTTAAATATACGTGAATCATTTCCGACATTAACTTCGGATTTGATTTGGTGAGCTTGTTGAGGTATTTTAAGTCGACGTATTTTATATTTTCTGTCTTCATATCGCCAATAATTTTTTCTTCGATAATTAAAATGGGTTTTTTGACCAATCCGATAATTTTGCTGTAGAGTAGGCGTTCGTCAATCGGTTTGGCTACATAATCATTCATGCCGACGGCTTTGCATTTGGCCAAATCGACAGTCGTTACATCAGCGGTTAAAGCCATGATAGGAACGGTTAGTTTCATTACTTTTCGGATGTGTTCGGTGGCTTCAAATCCGTTCATTTCGGGCATTTGCAAATCCATCAAAATGATGTTATAGGTTTTTTCTTGAAGTTTTTCTACAGCCAATCTACCGTTGGCGGTGATGTCGCATTCAAATCCGAAATCATCCAATAAGGTTTTCATTAATAGTTGATTGAGTTCCATATCTTCAACGACGAGGATTTTGATGTCTTTGACTTCTAAATCCAATTCAACAATTTCTTCTTCCAAAACGGCATCGACATTGGTTTTTTGGAAAAGCAATTTAAATCTAAAGCTCGAGCCATGATCTTCTTCACTTTCAACATGAATGCTGCCTTCTTGTGCTTCGACCAAATGTTTTACAATCGCAAGTCCTAAACCGGTTCCACCATACAGTCGCGAAGTTCCGCTAGTGGCTTGTTGGAAGTTTTCGAAAATGGTTTCAATTTTTTGTGAATTAATGCCGATTCCGGTATCGGTAATGGTAAATTCGATAAGTACTTTTTCATCATCTTCTTCGATCAGATTAACGCTCACAGTAATGGTTCCTTTTGATGTAAATTTGACGGCATTACTCACTAAATTTAAAATAATTTGATGCAGACGAACTGCATCACCAACCAAAACTTCAGGAATGGTATCGTCGTATTTTGTAATGAGTTTTAGGTTTTTTTCTTGAATTTTGGTTTCAAACAAATGCAACATCGCCGATATAGAAAGCGATAGTTTAAACGGCGTTTTTTCAAAAACCATTTTCCCGGAATTGACTTTCGCCAAATCGAGAATGTCATTGATGAGTACAATCAGCGCATCGCCACTCATTTTAATTGCGGTTAAATATTCTTTTTGCTTGGCCGTCAAACTGGTTTTGAGCACCACTTTCGTGAATCCGATAATGGCATTCATCGGTGTTCTGATCTCGTGGCTCATATTCGATAAAAACTGTTGCTTCGATTTTACCGCTTCTTTAGCTACTTCAGCAGCATTTTCAGCACTGATTTTTGCTTCTTCGGCAATGGCTGTGGCGAGTTCTGCAAATATTTTAGCTTCGATAAGTTCCTTTTCAATTTGCTTTTGCTTCGTAATGTCACGCGCTACGACTACGGCACCGATAACATTGTCTTTTTCGTCGGTATACACTGCGCCGTTAAACAAAACATCCATAAGTTCACCATCGGTAATGGTCAATGGATAATCGACCACATGACCTTCTTCGAAAACTTCAAGATAACCTGCTTTGGCTTTTTCAGGCTCGGTAAAGTAATCGATAAAATCGGAACCTATTAATTCCTTTTTGGAAACACCCGTAACACGTGCTGTCGCTTGATTGGTGTCGGTAATTTTGCCTTCTGGACTGATTACAAATAACGGGTCGAGACTGGCTTCTATAAGACTTAAAGAATATTGCGACGCCAATTTTAGCGAAGTGCTATATTCTTCTAAAGCGGAATTTTCAATTTTGCGTTTTTCTTTTTCCTCGTTTTGAAAATCTAGTTCTTTGTCGGCAATCACGAGTTCATCGGCACGGTCTTGTTTTTCGCTATTTTGAAACAGCAATTCTTTATTGGCGATGATCAATTCGGCAGCACGTTTTTCTTTGACTTTATTTTGGTAAGCGAGTTCTTCGTTAGCGACTAGTAATTCCGAAGCACGATTTTCTTTTTCTTGATTTTGATACGCTAATTCTTCGTTAGCGATTAGTAACTCGGCGGCGCGGTTTTCTTTTTCATCGTTTTGATAAGCGAGTTCTTTGTTGGCAATCACCAATTCTTGGGCGCGATTTTCTTTCTCTTGATTTTGAAAAGCGAGTTCTTCATTGGCGATTAGCAATTCGGCGGCACGGTTTTCTTTTTCTTCATTTTGGTAGGCGAGCTCTTTGTTGGCAATCACCAATTCTTGGGCGCGGTTTTCTTTCTCTTGATTTTGAAAAGCAAGTTCTTTGTTGGCGATACTCAATTCTGTAGCCCGTTTTTCTTTCTCTTCATTTTGATAGGCGAGCTCTTTGTTGGCAATGCTTAGCTCCATGGCGCGCTTTTCTTTCTCCTCATTTTGAAAGGCCAGCTCTTGGTTAGCGATGCTTAATTCTGTAGCCCGTTTTTCTTTTTCTTGATTTTGAAAAGCGAGTTCACTATTGGCGCTTCTAAGATCGAGTGCCCATTTTTGTTCTGCAATATCTCTTGCCACTACGACTACGCCCAGTACATGACCTTGTCCATCTTTATAAACCGATCCGTTGAAAAGCACTTCGGTTAGCTTGCCTGAGGTATGGCGCAAAGTTAAGGGCGAGTCAGTAACAGAACCATTGGCGAAAACTTCCTCATAGACTTCTTTAGCTTTTTGTGGCTCGGTGAAATAATCGAAGAAGTCGGAACCTACCAAATGATCGCGGTCTAAACCTGTGATGGTGGCTGTGGCTTCATTCATATCGGTAATTTTTCCTTCGATATTGATGGTTACTAAAGGATCGAGACTCGCTTCGATGAGGCTTAGGGAATATTGAGAAAGCAATTCGTGGGACGATATTAATTTTTCATTTTCTTGTTTCGCTGCTTTCTGATTTTTCATAATAATAGCAATCAACACAAAAATGAAAACAATCAGAATAAAGCTCATAAAGTAAAGTATCGCGCTATTTTCTATGTTGTTTTGATTGGCTATTTTTCTATCCTTTAGTAATAAAAATTCTTCCGAATTGATGGCAATGATTAAGTGTCGAATGCTGTCGGTGAGTATTTTGCCATTTTCAATGAGATTGATTTTTAAGCTATCGTTTAACAAACTTTGTTTTTTTGCATCGACCATGGCTTTGGATAATGCAATTCTTTGGAAGATGGTTTTCGAAAGCGAATCGAACCTGATTTGCTGATGTGGGTTGTCATTGGTGATTCGTTTTAATGCAGCCAAATCTTGATTGATTTTGAGTAAACCATCGTGATAAGGTTCTAAAAAAGCGGTTTTACCCATTAATGCAAAACCTCTAGAACCGGTTTCGATATTCAAAATATCAACCAGAACCATATCGCTCGTATGCAATACGTTTTTGGTATGTTCGACAAGATTACTGGTCGATTTTATTTTCCGGGAATTGTTGAATAGCACAGACAGTATGCTGACTAAGGCAACAAAGGCAAGAGCATAAAAGATTTTCGTTCTATTGTCGAAGTTAAATTGCATATTGTTGACTTAGGCGGAATGAAGCATTTTAGTTTTATAATGGTTTACGATTCATCTTTGGTGGTTCTAATCAGACCAATACCGGAAACGAAAAAGACCACTCCCAAAACACCATATATTATGAGCATTCTGATATCTTGATTGTTACCTCTAGTGTTGACAAAAATCATGGCGGTATAAATAAGGCCCACAATTCCCAATATGGTGAGTATGGCTCCGAAAATTCTTTTGAGATTCATAGTTTCTATTTTTAAAGTTAGTAATCAAGATTGTCTTAAAATCTTACAGTCAAATAATCCAACAATCAATTCCCAATGTCTTCAATCGGGCTACGCATTTTTACCTTCAGTTGTTTGAAATGGGATGGCGAAAGACCGGTTACTTTTTTGAATTGACTCGACAAATGCGCGACACTGCTGTAGTTCATTTTCCAAGCAATTTCGGTAATGTTGAGTTCATCGTAAATAATTAATTCTTTGATGCGTTCGGTTTTGTGGGCAATGATAAAGTGTTCAATGGTTGTGCCTTGAACTTCAGAAAACAAGTTGGAAAGATAAGTGTAGTCTTGGTTGAGTTTTTCGCTTAAAAAAGTAGAGAAATTCACTTTGATATCGCCATCGGAATGGTGCACCATATTGATGATTACCGTTTTAATTTTTTCGATTAAAACCGCTCTTTTATCATCCATGAGTTCTAAACCCGATACGAGAAGTGCTTCTTTGAGTTGGCTACGTTGGTGTAACGTTAGGTTTTCCATGATATCGACTTCGCCCAAATCGACTACTACAAAATGCAATCCTAGTTTTTTGAGTTCCTCTTTCACCAACATTTTGCAACGGTTGCTCACCATATATTTGATGAATAATTTCATGGGCATAATACTTTAAAAGTTAAAGCAAAGTACCTACTTTAAAAAAAGGAACTTATTATATAATTAATTATAAGAGTTGCACAATTCAGATGGAGTCTAGATTGCGTCTTTTTACCTGAAGTTGTTTGAAATAGCTTGGCGTCAAACCCGTTACTTTTTTGAATTGTCTCGATAAATGTGCTACGCTGCTGTAGTTCAGAATATAAGAAATTTGTGTGAGCGTGAGTTCGTCATAAAGCAACAATTCTTTGACTTTTTCAATTTTATGGAAGATGATAAATTGCTCGATCGTGATGCCTTTGACTTCAGAAAAAATCTTCGACATATTGGTGTAATCTTGTCCTAGTTTTTCACTGATATAATCGGAGTAATTCACTTTTGGCATTTCATCTGTATAATGCACCATTTCGATAATGACATTTTTGATTTTCTCAATCAGCATGGCTTTTTTGTCATCCATGAGTTCTAAACCCGAAAGCAATAATATTTTTTTAAGTTTTTCCTTTTGATTTTCGGTGAGGTTTTCTAGGATTTCTACTGTACCCAACTCAATCATGGTATGGTGCAACCCAAGATCATTGAGTGCATCTTTGACCACCATTTTGCAGCGCAAGCTTACCATGTATTTAATGTATAGTTTCATTGTTATTAATCTATCAGAACACCTGACATTAATCGAAAATAAAAAAATAACTAGGCTTGAATCCGTATGAGACTTATAAACGTTTAATCTTCGTAACCGCTTTTGATAATCGTGGATATCATTTTAAACTGCACATTCGCATTGAAACTGTGCTTGGCGTGCGCCGGAATAATAATGCCTTGCCCCAAATTGAGTAAGTGCTTTTTGTCATTGATGAAAATTTCGGCACAACCATCAATGATTTGAATGTAGTTGTCGAAAGGCGAGGTTTTTTCTGATAATTCTTCTCCGGCATCGAATGAAGAGGCGGTAATGTTTCCTGTCGTTTTTTTGATGATGGTTTTGCTTAAAACGGCGTTTGGAATATATTGTATAATTTCAACAACAATGTGTGATTTAGCTTTTTCAACTTCGGAAGTATCCATAGTATTTGGGGTTTCGGATGCTTTTTTTATTTCAATTTTTGCAATACGCAAAGAGGTTGTAAAAGTAATTCCCTGCGTAAAGGTCGTGATTTTATTCGGTTTGGAATGATTAAAGGTTATAAATAAAAACCGCGGTTACCTTAATTGCTTCCAATTCCATTCCTAGAATGAATAGTTTTGCGTTCCAAAATCACTTATAATAACCCGATCTCATTTTTTCGAAAAGGGTTGCAAGTTTCTTATTGATAGCAGCCATTTCGTGATTGAATTGTATTTCGAAAATTTCATTCTGATGATACATAGTCTTATCGTAAGTGCTGAGTCCGTCTTCAAACGCTTTATTTTGTTTGGCTCTGCTGGCTTTCAATTTAAGTAATGATAAATTGCTTGAATCACAGATACCCTGCCAAGCGTTCTTTTCGTCGGTATCGGCTTCATCAAGTTTGGTTTCGAGTAGTCCAATTTGCGTATCAGTTTCGTCGATGTCTTGTTGCGACTGTTTTAGGAATTGTTCCCAATCTTCGATGGCCATGACTTTGGTGACGTTTTCATCAGCGTTGTACCGTATTTCAACCGCATTGTCATCATTCGTTTCCTCGGAATCTTTGGCACATTTCTGTACCAATAACAAAGGCCATAAGGTAAATGCCATAATATATTTTGAAAATCTCATAGCCGATGGGTTTTATAGTTTAGTAAATATAAGTATCTAAAGCCACAGTAAGCATGATAATTATCAGGTTTTTAGATTGATAGGTTAGTAGCGTTTGGGCAGACATGGTATGCATTTTATTGAAGCTTTATTGGTTGCTTCAATCTATCGAGTAAAATATATACTGTCAACTAAAAATAAAAAGCCCAAAATCAATATGATTACAGGCTTTTTTTTGGAGTTTTTTATAGGTTCCCCATACCATTACTTTGATATGACTAGAAAGACTTCAAAAGAAGTAGGTTTTGAATACACTAAAGCCAAGTGGAATGAGCATTTAACAGCCATTGCCAAATATGATGCGCTAAAGAAGAAACAGCAAAGTAACGCCACAAAAAAAGAAGAGACTATCAACCACTCCAAGAAGTGTGAAACTACACTAACACGCTTCTTTAAAAACAAACTGACCTACGCACAATTATTCGATTATTTAGAGCAGAATTTACCAAAAGAATACGTAGAAAAATTATCTGATTTAATACTTAAAAAATCATTGAAAGCTAATGAGAAAACCATTACAGTCAATAGCAATAATGCGCTAAAGTACAATTGGTTTGAATTTTAAAGCGTATAATTTAAAAAGGAAGATTAAACGAATAGCAGCTGTGCAAATTTTGCACATACCACTCAACATGGCGCAATAAAAGCGAAAACACCAATATAATCATTGCAATGATATTGTCAAGCATCTTAACTGATGGTAATTTTCAGTTGATGCACTGAGTTATCATCTCTAAGAAAAAAAGTCATAGCTGCGGCAAAGGTTTTCATGTAGTACCTTGCCGCAACTATGACAAATTAGTGGATAGACAGCTTGCCCGTGTAGCGCTTCTCTTTTTTTATAGAATATTAATTAACCGCTTTCTTTACAACCGTAATATTATCCGAAGAAGTGATTTTTAATAATAGCACTTGTTCTGCACCGGGAATTATAAACGCCGCAGTTGAACCGTTGATTGATCTCTTTTCTGCCAATAGCCTTCCGCGGATGTCAAACACCTGCACATGATCCATAACCATTGTGCCTGAATTAATGATTATCTGGCCACTCTGGTTGTAGACGATAACAGAATTGCCGTCGAACATAGGGTTGCTTACAGACAATGACTGCTGGTAGATGATTTCGAATCTTCCAGTTGTTAAGCCCGCCGATGCTGTAAATGTATAGGCGCCGGCTTTCAGGTCGTGGATACTTCCGCTGAAGTTGTCTCGCAACAGGATATCCTGCGATCCTGTAAAAAATCCATCCAAATGGTCAATGGCTATGGTGTAATCTCCGGCTATCGCAGCCTTAAAGTTCAATGCGACAACATCGGCTGGGTCAAATGGAAGTGGTCGTCCCTGAATCGCATAATCCACATTGTCAATCACCGATGTTAGGGCAATTGTTCCATCATTGATATAACGCCCATCGATGGCATTATCAACTCCCAATGTTGCTCCTGTGATATATCCTACAAGAATTTGTGAAAATGCACCCATAGTATTCGTTGCATTCAGCCACACCCTGTTTATCTCGATGATATCATTCGTGCGGAAAAACTGATTGGCATGATTTCCAATTCTTTGTGAATTCGTATAAGTTAGCGTTGGTGATGCTCCGGTCGCCTCAACAAAAAAGCCTTGTCCCGTTTGGATAACGCCAAGCGGATCAAATGTCTGTGCTTCACCATTGTCTACAAATCCACCTAGGGGCGTCCATGAACAGTAACTCGGACTTGCGGCATTATTGGTTTTTCTCCAATAATACAGTGTTCCTGTAATCGACGAAGCATTTGCAGCAACAAAGGCTGCAGCATCTAGGGTGGACGGATATGGATTCCCCGTGAGGTTGAATCGCAATCCCGTCCCGCCATCAGCCATATTGAAATTAATTGTGCCATTATGTGGGTTTCCTCCAAATTGCCCTGTCCAAATGGTCGGCGTGGTGGCAGGATGGTTGTTTGGCACTCTGATAAGGTAACCCTGAGCAGTATTGAAATTGGTGGTTGCTGGGGAAACGACCGAATTGTATACGTTTGTCAGGGTATTGTAGTTATAGAATCGGGATGTTGGCGAGATCACGGTCAAAGGCGAAAAAGCGAAGAGCTGCTGACCATCAACGGGTGATGACCAAAGCGTGTAATCCTGACGAAGCAATGCAGAGCTGTTGCGCTTAACGATGATGTTTCCTGAATTGGCAACATCATTTGCCTGAAGCAGGTTTGCGTTGTTTTCCAATGTAAAGGTACTTCCCGCTTCAACCGTAATGTTTCCATTAAGCGATACATCAAATCCTGAAGGAATGTTCACCACAGCATTGTTGCTTATCGTAAGCGTACATCCGTTCAAATTTGCGAAAGCCGTATAATTCCCCGTTATCAGAATTCCGGATGTACTGTTAGGAACACCGTTGTTCCAAGAAGTCCCGTTCCATGTTGTCGCACTCATTGATATTGTTGCAGCAGCAGAAAATACACTTCCACAAGTTCCACTTTGTACAACAGCACGGAAATAAGTGGTTGCCGTCAACGGCCCAATGGCAGTTCCGGTAAGTGTAGTTGTGATATTCGCAATATTTACCGGTGTGGTAAAACTTAAATCGGATGCGCTCTGCCAATAAATTACACTGCCTGTCTGACCTGATAATATAAGGTTTGCAGGCGTGCTCGCTGAGCAAATAATCTGATTTGATGCAAGGATTCCTCCAACAGAATCCGGAACAACGGTGATGTTATTAGTATCGGTGACCGTAATTCCGTTGCTGTCTTTTATGGTAACGGTATAGTTAACAGTTCCTGCCGAAGATGTAGGCGGAGAAACTATAGCTTGATTCCCCAATCCACCATTCCAGGAATATGAATAGGGAGCATCACCGCCTGTTTCTGTTGCTGTTAAGGTAACAGTATCGTTCAAACAAAAGGAACCATAGCCTGAAATCAAAGCGCTATAAGTTCCTCCTTTAATACCTGTGAATGCAGAAGTTTGACCCGCTGTTAATGTTGCTCCTGTAGCCATAAAGCTATTACTGGCTAAAGCAGCGTATTTTATCCAAGGATTAGTAGCCTGATTGAATGTACCGTTGAGTTGCCCTCCATTGATTTCCCCTTCTACTCCTGTTATATCGGCCGACAGATAATTAGCAGTGACAGTAGCTACAGCTCCTGTAATACCAGACTCTTTAACTTTCCAGTAACGAGTAATGTTGTTGGCAGCACTTGAATTGTTTGGATGAATGCCATCTACCACTGCAACCCCTATATAGGCATTTGAACAGGTTCCGGCAGTTAGGGATATCGTTATCGGAGAATACTCGACTGTAGCTGTTATATCTCCTAACGGAAAAGTATAAAAACCAGTTCCAGTGTACGTTCTTCTTAACTCTCCGGTTCCGCTGGCTACAACCATATTGGCAGTAGAAAAACTCCCTGAAACGGCATTAGTTCCCAGCAATAAATTGTAATTTGCTATGTCTAGAATTCCTGAAGTAAGCGTTAAAGTTCCGTTTGTACCTACATTGGTTGCCAAAGAAACTCCTCCTGCGGTATTGTTAATGATTAGATTATTGAATGTCGGTGCCACACTACCGGAAATAATTTGTGGTTCCATTCCAGTCATGACTATGGTTTTACCGGTAAAATCAACAGCCTGATTAAGGATTAGATTATCAGTAATATTCAATGAGCTCGGAAAAATTGCTCCAGTTCCATTAATGATTAAATTATGATAAGCTTGTAAACCGGTATTTGGGTTTACAATGGTTTGATTGGTTCCTGAATAAATTACCGTATTTTCAAGCGCTCCTGCACTAAGACTTCCATTCAGGGTGAATATTCCGCCAATTTGCATCACATTATCAGTCAATGGTCTTAAAGTGGCTCCAGAATTAATAGTGATGTTATTGAAAATGGTCGAGCCTGCCATCGTAGCATTGGCACTGGTAAAAATAACCGCACTGGTCCCTGCTCCCGGATTATAGGCTCCATTATTAATCCAGGCACCAGCTCCATTATTAATTGTGAATTGTGAATTGTCAGGGGCATTCAGTATTCCGCCCGTATCAATATTTAAAGAACCCAACAAAACTGATGGATTTAAAGTAGGATCATTTGGAGTGGTAGCCGCATCCGGTATATACACGACCGTTAGGTCAGATGGGGTGGCATTAGGTGTCCAATTCGTCGCCGTCGTCCAAGAATTGCTAACCGAACCATTCCACGTAAGTGACCCTGCAGCAGACTCATCAAGTGTTAACAAAACCTGACCAAAAGTACCTGTGAAATAAAGTGCCACATTAACATTGGTCAATTCTACCCAGTTATCTGTAGTATTATAATTAGATCTCCCTTGTTCCAAAGTGGTAGCCGACGAAACGATATAAGCCCAATCTACTAATTTTTGTTCAATATTTCCGTTCAATTCAGAATCTAAATAATGTGCTTTAATAACAGCCTTTGTTCCTGAGGCTCCTGTCTGTATAAAATCATAAGTTCTGTTTATGGCTCCGGTTCGCCAGCTTGGCGCTGCTCCAATGCCAATTTTCAAGCTCATGGATGTCGGTAAAGTTCCAATGTTAGGAAATAAAATTGACGTGTAAGGGTTTCCAAAAGTGTACAGCGTATTGACTGTAATACTGTTTCGGGTTACAATCCCGATAACATCTCCTATTCCAGCGTTAGCAGCAATAGCTCCCATGGTAAGCGTATACGTTCCCATAGTAAGGCTTCCTAGAGTTGAAGAAGGATTGGCTGTTGGCAAATTAAGGCCGTCATTTACTGTAATATTACCCGCTGCTGTAGCGCCACCTATAGAAGAAGATGTTAAATTTTGGTACGTACCCACTACTATGGTTTGTGCTGACGAAGCGGCATTATAATGTACTGTTCCCGTTCCGCTCCATGTTTTGCCTGAAGGAATTGGCAACGAAGTTGTATTTTGAGTAGCTATGGTTCCGTTATTGGCAATAGTGGTTAAATTACCCGTCAACGCATTGGTTCCCATGTTGAGTGTTTGTCCCAAAGCGATTGTCAAAGTTCCGTTTACAACTACAGGATTTGAGATGGTAACGGTATTGGAAGCCGTAGTATTGATGCTTAAATTATTTAATCCATTAGTGGTTCCCAGCGTAGTTTGGTCAAAACTCAAAGAGGGGCTCACTGCACCACTTATAAGCAGGTTACTGGAAGCACTGCCTTTTAATCCTGCCAAAGTAGTATTTGTTATCGTTCCGTTAAGACTTAGTGTATTGCCGTTAATATCTACTTTACCTCCGTTTATAATCAAATCACTGGTAACAGTTGTACTTCCGGATAAAGTAGTATTTCCCAAAACAGCAAAGTTTTCTGCTGTTCCGCTAAAAGAGGCATAATTAGTTGACGGATTGGCTACCATGACAATATCATCCAATCCAAATTCGTCAAAATCAGTACTGCCAGAAACGGTGGCTCCGGTCCATCTAAAATAATAATAATTGTTATTGGCAATATTCAATCCTGTTAAAGTTACTACACGATAATAGGATTTCCAAGCGGGTGACGCATCGGCTGTTGCTGGTGAGGTTACATTTAATCCGGAAACACTCGTATAAGTGGAATTGTCTACCGAATGGCTGAAATTAAAACTACTCGATGCTGCCTGATCATTATAGACATATACTTTATATCCTATACTTACCGAAGTTACCGCTGCTCCAGTTTGATTCTGAAAGCGAAGCGTTGCCGAACCAGGAACAAAATCTCCTGTTGCGGGTTGTATTCCTAGAGCATAATTGTTAGTTACAGTTTCAAAAGCATATAAGCCTCCAATTGAAACACCTCCATTTTCAATCCCACGATCAAAATCTTGTCCATCAGTACTGGTACCCCCAAAAGCTATTGCGCCATCACTAAAACCGGAAATAGCCCAAGCATTAGAGTTAAGTTCGCCGCTGGTTAAAGTAGGTGACAATCCTGCAGCTTGATACGTTCCTTCATTAACACCATCAACAGTGGTGTCGAATGTAATGGTATTGGTAGTATTAGTATTGTATATCTGCCAACCCACAGGAGCATTAAGTGTTGTTCTATTTCCAATTGCTGGGCTAGTAGTTAAATAACTCTCTGTACCACCTAAACCGTTATAGTCATAAACAGCAACATAGTAAGCTGTGTTTGGTTGTAATCCTGTTATGTTAACTGTATTGCTGTTTCCAGAATAGATTGTATAATTTCCTGTGCCAATTTCTGAACCGGCTCCAAAAGAGTTAATAGCAGTATATATTACCCCATCTACCGGATTGGAATTAACAGCACTGCCACTTCTAATTAAAACCAAATGATTGGCGCCATTGCCGTTAGTCCAATTGACTGTAAAAGTGGTTGAGGTTACTGTTGTAAAAGTAACTGCTGTGGCTTGCGTTGTTGGTTTCGACGCAATAACCGTGGCTGAAACAGCGATAGATTTAGTAGCACCACTGGTAGTAGTATGAGTAATAGTAGTCGTGTATAACCCTGATGGTGCTGAAGCTTTAACTCGAGCATAAACCGTTACCGGCTGACCCACAAGCACATTTCCGGTTCGGGTCAGCGTAATTGAACTCGAATAAGTCGTACCGTTTGGAGACACTTCAAAATTGGTTGGAGCTGTAACGGTAACATCTGCTGTTAAATTACTCCCGCTTACAGTGTAAGTTTGTGCCGAAGATGCTGTACCAGTTGCCGTAGTCATAGAACTCAAAGCACTAGTAGAAAGACTTATGTTGGGTACACCTGCAAGGTCAATTGTAAATGTCTGTCCATTGGAAACAGCGGCACCGTTAGCTACGGTTATGGTAGCTGTCCCAGAAGATGTTATGTCTGTTGATAATATTGAAGCTGTCAATTGAGTAGCAGAAACAAAAGTGGTGGTTCGGTTGCTGCCATTCCATCTCACTACACTTGTGCCACTTACGAAACCAGTTCCGTTAACAGTAAGCGTAAAAGCACCGCTTCCGGCTACTTTTGATGGCGGTAAAATAGCCGTTGTTGTGGGTACTACCACCGTTACTTTTACGTTATCGTAAAGTGCGGTTTGATTTGACTTTGTATTCGCATTCCAAAAGGCACCCATTATAGGTAAAGCGGTTGCAGTATAAGTACTATTTATAGCCGTTCCTTGTGAGGTCATACTTCCAATGTTCGGATCTATAAAAGTTGAGCCGTCATTTCTGACATACAATTGCCAAGTATTAGTGCTGGGCGTGTAGGTAACTTTTACGCTCAAATAGGTATTCCCAAAATCTGTTAATCCTGTAGTGTTAGAAGCTAATATTTGCGATGTAGTTTGAAGGCCTGCAGAATAGCTTACCAATTTCAAAGGATCCGTTTTTCCTGAGTTACCTAGTGTCACTGCATATCCTGTTCCGCTTGAATTGGTTGTTCCCGATGTTCCGGCTAATATAAAAGCTACACCATAATTCCCCGAAGCAAAACCACTCGGATTGGCTTGTTGTTGTCTCATATTGAATGTCCATGTTACCATTCCTGGGTTGGAACTTAAGGTAGTATTATATGGTGTTGCAAAAGCAGCTGTACTAGTTGAAGCCAATGCCCAACCGTTTGGATTACCAGCTGATGAAGCATCATTCGTCAGTGACATACTGCCTGATGTTATTCGTGCACCAAAATCGGCACCACTTCTGGCGAGACTCCAGTTGGCACTTGTCCCAATAGCTCCTGCAGCAGTTGTATATGTTGTTCCTGCTGATGTAGTAAAATCGGTACTGAAGACGGTTGCGGCTGATTGTGCCGCTGCCGAAACAGCAAATAGCAGCATTGCTAGGCTAGCTAATGTGCGGTAGATCAATTGAGGTAGCGTTTTAGTCATAGTAGGTATTTTTAAATTAAGTATTAATCATTGGTGGCTTTGCCGAACATTTCAGTCAGGAGTATTTTTTTAAGCGGCTTTTCCAGGAAGCCAACGACGAGCCTATTTGATTTTGCACGTTCAATGTCTAAAAGATCAACCGTGGAAGACAGCATGTATATTTTAAATTGATTTTTAACCGAGTTTGGGAACGTCTCGAATTTTTCAAGAAATTCCCAGCCTGTCATGGTAGGCATATTGATGTCTAAAAAGAGTATTGTTTCCTCAACACGGTTTTTAAAACAAAATTCGGCCTCAATATAGTCCAATCCCATTTCGGGATGCTTAAACACCATGATTTCATTGTCTCCGAGCGATTTTTTTAACACCATTAGAGAGAATATATTGTTAATCGGGTCATCGTCAATGAGTATGAATCGTTTTGCGGAGATTTTCATGTTCGATTTATTTTTTAAATGTGATTGTAATTTCGGTGCCTTTGTTGAGCTCGCTGGCAATAGTAATTTTTCCGCCTATTGCTTCGACTTGTGTTTTAACCATGAACAATCCAATACCTTTACCTTCTACGTGGGCGTGGAACCGCTCATAAAGCCCGAACACTTTTCCGCTATTTCTGTTCATGTCAATGCCTAACCCGTTGTCTTTAAATGTTAGGATTGTTTTTCCGTTTTCGTTTTTGCTTTTGATTTCGATACGAGCGGGTTCCCCAGGCGTGCAATATTTTATGCTGTTAGTGATTAAATTAAAAAAGATGCTGTGCATGTAGGCTTTGATTGAAAATATTTCAACTACTTCCGAAAAATCAGATATGATATGGATGTTATCTTTATCAATAAGATTTCCAATACCTTCGACTATATCGTTTACTAATTTTGAAAGCAAAATGATTTCTTTTTTTTCTTTGAGTTCATTTTTAATTTGTAAAATCTGGTTGATGTCCTTGATAACGTTATCAAGTCCTAACACAGAAGTTGCGAGTGCTTTGAGACATTCTCGTTGTTCTTCTGGTGAGAGCGTTTCAGCCTGTAGAAACTCGGCAAAGCCCATAATGTTTGCGGTGGGTGCACGCAGGTTGTGTGATATGATGAAAGTAAACTGCTCGAGGTCGCGGTTGCGCTGTATCAAATCTTCTGTTATTTTAGCACGTTCGATTTCGGCGAGCTTACTTTTGGTAACATCTCTCTCGATAGAAATCCAGTGTGTAAACCATCCTTTTTCATTGGCTACAGGGCTTACAATGAAATTATTCCAGAATTCTTCCCCATTTTTTTTATAATTAAGAATGGTAATTTCACTGGTTTGCCATTTTCGAATCCTTTCACTAAAGTTTTTGAGTGCTGCTTTATTTGACTTTGGCCCTTGCAGTATCCTGGGTGTTTTGCCCATTACTTCTGCTATGCTGTAACCGGTCATTTTTGTAAAGGCTTCATTTACATAAACAATTTTAGGGCCTGGTTCATCAAACGGTTCCGCTTCGGTAATTACTACCGAATCGGTGGTGTTGGTCACAACAGATTCTAATAATTTAAGCTGCTGCTCCCTTTCCTTTTGTGACGTAACATCCCGGTTAATTCCAATCATTCGTATGGCATTCCCATCAGCATCTCTTTCAATAATACCTGTGGAGTTTATATAATGAATAGTGGCATCATCCCATAGAATTCTGAATTCAGGTTGATACTCTTTCTTATTGGCAATAGCAAGTTGAATATCCGTTTGTACTCTTTGTCTGTCATCCTTGTGCAATCTCGCAGTCCATGCTTCATAAACAGAAGTAAACTCATTAGGGGCAATGTTATAAATTTTGTACATCCCTTCGTCCCATATAAGTACATTCGTTTCTATATTCCATTCCCATATTCCCAATTGGGCGCACTGTTTGGCCAATAGTAAACGTTCTGTCAGTTGTCTTGTTTCCTGTTCCGCCTTTTTGCGCGCCGAAATGTCTCTTATGGTCGATTGTATTTTTGCTACCTCCGGTTGGTCATTTTCATAGACAGGCGTAGCTTTAGCTTCAATCCAGATATATTCCCCGTTCTTGTGCTTCAGCCTGTATTCTGAAATTTGATCCTTATCACCACGCAATACACTTTTATGAATCCCAGACTTCACGCGGTCCAAATCTTCAGGGTGCATCAATGAAAAAGTGGATGTGCCTATTAATTCTTCGGGCATGTATCCCAATATTTTTTCAGACGATGGGCTTACATAAATATATTCGCAATCCGGAGAGTGTAATGCTACCATATCTGAAATGTTTTCTGTCAGTAGCTTCAACAACTCATTTGCGTTAGTAATTTCTTGTGTCGCTTTTTTACGTTCCGAAATATCCTCCAACCTGATACAGATGCCTGCTACACTTCCATCTGAATGAATGGTGGGAATTAGTTTAACATCAAAAGTTATTACCGAGCCGTCTTGTTGTGGATAAACCGATTCATATTGTATCTTTTCTCCTTGTAATGATTTTTGAAATTGTGTTCGAAGCTCCTCTTTGCGATATACAGGTACAAAATCCAAAAGATTCTCATTTTTTAACAACTCACATCCAAAGGAAATTTTGCTGTAGTATTTAGTTTGGTTATTCAGTTCCAGTATGATGCAGTTTCCGTCAAGTAATATTAGCCCAATACTAGCGTTTTCAAAAAAGGTACGTAGATTCGTTTCCGAATTGTATAATTCTGCGCGGAGCGCCTGTAGTTTCCTTTCGTGTTCCCGTTTATAAACAGCATTTTCGATGGCCAGCGGTAACCGTTGTAAATTGGTCTTTAGCAAATAATCATCGACGCCGGTTTTGATCATGTCTACCGCAAACTCTTCTGATATCGAACCGGTAACCAGTATAAAAGGAAGGAAGGGATTTTTTTCTTTACAAAGCTTATAAGCCATTTTGGAGTTAAAGGCGGGCAGGGAATGGTCGCATAACACAATATTAGGGTCAAAAAGGGTTAGGGCATCGGCAACTTCCTCTTTATCAGAGGCAAGGTGATAGCTGAACTCCATGCCCGACTTCTGTATCAGTCGTTTGATAAGATCGGCATCGGTTTTTGAATCCTCGATATGTAAAATATGATATTTCATATGATGTTTTTTTGGGGAATATTAATCAGGAGCCAATAAAGCCCCACTTGTGCGATTGCATTTACAAATTCAGTAAACACTATAGGTTTTACGACATAGCTGTTGGCCCCTAACTTGTAACATTTTACCAAATCGGGATCTTCTTGAGACGACGTCAGAATGACTACCGGGATCGTTTTCGTAAGTGCATTCATTTTTAACTTTTCCAATACTTCAATCCCGTTTACTTTCGGCATTTTAAGGTCGAGTAAAATGAGCTTTGGCGGTTTTTGCATACTGTTTGCTTCATTGCCGAAAAAATAATCCAAGGCTTCCTTTCCATCGTGTAAATGCAGCAGGTGGTTAACCAGATTGTTTTTTCTAAGCGCACGCATGACAAGGCAGGCATCACTAATATTGTCTTCTACCAAAATGATTTCTGCGTGATCCATAATAATTTGTGTTAACTAAGTGTAAAATAAAAAGTAGCGCCCTCATTTTCTTTTCCTTCGCCCCAGACCTGACCGCCGTGTTTGGCAATGATGCGGTGTACAATCGCCAGTCCAACGCCATTGCCTTCAAATTCCTTTTCTGAATGCAAACGTTGGAATACGCCGAAGAGCTTGTCTGCAAACCTCATGTCAAAACCGGCACCGTTATCCTTGACACTAAATACTGTTTTATCGTTTTGTTGTGTCGCCGCTATTTCGACGACGGGGTTTTCTTTTTTTGAAGAATACTTGATCGCGTTGGATATCAGGTTAAACAGCATCTGGCGCAATAAAACAGGATCAGCGTTTACCATTGGTAATGGGCTTGCCTTGATCGCGGCATGATGTTCTGTCGATCGGTTAATATCTGCAAGAACGCTTCCGATCAGATCATCCAAATCAATGGTCTTCCGGTCAATTTCTTTGCGCCCGAGCCTGGAAAATGACAGTAGCTCATCGATCAAGGTGCCCATTTTTTTGGTATTGTAACGTATGATTTCGAGTACCTGCATGCCATCGGCATCAATGAGCTGGCTATAATCTTCTGCCAGTATCTGGGAGTAGCTGTTCACCGCACGAAGCGGTGCGCGCAAATCATGTGCAACAGAATAAGTGAATGCATCAAGCTCTGCATTGACTTCTTTCAGCCTGGTTTTAGCCTGAATGAGGTCGCTGTTGCTCTTGATTAACTCCGTTGCGCGTTTTTCTTTTTCATCATTTTGGAATACGAGTTCTTTGTTGGCAATGAGGAGTTCGGCGGCACGTTTTTCTTTTTCGTTATTTTGGAATGCTAGTTCTTTGTTGGCAATGAGGAGTTCGGCGGCACGTTTATCTTTTTCGTTATTTTGGAATGCTAGTTCTTTGTTGGCAATGGGTTCGTAGTGCAATACAGTATTCCTATTTCTATCAATGCTCATAAAGGTTTTAATTAAAGATTTGCTTCTCATGACATACAGTTCCTTAAAATTTCTGGTTGATATTGCGTACGGTATAGATTGCATTAATGAAATATTGCTTATCTGAAGCGCGAATGATCATAGTGATTTTTTCCCTGTCACATGTCTGGAGGCATAGGGTATATTTTGGCGTTAGAAAGCGGCCAATCACGGGTATCCATGAGTGAGCTTTTTTCTTTAGCAGGTAAAATTTGGCTACCTTATCAAGACCAATCTTGTAATGCTGATTGCGGTAATGAATGTCGAGTTGCTTATTTCGAATCGTAACATACGAGTTATGGCATACAGGCAATGCTTTTACTGTCTGATATACCACGGTGTGCATTTTAACTTGATTTTCCATAATTATTAGTGATTAAGTTTTTCGGCTATGCCACTGATTATTCCGGGGATTTTATCTAACTCAAGAAACTTATCTAAAAAAATAGTTGCACCCAGTAATTTGTATTGGTCTACTGCGGTGTTACTTATATTGATAGATAAAATGATGATTACGGTTTGTTGTCCTGTTTTCTTTATTTCCCGTAATAACGCCATTGTTTCTTTTCCTTGATAATTGATGTCCAACAAGAAGCTATGGTTTATTTTCGGTGAATAATTGTAAAGCAGTTTAGTAATTATCTGCAGTGCAAATAATTATGTTCTTGTTTTCTTTTTCAATCATAAACCTCAACCTTTTTGTTATCTGGGGAGAACTATCGGCTATTAGTATTTTCATTTTACAAAGCAGCGATAATTTCACATATAAACACATAGCAGTTGCCCGCTGGTTTGTGTAGTGAAATAGTTAGTGATTGTGGTAGTAGTACTACTACTAACTGCCGGCGATAGAATGCGTGGAAGTTTACAGCGGTATATCGGAAATAATGTGGTGGGCAATGGCGTAGCGGGTGAGCTCTGAGTTGGTGGCTAAACCGAGTTTTTCCATAATGCGACTGCGGTGCGTACTGACGGTGGTTAAGGCGGAGGAAAGCGACTGCGCTACCTGAGTAATGGTTCTTCCTTCGGCAAGCAGCTTAAGAATTTCGAGTTCGCGGTTGGTCAGCAGTTCATGAGGTCTTTTGCTGGTATCCACATTAATCAAAAGTTTTTCCGCTATTTCTGGGGTAATGTATTTTTTGCCCAAAGCGATACGGCGTATGGCATTAATGAGTTCATAAGGCGCTGTATTCTTATTCATATAACCGGCACCTCCGGCTCTTAATACCCTAACCGCATAAAGGTCTTCTGTATAAACACTAAGTATCAAAACCGGAAGATTGGGCTTGATCAGTTGAATTTGCTGCAGCACATCTAGCCCGGACATGCCGGGCATATCAAGGTCAGAAATCACCAGATCAAAATCATGAAAGGTGACTTCCTTGATAGCCGATGCTCCATCACCCACTTCTGTGATTTCAACAGCAGGGAATTCATCCTTTAATATTTGTATCAGACCACGACGTATAATGCTATGGTCGTCGGCGAGAAGTATTCGGTTCATGGTATTATTTTTTCGTTTGTTGCAGATCTTTTACAAATAAATCTATATTCGGTAAGCTGATTACAATCTTTGTTCCTTTGCCCGGCGATGAAACCAAGTCGAATTTTCCCTTAAATGAAAATACCCGTTCCTTCATCCCCAACAAACCGAAACTTTTTTTGCTTTCTACCATTTTTGGGTCGAACCCATTTCCATCGTCTTCAATCGTAAGGATAATGTAATCGTTAATAATGTTTAATGAACTTATCACATGCGAAGCTGATGCATAGCGGGTAATATTAGTCAGCGCTTCCTGGTATATCCTGAAAATGCAGGTAGCGGTTTCCTGTGGCAGCGCAATGGTGCTTTGGTTGGTTGTAAAGTGTACTGGGGTGCCCGTGCTTGCAGTAAACTGCTCGCCTTGCCATTGCAGCGCTTCCAGTAAGACATAGTCGTCAAGCATCCTGGGTCGCAGCTCATTTAAAATTTTTCTTACTGATTGATGGCTTCCATCCAGTAATTCCAGCATGTTTTTTAGTTTCTTTTTTACCGCCACTGTTTTGGCAGGAATTTGTTTATCAATCCAAACGGTATCCATTTTAATTGCCGTGAGCTGTTGTCCCAAGTCATCATGTATTTCGCGGGCTATACGCTTTCTCTCATCTTCCCTGATATTTTGAAGGTGGGATGCTAATTGGCTCAATTCCTCTGATTTTGCAATAAGATCATCTTTAGCTTTTTCCTGCTCAGTTTTATCAATAAGCAAAGCAAGCCTCGCTAATTTGTTTTCAAAAAAAATACTGCTAACGGAAACCTGCACCTTTATTAAACTTCCGTTTTTCTTTTTGTGAATTGAATAAATATCAAAACTGTTGCGGTAGTTATTATTGGTTAAATCGGACAATTCAATATTTTTATCAGTAGGCCTAACATCATCCAATGTCATTCCGAGGAACTCAGCCCTGGTAAATCCGTAATGCTCAATTGCTGCTGTATTTACTTCTAAAAACTGCAATCCGTTTGCATCAAAAATCCACATAGGCATTGGGTTTTTTTCAAATAGATTGCGGTACTTTTCTTCGCTTAGCCGTATTTCGATTTCAGTATTTTTCTTTTGGGTAATATCACGGGTTACACCCAATAGGTTTATTATTTTCCCTGTTGCATCTTTTAGCGGTACCGCATGAGTTTCCAGCCAACGGCGGCCACCTTTTAAACCGGTCACTTCAAATTCAAAGGTTCCGGAGTTGCCTTTGAAAACTGCTTTAGTTAACCGATTAAAGCCTATCCGGTACTTTTGATCTACTAGATCCGTCATTCGGCAGCCCAATACCTGTTGCTCATTATCAGCTTCTATCATTACCAGCCCGGCAGGATTCATGGATAGTAATTCACCTTTACTGTTGAGTACTTTTACGCATTCGGGTTCGGTATCTAAAATGGTTCGGAGATAGTTTTCGTTTTCAATCAGTTTGCTTTCCGCTTTTTTTCGTTCGGTAATATCACTTGCTGCTCCAAACCATTCAACAATATCACCCTTTGCATCAAACAGTGGCAATGCCCTAGAGAATGTCCAGCCCAGAGTACCGTCAACCTTCAAAACAGGATGTTCTAACTCAAAAATGCTTTTGGTTCGAATGGCCTCTTTAATCACCGACATAACTTGTGCCTGATCATTGGGATGAATATATTCCTGAAACCAATGGCTATTTGGCTTTAGGGTATCTGGAATGAAACCACGTCCGTCAAGTTGGTACATTACACTCCAATCGGGACTCATGCGGTATACCATATCTGAACTGGCTTTTACCAATGCACTGAATTTTTCTTCACTTTTTTGGATTGCGGCTTCATTTTTTTTGCGTTCGGTAATATCCTGGAAACTTCCATAAATCTTTACACATTTGCCCTCCACAAATTCAGTTTGCCCAATGGTGCGAATCCAGCGTATATTATTTTTTGCCGTCACGATCTCGAGTTCTTCATCCCAAGGCTCTCCGAACTCAATGGCTTCTTTTACTTTTTGGGTTATCAATTCCCTGCCGGTTCCTTCTTTATAAAAATTCAGTCCTGTTGCGAGGTCAGGAACAAAACTACTTTCCGCTTCGTGAATTTCTTTGGTAATATCGCTCCAGTACACGGTTTGTTTTACTAAATCAACGTCCCAACTGCCGATTCGTGAAAGTGCATTTGATTTGCGTAAAAGATTTTCCAATTCAAATCTTTCTGATACGTCTCGGGAATTAAATATAATCCCCTTTAAAACGCTTTCATCAGGCAATTTGGTCGCCGTTCCTTCCAGCCAGATATAATGGCCGTTTTTGTGCATGTAACGAGCGGTATATGGCTGTGGTATGCCGTAATTTTTTATCGCTTTGGCAACAGTGTTTTCTACTATAATTTTGTCGTCGGGATGAATATAGTTAATGCCACTCTTAGCTTTCATGTCATCGGCCGTCCAACCCGTAATGCGTGCGGATGAAGGACTTCGGTAGATGGAGTTCAGCGCATCGTCGGTTAATGAAATAATGCCCTCATTATTTTCGATTAACGCCCGAAAACGCTCTTCCCTTATTTCTAATTCCCTTGTTGCATTTTTCTGTTCTGTAATATTATCAACCAGCGTAACAAAATAGCCATTGGCCGGACTGTATATGGATACTGAAAACCATTTGTCGAGCGGCGCCACATAAGTTTCAAACTTTTCTGATTTGCCCCCTTGTGAAACCCGATTCATCAGCGCCACATAATCAGGATCCGATTCGAGCAGGTCGGGCATTACTTCCGACATCTTTTTGTCGACAATATCTTTTAATCCTGTAAGCGCCTCGTATTGGCTGTTAACCGCCAGATAGGTAAAGTCTATTAATTCACCCTCATTATAAATTACTTTACAATACGCAAAGCCATGTAACATATTGGTAAAAAGATTGCGGTATAATTTTTCACTTTCAAAAGCAATATTGAACTTCGCTGCATTTTTATTTTTATCCATTTTTTTATTGTAAAATTTATTTACGAATCGGGTGCTGGACCAATGGATAAATGTTGCTTTTTTCTGTGAAATTATTTGGGGTTTTTGTAAAACCACCATTGTGTTTTGATAACGTTTACCAAGGTACTTCATTTGACTCGCAATTATGGTTTTATGTCATTTATATAACTTTTATTTATCAAATTAACTTTCTAGGTTTCGACAACTATATGGTTTGGGATATTGTTGTGTGGTATGAATATTTTAGGTTCCAAAAATTTTACTTATGCTTTCGATCGGAACACCATATTATTAAGACAACGGACGTTGCAAATGTATGTCTGGTCTAACAGAGTAATGCAATAAAGCAAAAATTATCACGCAATATATTGAAGTTGAAAAGCAAAAAACAACCAAAGAAAATAAATTAACCTCAGAAAAAAAAGAATGGATACTGAGCTGAAGAACAAAGTATTGAACGGTATCAATCTATTAAGCAATATGAAATCATTGTATCAAAAAGCAGATGTGATACAACAACAATGATTACTGAGTTCGATATTCCCCGAAAAAATCGAATTTTCTGAAAATAAATGTCGAACTCCAAGAATCAACGATTTATTACTTTTTATTCTTTGGAATAACAACAAATTACAACAAATAAAAACGGGACAATCCAATAAAAAAATTGAACTATCCCGTCAGGTGGAGTCGGGGAGAGTCGAACTCCCGTCCAAACAAGCAACTAAAAAACTTTCTACACGCTTATTTCCTGTTTAGATTTTCGACGTCAGGCTAGGACAGAAACAACCACCAAACGCTTATCTTCTGAAGTTTTCGTCACCATGTCGAAGCGCCATGATGCTTAGGTTCCTATTTACGATTCACCTATATCGACCGCCAAGAACCAAAGCTTTCGAGGTGAATCTCACTTTCCTACCTGGTAGGACGTGGCTAATCTTACTTTAATTCAGATTATGCAGCAAGAGCGTAGTTTCCTTCGCCGTGTAAAGTTTTGAGACATGGATTTACGAGATTTGTCTCCGTTCTCGACGTGCTTACTTTCCAATTCGACTTGCTGTCAAAACCAGTCGACCCCATTTATAATTATGAATTTTGAATTATAAATTTTGAATTATTGAGCGTGCAAATATAACGTATAAGTTGAACGTAATGCCCAAATAAAATTATAAAATTCAAAATGCTATCAAGTCATTCAAAATTTATAATTCAAAATTCATAACTGTTTTTTAGTCTTCATCCGCAAAATCAAAAGGATAATCGCCAAAGACCGGCGCCAGTTTTCTAACCGCATAAACATTCTTATTGAACTTATTAGAAAGTGCAATAATCGTCACATTGTCTTTAATCAAACTGATATAAGAAGAAGTGTTCCCATGCCACCAACCATTATGGAAATAGAATTTTTGTCCGGTTTCCCACTCAATCATGCGCATACCCAAACCATAGTTTTTGGTGCCTTTGTGCTCGTTGCTGTAGCCTTTATAAATCTGGCAGCATAATTTCGGATTCAAAAAAGTCGGTGCTTTGCGCGCCATATCAAATTTGAGCAAATCTCTTGGCGTTGAATAAATGTTTTTATCGCCATACACCGCATCGAGATAATCATACGCCAATCGCATGTTGTTTCCTTTGTAAGAAGGCATCGCCGTTTCCAAATCTTTATCGAATTCAAAAACATAACTGTGCGTCATGCCCAACGGTTTGAATATCATTTCCTGCATCGCTTGCGGATAACTGATTCCCGTAATCTTTTCGATAATCAAAGCTAGTATCGCATAATTCGTATTGCAATATGCAAATCGCGTATCAGTTGGAAAATCCAATTGAAGGTTCTTTTCACCCAATAAATTGGCAACATCCTGATTTCTCAATGTTTTATGTCGGTCCCAAACACCAGTGTCTTCTGTGAAATAAGCGTAATTTCTGAGTCCACTTCGGTGATCCAATAAAGTACGAATCGTAATTTCGGGATAAGGAAAATTGTCTAAAAGTGTAGTGACTTTCTGATCCAAATCGATTTTATTGTTGTTGACTAAAAGCAAAATAGCGGTAGCAGTGATTACTTTGCTTACTGAAGCTATGTGCAAAGGCGTGTCGCTCGTAATCGCAATATCTTGCTCTCTGTTGCCAATGCCTTGGTATCGTTCGTAAATAATTTCTCCGTTTTTAGCGACTAAAAAACTGAAGTTGTTGTTTTCGTTGCTCCAGTATTTATTGCAATACTTCATTACAGAAGCTTTTTTATTTTCAATATAATTCGAACTCAGCTTGGCATACACCACCTTTGAAGGTTGCATCATGGGTAAGCCGTTAGCGCTCAATACCGCTTCAACGGTTTCTTCATCAGCTTTGTCTTGCCTCGAACAAGTCAAAAATAATGCAGCAATAAAAAACAGCGATATATAGTGAAAGTAGGATTTCATTGTCATACGAATAAGCTTTATTGACAAATATAGACAAACAAAGGTATGGCATTTAAAGCCTTAAAAATGGGTTATAAACATTTTATTAACTATTGAAAATACCAGAAATCAATGTTTATTGGAATACATTTTTTTAAGAAAAAAAGTTTTGAAAACGTTGTAGTTATAGTTTACATTTGCCACCGAAAAAATACCGCTACGAAATGAAATTTGGCCTCATCAAAGAAAGAAAAAATCCACCCGACCGCAGAGTTGTCTTTACCCCGGAAGAAGTGGCGCGTCTGCAAAAAGAACATCCCGAGGCTCAAATAAAAGTAGAAAGTTCAGACATTCGCGTTTTTACAGATGAGCAATACCAAGCACTTGGCATCGAAATCACTAATGATGTGTCTGATTGCGATGTATTGTTCGGTGTTAAAGAAGTGCCCGTTGATGCTTTAATTCCCAACAAAAAGTATTTCTTTTTCTCCCATACTTTAAAGAAACAAACCCACAATCGTAAATTATTGCAAGCGATTCTAGAAAAGAAAATCGATTTATACGACCACGAAACCATCGTCGATTCTAAATATAAAAGATTAATAGGTTTCGGTCGTTACGCCGGAATTGTCGGTGCTTATAATGGCATGCGCGCTTTCGGACTCAAATTCGAATTGTTCTCCATCCCAAAGGCGGAAACGTTAGTAAGTAAAGATGATTTGATTAATAAATTGCGACGTCAAGTCTTGCCACCGATTAAAATCGTATTAACCGGTCACGGTAAAGTAGCCATGGGCGCCAAAGAGATTTTAGATGGTATGCGTATCAAGGAAGTTTCCATCGAAAATTATTTAACCAAAATATATTCAGAAGCAGTCTACACCCAAATTGATGTGATGGATTATTACCAACGCAAAGACAATCAACCTATATCGAAAGAAGATTTCTATGCGAACCCAACGCAATACACATCCAATTTCGAGCGATTTTCAAAAGTATCCGATATTTTCATGGCAGGTCATTTTTATGGCAACGATGGACCAGAAATTCTGACACGTGAAATGCTCAATGCACCCGATTGTAAAATCAAAGTGGTAGCCGATATCTCGTGCGACGTTGATGGGCCTATCGCTTGCACCTTAAAAGCGTCTACAATTGCAGATCCTTTTTTTGGATATTTACCAAGTGAAAACAAAGAAGTTCCATACACACACCCTGGAGCCATTGTAGTCATGTCGGTAGATAATTTGCCTTGCGAATTGCCCAAAGACGCGAGTGAAGGTTTTGGTGAAATGTTTATGGAGCATGTGATTCCCGCTTTCTTCAATGGAGATAAAGATGGCATATTGCAACGCGCTAAGATGACCGAGAATGGTAAGCTTACCAAAAGGTTCGAATATCTTCAAGACTATGTTGATGGAAAATAGCTAAAAGACTATTCTCTTTTGTTTCTTTAGAAATGTCGCTTTAATGCAATAACTTTTTTACATTTGGATTGTAAAATCTTGTGGTGTGAAAAAGAGCTTCTTTTATTTTCTTTTATTAATAGTGGCATTTACAGTTCATTCTCAAGAACTGCTTCCTTTTGTAGAGAATTTTACCAAGTCGAATTATAATGGTGATAATCAAGTTTGGAGCGTTGTTCAAGGCAATGATAATGACTTTTTTTATGCAAACAACCATTATCTGTTGCGTTACAATGGTGTAAAGTGGGAAAAATATATGTTGCCCAACAAAACCATTATACGCTCTGTTTTTGTTGATGCAGATCGAGTATACAGCGGTTCTTACAACGAGTTTGGTTACTGGAAAAGAGTTTCAGGAAAAATGATTTACACTTCATTGTCCGCCAATAAAAAACTGTTCACAGGCGAATCGATTAATGAAGAAATTTGGAAAATCTTCAAACACGATGGCAAAATTTATTTTCAATCTTTTAATGAGCTTTTCATTTATAACAACGGTAAGATTGAAAAAATTCGAATTCCATTTCAAATTTCCTATTGCTTTGTAGTCGATAATAAGATCTATGCAGCATCAGTCAGAAATGGTATTTATCTCTTAGAAAATAAAAAGTTTACCAAAGTAGAGCAATGGCAAGGATTAGAGAACAACATTATTCACTCGATTGCCAAAAACAACAATCAGATTTACATTTTTACTCAAAAGAATGGTGTGTTTGTTGAAGAAAACGGGCACTTGGTAGCATGGAATAACGAATTGAATGAGGCTTTAAAAACGGAAATCATCATTACGGCCAAATTCATTGATGAGAATCGATTGGCGATAGGAACCGCTTTTCAAGGTTTGTATATTGTTGATTTTAAAACCCACACGCACAAGAACATTAACCGAAACAATTCGCTGAAGAATAACTCCGTGCTTTGCATTGGTTTTGATCGGGAAAATGATTTGTGGTTAGGATTAGACAATGGAATTTCACACATAGAAATCAATTCACCCTATGCTATTTTCTCTGATAATACTGGAGTTTTGGGTTCGGTTTATACATTGGCTTCAATCAAAGAGGGTTATTTGTTGGGTTCTAATCATGGTGTTTTTGAATACAAAAATAAAAAACTTCACTTGCTGCCAAATTCTCAAGGGCAAGTTTGGGACATTCAAAAAAATGGCTCGAAGTATATTATTGGTCACAATGACGGCACATTTGTTTATGAAAATGAAACTTTAAAGAAAGTAAATTCGATTAGTGGCGGATGGAAATTTCAAGCAAGCGATTATGACAACAAATATTTCCAAGCGAATTATTCGGGCATTATTTTATATGATGCACCCATCGATTTTGCTCACTATAAAGTCATCGCCAATTTGACCAAACCTATAAAGAATATTGCACAAAACAAACCCAAAGAACTTTGGGCTGTAGATAATTACAGAAGTTTGTTTAGAATTACATTCAATAGTAAATATGAGGTAGAAAAGGTTGAGAATGTTACCCAACAAAATAAAATATGGAATGACTATGGGGTCAAGATGTTTAATTTTAAAAATGAGATTTTATTTTTTATTAACTCGGTTTGGTACAATTTCAACTCGATTTCCAATGCGTTAGAAAAGAATGAAATTTTCAATAAAAACTTTGGGACGATTTCTGAAATCATCCCAATCAACAATTCGAATTTCATTGTTTTAAAAGACAAACTCCTTTATATCATTCATCAAATTGACAATAAATATGTTTGGGAATTAATACCGGAGAAATATTATGAAGGAAAAATCATCAATCAGGATACCAAAATATTCAATGATGGCAACCGCTTACTAATGAATCTTGACGATGGTTTTTTATCATTCCAATTAGTCAATACCCCGCAAAAAAAGCAGGCCATAAAAATCGAAGGGTTCTATAAAGACGAATTGATTACTAAAAGTAGCTCTATTCAATACAATCAATCCGTTGAAATTAATGTAATATCTGAGTTTTACGGCTACAATCGGTTGAGTTTGTTTTACACTTTAAATGATTCAAAAGAATTTTTGCGCGTCAGAGGTGGGAATATTATTTTGAATAACCTTTCGAGTGGCAACCAAGATTTAAAAGTTTATTACAACGATGGTGAGCATTACGTTGCTATTTCGGATTATCAATTTAATGTCAATCGGCCTTGGTATTTTTCTTTTTGGATGGTTCTGATATACATTCTGTTGATATCAGGTAGCTTTTTCTTATACTATAAATGGAATAAAATCAGGTATATCGAAAAGCTCAAGCTCAAAGAAGAAGAGCTAAAGCATCAAAAGCAAATTTTACAATTGGAATTGACGGCGGAAAATAAGTTGAAATTACAAGAGTATGAAAAGCATATTCTTGAAATGCAAGTAAAATCAAAGGCTTCTGAAGTGGCAGGAAAATCGCTTTCTATTGCCAAGCAATCGGAAATGATAGAGAGTATACAAAGCATTCTCGATAGTGAAAATGATTTGAATCAACTTAAAAATAAAATTAAAAAATCGATTAAAATCAATGCCATCAATAAGAATGAATGGCAAAGCTTTGAGAAAAACTTGATGCAAAGTCATGAAGAATTTGTGCATAAACTTACCCAGAAGTATACTGATCTAACTTCAAAAGACATCAAGCTTTGTATTTATTTAAAAATGAATTTATCTTCAAAAGAAATTGCGCCATTAATGAATATTTCTTTTAGAGGCGTTGAACTACAGCGTTATCGATTGAGAAAGAAGTTGGGCTTGAATCCCGATGTTAACCTTCCGAAGTTTATGATAAATTTATAAATTCTGTTGTAATTGTATCAATCTTATTGTTTTTTAAGTAATATTTTATGATTTTACAACTCATCACGACTACATCATGTAATTGTCATTAAGATGAGTTATTCACAATTTATTAACCTTGTAAAAAACTAAAAATCAACGTCTTAAATATAATTATTCTATTTTTGATGTGGTGTTGTAGTGATGAATATCTGTTTACTACAACGTTGTAAATGCGTATATTAGCGAAAGCAAATCAATAATTACGTTTTTATGAAAAACCTCTTTAGTTTTTTATTACTTGTATTCATTACGACTTTCTCAAATGCTCAAGAGGTTTCCGGTAAGGTTACCGATGTTCTCGGGACTCCACTTCCAGGAGCCAATATCATCGAAGAGAATTCTAGCAACTCATCAGCCACCGATTTTGATGGTAATTTTAAAATCAATTCCAAAATAGGTGCGAAGTTGAAATTTTCTATGGTTGGTTATGAAACAGTTACCAAAACGGCATCGTCCGAGATGACTGTTATTTTAATAGAAGCAACAAAAGCACTCGATGAAGTCATAGTTGTAGGTTATGGAACCAGAAAAAAAGGTTCGATTTCCGGTTCTGTTTCTCAAATAAAAGCTGATGATATTATACGAACTCCAGCTCAATCAGCCATTCAGGCCATACAAGGTAAAGCAGCTGGGATTAACATCGTAACCAATGATGAACCAGGTGCAGCACCTACTATTAATGTGAGAGGAATTGGAACTATTTTAAATTCTAGAAATCCACTTTACGTAATTGATGGTATCGAAGCCGGAAGTCTAAACGGTATAAGTCCAAATGATATTGCTACTATCGACATTCTCAAAGACGCTTCCTCGACTGCTATCTATGGTCAAAAAGGAGTTAATGGTGTTATATTCATCACCACTAAAAAAGGAAAGAAAGGGCAAGTTAAAATTTCTTATGATGCTTATTACGGACAAAAAAGCATTTTAAAGAAAGTAAAGATGTCTGATTCTTATCGTTTTGCTTATTACAACAACACCGCATTGGGCTCTTCAAGTTACTTTAATTTTAACCAACCCGTGAATACCAATTGGCTTGATGAAATAACAAGAACTGGAGAAGTAACCAGCAATTCGATTTCTATTTCTGGCGCAGGTGAAGCGGTGAGCTACTATTTAGGCGTTTCAAATTATACCGAAAAAGGAATTTTATTAGGAGCCGATTTCAAACGAAACAACCTTCTTAATAAAAACGAATATAAATTTTCTGATAAATTTAAAATCACGCAATTGGTCAGTTTGTCTATTGCAGATAATAACCCAAAACCCTTAAGTGCTTTTACGAATGCCTACAAACAATCGCCTATAGTGCCTGTTCGTTATGCTAATGGAAGATTTGGTGTTCCTCTACTAAATACCACCACAGGTCTGGCAGATCTTACCGGACAACGTTTTAATAATGTTGCCAATCCTGTAGCACAATTGTTCTACACCAATCAAAAGAATAAAAATGTTACTTTATTGGGAGGCTTAAATGCAGAATTGCAGCTTTTCAAAAACATCAAATTCAATTCCAACTTCGGAGCAACAGCCGATTGGGGAAAAGGTTATTCCTACACACCAACAAGAGATTTATGGCTGTCACAAAATCCGTCATTAAGTGCTGAAGATTATCCTATTTCAGAAGGCATCGATGCTCCATTAAATACCTTACAGCAAAGAAAAACGAACTCTTATGTTTACAATTGGGACAATTATCTGACCTATAAAAAACAATTTGGCGATCATAACGTAACGTTGGTTATTGGGATGTCGAAGTCAAAGAATAATAATTTTGAAGAATTATTTGCAACGCGTTACAACGTACCTGAAAATTCAAATTATTGGAACCTAAATTTAGCCTCTGACAATGGAGAGGTAACACCTAATTCAGTGATTTATAATAGAATTTCGACACCTGAAGTTTCTTTAGCCTATTTCGGTAGAGCAGAGTACGACTACAAAGGAAAGTACATGGCTACTGCCATTGTCAGACGCGAAGGAACCAGTAAGTTTCAAGCGCCAGTGCGTTGGGGTGTTTTTCCGTCTTTCTCAGCTGGTTGGGTAATAAGCAAAGAAGAGTTTTTATCTAACAATAAGTTTATTGGCAATCTAAAATTAAGAGCTGGTTATGGTCAATTAGCCAACAGCAACGGCCCAAGTTTTAATACCACTGCTTTCAATCCAAACAATTATCCTTTCGGAGATCCAACAGTGAGTCAGCCCGGATTGTATGTACCGACCATTCCTGATCCAAATTTGACTTTCGAGAAAATGGCTGAAATTGATTTCGGAATTGATTTTGTCCTTTTCAACAACCACATTTCAGGAACCTTCGATTATTACAACCGAAAAGCGAAAGATTTGATTTTGCCCGTTTCACCACCTTATGTAATATCTGAATTGCCAAATTATGTGAACGCTGGTGAAATCACGAATACAGGAATCGAATTGACTTTGCGTTGGGACGACACTATTGGCGAGCATATCAAATATTGGATAAGTGGCATTTTCTCTAATAATAAAAATGAAGTGTCTAAAATTAACAGTCCCTATTTTAAAAATTTCTCAGGAAGCGGAAGTCTAAACAACGGCGAATATACCAAGATGGTTTTTGAAGGGCAACCGTTGGGAAGTTTTTATGTGTATCAACAAATAGGTTACAATGGCGATGGAGAACCCATTTTTAATGATTTGGTAGATGGTGTTGCCGGACTTACCGATAAAGACAGAGTGAATGCAGGTTCTTACATTCCAACATACACTTATTCCTTGAACTTTGGAATCAATTATAAAAACGTCGATTTTTCAGTAGAAACTTATGGTGTCGGTGGCAACAAATTATACAACGGAAAAAAAGCCCAACGTTTTGGTGGTGAAAATGTAGAATTTGATGCATTAGAAAATTTTTGGACACCATCCAATCCAAATGCATCCAATCCGAAACCTTCAAACAATGTCCCAAAACCTTCCACTTATTATGTAGAAGATGGTTCATTCTTCAGAATCAACAACATCACTTTTGGGTATACATTGCCTAAATTTTTCGAAAAATTAGACCGTGTCCGTATGTATGTGACGGCTGTAAATCCTTTCATCTTTACCAAGTTTACAGGGTATTCACCAGAAATCGCTAGCAATGGAGATCCTTTAGGTGGTGCCGGAATTGAGTTAGATGCTTATCCAACCAACAAAACTTTTTTATTCGGAGTGAATGTTAGTTTCTAATACTTTAAAAATGACAACAATGAAAAAATATAGTCCGTTAATTTTACTCATGATTTTACTCACGATTCCATTTCAATCTTGTGAAGATGATTTGGATGTAGCTTTAAATGAGAATCAAAGTGAAATCGATATTCTGAATAATCCAGCGAGTGCGATAAAATTAGCCAATGGTGTTTATAGTAAAAATTTAGAATACGACATGAATGCCTTTTCATGGATTGGCATCACAAGCATCACTTCTGACGACGCCGACAAAGGCTCAACACCAGGCGATACCGGATCCGATAAAAACAAATTAGATGCCTTAGATTTCGTTTCTTCGAGCACTTCATTTACCGATGTATGGAAAGCGCGTTATCAAGGGATTGGTCGTGCAAATAGGGCTTTATATTACATCCAACAATTGGATTTAGATCCAGTATTTAAGAATAGACTGATCGGAGAAATTAAATTTTTAAGAGCACTATGGTATTTCGATTTGGTGCGATGTTTCGGTGGTGTTCCTATCGTAACTACTGTGATTGATGTCAATGATTTTGAATCAGTCAATAACATTGTTTATGTTAGAAAATCCAAACAAGAAACTTACGCGCAAATCGAATTGGACTTAGCAGATGCAATCGAAAAATTACCGCTGAAAAGCCAATATTCGCAAGAAGATAAAGGGCGTGCAACCAAAGGATCCGCTCAAGCTTTACTCGCAAAAGCCTATCTCTATCAAGAAAAATGGCAACAATCCTATGACATGGCTGGCGAAGTAATCAATTCAGGGGAATATGCTTTGTTAGCAGATTATGCGCAAGTATGGCGACAAGTTGGAGAAAATAAAAGCGAATCTATTTTCGAAGTGCAAGCTACTTTAACCAATGGAATCCAAGATTACACTAACGTGCAAGGACCAAGAGGCGTGCCCGATATGGGTTGGGGTTTCAATACGCCTTCTTTAAGTTTAACCAATTCCTACGAGGCAGGCGACTTAAGAAAAGCAGCCACCATTATGTTTATTCCATCTGTTTTGTGGGATGGAATTGTGGCACCCACTACACTAAACAATCCGAGGTACAACTACAAAGCATACCAAAGTGCCGTTGCAGAAGATTGGGACGGAAATCGTGGCATGACCGCCAAGAACTTAAGGGTTTTAAAATACAGCGATATTCTACTCATCAGAGCTGAAGCAGGTTTTCATATTGGAAATACAGGAGAAGCTTTAAGCAGAATCAATGAAATCAGACACCGTGCAGGTTTGGCCGATGCACCTGATGTAACGCTTCAATCCATCTGGAAAGAAAGACGTTGGGAAATGGCTATGGAACACGACCGTTGGTTCGATTTAGTCAGAACTGGTCAAGCGCAAACCGCTATGGCAGCCGATGGAAAAACATTTGTAGTAGGTAAACACGAAGTATTTCCTATTCCACAAGAACAAATTACCGCGAGTGGCGGTCGACTCACTCAAAACAATGGATATAATTAACTTAATTTAAATTTAAAAATGAAAACAATGAAAACAATGAAATTAACAGGGTATGCTTTCGCAGTGACCTTAGGTTTAGGCTTAGTAGCATCAAGTTGCAGTTCTGACAGCAGTAGTAGTGAACCGCTTCCAGCCATTGGAGGATTCAACTCTGCTGATGAAGTGGGTGCCTCAGATTTAGTTGCTTACTGGCCATTGAACGGCTCTGGTAACGAATCGAAATCAAATACACCACCTTCAAACACAATAGGTACGAATTGGGTTGCAGGGGCAAAAGGACAGGCTGCAAACTTTACAAACGGTTATATAACCTATCCTGCAATCACAGCTTTGACCCAGAGTATGAATGCCTTTACAATAAGTGCATGGGTTAAAGTTAAAAACAATCAGACTGCAATACCAGGCAGTGGATCTGTTTCTACGTTTTTCTCAATGGCGCGTCCAGGAGGTGATTGGCAAGGAAACATCATGCTTTATGCTGAAACAGGGCAGCTTCGCCCAGTTGACGATGCAGGTGTAGTAAACGATTCCATCAAAGTAAAAGCGGGTTGGAATACTGCAGCTGAAGGTACACAAATTTATGAAAACTGGCTTCACCTTGAAACTTGGATGGTGGCTGACAATTTAGTTACTCCGGGTAAACACGTTGCTGGTCCTAACGTAATTGGCGGAACATGGGCACAACTTGTGTTTACATGGGATGGTGCAACGAACAAGTTTATCATTTATTCTAATGGTAGCAAAATTTCAAATCCTGCATTTGAAGTAAGAGGTACCAATACTTCGCTTACTATGGATGCAACATCAACGCCGATGATTGGTGCGTTTGGAAATGTAGCAACTACTGCTGACACTTGGAATAAGCCATTAACAGGTGGAGTAGACGAAATTCGAATCTGGAAAAAAGCCTTAATCCCTGCTGATATCAATTCACTATACGAGTTAGAAAAAGCAGGAAGATAATTTTCTTCTAAAAACACCTGACAGCGTCAGAAACTGTTAGGTGTTTTTTTTTATTTCAATCATCATCATATCACAACAATGAAAATCCTTCGTTACTTTGCTTTCTTTTTCTTACTAATGTCTTGTGCTTGCAATGATAATTCATCAGAAAATGCTGCTGAAGACGCACCTATAATAGATGAAAATCCGCCGCTGCTTGAAGAGGAATTATTAGATCAAGTCCAAAAAGATGCCTTAAAATATTTTGTGAATTACGCGCATGCGAATTCAAAATTAGCCAGAGAACGGTATCATGTTGATGATGTAGGTAATGACGCCAATATCATCACAACTGGCGGTTCCGGTTTCGGATTGATGTCGATTTTAGTCGGTATCGAACGAAATTTTATCCCAAGAACCGATGCTGTATCTCGCTTAACAACCGCATTAAATTTTCTAGAAAATGCCGACCGTTTTCACGGCGCATGGCCGCATTGGATGGATGGCAATACGGGTCATGTTATTCCATTTACAACCAAAGACAATGGTGGCGATTTAGTAGAAACTTCTTTCTTATGTCAAGGATTATTGTGTATTAGAGAATATTTTAAAAATGGAAATGCAGAAGAACAAGCGTTGGCTTTAAAAGCAGATACACTTTGGAAAGGGGTTGAATGGGATTGGTATACGCAAGGACAAAATGTTTTGTACTGGCATTGGTCGCCAAATTATGATTGGCAAATGAATTTAAAACTCGAAGGTTATAACGAATGTTTGATTACTTATGTTATGGCGAAGTGTTCTCCAACACATCCCATTTCTAATGCTTGTTACAACCAAGGTTGGGCAAGAAATGGTGCCATTGTAAATGCAAGTTCTTATTATGGATTCCCTGTTATACTCAATTATAATGGTGCTTCCGGAAAAGTGGGTCCAATGTTCTGGTCGCATTATTCTTATTTAGGACTCGATCCAAGAGGATTGACAGATCAATATGCGAATTATTGGACATTAACGCAAAACCATGCGAAAATAATGGTCGCCTATGCGGTGGCAAATCCATATCAGTATCTAGATTACAGCGACAAATGCTGGGGATTAACCGCAAGTTATACCAGAAATGCTGACGGTAGTGTTGGCTATACTGATCATAAACCTACCAATGATCGTGCTGTAATTTCACCAACTGCCGCTTTATCATCTTATCCTTATACGCCGGTTGAATCTTTGAAATTTCTGCGTTATTTATACGAAGAACACAAAGACAAATACGTTGGAATTATCGGCCCATATGATGCTTTTTCACCCAAGTTTAATTGGGTAACCAAACGTTATTTAGCCATCGATCAAGGCACAATTGTTCCCATGATTGAAAACCATAGAACAGGCATGTTGTGGAATTTGTTTATGAATGCACCTGAAATAGCACCGGGATTAGTCAATTTAGGATTTCATTCCACACAACACGGTTTTTAATAAGATAGATGCCTTCAACCTTATTTATTATGAAAAAAAGTATGCTCTTTCTTTTTCTAATGGCTTTCCATTTTTCGTTTTCACAATCTGATGTGAGCGGAATCATACAAGCCGATATTATTCAAAAAAGAGAATTGGGATACGCTTTGCATCTACCATCAAATAGTAAAGAGAAAAAACCATTAATTATTTTCCTTCATGGCGATGGAGAAAAAGGAACCGATATTGAAAAAGTAAAAATTCACGGTCCGTTCAGCTATTTAAAAACGCACACCATCGATGCTTATGTATTAGCACCGCAATGCCGAGAAAACGAATTGTGGAGTTCCGAAATTTTATTTCGATTGATTCAAAAAATTCAAAATGAATACAACATCGACGCCAATAAAATTTACCTCACCGGATTGAGTTCCGGCGGTTGGGCAACCTGGAATTTGGCAATGGATCATCCTGATTTATTTGCAGCATTAGTGCCAATAGCCAGTTTTGTAGATCTGCTTCAACTCGAAGAGATTTGCAAATTGAAGTCGATTCCGATTAAAATATTTCACGGCTTATTAGATGATGTCGTCAATGTCGATTATCCAATGACCGTGTACAAAGAATTAAAAAAATGTGATGCCAACGTCAAAATGACCATTTTCGATGATGCCAATCACAACAGTTGGACAAGAGTGTATGACAATCAGGAGATTTATGATTGGATGTTCCAACAAGTTAAAAAACCTAATGTAAAGTAATGAAAATCAAATTTTCCACCTCAATAGTTTGTGCTTTATTAGCAACAACATTGTCTTTGGCTCAAAAAAATAAAAAGGCATCAACACCAGTTTCGAAAGAAGTTTTTGTTTCAGAATTGATAGCGAAAATGACTTTAGACGAAAAAATTGGGCAGTTGAATTTGCCTACATCCGGCGATATCACTACCGGACAAGCCAATAGTTCTGATGTAGCCAAAAAAATTGTGCTAGGTCAAGTCGGTGGATTATTCAACATAAAAACCGCTGAAAAAATCAAGGAAGTTCAAAAGTTGGCAGTTGAGAAAAGTAGACTCAAAATCCCGCTATTATTCGGAATGGATGTCATTCACGGCTACGAAACCACTTTCCCAATTCCACTCGGATTGTCTTGCATTTGGGACATGAATCTGATTAAAAGAAGCGCACAAATTGCGGCTCAAGAAGCCAGTGCCGATGGCATCAACTGGACGTTTTCACCGATGGTTGATATTGCTCGTGACCCGCGTTGGGGCAGGGTTTCTGAAGGTTCAGGCGAAGATCCGTATTTGGGAAGTCAAATTGCAAAAGCGATGGTCACGGGCTATCAAGGCGACGATTTATCCAAAAGTAATACGATTATTGCTTGTGTAAAACACTTTGCGTTGTATGGCGCTCCCGAAGCAGGAAGAGAATACAACACTGTCGATATGAGTCATATCAAAATGTTTAACGATTATTTCCCACCTTACAAAGCGGCTATCGATGCCGGCGTCGGTTCTGTCATGGTATCATTCAACGAAATTGACGGCGTACCAGCCACAGGAAATAAATGGTTGCTAACCGATGTGCTCAGAAATCAATGGGGTTTCAAAGGTTTTGTAGTAAGCGATTACACAGGTGTCAGCGAAATGGTTGAACATGGGATTGGTGATTTACAATCAGTTTCCGCACAGGCTCTAAATGCTGGACTTGACATGGATATGGTATCTGAGGGATTTTTATCTACACTAAAAAAATCATACAACGAAGGCAAAGTTAGCTTAGCACAAATTGACAATGCAGTTCGATTGCTATTGAATGCCAAATACGATTTAGGCTTGTTCCAAGATCCATACAAATACTGCGATACCAACAGAGCCAAAACAGAAATATACACAAGTTCCAATAGGAGTGAAGCCCGAAAAATAGCTGCCCAGTCGTTAGTGTTATTGAAAAACACCAACCAATTGCTACCTTTAAAAAAGTCAGGAACCATAGCACTTATCGGGCCATTAGCCGATGCTAAAGAAAATATGGCGGGTACATGGAGTGTGGCTACCAAGCAAGATCAATCCATTTCATTATTGGTTGGAATTAAAGAAGTAGCGGGAACTTCCACAAAAGTATTATACGCCAAAGGCAGTAACTTAGATGATGATGCCGCTTTTGAAGAACGCGCCACGATGTTCGGAAAATCATTACACCGTGACAACAGAACCAAAGAAGCCTTGCTATCTGAAGCTTTAACCATCGCCAACCAATCCGATGTTATTGTAGCAGCTTTAGGTGAAGCCGCAGAAATGAGTGGAGAATGTAGTAGCAGAACCAATCTCGAAATTCCACAAACGCAAAAAGAACTATTGCAAGCATTACTTAAAACAGGAAAACCGGTTGTTTTGGTTTTATTCAACGGGCGACCACTAGTTTTAACGCAAGAAAATGCCACCGTTCCAGCTATTTTAAATACATGGTTTGCCGGAAGTGAAGCAGGTTACGCCATAGCCGATGTGTTGTTTGGTAATGAAAATCCATCAGGGAAACTAACAGCGACTTTCCCTAGAAGCGTAGGCCAAGTGCCGATTTATTATAGCTATAAAAACACTGGAAGGCCATTAGGAAATAAAGATGGTGTGTTCGAAAAATTCAAATCGAATTATATCGATGAAAGAAACGAACCGTTATTTCCATTCGGATTTGGACTCAGTTATACGTCGTTTGAATACAGTAACTTGAAATTGTCAGCCTCTAAAATCAATTTCAAAGAAACCCTAAAAATCGCTGTTGATGTGACCAATACCGGAAATTTCGATGGCAAAGAAGTGGTGCAATTATACACAAGAGATATAGTAGGCTCTGTGACAAGACCCGTAAAAGAACTAAAAGGATTCCAAAAAATAGCACTTAAAAAAGGCGAAAAGCAAACCGTAACCTTCGAGATTTCGGCGGAAGATTTAAAGTTTTATAATTCAAAACTGCAGCATGTCGCTGAAGCGGGTGAATTTGAAGTTTTTGTCGGAACCAATTCGAATGCGCCATTGAAAACAAAATTTGAGTTAGTAAATTAAGTTTTTGTTTATGTTCGAAAAACCCTTTGGTACTTGCCTGAGGGTTTTTTTTCAAAAAGTCAAAGCATAATTTTTATCTTTAGCAAAAAAATAATCCACATGAAAAAAGTAGTTTCCATATTCTTGCTGTTTTTCGCACTTTGCATCAATGCGCAAACCGTTCAATCGCCTTCCAAAACCATTAGTTTAGATTTTAAATTAGAATCAGGAAAACCAACTTACTCAGTAACTTATAAAAGTAAACCAGTAATTCTCCAAAGTTATCTTGGCGTGAAGTTGAAAAACGAAACCGATTTAGCCTCAAATTTCACTATCGAAGGTTCGAAAGCAACACCATTCAACGAAAGTTGGAAACCTGTTTTGGGTGAACAATCTAACATTAAAAACAACTACAACGAGCTAACGATTTCCTTAACGCAAACCGGAACCGGCAAAAAAATCAATATTATTTTCAGAGCTTTCGATGAAGGCGTGGCTTTCCGCTACGATTTTCCAAAGCAAAAGAATTTAAACTATTTTATCATTTCCGATGAAGTATCGCAATTCAACCTAACAGGAAATCACAAAGTTTTCTGGATTCCGGGCGACTTCGACAGCAATGAATACGAATACAATGAAACCTTATTTTCAAATATTGACACCAAAAAAATCAATCTCGATAATGGAATTGGAGTCAAAAGTATCGCCGGGCAATATACGGTTCAATCGCCGCTGATGATGAAATCAACTAGCAACATTTACCTCAATATATTTGAAGCTGCCGTAGTCAATTATCCTATAATGCATCTTGATGCTGATGTGGCCAATTATAAACTCACATCGCACTTGGTTCCGAATGCTATTGGTGATAAAGCCTATCTGCATGCACCTTGTGTTTCGCCTTGGAGAACGATTATGGTCAGCGATGATGCGCGTGATATCGTGAGCTCTAAAATGATTTTAAATCTCAATGATCCATCCAAAATCGATGATACTTCATGGATTAAACCGATGAAATATGTTGGTATTTGGTGGGAAATGCACGTCGGAAAATCCACTTGGGATTATGCGGGTTCTCAAAATGCACAAAACAACCAAACGGGCGAATTGATCGCATCAGGAAAACACGGTGCCACAACTGCCAACACCAAGCGCTACATCGACTTCGCCGCAAAAAATGGTTTCGACGGCGTATTGGTTGAAGGTTGGAATGTAGGTTGGGAAGACTGGTTCGGCAACTGGAAAGAAGAAGTATTCGATTTTACAACGCCTTATCCAGATTTTAATTTGAAGGAAGTCAATGATTACGCCAAATCAAAAGGCATCAAAATGATCATGCATAATGAGACTTCAGGTTCTGTAGCCAACTACGAAAGACACCTCGACCGCGCATTCGATTTGATGCAACGATACGGTTATCCTGCTGTTAAATCAGGTTATGTAGGGAAGATTATTCCACGTGGTGAATTTCATGACGGACAAACCATGGTCAACCATTTCAATTACGTAGCACGTCGTGCCGCCGATTATAAACTGATGGTCAACTCGCACGAAAGCTCACGCCCAACAGGTTACAGTAGAACTTATCCGAATTATATCGCAGCCGAAGCCGCTCGAGGTAATGAATTCAACGCTTGGAGCAACGGAAATCCACCGATGCACGAAACCATTTTACCATTCACAAGATTATTAGGAGGCCCAATGGATTACACGCCGGGAATCTTCGAAATCAAAATGAGCCTTTACGACAAAACCAAAACGGCCCAAGTGCACACGACTTTAGCAAAGCAATTGGCATTATACATCACGATGTATTCACCGCTACAAATGGCTGCCGATTTGCCTGAGAATTATGAGAAATATTCCGATGCATTTCAATTCATCAAAGACGTAGCTGTAGATTGGGATGACAGCAAATACCTCGAAGCCGAACCAGGCGATTACCTGACGATTGCCAGAAAAGCCAAAGGCTCTGAGAATTGGTTTGTTGGCGCTATTACTGATGAAAATCCACGAAATACAGAAATCAAACTTGACTTCCTTACGCCGGGCAAAAAATACAAAGCGATCATTTATCAAGACGGAAAAACGGCACATTGGAAAAACAACCCAATCAGTTACGAAATCAAAATGAGTGAAGTCACTTCTAAATCGAAACTCAAACTTGTGATGGCAGCGGGTGGTGGAACCGCTATTAGCATCATGCAGGTTAATTAATTTTTTTATGAGCTTAATCCTGCTATCCGATACAATCTTTTGCGCCGAACGCCGGCACAAAAGGATTTCCACTTCTATCAGGGCTATGGCTATGGTGTTCCTAATGACGTTTCATGCTGCGAACGCACAACAAAAAACCTATTGCAATCCCATCAACATCGATTACGGTTATTGCCCGATTCCCGATTTTGTAAAACAAGGAAAACACCGCGCGACTGCCGATCCTGTAATCACATTTTTCAAAGGCGAATATTATTTATTTTCCACTAACCAATGGGGTTATTGGCACAGCAAAGACATGCTCGATTGGAAATTTATTCCACGAAAGTTTCTGCGTCCAGAGCATCAAGTCTATGACGAATTGTGCGCTCCATCCTTGTCGTTTGTACATGATACTTTATTGGTCGTAGGTTCCACACAAGGAAAAGAATTCCCCATTTGGATGAGCACGAATCCTTCAAAAGACGATTGGAAAGAACTCGTGCACAAATCCGAAGCTGCCGCTTGGGATCCCTATATTTTTTGGGATAAGGAAAAAGATGAAGTTTATGAATACTACGGCTCAAGCAATTTATATCCGCTTTACGGTATGAAACTCAATCGCAAAACCTTTCAACCCGAAGGCGATCGTGTACCTGTTTTGGCCTTAAACGATGATGAGCACGGTTGGGAACGCTTCGGAGAAAACAACGACAATACATTTTTACAGCCGTTTACCGAAGGCGCATTCATGACGAAATACCACAACAAGTATTATCTTCAATACGGCGCTCCCGGAACAGAATTCAGCGGTTATGCTGATGGTGTTTATGTAGGAACCAATCCACTTGGCCCATTCGATTACCAATCTCACAATCCGTTTTCTTATAAACCCGGCGGATTTGCGCGTGGTGCCGGACATGGGGCAACCTATCAAGATGGTAATGACCAATATTGGCACGTTTCCACGATTGGAATCTGCACCAAAAACAATTTTGAAAGACGCATTGGAATTTGGCCAGCAGGCTTCGACAAAGACGATATATTATACAGTAGCACGGCTTATGGCGATTATCCAACCTATTTGCCTTCACAAAACAAAAACCACCTTAATGATAATTTCTCAGGCTGGATGCTGTTGAATTATAACAAACCCATTCAAGTTTCCTCAACGCTCGGTGGCTTTCAACCCAATTTAGCTGTCGATGAAGATATCAAAACCTATTGGTCAGCAAAGACTTCGAATCGAGGAGAAAATATCATTTCCGATTTGGGTGAAGTCAGCACCGTCAATGCGATTCAAATCAATTATGCCGATCAAGATGTTGAACTCATGGGAAAACCTGAAAAAACTAGTGGTCATCAATATATTATTTATGCCTCAAATGATGGGAAAAATTGGAAAGTCGCTGTCGATAAAAGTAAAAACCCGCAAGATGTGCCGCATGATTACATCGAATTGCAAAACCCAATTTCAACGCGATTTTTAAAACTAGAAAACCTCCACATGCCCACAGGGAAATTTGCAATCAGCGGTTTTAGGATTTTTGGAAAAGGCTCAGGTAACAAACCTAATCTGGTTCAGAATTTTGTGCCTTTGCGCTCCCCACCCAAAAGAAAAGGCGAGCGCAGAAACGTATGGATGAAGTGGCAACAAGAACCGAATGCTGATGGTTATGTCATTTATTTCGGAAAAGATCCTAGCAAATTATACGGTTCCATCATGGTGTATGGAAAGACAGAATATTATTTCAACGGCCTTGATAAATCGGATGTATATTATTTTCAAATCGAAGCTTTCAATAATAATGGCATCGGCCCAAAATCAGATGTTAAAAAATCGGAATAAAACATTTCCTTTTATATAAGATATTTACACTATTTTTAACCAAACTAACAAACCATCACTATGAACTCAAACCAAGTCAAAACCAATTACCCGGCGCTTTATACTTTGATTAGCGTATTTTTTTTCTGGGGATTTATTGCTGCCAGCAATGGCGTTTTCATTCCGTTTTGTAAAAGTTATTTCAATCTTGATCAATTTCAATCACAATTAATCGACTTTGCTTTTTATGGTGCGTATTATTTAGGAGCATTGGGATTGTATGTGTTTAGTTCACTTTCAGGAAAAGACATCGTTGGACTTTGGGGCTACAAAAAAAGCATCGTTTATGGTTTGCTGTTTTCTTTAATAGGTGCGGTACTGATGATACTCGCTGTTAATTTTGGTGGATTCACTGCCATACTTTTTGCTTTGTTCATAGTGGCTTTAGGTTTCTCTTTACAACAAACTGCGGCACAGCCTTTTGCGATTCTTCTTGGTGATCCTAAAACCGGAATCACGCGCGTCAATTTAGGTGGCGGAATCAATAGTTTTGGAACTATGATTGGACCTATTGTAGTGACTTTTGCTTTATTTGGCGTGGCTAGTGTAAGCGACGAACAAATCAAAAACCTAGGATTAAATACTGTAAGTTATTTATACGCAACCGTCGGCGGATTGTTTTTAATCTGTGCCTTAATCATTGGATTGTCGAAAAGCGTTCCGGCTGGAATCAATACTGAAAAAGTAGAAAAGAGCAATAAAGCCATGATCACATTGGCCATTATCACTTTATTATTGTTGGTGTGTTTTGCACCAATATTTGCGAGTTACTCGAATTTAAACCCTAATATGTCAGCCCTAGAATTAGAGGATTTAGAGCATTACAGAATGTATTGGTTGATCGGTGCATTGTTGGTTGTTGTAGTCGGATTGTTATTCGCCAATCAGAAAGCACAAAAGGCAAGCGAAGGATGGGGCGCGATGCAATATCCGCAATTGGTACTCGGAATGTTAGCTATTTTTACTTACGTTGGAGTAGAAGTAGCCATAGGAAGTAATTTAGGAGGTTTATTGAAAACACCGGAATTCGGCAGTCTTCAAGCGTCAGATATCGGCCCGTATATTTCAATGTATTGGGGAAGTTTGATGATTGGGCGTTGGGCCGGAGCGATTAGCGCCTTCAATTTTAAAAACGATACCAAAAAAATGCTACTGATTTTGATACCCATGGTAGCTTTTGGAATTATCCTCGCAGTCAATTTCATCACAGGAAAAGATATTACACCTTTATATTATTATATCATTTGCGTGTTCATTCAAATTGGCGCGACTTTTTTATCGAAAGACAAACCTGCAAGAACACTTTTAATTTTTTCAATTTTCGGAATTGCCGCTATGCTAATCGGTTTGTTTTCTAGCGGTATGATTGCGATTTATGCTTTCTTAGCCGGTGGTTTAGCATGCAGCATTATGTGGCCTGCGATATTCAGCTTAGCGATTATCGGTCTTGGAAAACATACGACACAAGGTTCAGCGTTTTTAATTATGATGATTTTGGGTGGTGGAATCATTCCTCCATTGCAAGGGAAATTATCAGATATTATAGGAATTCATCAATCTTATTTCATTCCAGTGCTTTGTTTTGTTTATTTAGCTTTGTTTGCGGTTGTAGTCAAAAGCATCTTGAAAAAACAAAATATTGATGTTGATGCGATTGAAACTGAAGCAAGTCATTAAACAATAATAAATCCAGCTATTTGGAAATAGTATCCATAACATTTACTCTTTAATTACTAATAGATGAGAAAAATATACTTATTACTTCTTTTGAACGGTTCATTCGCAATAGCTCAAAATGTTCCTCAAAAAGAAAAGCAGCATGCCGCAGCAGTTCCTCCAATAAAAACAATTTCGAATTCAAAGGATAGTCATCTGAATTCGTTTTTGAAAAATGAAATAGACGCAACAACCAATAACTCCTTATTAACTCCCGGGCAATGTGCAACTTCTGTTGTGCCTCCAGCGACTTTAAACGGAATTTTAGTTACCGAAACTTTTTCAGGCAGTGTCTTGATTTATCCGGATGCTTATTTTTCTTGTGGTAATGTAACGACTCCCGCAAATTCAAAATGGTTTGGAAGCAATGGTGCTTTTAGTTACACTATGAATTTCAGTCAACCTATTAATAATTTGATTATCGCATTGACCGCTACAGGTAATACATACAATGAAATATTTACTTTTACTACAAACGGAGGAACTCCAGCAATCACATCAAGCGCTTCTTGTTTTAGTTCAATTTCAGGTAATGTAATTACAAGCGGAGAGAACTCTAGTAGCAACGGCGGCGGCGGCGGAATATTTACGATTACAGCACCCAATAGTTTTACTTCACTAAACATATCAGGCCCCGGTGGTCAAAATGGTTCTTTGTTGTCGATATGCTCCAATTCCATTGAGCCCGTAAATTGTAATGTAGGATCTTTTTCACCATCGTTATCAGCAACAACATTACGCAATCTTTGTAATGTAAATTCAGTTAACTTAAATTCAATTACAGCCAGTAATACTCCTCAAATATCAGGCGTTTCTTTGGCTTGGTTTACCGGTGCAACACCTGCAGCTTCAAACCAATTAACTACTGCACAAGCGGCTGCACAACCAATAGGGCCAACTTATTATGCTGCATTTTATGACAGTGTCAACCAATGTTATAGTACAACAACTGCAGTAACAACGACACCGCTTTTGAATCAAATTCCGACATTCAATGCGATTGCTCCCATTTGTATAGGTACAGTTACAAATCCATTGGTGGCAACATCCAATAATGGCGTTCATGGGGTTTGGTCGCCGGCATTCAATAATTTGGCAACAACACTTTATACTTTTACACCCGATGCTGGTCAGTGCGCTTCGAATACTTCATTGACCATTCAAGTTTTGAATCAAATTCCAACATTCGATCTAATTGATCCGATTTGTTCTGGTGATGTTTTGAATCCATTGTTGGCAACTTCCAATAATGGTATTCTTGGTGTTTGGTCGCCGGCATTCAATAATACAACAACAACGCTTTACACTTTTACACCCAATGCAGGTCAGTGTTCTTCGAATACTTCATTAACCATTGCGGTCAATCCAAAACCACAAATTACGATAACAGCAGGTTGTAATGGAAAGTTTTTCGAATTGACAGCGCATGCAGATATTGAAAACACTTCCTTTCTTTGGTATGATGTCAATGATGTTTTGTTGGGCAATCTGCCAACACAAACGATAGCCACACCAGGAATCTATCATGTTGTAGGTACCGCCGATTCTTGTAAAGGAACCGCAATGCAAGAAACTACATCAGTTTATTGTGATATTCCCAAAGGTATTTCTCCGAATGACGATGGATGGAATGAATTTTTTGAATTGAGTAATTTGAATGTAAAATCACTCGAAGTGTTCAATCGATATGGCACAAAAGTATACAACAAAAACAACTATAAAAACGAATGGAAAGGCGAAGCCAATAATGGGCAGGAGCTTCCCGATGGCGTTTACTATTATGTGATTGATTTTGAAAATGCCAAATCAAAAACAGGTTGGGTATACATCAATAGATAAAATTTTAAAATAAAAACCCCGATATTGTAAGTATCGGGGTTTTGTTTTTTATACATTTTTTAATCACCTACTTTTTCAAAAATAAGATTCTCATTACTGTTTGGATTAATGTTAGTAATAAACTTAAGTTTAAAATCAATGAAACCCTTATCTATTTTTGCTACAGTACCATGGCTGTCAGATCGAAACCAAATTTCATTATCAAATGCAGTGTATTTTCCTTTTTCGGATGCGCCATGATTTGCAAGGAATGTTTTCTCAAAGGTGCCATTTTCATATAAATGTAAAGTTGCTTTCCCATTTTTAGAGGCGCTCGAATTCGTCAGTTCATAATGACCAATCAAATCTTGTTTATTGGGTTTTATTGCTAGTTTCCAGATGGCATGATGTATTAGTATCGAAGAAACAAGAACGAATGGAACCATAAAAAACCGGAATCCAAGCCGTATGCGTTTTTTATTTTGCCAAAAGAATCCTGCAAGCATCAATATTGGACCAGCGATGAGCAGAAATACGAGAATTATTAGGATTATAAGTTGTAGTATGATAAGTATCCACATTTGATTATTGATTTTTATTATTTACTCCAATCAATCGTTCTCGAAAAATACATCACGGCACCCAAAATCATAAACAATCCAATGCTTCCCACCATCAAAGCATAGTTTTCAAGTTGAATGATAATGTAGATGAAACTGTATAAGACCGACAATGACGCTCCAATAAAAGCAGGAAATTTTCTATTCTTCAATATCGTAATCGAATACAAAGCAATCATCATCACGACAGCAATCGCAGCAATTATATACGCCATCGTAAAACTACTGTGTTCGGTAATCGAAATCAACAAAGTATAAAACATAATCAAAGCCAATCCAATCATCGAATATTGAAAAATGTGAATGTTGATTTTGCTAATCGATTGTATCAAAAAGAAAATCAAAAACGTCAATCCAATCACTAAAAATCCATATTTCGAAGCGCGTTCATTCTGTTGGTATTGATCTACGGGAATTACAAAATCAACCCCAAAAGCATATTGACTCAAATTCGGTAATGTATCAAAAACCTGTTGTGTAAATGCTCGATTGATGTGCAGAATTTTCCAATTCGCAGTGAAACCATTCGCTGTGATTTTTTTGGTTTTATCATCGGGTAGAAAATTTCCGGTAAAACTAGGTGAAGCCCAATTCGACTGCATTTGAACTTGCGTAGTTTTTCCAATAGGAACCATTTTGATTTGCTTGCTGCCGTTGTAGGTAATGTCGAAATTGAAATGCGCACCGCTGGCCAATTGTTTTTTCAAATCGATGTAACCCGTTTCGAGCGATTCTGTGCTGTCTTTCGAATTGCTGCTATACACGGGTTCGAAAGTAAAATCACTGTTTCCAAAACGGATTTTGACTTCATTTTTGATGCTTTTCAAATTCGTGGTTTGAATCAGAATCGTCGCTTTATCCCATTGGATGTTTTCATCGGCAATTTCGCGACTGCTGAAATCGGGCTCGATGTAAGTTCCGTTGAATTTCATCGCGTTACTGAATACCGCCGATTCGTAGTTGTTGCGATTCAATACTTTGGTTGTAACATGGGCGGTCGATTGCAACGTATCAGGAAAGAAATATGCATAACTCGTATGCGCTATTTTCTCTTTGACACTTTCTTTAGTTTTCTCGTTGATGGAAACGGATTCTTCAAAATAGGTGTAAGGTATTTTTAAAATGGGCCCGCAGAAATACACACTTTGTCCCCATTTGTCATTGATTTCTGAAGTGACTTCTTCCTGACGTTGTGAGCGTTCTGAAATTAAATTTTTTACGAATTCAAGTGGAATCAGTAAGGCGAGTGTGAGTACTCCGACCAAAATCATTTTTGCTGTTGTTGTTTGAAAAATTGATTGTGTTTGATTTTCTGGTGTTTCCATTGTTGTTTTTGATTTTAGATTAATATGAATTTTGAATTAAAAGTACTTTGTATTTCAAAGTAATTGATTAAAAAAATAGACTAACTTTTTTGGATTAATTTTTCCAACGCTTCGATATGTTCCTGGAATGCTTTCCTGCCCAATGCAGTAATACTGTATTTGGTATTGGGTTTTTTAGCGATGAATTGTTTCTCGACACTAATATAACTTTCAAGTTCCAAAGCCTTGATATGCGACGCAAGATTACCGTCCGTAACGCCCAAAAGTTCTTTCAGCGTATTGAAGTCGGCGTTTTCATTGACCATCAAAACCGACATCATACCCAAACGTATTCTGTGGTCGAAAGCCTTGTTGATATTTTTGATGATGTCTTTCAAAATATTATTTTCTATCGTATTTGAAATACATTACGGAACCATACACAATGTGACATACACCAAAACCTAAAATCCAAAAATACAATCCATAACCTGAAAACGCAACGGCTATCAATCCTAAAATGATTTCGGTAATGCCCAAATAGCGGACATCTCTCAAAGTATATTTACTCGCATTGACACAAGCCAATCCGTAAAAAATTAAAGTTATCGGTGCGATCAAACCGTAAGTGCCTTGTTTCAATAACAATATCGCGAAGATGCCACCGGTAAATAATGGAATGAAAAAATTGACCAATAATCTTCTAGACGAAGCATTCCAAACCGTTTCTCCGATTTTTTTTGCTTTTCGTGCCGTCATTAAATAGGCAGTTCCTAAAGATAAAAGTAGCACGATGGCTGCAGTAAGAAGGATTTGTTTGAAGGTTGTACTTTCTAATGTAATGAATTCTGCATTATCGTTTGCAATCAATTCGTTGACTATGGCTGCTCCAATCAAAGCGTAAAAACCGGCCAATACTCCTGAAAGTCCACTAAGGGAAATAAATTGTGTCGATTGCGACATCATGTTTTTGATTTCCTGAATGTCTTTTAAATAATCTTTTGTCTCCATATAAAGTACTTTGAAAAACAAAGTAAATTAATTTCATTCGAATAAAAAAATAAAATCTCACTTTTTTTCAAAATGAATAAAATGTAGATTATTTTTATGGAAGATTTTTAGACTGTTAGATTTTTAGATTCGACCATTTTAAAATAAGCGACAATCTTACACAGAACTTTTAATCTAACAATCGAATAATCTAGGAATCCAAAACCATAAAACCCAATGAAAAAATTTTTAATTGCCCTATTTGTATCGCAAACAGTCATTGTCTTTTCTCAAAATGATGAAAAAACCATCAAAGAAATCTACGACACCGCTTTGTCGAATTCAAAATGCTACAGTTGGCTCGATGATTTATCGAACAAAATAGGAGCGAGGCTTTCGGGTTCGGCGAACGCTCAAAAAGCAGTTTTGTATACGAAGGAACAATTGGAAACTTTAGGTCTAGATCGCGTTTACCTTCAAGAACTCATGGTACCACATTGGGTACGCGGCGAAAAGGAAACAGCATACATCAAAAGCAATAAAGAAAAAATCAATGTGCCGATTTGCGCTTTGGGTAGCTCTGTTGCCACTCCAAAAAACGGATTAACTGCCGAAGTTATCGAAGTGCATTCGATTAAAGAATTGGCTGAATTGGGTTTAGAAAAAATCAAAGGTAAAATCGTATTCTACAATCGCCCATTCGAAACAGGAAATATTGAAGCCATGACTTCCTACGGTCACGCAGTAGATCAACGCTATGCCGGCGCACGTGAAGCATCAAAATTTGGTGCTGTCGGAACCATCGTTCGTTCGATGAATTTCCGCCTCGATGATTATCCGCACACAGGTAATCAAGGTTATGGTGATATTCCAAAATCGCAATACATTCCAACTGCTGCTATCAGTACAAACGGTGCGGAATTATTAAGCAAAAAACTCAAAGAAAATCCAAAATTGACCTTCTATTTCAAACAATCTTGTGAGCAATTGGAAGAAGTAAAGTCATATAATGTCATCGGTGAAATCAAAGGCAGCGCACATCCCGAAAACATCATGGTCGTTGGCGGTCATCTCGATTCGTGGGATTTGGCCGACGGTTCACAAGACGACGGAGCTGGTGTAGTGCAAAGTATGGAAGTGTTGCATTTATTCAAAAGCATCAACTACAAACCCAAAAATACGATTCGCGCAGTGTTGTTTATGAATGAAGAAAACGGCGGTCGAGGCGGAAGTAAATACGAAGAACTTTCAAAAACCAACAATGAAAACCACATTTTTGCACTAGAAAGCGATTCAGGAGGATTTTCCCCAAGAGGTTTTAACATCGAATCAGATGATGAAAGTTTCAAAAAAATCTTAAGTTGGAAACCATTATTTGAACCATACTTCATCCATCTTTTTGAAAAAGGGCACACGGGTTCCGATATTGAACCACTCACAGGAACGCATTTAGTAAAAGCTGGATTGCGCCCCGATTCACAACGCTATTTCGACTACCATCACGCCGCCACCGACAAATTTGATGGGGTCAATAAAAGAGAACTCGAATTGGGAGCCGCTACCATGGCCACTTTTATATACCTCATGGATCAGTAATAGTATGACATGAAAAAGCCACTCGATTGAAGTGGCTTTTTTTTTAATCTTATTTATATCTTTTATCGGGAGTTCCGTCTTTTTTCAAAACGACTTCTTTAGCTTCTTTATATCGTTTGTCAGGAGTTCCGTCTTTTTTCAAAACGACTTTGGTTTCTTTGACTTTCGCGTCTGCTTTTTTAGCATCTTTAGCAACAGCTTCTGTTTTCTTAACGGCTTTCTTAACGCCTTCTTGTGCAAATCCTGTTAAGGCAAAACCTAAAACAGCAATTACGGTTAAAACTACTTTTTTCATTTTTTTAAAGTTTATGATTGAGTAGCTAAAGTAGCAAACTATTTGAAATCGGTAACTTACAGAACGCTAAAAAAAACTTAAATTTTGAAGATACCGCCAAATGCAATAATTCTCTGGAAAAAGAAAAATTCCTGTGAAGCACGATCCGCCGGGTCTTTAGTAGTGCGAATATCGGGCATGTTGATGTAACCGCCTTTGAGTTCACCTTGAACATAAAAATGCTTCAAGAAAGTAACATTAATACCGGCTTTCAAAGAAACACCATAACCCGAAACGTGAAAATCATCATGACGATCTTTCCCTAATAATTTCGTATTGGTTTTTGGAAACAAGAATCCGGCGCCAACACCTTCCGTTAAATTAATTTGCAATTTATCGGTATTGTTGATTCCTATATATTTAGAAACATCATCAAATCTTGAGAATTCCGTATTCACATAATTCAAACCGTCAGTATGCTCAAACGTTAGAAATTTTTCTGTCAATAAAACCTGATTGTTGGGCAACGTTTCATCATAAGTTCCTGGATTCGGATAATAACCATTAATGTCAACGGCTTTGTATTGGTAGATTACATATTTCATATGATCCCAACCAACAGAAATACTGTAATGGTCGTCGATGAAATAACCGGCTCTGAAATTCGTCTGCGGAATCGTCATCCTTCCCGGATTCACATAATCAACATGCCAACCTTTTGGTTTATCATGCGCGGTCACATCATAAATCGTAAAGTCATAATCATCACCTCGAAAATTGATATTCGATTTGGTATAACTGTCGCGATTGCCACCCCAAGAAACAAAGTATTTCCCTTTGTTGTGTGCAGTATATTTATCTTGAACTTTAATCGTTTCCTGTGCCATGCTTTTAGCAGAAAGGAATAAAAGAACTAATAGTAAATTTTTTTTCAAAGCGCCCAAAAATTAAAATGAATTAATCGTTTTGCGAATCGCCACCAACCGCGTCATCAAACCTTCAAAAAGATCCAAATGCAACATATTCGCACCGTCGCTTTTGGCATGAGCAGGATCAAAATGAGTTTCAATAAAAATCCCATCAACACCAACGGCTATTCCCGCTTTGGCAATAGTTTCAATCATATCAGGCCTTCCGCCGGTAACGCCAACCATTTGATTGGGTTGCTGCAACGAATGCGTCACATCCAAAACCGTAGTAGCATAGTGTTGCATGGTAGGAATCCCACGGAAATCAACAATCATATCCTGATAGCCAAACATCGAACCTCGATCGGTCACCATCACATTTTCATTATGACAATCCAATACTTTCTGCACGGCGTGTTTCATGCTTTCGGGACTCATAAATTGCCCTTTTTTCAAATTCACGACTTTGCCTGTATTCGCAGCCGCAACGACCAAATCAGTCTGACGTACTAGGAATGCTGGGATTTGCAACACATCTACATATTGCGCCGCCATTTCCGCATCTTCATTCGTGTGAATATCCGTAACGGTCGGAATGTGGAAAGTCTCTGAAACCTTACGCAAAATCTTCAACGCTTTCTCATCGCCAATGCCCGAAAAACTGTCAATACGAGAACGATTGGCTTTCTTAAACGAACCTTTAAAAACGTATGGAATTTCTAGCTTATCGGTAATGCCGACCAATTTCTCAGCAATACGCATCGCCATTTCTTCACCTTCAATCGCACACGGCCCAGCCAATAGAAAAAAATTGCCGCTGTCTGTATGCTTAATTTGTGGGATATGTTGTATGTTCATAATCTGTTTTTGATGGCGCAAAGATACTCATGATATATGAATTTTAAATGAAGTTTGGGATTTTTTTAGGAGCTGTTTCCCGCTATCATTCCAATCTTGTCATTGCGATCGAAGTGAAGCAATCTGTGTGTCGTATACGGCGCAATGCCAAGGATTTTCCCTTCAAACGAAGTTCACTGAACTCCTATGAAAAATATAAACCAGTGAAGTAATCGGGGCTAGGGTTTCTCGGTTCTCACAACACCCAAATCTAAAATCAATTTCTTCCAAAAAAGGCAATCGATTATAATTTTATGTTTTAGCTTATTTAATAGGCATTTTTTTGAAAATTCTGTAAATTGCACGCTCTAAAAAGCGAATCTTTTAAACATGGAACAAGCCCAACCGTATATCCCAACACATAAAGTCCGAATCGTAACTGCCGCTTCTCTTTTCGATGGCCACGATGCAGCGATCAACATCATGCGCCGTATCATCCAATCGACCGGTGTTGAAGTCATTCATCTCGGTCACGACCGCAGCGTGGAAGAAGTAGTCAATACCGCGATTCAAGAAGATGCGAATGCCATTGCCATGACCTCATACCAAGGCGGGCACAACGAATATTTCAAATACATGTACGATTTGCTGCAAGAAAAAGGAGCAGGGCATATCAAAATATTTGGTGGCGGTGGCGGTGTAATTCTGCCTTCCGAAATTGCTGAACTTCACGAATACGGTATCACCAGAATTTATTCTCCCGATGACGGACGCGCTATGGGTTTGCAAGGCATGATCAACGATTTGGTAAAACGTTCTGATTTTGCTGTCGGCGATGTGCTCAATGGAGAAATCAACCACCTCGAAGAGAAAAACCCAACCGCAATCGCGCGCGTCATTTCTTCCGCAGAAAACTTTCCCGAAGTGGCCAAAGAAACACTAGATATTATTCACACCAAAAATAAAGATTGCAAAACACCCGTACTCGGAATCACCGGAACCGGAGGCGCAGGAAAATCATCATTAGTTGATGAACTAGTACGTCGTTTCCTAATCGATTTCCCTGAAAAAACGATTGGTTTAATTTCTGTCGATCCATCGAAAAGAAAAACAGGTGGCGCTTTATTAGGCGATAGAATCAGAATGAATGCGATCAACAATCCTAGAGTTTACATGCGTTCATTAGCAACACGTCAATCCAACTTAGCATTATCGAAATATGTAGCAGAAGCGATTCAAGTGTTGAAAGCTGCAAAATACGACATCATTATTTTAGAAACTTCAGGAATCGGGCAATCCGACACTGAAATCATGGATCATTCGGATGTTTCCTTATACGTAATGACACCAGAATTTGGAGCCGCCACCCAATTAGAAAAAATCGATATGTTGGATTTCGCTGATTTGGTTGCCATCAATAAATTCGACAAACGCGGTTCGCTCGATGCCTTGCGCGACGTAAAAAAGCAATACCAACGCAACCACCAATTGTGGGATGCCAACTTAGATACTTTACCTGTTTTCGGAACCATCGCTTCCCAGTTTAATGACCCGGGAATGAACACGCTCTACAAAGCCATCATGGATAAAGTGCATGAGAAAACACAATCTGATTTGCAATCCACTTTTCAGATTACACGTGAAATGAGCGAGAAAATCTTTGTGATTCCTCCGCACCGCACACGTTATCTTTCTGAAATTGCCGAGAACAATCGCAAATACGACGAAATAGCTTTAAGCCAAGAACAAGTTGCACAGAAATTATACGGAATCTTCAAAACAATAGAAACGGTTTCGAGAAAATTACCTTCTTTCAACAAAGCCGGAATCGTAGAAGAATCCTTAATTATAAACGAACAAAACAAAGATTTTCTTTCATTATTAACCAAAGAATTCGACCGCGTCAAAATGGATTTAGATCCGTACAATTGGGAAATTCTTTTAACTTGGGACGAGAAAGTCAATAAGTATAAAAACCCGATTTATTCGTTTAAAGTTCGTGACAAGGAAATCAAAATTGCGACGCACACCGAATCGCTTTCGCATTCTCAAATTCCAAAAGTCGCCTTGCCTAAGTACCAAGCTTGGGGCGATATTTTGCGTTGGTGTTTGCAGGAAAATGTGCCGGGTGAATTTCCTTTTACTTCAGGATTGTACCCATTCAAACGCGAAGGTGAAGATCCGTCAAGAATGTTTGCAGGAGAAGGCGGCCCGGAACGAACCAACAAGCGTTTCCATTATGTAAGTGCAGGTTTGCCGGCAAAAAGACTTTCAACCGCTTTTGATAGCGTGACTTTATACGGAAACGATCCACACATTCGTCCTGATATTTATGGAAAAATCGGTAATGCCGGTGTTTCGATTTGCTGTCTTGACGATGCTAAAAAATTATATTCGGGTTTCGATTTGGTACATGCCATGACTTCAGTCAGTATGACGATTAATGGTCCGGCGCCAATGTTATTAGGTTTTTTTATGAATGCTGCGATTGACCAACAATGCGAGCATTACATCAAAGCCAATAATTTGGAAATGGAAGTGGAAGAAAAAATCAACGAAATCTATAAAAAGAAAGGCACGGCTCGTCCGAAATACCAAGGCGATTTACCCGAAGGAAACAACGGATTGGGATTGATGTTGCTGGGCGTTACAGGCGATTTGGTTTTACCGGCTGCAGTTTACAATGACATCAAAGCCAAAACACTTTCTCAAGTTCGAGGCACGGTGCAAGCTGATATTTTGAAAGAAGACCAAGCACAAAACACTTGTATTTTCTCCACAGAATTTGCGTTAAGGTTGATGGGCGACGTTCAAGAATATTTCATCGAAAAAAATGTTCGTAATTTTTATTCGGTTTCGATTTCAGGTTATCACATTGCCGAAGCAGGAGCGAACCCAATTACACAATTGGCATTTACGTTATCGAACGGATTCACGTATGTGGAATATTACTTAAGTCGAGGCATGAACATCAACGACTTCGGGCCCAACTTATCATTCTTTTTCTCGAATGGTATTGATCCTGAATATGCTGTGATTGGTAGAGTTGCTCGTAAAATCTGGGCAAAAGCGTTGAAGAATAAATACGGTGCCAACGAAAGAGCACAAATGCTCAAATACCACATTCAAACTTCAGGACGTTCGCTGCATGCTCAGGAAATCGATTTTAATGATATTCGTACGACATTGCAGGCTTTATATGCGATTTATGACAACTGTAATTCCTTACATACCAACGCCTACGATGAAGCAATTACAACACCAACCGAAGAATCCGTGCGTCGTGCGATGGCCATTCAACTCATTATCAATAAAGAATTGGGATTGGCGAAAAATGAGAATCCGATTCAAGGTTCCTTTATTATAGAAGAATTAACTGATTTGGTTGAAGATGCCGTGTTGCAGGAATTCGATCGCATTACTGAAAGAGGTGGAGTATTGGGCGCGATGGAAACGATGTACCAACGTTCGAAAATTCAAGAAGAAAGTTTGTATTATGAAACGTTGAAACACACAGGAGAATTTCCAATTATTGGTGTGAATACATTCTTGAGTTCAAAAGGATCACCAACGGTAATTCCGGCGGAAGTCATTCGTGCGACTGAAGAAGAAAAGCAATATCAGATTGAAATGCTCAACGAATTGCACCAAACCAATCAGCATCAAGTGGAAGAACAACTCAACATCATTCAAGAAGCTGCCATTAAGAATCAAAATATTTTTGAGCGTTTGATGGAAGCAACTAAAGTGTGTTCGTTAGGGCAAATCACGAGTGCGCTATTTGAAGTTGGCGGTCAGTATCGCAGAAACATGTAATTCAGTATAAAATTTAAAGCAACAAACCTTTCAGTATTGGAAGGTTTGTTTTTTGAAATAAAGCAAATTTTGATTAAAATTGTATTTTAAAAACATGTAAATCAGTTAATTACGCACTATGTATATCTGATTGATTAATTTTTAGAAGCAGGGTTATTTACCATAATAATGCAACAAATTAAAAAAATAATGTAACACATCTAAAAATTAAACACGCACCTTTGCTCAATCTGTTTTGCATACAAAACTTATCTAACCTTTAGCAAAATCAAAATTAACACTGTGCAAAAAACCACTAAAGTTCTTAAAGAGCAATATGTACCTACTGCTGAATTTTACAGCCAAATTATAGATAGTCTACAAGACTATTCCATTTTTACGGTCGATAAAGAATTGAATATCAATAGTTGGAATTCAGGTGCTACAAAAATATTTCAATATGAAACCGATGAAATTATAGGCAAACCATTCGAGGTTATTTTTACAAAAGAAGATAAAATAGCAGGTGTTCCTAAACAAGAAATAGACCTAGCTTTAAAAATGGGAAGGTCAGTAGATGTAAGATGGCATGCTTGTAAAGACGGAAAAATTTTTTATGCAGATGGTTTGGTTTTTCCATTAAAAAGTATCGATGGTGAAGTAATAGGTTATGTAAAAATATTACGCGATATCACATCTCGAAAGATTTCAGAAGACGCAATAAAAAAGTATTCAAAAGAGTTAGAGGAACTTAACTTGCATAAAGAAAATGTACTGGCTATTTTATCTCACGATTTGCGAAGTCCACTTGCGGGTATTATTCAAGCAGCTGAATATCTCAAATTAAATTTTGACACCATTGCTCCTGCTTTAGCAAAAGATTTGCTGAACGAATTTCACAAGGCAACAATAAACGAATTGAATATGTTGGATTATCTTGTTGAATGGGCAAGAATCAAGTATGCAGCCGATGCATTTGTTCCCGCTAAAATTGAACTCATTCATTCTGTTGAAAAAGTTTTTCAATCATTAAAAGAAACAGCAGCCATCAATACTATAAATCTTCATCATGATATAGAAGAAAATTGCAATGTGTTTGCCGATGAAAAAATGTTGCTTTCTATTCTTCAAAACATAGTTTCTAATGCTATAAAACATTCACATAGCGGAGGAGAAATTACGTTATCAGCCAAAAAAAGCACCGATATGATGATTGTAGTAATAAAAGATACAGGTATTGGAATGTCTAAAGAAATACAAGACAAACTTTTTACGCCTCAAGTAAAATCGCTTTCCAAAGCAGTAGAAGAAAACAAAGGGGCTGGTATTGGACTATTATTAGTCAAAGGCTTTTTAGAAAAAAACGGTGGTCGAATTTGGGTTGAAAGTGAAGTAGGCAAAGGATCTTCTTTTTATTTTACATTACCCATTGATAAACCTTCAAAAAACATTGATCGGTTAGAGAAAACAGAAGTTGATTAAAGCATATAAAACATATCTAACTTTCCGATTCCATATAAAAAACAAAAACCGGCAATGTCAATACCGGTTCTCATTATTAATTATTTCAAGCTTCCGACCATTTCCTCCGGTTTCACCCAAGCATCAAAATCTTCACTGGTAACATAACCCAAACGAACTGCTTCTTCTTTTAAAGTTGTTCCGTTTTTGTGCGCAGTTTGTGCAATTTCAGCTGATTTGTAATAACCGATTTTGGTGTTTAATGCAGTGACCAACATCAATGAATTATCAACCAATTCTTTAATGCGTTTGTAGTTGGGTTCGATACCGCTCGCGCAATGCTCTTCAAAAGAAATACACGCATCGCCAATCAATCTCGCAGATTGCAGGAAGTTGGCTGCCATGACGGGTTTGAAAACGTTGAGTTCATAGTGGCCTTGCATACCGCCGACAGCAATTGCAACATCATTACCAATCACTTGCGCGCAAACCATCGTCAACGCTTCACATTGGGTTGGATTTACTTTTCCGGGCATGATCGAGGAACCCGGTTCGTTTTCAGGAATGATGATTTCGCCAATTCCAGAACGTGGTCCTGAAGCTAACATTCTGATATCGTTGGCTATTTTATTTAGTGAAACTGCCAATTGTTTTAAAGCACCGTGACTTTCCACAATTGCGTCGTGTGAAGCCAAAGCCTCAAATTTGTTGGGAGCAGTTACGAATGGATGGTTTGTAAATTTGGCGATGTATTCCGCCACTTTCACATCATAGCCGTCGGGTGTGTTCAATCCTGTTCCGACTGCGGTTCCGCCCAATGCTAATTCTGATAAATGCGATAAAGTATTTTTTAATGCTTTGATGCCGTAGTTTAATTGCGCTACGTAACCAGAAATTTCTTGTCCAAGTGTCAACGGTGTAGCGTCCATCAAGTGGGTGCGTCCGATTTTTACAACAGTGTTGAATTCTGTGGCTTTGGCTTGCAGTGTATCGCGTAGTTTTTCTACACCCGGAATCGTGATTTCGACTGCGGCTTTGTAGGCTGCAATGTGCATTCCGGTTGGAAACGTATCGTTAGACGATTGCGATTTGTTTGCGTCATCATTGGCTTTTACGACAGGTTCGCCTTCACCGATTTTGAAACCAGCAAGCACTTGAGCACGATTGGCAATCACTTCATTGACGTTCATGTTGCTTTGTGTTCCCGAGCCGGTTTGCCAGATTACTAAAGGAAATTGGTCGTCGAGTTTTCCGGCTAAGATTTCATCACAAACGGCTGCAATCGCGTCGCGTTTTTCGGTAGTTAATACGCCTAAGTCGCAATTGGCATAGGCCGCTGCTTTTTTAAGATACGCAAAACCTTCAATAATTTCTTTAGGCATAGAAGCCGATGGCCCGATTTTGAAGTTGTTTCTAGAGCGTTCGGTTTGCGCACCCCAATATTTATCGGCTGGGACTTTTACTTCGCCCATGGTGTCTTTTTCAATTCTGTATTCCATTGTTGTTATTTATTTGTTGTATGTTGTAAGTTGTATGTTTGGGCGTTCCCCTGCGGGTCGGGCTTTCGGCACTCGCTTTTTTGTGCTGAACGCCAGCACAAAAAGAGCTCAAACAAAGCCTCAATCCCTAACGCGGTCTTCGGTTTACCAGAAAACCCTAGCCCCGATTACTTCACTGGTTTATATTTTTCATAGGAGTTCAGTGAACTTCGTTTGAAGGGAAAATCCTTGGCATTGCGCCGTATGCGACAAACAGATTGCTTCACTTCGTTCGCAATGACAAGATTGGAATGATAGCGGGAAACAGCTCCTGAAATAAATTCAGGATAAATCCTCAAAATCCTGCCCAAAATTACGCATAAATACTATTTTATAAAAATTGATTTGGAATTAATTGGTAAGAAAAAATAATACACTTACATTTGCTCATAATTCAAAAAAATTCCGGAAAACATGTTTGAATTTTCACAGTATTTAGGCTTTTTACTTTTCTTGACCGTACTAACTATAGGGTTCTGGTTGATGTTTTTCTTGGTGGCTTTCGTCCAGTATTGGGTTGGAGGCGCGCTTTGGGAAATGTATAAAGAGAGAAAAGCGAAAAAAGCGGAATCTAATTAGTTTTAGATTTTAGAATAAAAAAGGAACTCAATTGAGTTCCTTTTTTTATTTCTAGTAGTCATCGCCACCATTATCACCCTCTTTTTTCGGTTGTTTTTCACGCTCGTTTTTCTGTTTGTTGAATCGATACGTGAATGATACTGTGATTTGTCGCTCGCGCCATTGCATTTCGCTGTATGAATTGACGTTTGCGGTGCTTAAATCATTGATTCTTTTTCGCGAATTGAAAACATCATTGATATTAAACGCAATCGTTCCTTTGTCTTTCAATACGTCTTTGCTCATGGCTAAGTTCATACTAGCATTGGCTTTGTTGGTGCCTTGTGCAATTTTTTGTGCAGCGTTGTAGGTTCCGTTAACTTGAAAATCGACTTTATAAGGCAATGTGATTTTAGAGGTCAAACGCGTGAACCATGTGGATGAAGTATTATAAAGATCGATGGTTTGTGCGGTGTTATCGGTTTTGATATAAGCATAACTTCCGTCGGTTTTGTTGCTGAAGTAATTGAAATTGCCGTTGAGTTTCCACCATTTGTAAGGTGTGAAATTGAGCGTGAATTCAAATCCAAGTTTGTTGTCGGTGGACAAATTGAATGGTGTGTTGACAATCACGGGAATACCATTGATTTTATCGCCGCGTTCTTTGCGGATCACTTGGAAAGAATCTTTAGTATTGTTGATGTAAAAAGAAGTACTTAACGTGACTTTGCTCCATTTTTTCAAAAATCCTAAATCATAAGCATCGCTCAAAGCCGGATCTAAATCGGGATTTCCGACAAATAAATTGACGTTGCTCGAATAGGATGAAAACGGATTGATGAAACGGTCGCGCGGTCGGTTGATGCGTTTGCTGTAATTGAGCGAAATGTTCGTGCTTCCGTTGATTTCGTATGTCAAGAAAGCGCTTGGAAAAAAGTTGTTGTAGTGTTTGTTGTTGAAATCTTGCGTGGCAAGTTGGTTGATTTTGATGTTCGAATCTTCAAATCGCAAGCCCGACAAAATAGAGAATTTTTTAATTTTTGTACCCAATTGAATGTAAGCCGCATTGATGTTTTCTTTGTATTCTAGCGTGTTTGTAAAATTCGGATTGATGGTGAAGTTATCATTTCCTAAAACATCTTCTTCTACTTTATAGTCAGAGAGTAAGGTTAAATAATTTCCTTTAATGCCCATTTCAAATTGGCTGTTTTTTCCGAATGGTAATACATAATCAGATTGTACCAGATTTCGACTTTGCTTTTGCTTATTGGTCGTTCGTTCTGACGAAATAAAAGCAGGTGTAGGCAAGATAGCATTTCCGTAAATGTTAGAATTTTCTAAATCGGTATCCACAGAAAACGCGCCATCAATGGTGAATTTGTGACCATCTTTTTTGAATTTCTTGATGAAATTTGTGGTGTATTCTACATCCTGACTCGAACGGTAAAGATCGTTGTAGCGTTCGCGTAGTTCGAATGGATTGGCGGAGTAAATCGAGTAAATCACATCTTCGGGATTTCCGCCTTTGTTTTTTCGAAGTGACAGTGTGTTCGTCCAGGATGAAGTCTTGTCTAGATACAATTCCATTCCAAAACTGCCATTGAAACCTTCTCTTGATCGTTTGTTTTTTCTACGTTCTTCGATATAGGAAACAAAATTTCCCGTATCGTCATAATTTTCCTGATTGATTTTGGTATTTCCGGGGCCGTTACTTTTACTGTAACCCAAAGCGGTGAAGAAATTGGAGCCAGTATTTTTACTATTAAAGTTTCCGGAAATTCCGGTGTTTTCAGGCGAACCCGCAGAAACAATTACACTGCCATTGACACCTTGGTTTTTGCCTCGTTTGAGAATAATATTCAAAATACCACCACCACCTTCAGCATCGTATCGTGCGGATGGATTGGTGATGACTTCTACTTTATCAATCGCATCGGCCGGAATTTGTCGCAATGCATCGGAAATATTCACAGCGTTTGATGGTTTTCCATCGATGAGAATTCTAACATTGCTGTTGCCGCGAAGACTTACCGCGCCATCAACATCGACGGTTACAGACGGAATGTTATCAAGCACATCGCTTACTGTTCCGCCTTTGACCATTAAATCTTGGCCAACATTATACACTTTTTTATCGAGTTTGATTTCGATACTCGTGGTTTGTGCACGAATTTCGACGGTTTTTAATTGCGTGGCATCTTCATCTAAAGCAATGGTGCCGAGTGAACTGCTTTCCTGATAATCCTTTGCAGCAATTTCTAAAGCTTTGAATGAGATAAATTCCGCTTTGGCGGTATAATTTCCGGGTATGAGCGACACATCAAATTCGCCTTTGGCATTGGTAATTCCGCCTCCGATGAGTTTAGGATTTTTGGTATTGATGAAGGTTATGGTAGCGTATTCTAATGGTTGTTTGCTTACTTTTTCAATGATGACACCAGTGATTTTTATTTTTTTGATATCAGGTCTGTTTTGGGCGTAGATTATGATGGGCAGTAAAAATAGGAAAAGTGCGAATTTTAGATTGGTCATAGCAAAATAAGTTTGTACTTATAGAAGACAAAAATAAGTTTTGGTTTAAAGTACCTTTCACAAAGGTTTGTTAAATGATAGCATTAACTTTTTCGAAAGGTCTTGCGATCACGGCTTTGTCGCCATTCACTACAATCGGCCTTTCGATTAATATGGGATGATCAATCATGGCTTGAATAATTTTTTGATCCGTCAGCTTTTTGTTTTTGAATAGTGCCACCCAAATCGGTTCTTTTTGGCGTACGAGTTCAATGGGTTTGATGTTTAACTTGCGGATGATTTCGGTGAGTTCATCAAAAGTCGGTGGGTTATCTAAATATTTGACGATGTGAAATTTGTGGTTCGAATCTTCTAAAAAAGCCATGCATTCTCTCGATTTTGTGCATCGCCCATTGTGATAAATCGTAATCATAAGTGTACTATTTTTTAGCAAAGGAATTGAATTAATTCTGAAAAAATACACTAAATTAGTCGAAAATCATTCACGTGTTTATAGAACAAGGCATTCGCAAGGAAAATAAATTTTGGAAATATTTGGTCGGATCATTGTTGATTATTATCGCTTCAATGATTGGGCAAGTTCCATTGGTAGTAGCTATTAAAGTTAAAACTTTTTTTGAAGGAAGAACTTTTCCTACTGATCAGAATGAAGTGATGACGATATTCGACTCGAATGTAACGCTTTTTTTAATCATGGTTTCTTTTGTATTCGCGATTGCCGGAATTTACTTTGTGCTGCGTTTTATACACCAACAATCGATGCAAGAAATCATCACCACCAGACGTAAAATCGATTGGAATAGAATTGGATTTTCGTTTATGATCTGGGCGGTATTGACAGTATTTGCTACGGTTGTGGATTATTATTTAAACCCGAATGACTTTGTTGTCAATTTCAAACCACTGCCGTTTTTATGTTTATTAATCATCGCAACCGTTATGATTCCGATACAAACCACTTGCGAAGAATTGGTCTTTCGCGGTTATTTGATGCAAGGTTTTGGGAACTTAGGCATGACGAAATGGTTTCCGTTGGCGATGACTTCGATTATTTTTGGAACCATGCATATTTTAAATCCGGAAGTGGATAAAATCGGTTATGTTATTTTGGTGTATTACATCGGAACCGGATTGTTTCTCGGCATCATCACACTCATGGATGAAGGCATGGAATTATCGCTCGGATTTCACGCTTCGAACAACCTTATCGGCGCGTTGTTGGTCACCACTGATTGGTCGGTGTTTCAAACGAATTCTGTTTTAAAAGACATTTCGGAACCGTCAGTGTTTATTGATACAATCTTGCCTGTCGTGATTATATATCCTATACTTTTATTTATCTTTAGTAAAAAATACCATTGGCTCGATTGGAAAGGAAAATTAACAGGAAAAATAACTTTAGAAACAATAGGAAATCATGAATGAATTGACTTATCACAACGTACATAACAGTTTTAAATTGGATGGATTTCATCTCAATCGTGAAGACTTGTGCCGTGTTGCCTATAGTTTTATCAAAGAAGGCGAAGATTTTGAAAAGCCGGTAGGCAATTTCATCTTGGATTGGTTTGATGACAAATCTTACATCGAAATGAATACATCGGGAACGACAGGAAAATCGAAAGTCATTCGTGTTGATAAACAAGCCATGGTGAATTCGGCTTTAGCAACTGGCGATTTTTTCGATTTGTACCCCGGAAACAAAGTATTGCAATGTTTACCCGTGAAATATATCGCCGGTAAAATGATGTTCGTACGAGGTTTTATTTTAGGATTGGATATGGATTTGGTTGAACCCAATTCAACACCTTTATACAACAACGATACGGAATACGATTTTGTAGCGATGGTTCCGTTGCAAGCGCAACATTCATTAAAAGAATTGAAGCTTGTTAAAAAAATGATTATTGGCGGCGTAAAAGTTAATAATACACTCGAAAAACAGTTGTCGAAATTGCCTACGATTGTTTACGAAACATATGGCATGACAGAAACCATTACACATATTGCTGCAAAAAAAGTAGGGGAAAAGGCGTTTACCGTGTTACCTAATGTAACAATATCTTACGATGATCATAACTGCTTGGTGATTCATGCACCGAGAATTTCAGATGAAGTCATTGTGACTAATGATATTGTTGAATTGGTCAATGAAAATCAATTTGTGTTTTTAGGTCGATACGATAATGTCGTGAATAGCGGTGGCATCAAATTGATTCCCGAACAAATTGAAGAAAAGCTTATCAGCAAAATGGAACCACGATTTTTTGTTGCCGGAAAACCCGATGAAAAATTAGGCGAAAAATTGGTGTTGATTGTAGAAGGTGAAAAGCAAACCATCGACCCAAGCATTTTTGATGTTCTCGATAAATATGAAAAGCCGAAAGAGATTTTGTTTGTTCCTAAATTTAAAGAAACCGACAATGGCAAGATTATCAGAAAAGAAACATTGAAAATGGTTATGTAGTGTTATTGTTTTTTGAATTTATTTTAAAACAAGTCACTCTTAAAAAGGTAATAAAAACCAATATAAATCGTTCCTTGTTTAATTAATAAAATTCAATTATTTATGAAACTCTTACTGCTTTCGTTACTGTTTCTGCTCCCTATTCAATGGGAACCCAATTTTGAGAATGCCAAGAAAACGGCCAAAGAAAAACACCAACTCATTCTACTGAACTTTTCGGGTTCGGATTGGTGTGGACCATGCATTCTGCTCAGAAAAGACTATCTCGAAAGCGAAACATTTACAGCATTAGCGAATGATCGTTTGGTTTTGGTGAATGCCGATTTCCCGAGAAAGAAGAAAAATCAAGGCAGCGCGGAATTGATTAAAAGAAATGAAGCTTTGGCTGAGCAATACAACAAACAAGGTAATTTTCCATTCACATTATTACTCAATGCCGATGGAAAAGTATTAAAAACTTGGATTGGAAAACCTGAAGTTTCCGTTGATGCCTGGACTGATGAAATCAAAACCATTTGTGATGCCAACAAATAGTATTGCTTGTATGCAGGTGTATTCTAAGTCTTTAAAATTGATGGGCAACAATTTCACGATTAGTGTTGTGGATGAAGAGGAATCTGCTGCCAATCAACACATTCAAACTGCCATAGAAGAAATTAAAAGAATTGAGCAACTGTTGACGACATTCAAAAGCGACAGTCAAACCAATTTGATCAATGACAATGCAGGAATACAACCGGTAATCGTAGATCAGGAAGTTTTCGATTTGATTGAAAGAAGCATTGCCATTTCAAAAATCACACAAGGCGCCTTCGACATTACTTATGGCAGCATTGACAAAAGTTTGTGGAATTTTGATAAAACCATGACCCAACTCCCAAGTCTTGATGAAGCCAAAAAAATGGTGCACTTGATCAATTATAAAAACATCATTCTCGACAATTCTAATTGTACAGTTTTTCTAAAACAAAAAGGCATGCGCATTGGTTTTGGTGGAATTGGAAAAGGTTATGCTGCAGAAATGGCCAAAAAGTTATTGATGAAAAACGGTGCTAAAAGCGGTATCATCAACGCCAGTGGAGATTTGACAACTTGGGGATATCAACCTACTGAAAAGCCTTGGACTATTGGTATTGCAGATCCTGACAAGCCACAAGCGGCTTTTTCATACATCGAAATTTCAAACAAAGCGGTAGCGACGTCTGGCAATTATGAAAAGTACATTCTCATTGATGGAAAAAAATATTCGCATACGATTGATCCTAAAACAGGATTGCCGATTTCAGGAATTAAAAGCGTTACCGTAATTAGCAATAATGCCGAATTTGCCGATGCCATGGCTACGCCAATTGCTGTAATGGGTATTCAAGCCGGACTTTTCCTCATCAATCAAATACAAGATTTACACTGCATCATCATTGATGACAATAATAAAATGTACACTTCTAAAAACATTCACCTACAATGAAAAAACGTAACACCAAATTAATGCTGCTCATAGGTATTGTGATCTTATCAGTATCGTGCAAGCCCGTCAAAGAATACCAAAAAGGAAAAGTAAACGATTCTGAAATGGTGCTTTCGAACAGAAAAATCGAAAAAACAGAATTGAGTTTTCAAGCCTATCGTGAAGGTGCGTCAGGAGCCAATGCTGGAAAAGTAGGTGGCGGTTGTGGTTGTAATTAATCCCCAAATCAAAGACTAAAAATGAAAAGAATATTGATTACAGGATTGGCTTTGCTTGGGTTGTTTCAAGCTTATTCACAATCAACACCTACAGATTCTACCGGATATAAAAGTCGAAAATTGAAACTCGATGAAATCAATTTGGTGTCGAGTTATTACAAGCAAGATGGCGATAAATCAGCAGTGACTGGTGGTATTGGTACAGAAAAATTGACAGATATTTCAAATACTATTGATGTCAAATTAATCAAATACAGTAAATCAGGAAAAAAGCAAACTTTAGATGTTGAAGTGGGTATAGATCGTTATACTTCCGCTTCTTCTGATAGAATCGATATGCAAGCCAACTCTTCAGCGTCATCAGAAGATGTTCGCTTTTATCCTTCACTCAGTTATACGATTGAGAACGAAGCCAAAGGCAATACTTTGGGTGTCGGATTGTCTTCGTCAACAGAATTTGATTACCAATCGTTCGGAGCCAATACGAGTTATTCTAAAAAAACGAAAGATAGAAATGGTGAATTCACTGCGAAATTTCAAGCGTTTCTCGATCAAGTTAAAATCATAAAACCGGTTGAATTGCGTAATCCGGGAGAAGGTTACGGAACTGAAAACCGAAACACGTTTGCCGCATCGTTGAGTTATTCTCAAATCGTGAATCAGAATTTTCAGATTATGTTTTTGGCCGATGTCATTACGCAACAAGGATATTTGAGTTTACCGTTTCATAGGGTTTATTTTAATGATGGAACTGTGCATCAAGAGAATCTGCCTGACACACGACTCAAAATTCCGTTGGCGGTTCGCACGAGTTATTTCCTTGGTGATAATGTGATTATCCGGGCTTATTATCGTTATTACACCGACGATTGGAAACTCACTTCGCATACCGCCAACCTTGAAGTTCCGGTAAAATTGTCACCGTTTTTCTCTTTGAGCCCGTTTTACAGATATTATACGCAAAGTGACATCAAATATTTTAAAGGGTATAAAGAGCATACTGCTGCGGAAGAATTTTACACCAGCAACTATGATTTATCGCAATTTAACAGTAGTTTTTTAGGAATGGGTATGAAGTTTACGCCACTCAAAGGGGTGCTTGGTATCAAACATTTTCACACTTTAGAAATGCGATATGGACATTATACCAAAACGACGAATATGGTTTCTGATATTGTTAGTATCAATATTAAATACAAATAGATTTTGATTTAAAATGCATAAAAAAAAGCGCACTATCATAAATTTAGTGCGCTTTTTATATTTTATTTTTCCATTTTAAAATAATAATCTGCTGAATGTTTTCCGCCGCCATAGAATACGAAGAAGACGCTAATTCCAAATATAGCAGTGGCTAGAATGAGGTTGTTGGGATTCATTTCTCCCATGAAATTAATCAAAACCGCACCAAGCAAAATAGGAAGTTGCGCTATAATTGCCCAACGCGTAAGCAATCCGAAAACAATCATAATGCCACCCATAATGTGAGCTGCAGCGATGTAGTGAAAAGTTAGCATGCCGCCCATAAAATTACTGATGGGTGCAATGAGATCTTCAAACGTCCTACTGTGTGTAATGAATGTTGCGCCTTTGTAGATTAAGAAAACACCCAAAACGATGCGAAGCGCGTCCAATCCATAATTGGTGTGGGCATTGGCCCATTTGTTCAAACCTTTTACCGAAGTATCCATAATAAATAAGTTTAGAATTGAAGACTAAGTTACTATTTATTAGCGAAATACGTTTCTGTTTTAGCAAAACATTTAAACAATTTAATTCACAAAAGTATTAAGGCCGAATTGCAAATTGGTATAAAAATTTGTTGGTATTGAAGTTTTTGCCACCAAAGCCATGCTTGATTTTCTCTTTGATTTTAATCGATTGGTTGGTGACTTGAATTCTTTTGTTTTTCCCATTAATGATGACTTCAACAGGCATTTCAAAATTGGGTTCGTCTGTGCTCCATTTCAGTGACAATCGATTTTTTTTGTCAAGATTTACAATCAAATTGGGAAGTTCTTTGTGTTTCAAATATTGATTAAAAATAGGCGTAAGATTGAGCCCGGTTTCTTGATTAAAGAAAGCAATCACTGTTGGTGTGTCGATGATTTTGTGTCGGAACGTTTCGGAATACTTCAATACTATTTTCCACCATCGCTCATCGTTATTGATGATGTGTCGGATCGTATTGAGCATCAATGCACCTTTATAATACATATCGCCTGAGCCTTCATTCCCAACACCATACTGACCAATAATAGGTTTGTCACTTTGAATGTTTCTCTTTAAACCATTGATGTATTGTTGCGCTTTTTCATAGCCATACTGACATTCCAGAAAAACACTTTCGGTATAACAAGTAAAACCTTCGTGAATCCACATGTCGGCAATATCTTTCGATGTGATGCTGTTGCCGAACCATTCGTGACCACTTTCGTGAATAATGATAAAGTCGAATAACAGCCCGATTCCGGTTCCCGACAAATCGCTTCCTAAATAACCATTTTGATATTTATTTCCGTAAGCCACAGCGCTTTGGTGCTCCATACCTAAATAATGCGTTTCCACTAATTTGTATCCGTCTTCTGCAAAAGGGTAAGTGCCGAATTTGCTTTGAAAGCAATCCATCATGGGTTTTACTTGTTCGAATTGTGTGTGTGCTTTGGCTTCGTTTTCACGCAATACATAGTAATCTAAATCGAGGCCTTTGTAGTTTTCACCAAAGTGAATATAGTCGCCAATGTTGATTGTAATATCATAACTGTTGATCGGATTTTTGACTTCCCAATCCCAACGTGTATCCCCATTTTTCATATCTTCTTGACCGATAAATCGACCGTTGGAAACGTTCATCAAACCATTCGGAACAGCAACTTTTATGGAAGCTCCATTGTCCGGTTCGTCAGTTTGAGAATCTTTGCAAGGAAACCACAAACTCGCACCAGTTCCTTGCACTGCAATACCAATCCAATCTTTTCCGCTCGAATCTTTATCGAAAACAAATCCGCCATCCCATGGGGCATGCTTCGCAATTAGTGGATTTCCGGAATAATAAAAGCGCAGTTTTTGCTCAGAATCCTTGATTAATGGTTTTTGAAAATCAATGAAAACGGCATTGAATTCTCTTTTGTAAGTTAACTTTTTCGCATCGAAAACAATGCTGTCAATTGTCATGTTATCGAATAAGTCTAGTTGGATTTTGGTCGTGTTTTCAGTAATTTTAAACGTAATATCGTTGAAACCAACTATCGACTTTTCATGTGGATTGATTTTAATATTCAAGTCGTAGCGCAACACATCGAAGCAAGTTCTTTCGAATCGTAAACTACCATGAAGAGAATCTTTTCGGGTAAATATTTCTTGCGCATTGATAGTAAAACCAAACAAAAGTAATACTATGGAGATGTGCTCGCCAAGACGCCAAGACGCAAAGTGTTTCATGTTAATATTTTTTTAGGAACCGCGTTTTTGCCACAGATTAAAAGATTCTCACAGATTTTAAAGGGAATATTTTAATTTTTGTAAATCTAAAATCTAAAATCAAACCTGAATCACACCCATATTAAATTTCTTTTCAATAGGAGCGTGGTTGGCCGCTTCAATACCCATAGAAATCCAAGTTCTTGTGTCGATTGGATCTATGATGGCGTCGGTCCATAATCTTGATGCCGCATAATATGGAGAAACTTGTGCGTCGTAACGCGCTTTTATTTTATCAAACAATTCTTTTTCTTTGACTTCATCAACCACTTCGCCTTTGGCTTTCAGTGATGAAGCTTCAATTTGCGCGAGTACTTTCGCCGCTTGTGTTCCGCCCATTACAGCTAGTTCGGCACTTGGCCAAGCGAATATTAATCTTGGGTCGTAAGCTTTTCCACACATCGCATAATTTCCGGCACCGTAAGAATTTCCGACAATGACGGTAAATTTTGGCACCACAGAATTAGAAACCGCATTGACCATTTTTGCGCCATCTTTAATGATGCCACCGTGCTCGCTTTTGGAGCCTACCATAAATCCGGTAACATCTTGCACGAACACTAATGGAATTTTTTTCTGGTTGCAATTCGCAATAAAACGTGTGGCTTTATCAGCAGAATCAGAATAAATTGCACCGCCAAATTGCATTTCACCTTTAGCAGTTTTCACCACTTTACGTTGATTGGCAACAATTCCAACTGCCCAACCATCAATTCTGGCGTAAGCTGTTATTAATGTTTTGCCATAGTCGCCTTTGTATTCGTCCCATTCTGAATTGTCAACCAATCGTTTGAGGATTTCATACATATCGTATTGGTCGGCACGTGACTTTGGAATAATACCGTAGATTTCTTTTTCATCTGAAGCCGGTTTTTCTGATTTCATTCTATTAAAACCTGCTTTATCATAGTCGCCAATTTTACCCACGATACTTTTAATTCTATCTAACGCATCTTGGTCGTCTTTGGCTTTATAATCGGTAACTCCCGAAATCGAACAATGCGTAGTTGCACCTCCAAGCGTTTCATTATCGATGGTTTCCCCAATAGCAGCTTTGACTAAGTAACTTCCGGCCAGAAAAATACTTCCGGTTTTATCAACAATCATAGCTTCATCACTCATAATCGGCAAATAAGCGCCACCGGCAACACAACTTCCCATGACAGCAGCGATTTGGGTAATACCCATACTCGACATCACGGCGTTGTTGCGAAAAATTCTTCCGAAGTGCTCTTTGTCAGGGAAAATTTCGTCTTGCATCGGTAAATAAACACCGGCTGAATCGACTAAATAAATAATAGGCAAACGATTTTCAATGGCAATTTCCTGCGCTCTTAAATTCTTTTTTCCGGTGATTGGAAACCAGGCACCAGCTTTTACAGTAGCATCATTCGCCACAACAATACATTGTTTTCCTTTGATGTAACCGATTTTAACAACCACTCCGCCAGATGGACAACCACCGTGTTCTGCATACATTCCGTCACCAACAAAAGCACCAATTTCTATACTTTTGGCTTTTGGATCGAGCAAATAATCGATGCGTTCGCGTGCGGTCATTTTACCTTCGGCATGCAGTTTTTCGATTCTTTTTTCACCGCCACCCAATCGGACTTTTGCAAATCTTTGTTTTAAATCGGAAAGTAAAAGTTTGTTGTGATCTTCGTTTTTATTGAAGTTGATGTCCATATAAAGCTTACTATTTATTCATTGGCTAAAATACGAAAACGTTTGAATTATGGTATGGGTTATTAAAAACTAATGTAAATTTATCTTTAAGAAAAGGTTAAGTCGATAACAGATTATTGTTTCTAATTTAATGTTAAATTAACATGAACGATTTACTTTTGCTGAAAATCTAAACCACAAGACATGACATTAAATAGCATTTTTCAGTTTTTAGTTCCTAAAGATAAAAAATTCTTTCCATTGTTTGAAGAAGCTTCAGCCAATCTAATTCTTTTGGCAGAAACATTGCACGAAGCTGTCAATGCTCCAAAAGAAGAAAGAGAAGAGTATTTCAAAAAAATAACGGATTTAGAAGTTACGATTGAAGAAATCACGCACAAAACCCATTTAGAATTGAGCAGAAATTTCATTACACCATTTGACCGAGAAGACATTCATATGTTGATAAAGTCTATTGATAATGTGGCGGACTTTATGCAAGGTGCAGCGAGCAGAATGCGTTTGTATCAAGTGGAGAAAATCACTAAATCGATTCGTAAATTAACTGAAATTAATTTAGAAGCCTGTCAACTCATCGGTGTCGGCATCAAAGAATTGAAAGTGATGAACAACAAAGCCATCAAAGAAACTTGCAAAAGAATCAACAAATTAGAAAGCAAAGCAGACGACGTTTTTGACAAAGCGGTAGCTGATATTTTCGAAAACGAAACCGATGCTAAAAACATCATCAAATATAAAGAAGTATTGTCGGCACTAGAATCTGCATCAGATAAATGTAAAAGTGTATCGAATGTTATGGAGCAAATTTCAGTAAAACATTCATAAACTGATTAACTAAATTTCTTTTTATGGATTTTACTTTACTCATTATCATTATAGTTCTTTCGTTGATATTTGATTATATTAATGGTTTTCACGATGCCGCCAACTCGATAGCAACTATTGTGGCTACTAAAGTTTTAACCCCTTTTCAAGCCGTTTTGTGGGCAGCGCTTTTCAACTTTATGGCGTATTGGGTTTTCGGATTTGGTGTGGCTGATACAGTCGCAAAAACTGCCAACACCAGCAGCATCAATCTGGTCGTGATATTGTCCGGAGTAATAGCCGCGATTATTTGGAATTTAATCACGTGGTGGAAAGGAATTCCATCATCATCATCGCATACTCTAATCGGTGGATTTGCCGGAGCAGCGATTGCTCATGGTTTTACAGGTGTGACTGATCCCGAACACGCCGGATTCAAAATTGTCAATTGGCTTAAGGATGCTAAAGCAGGAGAATTGTTGCCTTCTGGGGTGATGGTTGTTCTTTTATTTATTGTATTTGCACCATTGCTCGGAATGATTATTTCGTATTTTTTGTCTTTATGGTTAATGTATTCCTCGAAAAAGAACATCTATCCCAAAATACTTACCGTTGTTTTAATGGTATTGGTGGCTTGGTTTTTAAGTAGTGTGTTGACTTCGTATGCTGATATTAAAAAGCCAAGATTTGAAAGTGAAACATTTAGTTTTTTATGCGAGCCGGCCAATATCAAATGGTTTTTGGTCGCTATAGTATTCTATAGTCTGGCGATTTTCAATTTGTTTTTCAGTACATTTTCTACTGCCAAAGCGGAAGCCGTTTTGAAGAAAATGCAGTTGTTATCATCAGCCGCTTTCAGTTTAGGGCACGGTGGAAACGACTCACAAAAAGTAATGGGAATCATTGCAGCAGCGGTTGCTGTATACATCAAAGCGAATCCGCATATGGATATGTCGGTGGGTTGGTTTGACTTGAATGTAGTACTGCCATCCGAAAAAGACGGTGTCAAAATCGATGGTATCATGCCACAATGGATTCCACTAACATGTTATACCGTAATTGCTTTAGGAACATTGAGTGGCGGTTGGAAAATCGTAAAAACCATGGGTTCTAAAATTACGAAAGTAACAGCGTTTGAAGGCGTTGTAGCAGAATCTGCAGGTGCATTGACATTGTTTTCAACAGAGCATTTTAAAATTCCGGTATCTACAACCCATACGATTGCAGGATCTATTATTGGTGTTGGAATCACCAAAAGAGTATCAGCCGTTCGTTGGGGAATTACCGTAAAATTATTGTGGGCTTGGATACTGACGATTCCGGTTTCTGGAATCTTAGCTGCATTGATTTATTACATCTTGAATTTATTTTTATAAACCAAAACCAATACGTAAGTCAATTTTGATAAGCTGCATATTATAACAGAACTATTAGAGCAATTGGTATTGGTGTTTCCAAGTTGAAATTGGAATATAAAAATTTTGCGTCTTTGCGAGCTAAAAAATTATATCTCGCAAAGACGCAAAGACACAAAGAAAAAGTGAGGTTATTATTTAGGAAATGCTAATTTTGAACAATGCAACCCTAGCCCTGATAGCAGCGTTATCCTTTTTCTGCTTTCTTTAAGCAGGAAAAGATTTAGCGGATAGCAGGATTAGCTCCTGATAAAAAATAGCTTATTTAATCAAACGTTTTATAGCAGCCCATTGCTTTAATGCATCGCGCGCATCTACCGCAGGGTAACCTAAAACGGTTTTTCCGGCTTCGACATCTGCAGCAACTCCGGAACCGGCACCTACCATTACGCCATCGCCAAGTGTCAGATGGTCTTTGATAGAAGCACTGCCGCCAATGATAACGCCATTTCCGAGTGTTACCGAACCAGCCAAACCACTATGGCCCGCCATGATGCAGAATTTACCGAGTTGGCTGTTGTGGCCGATTTGCACCAAGTTATCGATTTTACAGCCGTCGCCAACAACGGTGGAGCTGAATTTTCCTCTGTCAACATTTGAGTTCGCACCGATTTCTACGTTGTTGCCAATCACAACATTGCCGATTTGCGGAATTTTAACCAAGCCTCTTTGCGCGCAAGGTCTGAATCCGAAACCGTCAGCACCAATTGTAGCATTTGGGTGAATGATGCAATCATTGCCAATATGACAGCGTTCGCGAACCACTGCACCTGACCAAATTACGGTGTTTTTGCCAATTGTAGTTTCATCTAAAATGGTGACGTTAGGATAGATAATGGTGTTTTCACCAAGCGTCACTTTTGGACCGATATAACATCCGGCGCCAATTTTTGCGCCTTGACCAATGATGGCAGAAGCGTCGATTACGGCTGTGGGATGAATGTCGACTTGAAATATGGGTGGAGCAGGAGCGAACATTTCGAGTATCAACGACATGGCTAAGTCGGCATCTTTTACTTTAATGAAAGCACGGTTTTCGCCGGGTTCGATCGAAATATTTTCATTGACAATCGCTGCGCAGGCTTTGGAAGTCGCCCATTGTTTTTCGTATTTTTTATTTCCTATAATGGAAATTTCAGAATCGGTTGCCATACTTAATTGCTCAGGCGCAGTAATGATTTTGGAAGTTGATCCGGATATAACGCCTTTAAGGACTTCGTTGATTTCTAGTAAAGAGAAAGATTTCATGATTCGATTTGGGTTTGGTTAATGGTTGAATTCCCAAATAAAAAGAATAAGAATGAAATTACCTAATTCTTAATGCAGTTGGGAAGTTAAAGCGAAATGTAACAACGTATAATAACCTTAATTATTTTCAACCAATGCAATCAGTTTTAAAATCGTTTTCCAATTGCGTGAAGTGGCTTTTAAAAGCAACTTTTTTTCAATGATAACATTGTTGAGTTTAGTGTTGGCTGCAGAATCCGCATACCATAAATAAAGTGCTTTGTTTTTATTGACAAACCGATCGTTGGCAAAATCGATGGCTTGCAATTGTTCTAGATTATTGGAAACAGGAACTTCAGAAAGAAAAGCAACATAGGGTTGTTTGTCGTCTAATAGATTTTCTTGAACGAAAGGATTTTCAAATACGATCATTTTTAATTCCTGTATAGTCGTAATGCGCACAAGAACCAGAAATCCAAAATGTTCTTCGATTTTTTTGGCAATCTGGTTTTCTAAAACGGCAACATCAGCAATGGAACTATCAAAAATAATATTGCCACTTTGGATGTAGGTCGATATATTTTCAAAGTCGAGTTCACCCAAAACTTTCCGCAACAATTCCATTTTAATAATGTTATGACCACTAACATTAATTCCGCGCAACAAAGCAATATAGGTCGCCATATCTTAAAATCTTACAGTCTTACAATCTAAAAGTCTAACCATCTAACTTTCCTCTTTCTGTCCCATCATCATCAAAAATGCTTTCAAAAACGCATCGATATCACCATTCATTACGCCATCAACATCGCTGGTTTCGTAACCTGTTCGCACATCTTTGACTAATTTATACGGATGCATGACATAGTTTCTGATTTGCGATCCCCATTCGATTTTCATCTTTTCGGCTTCGATGTCGTTGCGTTGTTCCTGTTGTTTTTTGAGTTCAATTTCATACAACTGCGATTTCAACATTTGCATTGCACGTTGTCTATTGTCTTGCTGTGAACGCGTTTCTGAGCATTGAATTTGAATACCGGTTGGCTTGTGAAACAACTGCACTTTAGTCTCCACTTTATTGACGTTTTGACCACCGGCGCCGCTCGAACGCGATGTAATGATTTCAATATCGGCTGGATTGATGTCGATTTCTATCGTGTCATCGACCAAAGGATAAACGTATACGGAAACAAAAGAAGTGTGGCGTTTGGCATTGCTGTCGAAAGGCGAGATGCGCACCAAACGATGCACGCCGTTTTCGCCCTTAAGATAACCGAATGCAAAATCACCTTCTATTTCTAGTGTGACGGTTTTAATTCCGGCAGCTTCGCCTTTTTGAAAGTTGAGTTCTTTGATTTTATAACCGGATTTATCGGCCCACATCATATACATGCGCATGAGCATTTCGGCCCAATCGCAGCTTTCTGTTCCGCCGGCACCGGCAGTAATTTGAATCACGGCACTCAGTGCATCACCTTCGTCGGAAAGCATGTTTTTGAACTCAATATTTTCTATAAATGCATTGGCTAGTTGAAACTGTTCATCTAGTTCGTCTACAGTGAGTTCGCCTTCTTTGTAAAATTCGAAAGCGAGTTGTAATTCGTCGGTTAAGACAATGGCTTTTTCGTAATCTTCGACCCATTTTTTCTTGGAGCGCAGATTTTTAACTAAGATTTCGGCTTCCTTCGCGTTGTCCCAAAAGTTTGGGGCGAAAGTTTTTTCTTCTTCGTTGGATATTTCTATAAGCTTGGCATCAATGTCAAAGATACCTCCTCAACGCACCAAGGCGTTCTACAATACCTTTTATTTGTTCGGTAGTTGTCATAAATTATATTTAATTTTGGCGATGTTTGTGAGTTAACCCAGAACCCTAGCCCCGATGGGAACGATATCCTTTTGTGCCGTTGTTCGGTGCAAAAGATTTAGTGGACAGCGGGATTAGCTCCTGAGCAAAATCGAAAACAAAAGTAAACTATCTACAATTGATATGGAAATAAATTTAATCAGCGATACGGTAACCAAACCATCTGCTGAAATGTTGCAAGCGATGTTTAATGCGAAAGTCGGCGATGATGTTTTTAAACAAGACCCGACTGTTAATGACTTTGAAAGCAAAGTGGCTAATCTATTCGGCATGGAAGCCGCGTTATTTTTTCCTTCGGGAACGATGGCGAATCAAACGGCAATCAAGCTCAACACGAATCCAGGCGATCAGATTATTTGTGATAAATGGTCGCACATTCATTTGTATGAGGCTGGTGGCGCTTCTTTTAATAGCGGTGTGAATTTCAATTTGCTTGATGGTCATCGCGGGATGATTACCGCTGAGCAAGTTAAAAATGGTATTAATGATCCTGAGTTTTATCATGCGCCTTTGTCGAAAATGGTGGGCATTGAAAACACAACTAATAAAGGCGGTGGTGCTTGTTATGACATTGAAACATTGCAGGAAATCAAGCAGGTTTGTGTGGATCACAATTTAAAATACCACTTGGATGGCGCGCGTTTGTGGAATGCTTTGATTGCCAAAAAGCAACATCCTAAACAGTTTGGGGCATTGTTTGATACGATTTCGGTTTGTTTCTCTAAAGGACTTGGCGCACCGATTGGTTCGGTATTGCTCTCTGATGCTGAAACGATGAAGAAAGCACTTCGTATTCGTAAAATATTTGGTGGTAATTTGCGTCAATCGGGTTATTTGGCAGCGGCAGGTATTTATGCTTTGCAGAATAATATCAACAGGTTAGAAGAAGACCATCGCCGAGCCAAAGAATTGGGTGCTATATTGCAAAAATTATCTTGGGTCGCGAAAGTAGAACAGGTGGAAACAAACATTATTATATTCTCGGTGCAACCCAGTATTGAAGACAAAGAAGTCATTGAGAAACTGGCTCAAAAAGGCATTGCGATTAGTTTGATGGCTAAAGGAACATTAAGAATGGTCACGCATCTCGATTATAAAGAAGTGATGCATACTTATGTTTTGGAGACTTTGGAGAAGATGGCGTTTTAGTTATTTTATTCTTTCAATGGCTAAGCGAATAGCATTTAAATTGGGTTGTTGGTTTATACATTCTTGAATGCCAATAGGATCTATTGTTTTAATGAATTCGTTATAATCTTTGCAGTTTTTAAAAATATTAAATTCTTTGTTTTTAATATCCCAAACCAATCCTTTTGGTTGTGGCATTCCATTGGCGGCAATGATTCCACCTGCAACACCGCCAACTCCGTAACCTACGCCCTGAGCCCAAATATTTCCTAAATCAGCTTCTGTATAATAATAGTTTTCACCACCAGATAAAACCTTCACGAACCGGTTTGGTTGGTCATTATCCTGCGCTCTGTCTGTTTTGTTTTTATTCTTTAAAATAGCACCGATTTGAAAATAGAGACATCCTCTATAAGAAACTGCGAAGACATTTTTGACTTTTTTATCGGTGTCGGCAAAATTAAAAAAGCAGTTGTCAGGCGTGTATTGTGAAGCAGGCTTTTCAACACCTTCAAAACCTTGCGGTACTATGGTTACAATAGCATTGGGCTGCTTCTTGAGAAAATCTTCCTTGGTGTTATATATTCCCGGTGGGTAATGATTAAAAGCTATTCGTTTGCTTTCTTCTTCTTCCGCTTTCTTTTTTTCTTCTGCAAGTTTTGTTCTCTTCTCGTAATCGATTTGTTTTTGGATTTCTTTTTCTTTCAAATCAATTTTTTGAGTACTGTCGAGCACTTTTTTATTAGAAAACACTCTCGACATTTTTTCATCTTCAATATATTTTACCGTATTGGTAGAAATTTCTTTTTCGTTGTTGGTTTCAACATCAAAAAAAGCAAATTTGGTTGTTCGTAATCTCAGATTATTAAAGCTTACTTTTTGATTGGAAGCCATTGTTATGATTCCGGATTTGGCAATCAGTATTTCATTTTGAGAAAAACAAAAAGCACAATTGATTAATGCAAATAATACCAATACTTTGTCTCGCATGTTGATGGGTTCTGAGATGAATTTTAAAAATAGTAGCAAATATGTTAATAATTTTTAAGGTTACAAAGTTTTAAAATCCCTAAATTGCCAAGTCACAATCAAAACTTAAAAGATGAAAAAACGCCTTATTTTGAATTGTCTTTGTCTTATTTTTGCAATCTCATATTCTCAAAACAAAACAAAATCAATGTCGAATTCAGCTAAACCACCTATTGCCACTATAAAACCTAAAACTTTAGAAAAACACGGCGACGTCAGAATCGACAACTATTTCTGGCTCAATGACCGAGAAAACCCTGAAGTTATTGATTATCTGAATAAAGAAAACGATTACTACAATACGGCAACGGCGCATACCAAAACTTTTCAAACCGAATTGTTTGCTGAAATGAAAAGCCGCATCAAGGAAGACGATGAGTCGGTGCCATACTTATACAATGGTTATTACTACATCACGCGTTTTGAAAAAGGGCAGGATTATCCAATTTATTCGAGAAAGAAAGGCAGTTTGGCGGCGCCCGAAGAAATCATGTTCAATGGCAATGCAATGGCTAAAGGGCATAAATTTTTCCAATTGAGTGGCATTAGCATCAGCAATGACAATCAGTTTGCGGTTTTTGCTTTGGATGTTGTGGGTCGTAGAATTTATACATTACAAATCAAAAACTTAGTTACCGGCGAAATCCTTGTCGACAAAATGGAGAATGCTACGGGAAATGTGACTTGGGCGAATGATAATAAAACGATTTTTTATACGCGACAAGATGAGAAAACCTTGCGTTCGGATAAAGTTTACAAGCACAAATTAGGCGATGATACTTCAAAAGATGTGTTGGTGTATTTTGAAAAAGACGACACCTTCAATGTCACTGTGATGAAAGGAAAATCGAAAAAGTACATTGCGATTAGTTCTTCGAGCACATTGACCGATGAGTACCGAACGATTTTGGCGGATGAACCCGATAGTGAATTTAAAGTGTTTCAGGAAAGAATACGCGGATTGGAGTATAGCATTTCGCATTACGGCGATAGCTTTTATATTGTTACGAATGCAGATGATGCTACCAATTTCAAATTGATGAAAACGACTGAAAATGCTACATCGAAAGATCATTGGAAAGATTTGATTCCACATCGCGAAGATGTTTTGATTGAAGGGATTGATATTTTCAAGGATTATTTGGTAGTTTCTGAAAGAAGCAACGGACTCAACAAAATTCGCATCATGCCTTGGAGTGGGAAAGGGGAATATTATTTGCCTTTTGAAATTGAAACGTATACTTGTTACACGACAACCAACGTCGATTTTGATACGGATATTTTGCGTTATGGCTACCAATCGATGGCGACACCTTCTTCGGTAATCGATTTTAATATGAAAACCAAAACGAAAGAAATCAAGAAAGAACAACAAGTTCTCGGCGGAAAGTTCGACAAGAACAATTACATCGAAGAACGCATTTGGGCGACTGCAAACGACGGAACCAAAGTACCCATGTCAATCGTCTATCGCAAAGGAATAAAGAAAGACGGAAAGAATCCGTTACTACAGTATGCTTATGGTTCTTACGGAATGTCGATGGATCCGTATTTCTCCTCAACACGTTTGTCGCTTTTAGATCGTGGATTTGTTTATGTAATTGCACACATTCGTGGCGGTGAAGATTTGGGCCGACAATGGTATGAAAACGGGAAGTTGTTGAAAAAGAAAAATACATTCACTGATTTTATTGATTGTTCTAAATACCTTATCGCAGAAAAATGGACGTCTGCGGAGCATTTGTATGCCGAAGGCGGTTCAGCCGGTGGATTGTTGATCGGCGCAGTTGCCAATATGGCGCCGCAGCTTTATAATGGTATGATTGCACAAGTTCCTTTTGTTGATGTGATGACCACAATGCTCGATGATTCGATTCCATTAACGACCGGAGAATATGACGAGTGGGGGAATCCGAATGAAAAAGAATCTTATGATTATATGCGTTCTTATTCGCCTTATGATAATGTTGTAGCACAAGCCTATCCTAACTTGTATGTTTCTACCGGTTTACACGATTCACAAGTACAATATTGGGAACCTGCAAAATGGGTTGCTAAATTAAGAGTTACTAAAACCAATGACAAGCAATTGTTCCTCGATACGAACATGGATGCCGGTCATGGCGGTGCTTCAGGAAGATTTGAAGCGTTGAAAGAGCTCGCCAAAGAATTTACATTTTTATTAGATTTAGAAAAAATTAAAAAGTAATTCGAATTTTTTTGTTAGATTTGCAAGGATTTGAGGTTGCCCGTTATTGATACAAAAACCTTGATTAACTATTTTTTTATGAAAGAAGAAATAAAAGCCTACAATAATGTCTTGGAATTAATAGGAAATACACCTCTTATTAAGCTCAATAAAGTTACCGAGAATTTAGAAGGTAATTTTTATGCAAAGGTAGAAGCATTTAATCCGGGTCATTCAACTAAAGATAGAATCGCTTTATATATCATTGAAGAAGCTGAAAAACGAGGCATTCTTTCTCCGGGTGATACCATCATAGAAACTACATCTGGAAATACTGGTTTTAGTTTGGCGATGGTAAGCATCATCAAAGGCTACAGCTGTATTCTTGCTGTAAGTTCAAAATCGTCTAAAGATAAAATTGATATGCTCCGCAGTTTGGGAGCCAAAGTATATGTTTGTCCGGCGCATGTTTCCGCGGATGACGACCGTTCTTATTACAGCGTTGCCAAACGTTTGCATGAAGAAACCAAAGGTTCGGTATACATCAACCAATATTTCAATCAACTTAATATTGACGCGCATTACCAAACCACCGGCCCTGAAATCTGGGAACAGACACAAGGAAAAATCACGCATTTGGTGGCTTGTAGTGGAACAGGCGGAACCATTTCGGGAACCGCTAAATATTTGAAAGAACAAAATCCAAATATTCGTATTTTAGGAGTTGATGCTTTCGGTTCAGTATTGAAAAAATACCACGAAACCAAAGAGTTCGACAACAACGAAATTTACCCATACAGGATTGAAGGTTTAGGGAAAAATTTAATTCCAACGGCTACCGATTTCGACATGATTGATAAATTCACCAAAGTAACCGACGAAGAAAGCGCCCACGTAACCCGTGAAATCGCCAAAAAAGAAGGATTGTTCGTAGGATACACTTCAGGAGCAGTAATGCAAGCGATAAAACAATACGCCGAAGAAGGAGAATTTAACGAAGACAGTAATGTCATTGCTATTTTCCCGGATCACGGTTCGCGTTACATGAGTAAAGTTTTCAGTGACGAATGGATGAATGCTCAAGGTTTCTTTGACAGTGTGAATGCTGAGGAAGTGCAGAAGATAGAATTTATTAAATAGTTTGCAAGATCGTAAGATTTTAAGACTATAAGACATAAAAAAAACTCCAATTCAAAATTGGAGTTTTTTATTTTATGCATTTCTGAATCTTACAATCCTAAAATCTTACAGTCTTACGATCTAATTCTCCTCCATCGTATGATACACATTCTGCACATCATCATCTTCCTCAATCTTCTCCAATAATTTTTCAACATCTGCTACTTGAGCTTCTGTCAAACCTTTGGTTACTTGTGGAATTCTTTCAAAACCTGACGATAAAATCTCGAGTTTTCTGTTTTCAAGTTCTTTCTGAATCGCACCAAAACTTTCGAAAGGCGCATAAATCAAAATCCCGTCTTCATCTTCAAACACTTCTTCAGCACCAAAATCAATCAATTCTAATTCGAGTTCTTCAGGATCTATACCGGCAGAAGGAATGCGGAAATTACACGTATGGTCAAACATAAACTCCACAGAACCTTGCGTTCCCATTGTTCCGTTGCATTTATTAAAATAACTTCTGATGTTCGCCACGGTTCTGTTATTGTTATCAGTAGCCGTTTCAATTAAAATGGCAATTCCGTGAGGCGCATAACCTTCAAACAATACTTCTTTATAATTCGCAGTGTCTTTATCAGTAGCTTTTTTAATGGCTCTTTCAACATTCTCTTTTGGCATATTGGCAGACTTCGCATTCTGAATCACAGCACGCAATCTCGAGTTAGCCTCGGGATTCGGACCGCCTTCTTTGACTGCCATCACGATGTCTTTTCCAATTCTTGTAAACGCTTTTGCCATCGCTGACCAACGCTTCATTTTTCTTCCTTTACGGAATTCAAACGCTCTTCCCATTTCTAATTTTTATTTATAGTGCAAAAATAATTTTTTAAATCAATTCTCAAAACTCAGCAACTTACTCCGCTACGCTCCATACAATTGCTTCGCCAGTTCGGCTAAAGCCTCGTGTCGCATCGCAATACTCGCTCGGGTCAGTCACTCAGCAACTAAGTATCTCAGCAACTCCCTTTACTTCTTATAAAAAGGCAACTTCACCACTTTCGCAGCGACATCATTCTTACGAATTCTAATATAAATTTCACTATCCACCGCACTATGCGCTACAGTCACATAACCCAAGCCAATTCCGATTCCTAAAGTAGGCGACATTGTACCCGAAGTCACAACACCAATCACATTGCCGTTCGCATCCACAATTTCATAATCGTGACGCGGCACCGCACGTTCTTGCATTTCAAAACCTACGAGTTTTCTAGAAACACCTTTTTCTTTTTGCTTTTTCAAACTTTCCGAATTCACAAAATCTTTATTGAATTTCGTAATCCAACCCAAACCGGCTTCTAATGGCGAAGTATTATCATTAATATCATTGCCATACAAGCAAAATCCCATTTCGAGACGCAACGTATCACGCGCCGCCAAACCAATCGGCTTAATTCCAAAAGCCTTTCCTGCTTCAAAAACTTTATTCCAAACCATTTCTACTTCCGAGTTTTTGCAATAAATTTCAAATCCACCCGAACCTGTATAACCAGTCGCAGAAATAATTACATAGTCAACACCGGCAAAAGGGCCGACTTCAAAATGATAATAAGCAATCGAACTCAAATCAACCGAAGTCAACGACTGCATCGCTTCAACCGCTTTAGGCCCTTGAATCGCCAACAACGAATAATCATCCGAAAGGTTCCGCATTTCCACATTCATATCATTGAAACTCGAAATCCATTCCCAATCTTTATCAATATTCGAAGCATTCACCACAAGCAAATACTGGTCTTCCTTCATGCGATACACAATCAAATCATCCACAATTCCACCATCGCGATTCGGCAAACAAGAATACTGAGCTCGCCCAATCGTCAAAGTCGATGCATCGTTCGAGGTCACTTTCTGAATCAACGCCAAAGCATTTTCTCCCGTCAACAAAAATTCACCCATATGCGACACGTCGAAAACACCAACGCCATTGCGCACCGTTTCGTGCTCGGCATTGACACCTTCATATAAAATCGGCATATTGTAACCGGCAAACGGAAGCATTTTAGCTCCAAGACTTTCGTGGATATGGGTAAGCGCTGTGTTTTTCATTTTGGTGTGGAATTAAATTTAAAGCCGCTAATTTATTCAAAAAATCTCAATTTATAAGGCCCAAAAATGTAAAAAACGGATTATTTTTTAGGATTTATGCTGAATTTATTTCAGTAGCTACTTCCCGCTGTCCACTAAATGCAAAGCATTCACCGAACACAAATAAAATAAAAGTAAAGTGAGGTAAATCTTTTGCGCCGAACGCCGGCACAAAAGGATATCGTTGCCATCGGGGCTAGGGCAACACGTTTCCAATCAAAAATGTTGTAATTTTAACGAATAACTTTCAATAGCAATCTTATGAGTCGTCCATTTCCAATCCGTCACAAAGAAGTTGTCGAACGATACAAACCGATGCAACCCAAAACCCACAAAGGCCTGCAAGGTCACGCACTAATCATCGGTGGAAGCTACGGCAAAATGGGATCCGTAAGTCTAGCTTCAAAAGCCGCACTCAAAACCGGCTGTGGATTGGTAACCGCTTTCATTCCTAAATGTGGTTATGACATCATCCAAACTGCTATTCCGGAAGTCATGGTCATCACAGATTCAGAAGAAAAATACATTTTCAACATCAATTTCAAAATCGAACCGCAAGCCATCGGAATCGGTATGGGAATAGGGCAGAAGCCTAAAACTCAAAAGGCGCTGTACGAATTTTTTAAAACCAATCAAATTCCATTAGTTATCGATGCTGACGCCTTAAACTGTATTGCACAAAATCCGGATTGGCTTTCATTACTAAAACCCAAAACGATTCTAACGCCACATCTTAAAGAACTTGAAAGACTTATCGGAAAATGGGATACAGAAAATCAAAAATTGCAAAAAACAGTTAATTTCTGTGTTAAATACGATTTGATTATTGTGGTCAAAGGTGCACCAACCAAAATCATCAACGACGAAATGATCTATCAAAATACCACTGGAAATGCGGCACTAGCCACAGCCGGAAGTGGCGATGTATTGACAGGAATCATTACGAGTTTACTGGCACAATCTTACACACCAATTGACGCAGCAATTCTGGGTGTCTACTTACACGGAAAAACAGCCGATATTGCGATGCCCGAAATGGGCTATCAATCGTTTATCGCCTCCGATATTATTGCCAATATAGGAAGAGCTTATTTGAGTTTAGGAACTTTGTAGAAACGCTTTGAGTGCAACGTAAGTTTTAATCTTCACACTAATTTTTTCTTTATTCAAAACACTTTCAATCTGCGTTGGAATCGGCAGTTCAATCTGTAAAACCGGTTCAACAATATCAAGAAATTTTATGGGATGCGCCGTTTCTAGAAAAATTCCAATCGCATCAGGATGATTTTGCATTTCTTTTTTCAATCCCAAATAACCTACAGCACCGTGAGGTTCGGCAATATATCCTGAGTTTTTATAAATGTCTTTTAAAGCCTGAGTTGTAGTTTCATCGTCATAAGAAAACGAAGTAAAATCTTTTTTGAAGGCATTCAAATCGTTGTTATACAATTCCTGAATGCGGATAAAATTGCTCGGATTTCCAACATCCATAGCGTTTGAAATGGTGGCTTTCGATGGCTTCGGTTCGTATTTTCCGGTAACCAAAAATTGCGGCACTGTGTCATTCACGTTAGTGGCAGCAACAAAATGTTCAATGGGCAATCCTAATTTCTTGGCCATAATGCCGGCGCAGATATTTCCAAAATTCCCACTCGGGCAAGAAAAAACCATCGGCTTGTTTTGTGATTTCAATTGTTTGTACGCAAAGAAAAAGTAAAACATTTGCGGCAACCAACGTGCAATATTGATAGAATTTGCGGAAGTCAGTTTTTTATACTCTAAGCTTTCATCCAAAAAAGCTTTTTTGACCATGTCTTGGCAATCATCGAAAACACCATCGACTTCAAGCGCTTTAATATTTTGACCCAATGTTGTGAGCTGTCGTTCCTGAATATCACTGACTTTTCCCGACGGATATAAAATCACTACATCAACACCTTCAACGCCTAAAAAACCACTCGCGACAGCACCTCCGGTATCACCGGAAGTAGCAACGAGCACAGTATTCTTATTGTCTTTTTTATCTTGATTGAAATAAGCCAAACAACGCGACATGAACCGCGCACCAACATCTTTAAATGCCATGGTTGGTCCGTGATACAACTCCAAAGCATAAATATTATTTTCGACTTTTACCGTTGGAAATTCAAAACACAAAGTTTCAGCAATAATTTGCTTGAGATTGGCTTCTGGAATTTCATCACCAACAAATTGACGGATGGCTTCATAAGCGATTGCTTCATTACTTAAATTCTCAATGTTGTTGAAAAAATCAGTGTCAAGTTTTGCAATACTTTCCGGAAAATACAAACCTTTATCAGGCGCCAATCCTTGAATTACGGCTTCTTGAAATGAAACTTTGGGAGTATTGTGGTTTAAACTATAATATTTCATACTGTATATTTTAAACACGGATTTCACGGATTATCACAGATTTTTTCATCCGTGTAAATCCGTGAAATCTGTGTTAGATTATTTTTACACCTTCAGAATTAATTTTTGAAACGTGGATTTCATATGGAATCCCCGTTCCATCAAATATACTACGCATTGCATCAGCTACTTTTTGCGCAGTATCGATTCCTTTACTCAACGCAAAAATCGATGGGCCGGAACCTGAAATTCCCGAACCTAAAGCACCATTATCCAATGCAGCTTGTTTCACTTGATCAAAATGCGGAATGAATTTGCCGCGCAAAGGTTCAACGATATCGTCATGTAAAGAGCGACCAATCAAATCATAATCGCTGGTATACAATCCGGCAACCAATCCACCGACATTGCCCCATTGTGTAATAGCGCTTTTTAAAGAAACCATCGGTTGTAAAACCGCACGCATTTCAGAAGTTTTCAATTCTATTTGTGGATGAATTACTGTTGCATACAATTCACTCGGGCTTTCAATTCTAATAATATCCAAAGGATTGGAACTTCTGACGATCGTAAATCCACCGCAAAGGGCAGGAGCTACGTTGTCTGCGTGCGCACTTCCGCTGGCTAAAACTTCACCTTGCATCGCGAATTGCACTAGTTCCTTTCTGGTAAATGGTTTGCCGGCAAGTTCATTAATTCCGAAAACGGCACCGGCTGCACTTGCTGAACTGCTTCCAATACCGCTACCAGCTTTGATTTTTTTATAGATTTCGATTTCAAATCCAAAATCAATATTCAATTCCTTTAGCAATGCCAAACCTGCCACACCGGCAACATTTTTTTCAGTTTCCAAAGGCAAATCAGCACCTTCGATTTTGGTGATGCGAATGCCTTTTATATCCGATTTTCGAATGATCATTTCGTCGCCAACACCGTCAAGGCATAATCCCATGACATCGAAGCCGCACGAAAGGTTGGCGATTGTGGCTGGGCAGAAGAGTTTTATTTCCATATTTTAGGTTCTGAGGTTCTGAGGGTCTAAGGTTCTGAGGCCTTAGTACCTTAGAACCTTAGTGCCTTAGCACCTTATTTTACACATTTCCAATTCGAACAACATCCGCGAAAATTCCAGAAGCTGTAACTGCGGCTCCGGCTCCGGCGCCTTTGATTAATAAAGGTTGGTCGATATAACGGTCGGTGTAAAATTGCACAATATTGTCTTTTCCTTCTAGATTGTAAAACGGACTGTCTGAAGGGATGAATTGCAATCCAACGCTAGCTTTACCGTTTTCAAAAGAAGCTACGAATTTGAGTCGACTGTTTTTTTGTTTGGCTTCGGCTAATAGGTTTTCGAAATGACTGGAATGTTTGATTAACGATTTGAAGAAGTCTTCATTATTCGTTGTATTCATACATTCAACAGGCAAGAACGAATTGTTTTGAATGTCTTCCATTTCCATTTCGTAACCGCTTTCGCGAATTAGAATTAAAATCTTGCGAGCCACATCAACGCCGCTTAAATCAATTTTCGGGTCAGGTTCTGTAAAGCCCTGAACACCTGCTTCTTTAACTACATCGTGAAAGTTATAAGTTTCACTAAAATTATTAAAAATAAAATTCAAACTTCCTGATAAAACGGCATTGATTCTATTGATTTTATCACCCGAAGCAATCAAATGTTTCAATGTATCGATGATTGGTAAACCGGCACCAACGTTGGTTTCAAACAAAAATGGCGCATTGTATTTTCGCGACAATTGTTTCAAGTTACTGTAATTATCATAAGCTGATGAACACGCAATTTTATTACACGTTACAACAGCGATATTCTTTTCTAAATATTGATCATAAGTATTCGCAATCGCTTCATTGGCTGTAATATCAACGAAAATACTGTTGCGCAAATTGAGGTCTTTTACTTTAGAAATGAAGTTGTCTTTATTGGCGGTTTCACCGTTTTCTATTAATGTTGCCCAATCTTTCAATGCAATGCCTTCTTCATCAAAATGCATTTTTCTTGAATTCGAAATGGCAATCACACGCACGTTGATTTTTAAATTGTCTTTCAAAAATTTCTTTTGTTGGTGGATTTGATCGATGAATTTTTCGCCTACATTTCCAACGCCCATGACGAATAAATTCAACTGTTTGGTGTTGTCTTCAAAGAAACGTTCGTGCAAAGTATTGAGTGCTTTCTTGACATCTCGCTCGTTAATCACGACAGAAATATTGCGTTCAGAAGCACCTTGCGCAATCGCGCGAATGTTGACATTGTTTTTTCCTAAAGTGCTGAACATTTTACCGCTCAAGCCTTGATGGTTTTTCATACTTTCACCAACCAATGCTACGATGCAAAGATTTTTTTCAACAATACATGGATCGATTTTGTTTTGGGCGATTTCGAGTTCAAATGCTTTATTAATCGAAACTTCGGCTTTATCAGCATCAGAATTTAATATACCAATACAAATCGAATGCTCAGAAGAAGCTTGTGTAATAAAAATCACATTGATACTTTCCTGCGACAATACTTCAAACAAACGTTTTGATGAACCTGAAACACCAATCATTCCAGAACCTTCGAGTGTAAGCAAAGCAATCTTATCGATATGAGATATTCCTTTGATTGGATTTTCTTTGCCGCTAACGGTAGATGTGATCAAGGTTCCGGCAGCTTCTGGCTCAAATGTATTCTTAATTAAAATGGGAATATTTTTCTTCAAAACCGGTTGAATCGTTGGCGGATACAAAACTTTCGCTCCGAAATGCGACAATTCCATAGCTTCTTGATACGAAATCGTTTCAATCGGTTGTGCTTGCTTTACGATTTTTGGATTGGCAGTAAACATACCGTTAACATCCGTCCAAATTTCTAATTGCGATGAGTTTAAAGCACCGGCCACAATCGCCGCTGTATAATCTGAACCTCCACGACCTAAAGTTGTGGTGTTGCCATCTTCTGAAGAAGCAATAAAACCAGGCATTACGGTTACGGTATTGGAAGTTGATTTGAAGAAATCGGCAATCAATTGATTGGTTACATCAAAATTAACCACTGCTTTTCCGAAATGGTTGTTGGTTTTGATGACTTCGCGGCTGTCTTTATAACCTGCATTACTATTTTTTTGCTGTAAAGCTTTGGCGATGATTTGGGATGACAATAATTCACCGAAACTCAATATCGTATCGGAGGTACGATTTGATAATTCACCCAAAAGGTAACAACCGTCGAGTAAGGTTTTTAAGTGATTGATGTTGCTGTTGATGGTGTCAATCAATTCGCTTTGTTCGGATAAAGAAATCAATTGCTCAATGGCTTCCTTGTGTTTCTTTTCGATTTGGTTGACGATTTCTTTGTAGTTTTTGTCTTTCGCCGCTGCATTCGAAGCTGCTAAAACCAACAAATCAGTGACACCACTAAAGGCAGAGACCACTACAACGAGCTTATCACTTTTTGAGGTTTTGTCAACAATATCAAGGACAAGATTAATATTTTGGGCATTGGCTACTGAAGTTCCACCAAATTTTAATACGTTCATTTTCAATCTATTTTAGGTAAGGTGTTTTAAAGACAAGTTTAACTTTTTCTCATAAGAAGCAAAAAACAAAGGATGATATGTGATTTTTTACCCCAACGGGGTTGTAGTCGTTGATGTAACAGTAGTCACTACCAAAGTTTTGGTTGTAGTGTTGAAGTTTGTGTTTGAACTGTTATTAGCCATCATTTTTGTATTCAGAATTTCAAATGTAATGTAATTTAGTTGAGTATAAAAAATTGAAATCCATTTTTGCGAATTTTTCATTTTGAGTTGTTCTCGCTTTGATAACATTGACATTTGCGGAACAGAAGCTTCTAAAATTGGGAAATCTTCAATTATTTATAGAATATTATCAACAACACTTGCTTTTTAACAATCGTTTATGGAATTTTGAAACTTCAATCAAACAGCCACATGGAGAACATACATTACATCACTTCTGATGTACTTTCATTAGAGAATATTCAGCAAATCATCAGTCAAAATTTTACGTTGTCTCTTTCTGAAGAAGCGAAAATCAACATACAGAAATGCCGCGAATATTTGGATAATAAAATGCAATCGCATGCGGATCCGATTTATGGCATTAATACGGGTTTTGGTTCGTTGTGTAATGTCAAGATTTCGAATGAAAATTTGTCGCAACTACAAGAAAACTTAGTAAAATCGCATGCTTGTGGCACCGGAGAATACGTGCCGCAGGAGATTGTCAAATTGATGTTGCTTTTGAAAATACAATCTTTAAGTTACGGATACTCCGGCGTGCAACTGATCACTGTTGAACGTTTGGTTGATTTTTACAATCATGATATTTTGCCTGTTATTTTTAATCAAGGCTCACTAGGCGCTTCAGGCGATTTGGCTCCATTGGCACATTTATCATTGCCATTATTAGGCGAAGGTGAAGTTTGGTTTAAAGGCGAAAAAGTACTTGCCAGTGCCATATTAAAACAGTTCGGTTGGGAAGCCATTACATTGCAATCAAAAGAAGGTTTGGCATTGCTCAACGGGACGCAATTCATGAGCGCTTACGGTGTTCATATCTTAATAAAAGCATTAAAATTTTCTTGGCTGGCGGATTTGATTGCAACAATTTCACTCGAAGGATTCGACGGCAGGAAAGAACCATTCAACGAATTGATTCATTACATACGCCCACACAAAGGGCAAATCGTAACGGCAAAGCGTATACTTGACTTTTTAGAAGGCAGCGAAATCATGGCTCAAGAAAAAGTACAAGTTCAAGATCCGTATTCCTTTAGATGTATTCCTCAAGTGCATGGCGCTTCGAAAGATGCGTTGGATTATGCGAGAAAAGTTTTCAAAACTGAAGTCAATTCTGTTACGGATAACCCGAATGTTTTTATTGAAAGCGACGTCATCATATCAGGCGGTAATTTTCACGGACAACCATTGGCTTTGGCTTTAGATTTTCTTGGTATTGCTTTAGCAGAATTGGGTAGTATTTCAGAAAGAAGAACCTACCAACTCATTTCAGGCTTGCGAGGATTACCAGCGTTTTTGGTGGATAATCCAGGATTGAATTCAGGTTTTATGATTCCACAATATACTGCTGCGAGCATCGTTAGTCAAAACAAACAATTGGCTACGCCAGCTAGCGTTGATAGTATTGTTTCGTCCAACGGACAAGAAGATCATGTGAGTATGGGCGCGAATGCGGCTACAAAATGTTTGAGAATCATGGATAACCTTGAACGCATTTTAGCGATTGAATTGATGAATGCTTCACAAGCGATTGCGTTTAGAAACCCATTAAAATCAAGTGAGTTTATAGAATTGTTTTTGAAATCATACCGCAGTGAAGTGTCATTGGTCAAAGAAGACAGAATCTTGCATTATGATATTGAAAATTCTGTAGCGTTTTTGAATAGTTTCCTTCTTGATGAAAGTATATTCGAATAATTAATTGTTCAAACTTCCCAAAGTTTTATGAATCTTCCTTTTATGACGAGTTTGTTTTAAAGCTTCATTTCCCGAAATGATACTGATATTGCCGTCGATTTCGAACATGGCTAGCTTCACGTCTTTGTAATGTTCAACGCCATGTTCGCGCATTGCTTCTTCAAGTTCTTCGGATGTAATGCCAAGTCTGGCTATACTTTTAAAATCGATTTTGCCATCGTGAATCAGGATTTCAGGTTTGTCTTGAATTAAATTCTTGATGAATCCCGATTTCAACATCACTTTTTTGAAAATCAAATTAATCACGAAAAGAGCAGAAGCAGCGATGATTCCACTGGTTAATGAAGTATTGCTTCCAACCATCGCATTCTGAACGGAATTGCTAATCAGCAAAATCAAAATGATATCGGCGGTGTTGAGTTGTGAAAGTTCTTTCTTTCCAAAAATTCGCAAAGCGGCAATCATAAAGAAATACACTGCAACGCTACGCAACATCACATCAAGGTAAGGATTCTCTATAACAGGAAAGTAAGTCATTATATTTTACGAAGTAACATCGTAGTGTGCATACACGAATAAATATCTTTCAATCGCGTAATGTGCCAATCTTTTTCTACCATTTTGGCAATCACTCTCGATTTGTAAGCATCATTTAATGGCAATAAATTCAACAGTACGCCATACTTGCTTTTTCCCAAAACACCGCGAATTTCCTCTATTTTAAAGTTGTTGTTGATTTTATTTAAAACCGATTTTGTAAACGGCCATTCCCAATCTTTATCACTTTGGAATGGGCGATACATGGCACGAAGCACTTTGATTGGAAAGCTGGTTTCTAACGGATCGTAAGCAATGATAATTCCGTTTGGTTTTAATTTTTCTTGAAGCCTTGAAACCAATAAATCGAAGTTTTCAAAATGATGCAACACACCGTAAGCATAGACAATGTCGAAATCTGTATGGTCAAAATCAGGTGAAAAAAAATCAACTGCAATGGCTTGTGCGTTTTTGTAATGGTGTTTTTCAATATTTTTTTGAAGGCTTGCAATAGCCACATCGCTCAAATCGATTCCGATGTATTCTTTCGCATTTTCTGCCATATAAAGCGACAAAGCATTACCGCGCAAACAACCTAAATCAAGTATTTTCTTATCGCTCATGTCGCCGAGCCAGATTTTATGTTGATCATAAACCCGGTCTTTGATGTCGAATTTTTTTCTGAAATCACTCAAGGCACCATTTCTGAAATTCGACCAAAGTGTGGAGGCAAAATTGGTTTTTCCTTTAGCATCTGAATTGTAAAATTCTTTTTGCTTTTTGTTAATTTCTAATATGTCTTCGGTGCTTTTCATTGGTTTTGTATGCTTGCTATTTGGTGCAAATATAGTTAGTTTCTGTTTTTATTTAATTTAAAATTTTTCTCGATAGCTTTGATCATTTCTCCTGCAATATCTTTGTTGGTAGCGCCTTCAATGCCTTCTAGTCCGGGAGATGAATTCACTTCTAATAATAATGGCCCTTTTGAAGAACGAATGATATCGACACCAGCCACTTTCAAATCCATAGCTTTGGCGGCTTTAATAGCGATTCGTTTTTCTTCTGATGTAGGCTTTATAATCGATGCAGTTCCACCCAAATGAATATTGGCTCTGAATTCACCCGGCAAAGCTTCGCGCTGAATAGCAGCAACAACTTTTCCATCGATCACGAAACAACGAATGTCTTTCCCGTTGGCTTCTTTGATGAATTCTTGCACTAAAATATTGGCATTCAAACTCTTGAATGCATTGATAACACTTTCTGCTGCTTTTTTGGTTTCAGCAATGACAACACCTTTGCCTTGAGTACCTTCCAATAATTTTACAATTAGTGGTGGTCCGCCAACCATTTTAATCAAATCATCAGTATCTAAAGGCGAATTGGCGAAGCCCGTAGTTGGAATTTCAACGCCGTGATTTAATAGTAATTGCAAGGAAAATAATTTGTCTCGCGATTGTGTAATTGCTGTAGATGAATTCAAGCAATATACTTTCAAAGCTTCAAACTGTCGGGTTAAAGCACAACCATAAAATGTAATGCTTGGTCGAATACGGGGAATGATAGCGTCTAAGTCATTGAGTTTTTTACCGCCACGATAGTGAATTTCTGGTTTGGTAGCATCCAATTTCATATAACATTCTTTGATGTTCAAAAAATGCATTTCATGCCCGCGCATTTCACCGGCTTCCATAATGCGTTTGTTGCTATACAATTCGGGATTGCTGGCTAAAACACCTATCCGAAGTCCTGTGGCTGCTTTCTCTGCGTCTTTATAAATTTCTTTTAAGCTATCGGTTGTCGATTGACCTAACATATAAATTTGCTCAGGATCAACTAGAACACGACCGCTCATGGCTTCACGACCTAACAGCATTCTGAAACCCATCGAGTCACGGTTCGTTAATGTCATTTCAATAGGCCAACGGTCATCGCCGATATCTAAAGTGGTTTGAATGACATAACGCTGTTCCCTGAAACCACTCGAACTTTTGACGATGCGTTTATCTACGAGTGGTGCTTCGCAATGCAGTACTGTTTTTAAATTGTTTTGAATCGGGTTGATATCAAATTTTACCCAATTGGCACCGTCTTTCAAAAACGGAGTGATATTGATAGCGTGCAATGCAGAAGTTTTTGCACCAGAATCGACACGCGCTTTGATGGTTGGAATGCCTAATTCAGGAAAGGAAAACCATTCTTCGCTTCCGAAGACAACTTTGTTTTGTGTCATGATTATAAAATTTTAGCCACAAATTCAAAAATTATACAGTATATAATTTTGGAAAATTCGTGGCTAAGAAATATTTATTTAGCAGGCTTTTCTGCTTTTTGAACCTTAACGGTGAGTTCTTGTGCGCCTTCTTCGATATCCATGAAAATCTCGTCGCCGGCACCAATTTTTGATGTGATAATTTCTTCGGCTAAAGTATCTTCAACATATTTTTGAATGGCTCTTTTTAAAGGTCTGGCACCGAACTGACGGTCGAAACCTTTTTCTGCGATAAACGCTTTGGCTTGGTCGGAAAGATTCAATTGATAGCCCAATTCCGCTACGCGAGCGTACAGTTTTTTGAGTTCAATTTCGATAATTAAATCGATGTGTTCTTTCTCTAAAGCGTTGAAAACAATCACATCATCGATTCTGTTTAAGAATTCCGGAGCAAAAGTTTTTTTCAAGGCATTTTCGATAATGCTTTTCGAATTCTCGTCGGCTTGAGCCGTTTTCGCTGCAGTTCCGAAACCAACACCTTGACCGAAATCTTTGAGTTGACGTGCTCCGACATTCGAAGTCATAATTACAATCGTGTTTTTAAAATCGATTTTTCGACCCAAACTATCAGTTAAATAACCGTCATCCAAGACTTGCAATAACATATTGAAAACATCGGGATGCGCTTTTTCGATTTCATCTAATAACACAACACAATATGGTTTTCTTCTAACTTTTTCGGTTAATTGTCCGCCTTCTTCGTAACCTACGTATCCCGGAGGCGCACCGACCAATCTTGAGATGGAGAATTTTTCCATGTATTCGCTCATGTCGATACGGATTAATGCATCTTCAGAATCGAATAGTTCTTTCGCTAAAACTTTCGCCAATTGTGTTTTACCAACTCCGGTTTGTCCGAGGAAAATAAACGAGCCAATGGGTTTGTTCGGGTCTTTCAATCCGGCGCGGTTTCTTTGAATCGAACGTGCGATTTTCAAAACAGCATCTTTTTGACCAATAACCTTACCTTCAATAAGTTCAGGAAGTTTAGCTAATTTATTGCTTTCCGTTTGTGCAATACGATTTACGGGAATTCCTGTCATCATCGAAACCACATCAGCGACGTTGTCTTCGGTCACAACAATACGGTTGCTTTTCGAATCTTCTTCCCATTGTTCTTGAGCAATAGCTAAATCTTTTTCGATGCGTTTTTCATCATCACGAAGTTTAGCGGCTTCTTCATATTTCTGTTTTTTAACGACTGAGTTTTTCGATTCACGCACTTCTTCGAGCTGACGTTCTAACTCTAAAATTTGTTTAGGCACTTCAATGTTGGTGATGTGAACACGTGATCCCGCTTCGTCTAAAGCATCAATGGCTTTGTCCGGAAGGAAACGTTCTGACATATAACGATTGGTCAACTTTACACAAGCTTCAATGGCTTCTTGAGTATACGTTACATTATGATGGTCTTCGTATTTGTTTTTGATGTTGTTCAAAATGGTGATGGTTTCCTCAACAGAAGTTGGCTCTACAATAATTTTTTGAAAACGTCTTTCGAGAGCACCATCTTTTTCTATGTATTGACGATACTCATCTAAAGTTGTAGCACCAATACATTGTATCTCGCCACGTGCTAAAGCGGGTTTGAACATATTCGATGCATCCAAAGAACCTGTTGCACCACCGGCACCAACAATCGTGTGAATTTCATCAATGAAGAGAATGATGTCGTCGTTTTTCTCGAGTTCATTCATCACCGCTTTCATACGTTCTTCAAACTGTCCTCTGTATTTAGTTCCGGCCACAAGGCTAGCCAAATCAAGTGTTACAACTCTTTTATTGAATAAGATTCTGGAAACTTTCTTTTGTGTAATACGCAATGCCAAACCTTCTGCAATTGCGGATTTACCAACGCCCGGTTCACCAATCAATAAAGGATTGTTTTTTTTACGTCGACTAAGGATTTGAGAAACCCTTTCAATTTCTTTTTCACGACCAACTACTGGATCGAGTTTTCCTTCTTCGGCCATTTCAGTTAAATCTCTACCAAAATTATCCAAAACCGGTGTTTTAGATTTTTTATTCGATTTGTTGGCAGGATTATTAAAATTGCTTTCTTTTAAACTGTCATCTTGTCCAGAATCATCATTAAACGATTCGTTTTTTGGCAAGTTTTCTAAAAAATTATCTTCGTTTGGTGTCATATTGAGGTACTGTTCTTTAGCTACATCATAATCGATTTTGAGTTTATTCAATAGCTTGGTTGTTGGGTCGTTTTCGTTTCTTAAAATGCAAAGTAACAAGTGGGCCGTACTGATAGAAGTACTTTGGAATACTTTTGCTTCTAAAAAAGTAGTCTTTAAAGCGCGTTCAGCTTGTCTTGTTAAATGTAAGTTTTTCTTTTCGTTACTAACGATTACGTTAGGATTGGCTGGGCTTAATATCTCCACTTTTCTGCGCAAATGATCTAAATCAATCGATAGATTATTTAAAATCGTGATTGCTTTGCCGTTTCCATCTCTTAAAATCCCTAGCATTAGATGTTCCGTACCAATAAAATCGTGGCCTAGACGTAAGGCTTCTTCTTTACTGTACGTAATTACATCTTTGACTCTTGGTGAAAAATTATCATCCATATTTATTAAGGTTTGGTATTGTAAATTTAATGATTCTAAACAGTCATTTCAAAAACTATTCCTCATAAAACTACTGTCAGCTAATAGACAAAAAATATTTAAAAAAAAATAGGCTGTTGAAATTAACTTATCAACTGAAAATCGCGCTCATTTTGTTAATAAATCAAGGAAATTTCCGCTTATTTATATACGAAAAATATTCGAGAAAGGTTATATTAGCAAGATTTTTTTACACAATATAATTTTTAAAATAACTAGAATATGTCTGACGGAGAAAAGTTAATCCCTATTAACATCGAAGATGAAATGAAATCAGCGTACATCGATTATTCGATGTCGGTAATTGTATCAAGAGCACTTCCAGATGTTAGAGACGGCTTGAAACCTGTACATCGTAGAGTACTTTATGGAATGTATGATTTAGGAGTTTTTTCAAATAGAGCTCACAAAAAATCCGCAAGAATTGTCGGAGAAGTTTTGGGTAAATACCATCCACACGGAGATACTTCCGTATATGACGCCATGGTTCGTATGGCCCAGGAATGGAGTTTACGTTATTTATTAATTGACGGACAAGGGAATTTCGGTTCAGTTGATGGCGATAGTCCGGCTGCAATGCGTTATACTGAAGCCAGAATGAAAAAGATGTCGGAAGACATTATGGCAGATATCGATAAAGAAACGGTTGATTTTCAATTGAATTTCGATGATACTTTATACGAGCCGAAAGTAATGCCAACGCGTGTTCCTAATTTATTGATTAATGGTGCTTCTGGAATCGCAGTAGGTATGGCAACCAATATGGCGCCACACAACTTAACCGAAGTCATCAACGGAACGATGGCTTACATCGATAATAATGACATCGAGATTGATGAATTAATCAATTATATCAAAGCACCTGATTTTCCTACTGGTGGTGTAATTTATGGTTATGAAGGTGTCAAAGAAGCTTTCAAAACCGGTAGAGGAAGAATCGTCATGCGCGCTAAAGTGAGCTTCGAGGAAGTTGATGGTAGAGAATCAATCATCGTTAGCGAAATTCCATACCAAGTGAATAAGGCAGAAATGATCAAGAAAACTGCCGATTTGGTGAATGACAAAAAAATCGATGGTATTGCCAACATCCGTGACGAATCGGACAGAAACGGAATGCGTATCGTTTACATATTAAAACGTGATGCAGTTCCAAACGTCGTGTTGAATACTTTATATAAATTCACACAATTGCAATCTTCATTCAGCGTCAACAATATTGCATTGGTTAAAGGTCGTCCGCAAATGTTGAATCTGAAAGATTTGATTCACTATTTTGTGGAGCACCGTCACGATGTAGTGGTGCGCAGAACCCAATTCGATTTGCGTAAAGCCGAAGAAAGAGCGCACATCTTAGAAGGTTTGATTATCGCTTCTGATAATATCGACGAAGTAATTGCATTAATTCGTGGTTCGAAAAACACCGAAGAAGCGCGTGAAAAATTGATGGAACGTTTCAAACTTTCCGATATTCAATCGAGAGCGATTGTTGAAATGCGTTTGCGTCAATTGACAGGTTTAGAGCAAGACAAGTTAAGAGCGGAATACGAAGATATTATGAAATTAATCGAAGAATTGAAAGCTTTATTAGCCAGTAAAGAGCTTCGTATGGAATTAATCAAAACGGAATTGCTTGAAATCAAAGACAAATACGGTGACGAACGTCGTTCGACGATTGAATATTCAGGTGGTGATGTAAGCATCGAAGATTTGATTGCCGATGAAAATGTAGTGATTACCGTTTCTCACGCAGGTTACATTAAGCGTACAAATCTAACAGAATACAAAACCCAAAATAGAGGCGGAGTAGGTCAGAAAAGTGCAGGAACTCGAGACCAAGATTTCTTAGAGCAAATGTTCGTAGCCACGAACCACCAATATATGATGTTCTTCACGCAAAAAGGAAAATGTTTCTGGATGCGTGTTTATGAAATTCCAGAAGGTAGCAAAACGGCCAAAGGAAGAGCATTACAGAACTTAATCAACATCGAAAGCGATGATAAAGTAAAAGCATTCATTTGTACACAAGACCTCAAAGATCAAGAGTATATCAATAGCCATAATTTGGTAATGGTGACTAAAAAAGGTCAAGTGAAGAAAACATCGTTGGCAAAATATTCTAAACCACGTGTCAATGGAGTTGCTGCGATTACTATCAAAGAAGGCGATGAATTGTTAGGCGCACAATTAACCAATGGTGAAAGTCAAATCATTATGGCCGTAAAATCAGGTAAATTAGTGCGTTTTGAAGAAACCAAAACCCGTCCAATGGGAAGAACCGCTTCAGGAGTACGTGGCATTACCTTAAAAGACGAATCGGATGAAGTCATCGGAATGGTTACCGTAAACGACATGAGTAGTGAAATCTTAGTGGTGGCAGAAAACGGTTATGGAAAACGTTCGAGCTTGGATGAATACAGAATTACGAATCGTGGTGGAAAAGGTGTAAAAACACTTAACATCACTGAGAAAACAGGTAAATTAATTTCGATTAATTCGGTAACAGACAATGATGATTTGATGATTATCAACAAATCAGGATTAACCATCAGAATGGCTGTTGAAGATTTGCGCGTCATGGGTAGAGCTACTCAAGGTGTCAAATTAATCAACATCAAAGGAAATGATTCTATTGCCGCGGTTGCCAAAGTCATGAAAGATGATGTTGTTGAAGAGGAACCAATCATTGGTGAAGATGGAGAAATCATTCCTGCTGATACCATCGAAAGAGTAAAACCGGTATTGGAAATTCTCGAAGACGACGGTGCTGACGACGATGACGATGATGATGATGATGTAGAAATTGACGACGAAGAAGAAGCTGATGATTCAGATGAAGATAACGACGAATAATTAATTAAATATAATTTCATGAAAAGTAAATATGTAATACTCGCATCAGCCTTACTGATATCAGTTAGCAACTTTGCTCAAAAAGACCAGATCAAAGCTGCTGAAAAAGCAATGAAAAGTGGTAATTCTGCAGAAGCAATAGCTGCGTTAACTCAAGCGGAATCCACCATTGGTAGCGCTACAGATGCTGAAAAAGCGCAATACTATTTTGTAAAAGGAAATGCTTTAGCAGATTTAGCCAACAAAAAAGTAGAAACAGGCAAAAACCTCTCAGGTGCTGCAAAAGCCTATCAAGAAGTGTTGACTGTTGAAAAAACTTCCGGTAAATCGAAATATACTGCCGATGCGAAAACCGCATTAGCCGATATGAAAAGCCAGTTGATTAACGCTGCTGTTGATGCAGGAACTGCTAAAAATTACAAAGTAGCTTCAGATTTACTTTATCAAGCTTACGAACTCGATAAAACCGATCTGGAGAAATTGTATTATGCCGCCAATTATGCGGTCAACGCTGAAGATTATGATAGAGCATTGTCTTTATATGCGGATCTTAAAAAGCAAAACTTTTCAGGAGAAGGTACGAGCTATTTTGCGAAAAATGCCTTAAATGATCAAGAAGAATTTTTCGGTTCGAATGCTGCCGCAAAAGCGGATCGTGATACTAAAGTGCGTTTGAAATTGTATACCAATCCAAGAGATGAGAAAGTTCCATCTAAAAGAGGCGAGATATACAAAAACATTGCATTAATTTTAGTACAACAAGGCAAAACCGAAGAAGCTAAAAAAGCACTCGCGGAAGCTAGAGAAGCCAATCCAGACGATACTTCAATTACGTTGACAGAGGCCAATGTGTATTTAGAACTCAATGATTTTGTGACGTATAAAAGATTGATTACCGATGTTTTGGCTAAAAATCCTAACGATGCTGATTTGGTCTATAACTTAGGGGTTATCGCTTCTAAAACGGATGTAGTTGAAGCAGAGAAATACTATAAAAGAGCGATCGAAATTAAACCGGATTACATCAGTGCTTATCTCAATTTAGCGATTATGAAACTCGATGCCGATAAAAAAATCATCGATGAAATGAATAAATTAGGAACTTCCGAAAAAGACACCAAACGCTACGAAGTATTGAAAAAACAAAGAAACGATATGTTCAATTCCGCACTTCCATATTTAGAAAAAGCATACGAATTAGAACCTGGCAATGCCGATGTAGCTGCCACATTGCTCAACGTATACGGTGCATTAGAAATGACCGATAAGAAAAAAGCGTTAAAAGCCAAAATGGGAAAATAATTTCCGCAATAAATTCCAAAGAAAAAGCCTGTCATAATTGACAGGCTTTTTTGTTTGACACGGATTTCACAAATTCACACGGATTTTATCTGTGCTAATCCGTGAAATCCGTGATAACCTTTTTTATATCATCTTCTTAATCACTCTCAACTTATGCGTATGCCGATTCGTTTCCGCATTGTAAATTCCCAAATGATCCAACCGATCAATCCGTACTTTACCACTAGAGTGAATAATATAATTGTCATCCATGATAATTCCCACATGAATGATTTTTCCTTCCTCATTATCAAAAAACGCCAAATCACCTGGCTCACTTTCCTCAATGAAACTCAATGCTTCGCCTTCCTTAGCCTGCTGTGACGCATCGCGCAACAAATGATACCCGTTCAGTTTATAAACCATTTGCGTAAAACCCGAACAATCAATACCAAACGGCGTTTTTCCACCCCACAAATAAGGAGCGTTCAAATACATAAACGACGTATTAATCAAATTCGATTTTGGTTTCACACCACTAATACGCATCCCCTCAAAATCAAAACCCGACACATTAATATCAGTGTGATTCAAAAACGACAACGAAGCACCCAACGGAATCGGCATCAATAAGTTATTAGTGGAAGTAATATATTCGACCAAATCAGAATTCAAAATAATGGCATCCTCACTGAGCTGGTTGTATTGGTCTTCAGAAATCGCTTGAAACTGCTTCACATCAATCCAACCTTCATAGCCATCATATTGCAACGTAACTTTAGCCCATTGTTTCAATGTTTCCAAAACCTTAAAGTGCTCGCCAAACAACACTTGTGAAACAATTTCACTTCGGTCGCTAGCTTCCGCCCGCAAAGGAATAATGGCTAAATTACAAATCCCAAACATGAATATATTTTTCTTTTTTAGAAGCTATTTCCTGCTTTCCTTCCAATCTTGTCATTGCGAACGAAGTGAAGCAATCTGTTGATATTTACGGCGCAATGTCAAGGATTTTCCCTCCAATCAGGGCTAGGGCATTAAATTCCAAATTACGAATCCTTTAAAATTCAATTTATAATACTTTTAATTTCTCTGAATCACAATCGCCGAAGCACCTCCGCCGCCATTGCAAATCGCAGCTGCACCAATCTTCGCATTGTTTTGCTCCAATACGTTAATCAAAGTAATGATAATTCTAACACCAGAACAACCCAACGGATGTCCTAAAGAAACCGCACCGCCATTCACATTGATCTTATCATTATCCAATCCTAAAATCTGCGCATTCGCCAAACCAACCACAGCAAAGGCTTCATTGAATTCAAAGAAATCAACATCGCTCAATTGCAAACCCGCTTTGTCTAAAGCTTTTGGTAACGCTTTCGCCGGTGAAGTTGTAAACCATTTCGGTTCTTGTGCCGCATCAGCATAACTCACTAAGGTAGCCAATGGTTTCAATCCCATCGCTTTTGCTTTTTCTTCACTCATCAAAATCACCGCACCCGCACCATCATTAATAGTCGAGGCATTTGCTGCCGTAACTGTTCCTTCTTTAGTAAACACAGCACCCAAAGTTGGAATCTTATCGAGTTTCACATTCGTATATTCTTCATCTTTAGTCACCATAATCGGTTCACCACGACGTTGAGGAACTGCAACAGGAACTACTTCTTTATCAAACTTCCCGGCTTCCCAAGCTTTGGCAGAACGCTCATACGATTGAATAGCGAAAGCATCTTGTTGTTCTCTTGTAATTTTATATTCTGTAGCACATAAGTCAGCAGAAACGCCCATAGCATTGTTGTCGTAAGCGTCTTGCAATCCGTCGCGCTGCATGCCGTCAACCATTGCAGTTGGTCCGAATTTCACGCCATTTCTCAAATGCATATAATGTGGAATCAAACTCATGTTTTCCATACCACCGGCCACAACGATTTCAGCATCACCGGCCATAATCGCTTGCGCGCCTTGCATGACAGCTTTCATTCCTGAAGCACAAACTTTATTGACAGTCGTTGCAATCACAGTATTAGGCAAACCCGCATACAAAGCTGCCTGACGTGCCGGAGCTTGTCCAACACCAGCTTGAATCACATTGCCCATAATCACTTCATCAACCAAATTCGGATCTAAATTGATTTTTTCTAATGCTCCTTTAATCGCAGCTGCACCCAAATGTGGCGCCGAGACTGTTGATAAAGCACCCATAAAACTTCCGATTGGTGTTCTTGCTGCTGAAACGATAACTACTTTTTTATTCATGACGTGGAATGGTTTATCTTATTTGGTTGCGAATTTAATCATTTTCAAGAAATACTAAATTACATTTTTGATAATATTATTGAAATTAAGCCTAAAAAGTATCGTATCAATACCAATTCAAACATCAATTTATAGCTTTATTTTTCATTTCAAAACGCTATACATTTGATTGCTAACGATTTTAATTTAACCTCAAAAAAAACGTGCAGAATAATTTGTAAAATATAGAATAGAAAGTTACATTTGCAACCGCTTAAATAATCACACGTTCTTTAAGTTTGGAGAGTTGCCTGAGTGGCCGAAAGGACATGTTTGCTAAACATGCGTATGGGAAACTGTACCAAGGGTTCGAATCCCTTACTCTCCGCTTTACGCTTTCGGGGTGTAGCGTAGCCCGGTTATCGCGCCTGCTTTGGGAGCAGGAGG
>NZ_JANOBI010000025.1:0-64012 GCF_031411595.1 Flavobacterium sp. | reverse complement strand
GTGTAGGTATCACAAACTGCAATAGTAGTGGTGTTTGAAGTACTAGGAGTAATGGTTAAATCCAAGAGTTCCGTATGACAACCTGTAACTACAGAGTATAATCCTGAAGAAGTGTAAGTTGTCCCGTTTTCCGCCCAAGTGTAGGTATCACAAACTGCAATAGTAGTGGTGTTTGAAGTACTAGGAGTAATGGTTAAATCCAAGAGTTCCGTATGACAACCTGTAACTACAGAGTATAATCCTGAAGAAGTGTAAGTCGTTCCGTTTTCTGCCCAAGTGTAGGTATCACAAACGGCAACTATAGTGGTATTTGAAGTGCTTGGCGAGATAGATAAATTCAAAGTAGCCGTATTACAAGCTGAAACAAAAGTAACGCCTGATTGTGGTGTAGTATAAGTAACGCCATTTACAGGCCATGTATACGAATCTCCATCGCAAATAGTAGTAGTAACATCTCCAATAGTTGTGTTTGGATTTACAGTAATTGTCATGGATGCAGTTGTAGCACATTGACCAGAATCAGGAGTAAATGTATAGGGAGTTGTTGTAGTATTATCCAAAGCTGGCGACCAAGTTCCCGTAATATTGTTATTGGATGTTGTTGGTAATGCACTTAAAATCCCACCTTCACATATAGGGTCAACTTGTGTAAAAGAGGGAGTGACAATTGGACTAAATGTTATGTCAACAGCATCTGAAAAAGGAGGACATATTCCATCTGATGCAGATATTGTATAAGTTCCTGAAGTAGTAACATTCACGCTCAATAGATTAGTAGGACCTATAATAGTACCCCCATTTGTGGCAACCCATTGGAATTGAGGATATATGATAGCAATGAAATTACTGATAACAACGGTTGGTGCGCCAAAAAGATTGTCTTCGGTATAGATGTTAAAACTAAGGGTTTGGCCAGCCGATACATTTATAGTCATGCTCCCCGATTGATTGCTTGAACCCGACGTGTCATATCCAGTGAATACAGTGGGGCTTCCGTTTATTAAGATATTAGGAATGTCAAATATGGCATCATCAAGAGAGGAATAACTCCAATCAAATGAAATGGTTCCTGAAGCAGGAATAGTTATAGTATAATTGGTATTGCCAAAATCAACACTTCCATTATTACCACCGGTAAGTGCAATTGAATTTGGAGCTCCAGTTGTATTGATTACACCGTCTGCATTAGTGTTGGATAAAGTCCAATTTACGACATCAAAATCTTCAGTGAAATTATTAATTTGCACAGACGTAGTGGTTGCCGTTAAGGTTAACGGACTATTCTCGCATACTAAACCGGGTGTAGCAATATCTATGGTATGAAGAGGCACTATGGTTAAATCCAATATTTCTGTATGACAACCTGTTAACGAAGTATAAATTCCTGATGAGGTATAAGTTGTTCCGTTTTCGGACCAGGTATAGGTCTCACATTCGGAAAGAGTAGTTGTATTTGAAGTACTTGGAGTAACCGCAATAGTCATAGAAGCCGTTGTAGCGCATTGATCAGCATCGGGAGAAAAAGTGTAAACAGTTGTAGTTGAATTATCCAATGCCGGCGACCAAGTTCCATCAATACCATTGTCGGAGGTGGTTGGTAATGCCGTTAATGTATCTCCTGAACAAATAGGATCCACTTGTGTAAAAGTTGGAATTACATTTGGATTGAATGTTATAACTACAAAATCAGATGGAGAACAAGTACCCACTGTATTGGTCAAAGTATAGGTTCCCGATGTAGTAACATCTACGCTTAATTGATTATTTGGACCAACAATTGTTCCTCCATTGGAAGCTACCCATTGTAATTGTGGCGCAAGTGTAGCACTGAAATTACTAATAGCAAAGGTTGCAGCACCAAAAATATTATCGACTGTGTGCAAATTGAAACCAATGATTTGTCCCGCAGTTACATTGACGGTCATACTGCCCGATTGATTAGTTGCTCCTAACGTATCATATCCGGTTAACACCGTTGAATTCCCATCAACTAAGAAGTTAGGAACATCAAATTCAGGATCATCTCCCGTTGCATATTCCCAATTAAATGAAATGGTTCCTGTAAAAGGAGCTGTAATGATATAATCCGTATCACCCGGATTGGCACTTCCATTATTACCACCCGTTACTTCAATAGAGGTTGGCGCTCCGGTGGTAACTACGCTGCCATCTGCATTTGTATTTGACAGATTCCAATTTGAAATATCAAAAACGCCTGTAAAATCAGTAATTTGCGCGGTTGAAGTTGTAGCTGTTAAGGTTAATGTGTTGTTTTCACATGCCAAACCTGGAGTCATGATAGCTAAAGTTTGAATGGGAATTATAGATAAATTTAAAGTCTCAGTATTACAACCTATAATCTCAGTGTAAACTCCAGAAAGAGTGTAGGTGTTTCCGTTAACAGGCCAAGTATAAGAGTCGCAAGCCACAATGTTTGTTGTATTTTGCGTAATGGGGTCAACTGTAATCGTCAATGTAGTCGTTGAAGCACATTGTGAAACATCAGGCGTAAAAGTATAAGTTGTAGTGGTGGTGTTATCTAGTGCGGGCGACCATGTTCCAACAATACTATTATCCGATGTTGTTGGTAATGCTGCTAGTATATCTCCGGCGCATATTGCCGCAACAGGAGTAAAAGTTGGTGCTACAAGGGTGCCACAAGTAGTTACTTTAAATACCAAATCTATTCCTGGAAAAAAGACAAATCCGTCTGAAGCATTTCCATCAGGATAGGGATCTAAATTAGAATAGGGTACTGTAAAAGGATCGGTTGAGGTTAAAATTATGGAATATACTTGTCCAGATAGTATAGGTATCGGAGTGCTAAATGTAAAAATATTTTCACCCGAAATTCCAGAAGGTAATGTTGCGCTTCCAAGTGAACTACCAGATACAGTCTCACCTGCATAAATATTTGCCGTAATTGACGATGATGGTGTAGTTGTCCCAAGGAATATGCTTACACTTGTCATGTCTGAATTGCATTGAGCCATGAAGGATTGTCCGAAAGAAAGACTTGTAGTGGTATCAGGAAAGTTAAAATTACTTTGATCTATATCGCAGACGTCTAATACGGTGGAAGAAACGCCATTGGATTGCCTGGCAACAGACTCAGAAATTGGACTAGTTCTTTTGATGGAATTATAAAACACAGATGGCGAATTGCCTTTAGGCGAAGCAACAGTTGTGTTAGATTTGGCAACTTTTTTCTCGACAACGGTATGGGTTTTTTGACCAATTGCAACACAACCAAATAATAATAGTAAGAATAATGGGAACTGCGATTTCAAGGTGTAGTTTTTTTTCATAAACAAATAAATTTGAGTTTATTCCATAAATAATATGGATAAAAATAAACTTTTTTTTTGTAAATTAAGTGCTACGAATGTATCTTTTTATTTTTCTACAACCAAGCATTTACCACAAGTTGCATCGTTTTCCGATAATAGGTAAATAAAAAAAGGCTTTGTAATAAACAAAGCCTTTTTAGTTTCAGAATGGATAATTTCTAGAATAGTCCATTTAATTCAGCATTAATTCGGTTGTAAATCATACTCATATCTTCTGGGTTGTTTACAAAATCAATATTATCAACGTCAATAATTAAAAGTTTCCCTTTATCGTAATTTGTAATCCAAGCCTCATAACGCTCGTTCAATCGGCTCAGGTACTCTATAGAAATAGTATTCTCATAATCACGTCCACGTTTGTGGATTTGTGATACCAAATTGGGAATGGAACTTCTCAAATAAATCAACAAATCGGGAGCGCCAACAAAGCCTTCCATTAATTCAAAAAGCGACGTATAATTTTGGAAATCACGATTGGTCATCAAACCCATAGCATGGAGATTGGGAGCAAAAATATGGGCATCTTCATAAATCGTTCGGTCTTGAATAATATTTTTTCCGCTTTGTCTAATTTGTAACACTTGACGAAAACGGCTATTTAGGAAATAAATCTGAAGATTAAAACTCCAACGTTCCATTTGATGATAAAAATCATCCAAATAAGGATTGTCTACAACATCTTCAAAATGGGGTTCCCATTTAAATTGTTTTGCTAAAGATCGGGTAAGTGTAGTTTTCCCTGCGCCTATGTTTCCTGCTACTGCTATGTGCATTATGGTAATTTTATTTTATAATTGGTAATTTGTTGGTTGGTAAAAATAGCTAAAATTTGGTCTTTGTAATAAAAATTTTGAAACGATTTCTCAACAATTTCAATTTCTATGATGACTTTGGCTTTATTGTCTAATAAATACATTTTATTGCCTTTTGAAAACAAAAGTTTTTCGCTGTCAATAATTTGAATTTTATCATATACAGGAATCGATGCCATTAAATTTACTTTACCAAAAATATCACACGAATACCAATTGTTTATTTCGTCAATCCAATAAAAAGTATTAAAATCCGATTGATAATCTTTAAAGCTAACCTCAATGGGATTACCCAAAGGAGTATAAGTGTTTTTTGTATAATCAAACAATCCAATTTTTTGATTCAGGGCATTGTATATCCAAAATTGATTTTGCGAAGCCATTCCAATTTTTGTAACCACAATGGAATTGTTAACATCAGAAAAATTTATTTTTTGAATCTCATTAAGCTGATTGTCTAATGTAACCACCGTGTTGAAACTCTCAAAAAATAAAAGAATCTTCAATGGATTTAGGAAGTCAACCCTAGTTATTTTGCCCAATGAAATGTTTTTATATTCCCAAGATTGATGGTCGTTTTGTTTGGTGAAAACATTATTTTTAATGGAATAATAATTCCCTAAACCATCTATTCCAACAAAAGTTTCTGTAGTATGTGGTGTTTTATTTAATGTTGTGGCAATTAGTTTTTGATGTTGAGAAAAACTAACCGTGCTCCAAAACAGAATGATAATTAAAATCTTTTTCATGGTTTGGCTAAGTTACATTAAACCTTTTAAATTTCGATTTGTCTTATAAATTATTTTAACAAAAATTTGGTAACATATCATGTGTCGATTCGTCATATTTGTTATCTACAATTAAATAGCAATTCTCATGAAAAAAACACTTCTGTCATTCGCATTTTTCTTAGCATTCATGCAAACCCAAGCCCAAAAAGATTTTCAAGGTATGGCCGTTTATGAATCAAAAACAAGCACTTCCGATTTTAAATCCCGTTTTGAAGGAAACAAACAAATCACGCCCGAAATGCAGAAAATGATTGAAGAACGTATGAAAAAAATGTTTGAGAAAACCTTTATACTCAACTTTGATAAATCGGCTTCCATCTATAAAGAAGAAGAAAAACTGGATGCTCCAGGCGGACAAGGTGGTGGTATGAGATTCATGTCATCCATGATGGGTGGCGGAGGGACTTTTTATAAAAATGTAAAAGACAAATCCTATGTAGTTGATAAAGAATTTATGGGAAAGGAGTTTTTGATTAAAGATTCTTTGCCAAAACTAGATTGGAAAATGGAATCAGAAACTAGACTCATTGGAGGCTACAATTGTTTCAAAGCAACAGCTGTGCGTCCCGCTAGTAAATCTGATTTTAGAAACTTTAGACCCAAAAAAGAAGAAGATAAAAAAGAGGATGAAGCAAAAGCTGAAAATAAAGACAAGAAAACCAATTTCATGGATGATTTTGATATGCCAAAAGAAATCATAATCACAGCATGGTATACGCCAGAAATTCCAGTAAACCAAGGACCAGAAAATTACTGGGGTTTGCCAGGTTTAATCCTTGAAGTGAATGATGGGAAAACGGTAATTTTATGTTCCAAAGTTGTTTTGAATGCTAAAGATAAAGTGGAGATTAAAGCACCAACCAATGGAAAAACAATCTCTCAAAAAGATTATGACGAAACCGTTGTAAAAAAGATGGAAGAAATGAGAGAGATGAATCAAGGACAAGGAAGAGGTGGAATGGATATGAGAATTGGCAGATAAAAGTTTAATACTCTGTTTTCCTTAAAATCATCAATTCTATATTAACAACATGAAACAAATTCTATTTCTTTTAACTATTCTGTTTACAACAATTTCCTTTTCCCAAAACATCCGTTTTGAAGGTGTTATCCAAGACAACAACAAAGCGCCACTAGAAATGGCGAATATTATGGCAATGAATCAAGCCACTAAAGCCATGGATGCGTATGCCATTACCAATGACAAAGGAAAATTCATTTTGAACTTAAAACCCAATACCACTTATGCCATCAAATTAAGTTACTTGGGAATGCAAAACAAGGAAATCACAGTAACAACTCAAAATCAAAATATGGTTCAAAACATCACTATGGAACAAGGTGGTATTGAACTGGAAGGGGTTGAAATAGTTCGTGAAATGCCCGTTTCGATAAAAGGCGATACGATAGTTTACAACGCCGATTCTTTTAAAACTGGAACTGAACGAAAGCTGGAAGACCTTCTAAAAAAATTACCCGGAGTTGAAGTAAATGCCGACGGTGAAGTAGAAGTAGAAGGTAAAAAAGTTACCAAATTAATGGTGGAAGGAAAAGACTTTTTTGATGGTGACACTAAACTAGGTGTAAAAAATATTCCTGCCGACGCGATTGATAAAGTGCAGGTTTTGAGAAACTACAACGAAAATTCAATTCTGAAAGGCGTCGAAAACAACCAGGATAATGTGGCGATGAATATTAAACTAAAAGCCGGAAAGAAAAATTTCTGGTTTGGGGATATTACAGCTGCAGGAGGTTTTCGTCCCGAAGACAAATTTGACCGCTACAACGTCAATCCAAAATTGTTTTATTATAGTCCCAAATACAGCATTAATATCATCACCAATTTCAATAATATTGGCGAATTGCCTTTAACGGTTCAGGATTATTTCAAATTCTCGGGCGGTTTCAGAAGTATGATGGCCAAAGGCGGTTCGAATTTTAATGTTTCAAGTAATGATTTGGGGATTTCACTTTTGAGAAACAACAGAGCCAAAGAAATTGAAACCGATTTTGGAGCTACAAATTTCTCTTATAATCCAACCAAGGCATGGAGTATAAGTGGATTCGGGATCCTGTCTTCTTCCATTACTGATTTGGAAACAAAATCAAAGACCAATTATTTAAATGATAATTCCACCGAAGTAGCTTCGACCGAAAACAGAGCCGAAATAGCGCATCAAAAAAGTAGTTTAGGATTGTTCAAACTAAGTTCAAGCTATAAGCCCAATGCCAATTTTCAGTTTGATTATGATATTCTGTCAAAGTTTTCAAAGCAAGACGAAGACAATTCACTCTTGAGAGAAACCATTGATGAAGACAATAATTCTAGTACTGAAAATATTTTAACTGCCAAAAAACAAGATCCGGTTTCAGTAAATCAGAACTTGAGTTTTTATTATACCGCTTCCGAAAAAAATGTTTTTGCACTTGAAATGCAACATTTGTACCAAGATGAAAATCCGTTTTACAACGCCGATTTACAATCCGATCCTTTTGTTAATCCGTTTACTTCACCACCAAGTAATATTTTAGGATATGATGCTTCGCAAAACAGAACCAATTTAAATCAAAACCGTTTTGTGAAGACCAATAAATTGGACACCAAATTGGATTATTACTATATGATTACGCCAAAAAGCAACATCAATGTAACCCTAGGAAATACTTATTCTAATCAAAGTTTCAACTCCAGTATCTATCAAATATTGGATAATGGAACAGTAAATGATTTGGATAATCCACAAAACATTAACGATGTTAATTACCGATTCAACGATGCTTTTCTGGGATTCCACTACAAAATATTAACTGGGAAATTTACTTTGACACCAGGAGTAAGTTTGCATACTTATGCATTGAATAACGAACAATCAGGCACAAGTTACAAACAAAATTTCACCAGAGTATTGCCCGATTTTTTAGCGGTTTATCAAATCAAAAAAGCCGAAAGCCTAACCTATAATTTTTCGTTTACCAATAATTTCACCGACATTAATCGCCAAGCAGAAGGTTTTGTTTTAAACAGCTACAGCAGTTTGTCAAGAGGGAACAGAACACTCGAAAATGCGGTTCAGCAATCGCATTCTTTGCGTTATTTCAAATACAATATGTTCAACTTTGAGAATATCTCGGCTTTTGCCAGCTACAACAGAACTATGGATGCGGTGAAAACCAGAGCTTTTTTCGACAATGTGAATCAAGTGTCTTCTCCATTCAACTCGGAGTTTGCCGATGAAACCCTTACTTTCTTTGGAAATTACGGACGCTCTTTTTACAAATATTACAAAGCTTCTTTGAGTGCCAATTTGAATTGGGCGAAATACAACAATATTCAGATTGATAGAAATACGTTGCTCGATGTTTTGTCAACCAACGAAAGTTTCAGCCAAACCTACTCCATTAAGGCTTCCACAAATTATAAAAATTGGCCGAATATCGAGTTGGGATACAGTTATACTATAAACGACTATCCCACGGATACTTTCTTTACTGATAAACCAACAGTAAGAGTGGATTATTTCTTTATGAAAAGCTTTTCATTTGTAACCGAATATGAGTTTTACCATTATTACAACAGCGATAAATCAGTAGAAAACGAATATGATTTTCTGTCAACCAGTTTGATATATCAAAAAACGAAAGACAGTAAATGGGAATACAAAATCTCGGCAACCAATTTGCTCAATACAACTTCTTTAAATGATGACAACTTCTCGCAATTTTCTACAAGAACATCGCAATATACTGTGCAACCAAGATATGTGATGTTGAGTTTGAAATATAATTTGTAGTTTAGTGAAAAATTATAATCATGACGGTAGAAAGAGAAGAAAAATTACTAAAAGATTTAAAGATATTTGCGTTGCTAGTTTTTTTAGCAATAACCTTCTTTATTAAAAATGATATTTTAAAATTGAGTATAACAATACCATTTTTGTTTGCCTTAGCAATATTAACTTACAGAAAATATTCAAGAGATAAAAAGGAAGGAAAGGATTTATCAAGATATAAAATGGGGTTATTTTTTATTGCCTTAACATTTGTTATAACAGCAATTTTTTTACTCCTGCCGTATTTCAACTAAAATATAAAAGCCTGTTCAAATCAAATGAACAGGCTTTTTTCTTTGTTGCTTTCCCGCTAAATTTTATAATCCAAAAGCACTTTTTACTTTATCTACAAAATCCAATTTCTCCCAAGTAAACAATTCCACTTGAACCGTTTTTGTTAATCCGCCTGGAGCATTAAAAGTTTTGGTTACCGTTTCTGGTTTTCTTCCCATGTGACCATAGGCAGCAGTTTCGCTATAAATAGGGTTTCTCAATTTCAATCGTTGCTCAATAAAGTAAGGACGCATATCAAAAATAGCTTCTACTTTTTTGCTGATTTCACCATCGGTTAAATTCACTTTAGAAGTACCATAAGTAACCACGTTAATTGAAGTTGGTTTGGCAACTCCAATAGCATAAGAAACCTGTACTAAAATCTCATCGCACAATCCTGCTGCAACAAGGTTTTTAGCAATATGACGCGTAGCATAAGCAGCACTTCTGTCTACTTTACTTGGGTCTTTTCCAGAAAAAGCACCACCACCGTGAGCTCCTTTTCCACCGTAAGTGTCCACAATAATTTTTCTTCCTGTCAATCCAGTATCTCCGTGTGGCCCACCAATTACAAATTTTCCGGTTGGGTTAATGTGATACGTGATTTGGTCATTGAATAAATGAGCATATTGTGGGTATTTCGCTTTAATTCTTGGAATCAAAATACCAACTAAATCCGTTTTGATTTTTGCCAACATCGTAGCTTCTTCATCAAAATCGTCGTGTTGTGTTGAAATCACAATAGCATCAATACGAACGGGTTTGTTATCGTCAGAATACTCTAAAGTAACCTGTGATTTTGCATCGGGACGCAAATATTTAATTTCATTATTTTCTCTTCTCAAATTGGCTAATTCAATCAATAAAGCATGTGATAAATCCAAAGCCAATGGCATGTAATTTTCGGTTTCATTAGTGGCGTAACCAAACATCATTCCTTGGTCACCCGCACCTTGCTCTTCTTTGCTTGCTCTGTCAACTCCTTGATTAATATCAGCAGATTGCTCGTGAATAGCTGAAAGAATTCCACAAGAATTCGCCTCAAACATATATTCACTTTTGGTATAACCAATCTTTTTGATTACATCTCTAGCAATTTGTTGCACATCAAGGTAGGTGTTTGACTTTACTTCTCCAGCCAATATTACTTGTCCGGTGGTTACTAAAGTTTCACAAGCTACTTTTGACTCTGAATCAAAAGCTAGAAAGTTATCGATTAATGCATCTGAAATTTGATCTGCAACTTTGTCTGGATGTCCTTCACTCACAGATTCTGACGTAAATAAATAAGCCATAATAATAGTTTTATTTTTTAAATTAATTGAAACAAAATAAGATTGCTTAAAAACTAAAGGAGAGAATTTCTGCTTTAGCATTTTTTTGACACTCATACAGTTGAGGTCAGAGGTTGCAATCAGTTCAAATTTTTCCTCTTGAATTTCGGTTGCAAATGTATGAAACCATTTTTAATTAGAAAAAAATAATATTAATTTTTAAGCTATAGGATGGTAATGAAATATTAACAAAGAAAACCATTGTAATTATAAGTAAAATATTACTTTTACTTAGCGATGAAATCAATGTAATTGGTTTTATACTTTTCAAGTAAAGTCAATACCACTTTAGTCTTTACTTTTTATTTGTGCATTTTAAGTAAAAATAAAAAGTTATGATTTCTTTAAAGTGGTGCTTCCTAGACAAATTGCAATATTCTGTATTTCCTTATTGTGGTATTCTTTTTTATAAACTTTTAGCTGGTTTTATAGCAAATCAGGGCTAACCTCCCATTGTGACAAACAGTGGGATTTTAAAACGTAGCCGCAACCACTCAAAATAAGAAAACCTACGTCACTTACTATCGATGAGCGAACGTGTAAGATTATTTTAAAATATATTATTTTATGAAAAATTTATTTTTTTGTTTCAGTTTCTTGATTTGTTTTTGTGTTAATGCTCAGCAAGCTGCGCCAAACGCATTGAGTAATAATTGGAAAAATTGTGTTATAAAGCAAAGTGATAATAACTTTTTTGTTGGGGGAAGATTTGATACGCCATATCCACCCATAGCAAATCCAAAAATTGCGGTAGTTAACAATAATATATCGAATAACTTTTCTATTACAAATTCATTTTTTAATAATCAGAATTTTGATGAAGTAATAGCTGTTGAAAATTATACTAAATATGCTCCTGAGCAATACCGATATGTAGGAGGTGCTTTTGTATATCATAATGGAGTTGTTGTAAATGGATTTATGAGAATTACAACTAATGGAAGTATAGATCCAACTTTTACATTGAATAATGGGAGTCCATTTTATTCGGCCAAAATCAGAGCTATCGCAGTTCAATCCGATGGCAGAATAATCCTAGGAGGAGCTTTTACAAATTATCTAGGTGCAACAAGAAGTAGAATAGTAAGATTAAATGAAAACGGAACACTCGACACAAGCTTTAACAATACAGGTACAGGGTTAAATGGAGAAGTATATGCAATCAAAATTCAAGCCGATGGAAAAATAATCGTTGGTGGAGATTTTACCAGTTATAATGGAGTAGCTAAAGAACGAGTAGCAAGACTGAATAGTAATGGTTCGCTCGACACTAGTTTCAATTTGGATTATATTCCTTCGGATAAAGTTAGAGCTGTTTTAATCCAATCTGATGGAAAAATTGTTATAGGTGGAGATTTTACCATATCAACTCCTTCAGACCCTTCAAATCCGGGTCAGTCACAAAGACTGAAAACCAAAGCGATTGCCCGGCTGCTTTCCAATGGCAATTTAGATTTTTCATTCAATAGAGTAGATGGGTTTTATGAACCATTCACCTACCAAGGCGTAACTTCTAATGTTGCCACTGTAAATACACTTTCTCAATATGCATCGGGGAAAATTTTTGTTGGCGGAAGTTTTGATTCTTATATCGGAGTGTCAAGAAGTAATATTTGTTTGTTGAATACTGATGGAAGTTTAGATAGTTCTTTCGGACCGTCAGGACCAGATGGTGACGTAAATGCGTCTATTGTAGAATCGTCAGGGAATGTAGTTATTGTTGGGGGTTTTTGGTATTATGGAGCCGTCATAAAAAACGGAGTTGCTAGAGTAGCGCCTTCAGGATTGGCATTACGAATGTCAAACACATCAGAAGAAACAAAATCGGATGAAGATTTTAATAGAGAAGTTGTATTGGGCAATCAATCATCAGCCATAACGATCTTCCCAAATCCTGCATCAGATTACATAACGATTAATGCTGAAAACAGCCCGCTAGACAAAATTACTTTAATGACTATCGATGGTAGAACGATTCTTTCACAAGTCCTTCAAGATACCAACTCATTCAAACTAAATCTTGAAAATCTTCCCAAAGGAATCTTTCTGGTTACTGTGCTGACAAAAGAAGGAAAAACCGAAACACAAAAAGTGGTAAAAAAATAACCATTGTTTTAATTTTAACTATGCATTTCATTTAAAAATGAGATGCATAGTTTTTTTGTAGCACTTTTTTTCATAGTTTTGCTTCCAAACAATTTAAATAAAAAATTATGAAAAAACTATTACTTTCTTTATTAATCCTTGGCGGATTAAATGCGCATGCTCAAGTTGCAATATTTGATGATTCTTTCGAGTTTTATGACGATTTTGCAATTGAAAACATCGGAGATTGGACAACTTTAGATATAGATTTATTACCAACTTACGGTTTTACAGGAGTTACATTTGCTAATTCAGGTATTGCTAAATCTTTTCAAGTTTTCAATGCAACTACAACAGCGCCTGCACTTACGCCTTCTGCGACTGCAGATTGGACAGCAAAAACAGGAGATCGCCACATGGTTTGTTTCGCATCTGTACCATCAACAACAGGCGGAGCTACAGCTAATAACGATTGGTTGATTTCTCCACAAATTACTCTTGGAACAACCAATACGGTTAAGTTTTGGGCAAAAGCATGTGATGCTACTTATTTCGCCGAAAGATTTAGCGTTTGGGTATCTACAACAGGAGTAGCCCCAACTGATTTTGTAAAAATATCTACAGGAGCTTATCTTACAACACCTAATATTACATGGGCTGAGTATACATACAATTTAGCCGCTTCTTATAATGGTTTGCCAGTGTATATCGGAATTAAATGTACTTCTCCAGATATGTTTGGTTTTGCAATTGATGATTTTTCAGTTTCAGCAGTAGCTTTAGCTACAGAAAATTTCGTTACTTCTAATTTCGCAGTTTATCCAAACCCTGCTAGTAGCGTTGTAAATATCAATGCAAAAAACAATAGCATTGTGATCAATACAATCCAATTGACAGACATCAACGGGCGTATTGTAAAACAAGTTAAAGGAATGACAAACCAAATCAACATTAGCGAATTAAACGCAGGTGTTTATTTCTTGAAAATCTCAACTGATCAAGGAACTGGTATTACAAAAATTATTAAAAACTAAATTTTAGTTTGCTATAAATCAAAACCCGAGCAGCAATGTTCGGGTTTTTTGTTTCTTTACTTTTAAACTTTGACAATGCGATTTTAATCATAATTCAATTTTATTGCTTTATTTTGTTGAAATAAAAATTAAGAATATGAAAATTAAAATATACACCGCATTACTAATATTGGTTTCTAGCGCATCACAAGCACAAACACTACTAACCGAAAATTTTGATACGTTCCCGGTAACCTGGACCAAAACCAACCAAAGCCAACCAGTTGGAACTTCGAATTGGCAACAAGGGAATGTGAGTTCTTTTGGTGGTGGTTTCAATGGAGGCGCTACTTCCTATACAGCTGTAAACTACAATAGCGTAGCGTCTGGAATGTCAGGCACCATCAGCAATTGGCTCATTTCTCCAATAGTCAGCCTGAAAGATGGCGATGTAATCAAATTTTATACGAGAGCCGGAGCTAATTTTAGCTCAACGCCTGACCGCCTCGAATTGCGACTGAGTACGGTGGGCAGCAGCACCATCAACCCATCCACAGGCAGCAGCGATTTAGGAAGCTTTACCTATCTTGCCGTTTCCGTAAATCCATTACTCGCGCCTAATGTTTATCCAGTTACCTGGACAGAGTATACCTACACAGTAGGAAGCCTGCCCGATGCCACAGATTGCAAATTGGCATTCCGATATTTCGTCACCAACGGTGGTCCAACGGGAGCCAACGGCAACGCCATTTGGGTTGATGCTTTAACCGTCAATCGCGTATTAAGCACCGATACTTTCTTCAAAAGCAATTTCTCTGTGTTCCCAAACCCAACATCGAATGTGCTCAACATTACTAACAATTCCGATAGTGCCATCAATAACATTCAAGTTACCGATATCAACGGTCGCATCGTAAAAGAAGTAAAAATCAACACCAATCAAATCAATATTAGCGAATTGAATGCGGGTGTTTATTTATTGAAAATCAGTACAGATAATGGAACCGGAACCACTAAAATTGTCAAAAGTTAATTCAATTTATTTATTTTAAATTAATGGAAACCTGTTCAATTTTGGATAGGTTTTTTTATGCGGTGCTTTTTTTTTAATGTTAAATTTTGAATTTCCATTTGGTCAATTCAAAAATAGTTCTGAAGTTTGCTTCATCAAAAAGTAAGAAAATGAAATTAATGATTTGCACTATGTGTTGTATGATGTCGGAAAAATCCGCAGAGCACACTATTGCATAATTTTAATTACTAAAATATATTCAATAAGAACCTCTGCCAACCGCAGGGGTTTTTTTATGCTGATTTTTTTCAGGATTTCAAATAAATACAAACCAAAACTAATTTAAAAACAAAAACACCATGAATACCGCAATAGCAAATAAAATGATGATGTCTTGTATGATGCACAACTGTTGTATCCCATCTTGCTATTGCCGAAAGCGAAAGAGTTAATCTCTGTTATAGTTCTCTATAAGCCCTTTTGGTAAGCCATCCAAAAGGGCTTTTTTTATTTCATCTGAATTCATTTCAAGTATTAATAATCTAAAATTTTATTCATAAATCTAAAATCAATTATCATGAGCACACAAAAATTTGCAACCAATGCCTTACATGCAGGCCACGACGTTACTAAAAACGCAGGAACCAGAGCCGTTCCGATTTATCAAACCACTTCTTACGTTTTCAACAGTGCCGAACATGCCGCTAGCTTGTTTGGTTTAGCGGAAGCGGGATTCATTTACACACGTTTAAACAATCCAACCAATGACATTCTCGAACAACGCCTTACTGCTTTAGAAGGCGGAATCGGAGCTGTCGTAACGGCTTCAGGAACTGCTGCACTAACCACAGCATTATTAGTACTTTTAAAATCTGGCGATCATATCGTCGCTTCGAACAGTCTTTATGGAGGAACCTACAATTTATTTAGTGTCACTTTACCCAGATTAGGAATTACCACGACTTTTGTTGATCCTTCCAATCCTGAAAATTTCACCAATGCTGCTCAAGAAAATACCAGAGTTTTCTTTGCGGAAAGTTTAGGCAATCCAAAATTAGACGTGCTTGATTTAAAAGCCATAGCTGATCAAGCCAAAACTTTTAAAGTGCCTTTCATTGTAGACAACACCGTTCCCTCTCCGTATTTACTCAACCCAATTGAGCATGGAGCTAACATTGTCATTCATTCCTTAACCAAATACATTTCCGGAAACGGAACTTCATTAGGAGGCGCCATTATAGATGCAGGAACTTTCGATTGGACCAACGGGAAATTTCCGGAGTTTACAGAACCTTCACCAGGATATCACGGATTGGTTTATAGTGAAGCATTAGGAAACGCTGCTTTCATTGCCAAAGCTCGCATTGAAGGACTGCGCGATTTTGGTGGGGCTTTGAGCCCATTCAATGCATTTCAAATTATTCAAGGTTTGGAAACGTTGCCGATTCGCATCCAAAAGCACAGTGAAAATGCTTTAGCGTTGGCCCAATGGTTAGAAGCGCAGGAAGATGTAGTTTGGGTTAATTATCCAGGTTTGAAATCAAGTAAGTATTACGAATTAGGTCAAAAATACTTACCAAAAGGGCAAAGTGGCATCGTCACTTTCGGTCTCAAAGGCGGTTATGAAGCCGCACGAAAAGTGGCCGATCAAACCAAATTATTTTCATTATTGGCGAACATCGGCGATACAAAATCGTTAATCATTCACCCAACAAGTACAACGCACCAACAATTAAGTGAAGCCGAACAAATCGCTACCGGCGTCACCAAAGATTTAATTCGACTTTCAGTCGGCTTAGAGGATATTGAAGATTTGAAAGCGGATCTCAAAGCCGTATTTCAAAATATAAAAAATCCACAACTGGCATCCTAAATTGAGTTTTGTTTTTTGTTTGCTAAACTGTCTTTGGCGAATTGCCATCGTTCAAAGACAGTTTTAAAAAAAAATGTTATGAAAAAATTACAAAAAATTAATATCAAAAATTGGGTATTGGTCAACGGAAAAACCATTCCCATAACACCATTGTTCTACGAAGTTTTCGGGCAAGAACTTGGAACTGCTCCCATTGTTTTAGTCAATCATGCCCTAACGGGAAATTCTTCTGTTTCTGGAGATGAAGGCTGGTGGCGTGATCTTATCGGTGAAAACAAAACTATCGATACGGAGTTTTTCACAGTCTTAGCGTTTAATATTCCAGGAAATGGTTATGACGATGAGTATGATAATCTCATTTTCAATTATAAAGAATTTACCGCAAGAGATATTGCTTCGATATTTTGGAAAGGCCTGCAAGCACTACAAATTGAAGCTCTTTTTGCTTTGATTGGAGGCAGTTTAGGCGGTGGAATTGCATGGGAAATGGCGGCTTTAGAACCGAACAAAATTACACACCTCATTCCTATAGCGACCGATTGGAAAGCCACTGATTGGGTCATTGCCAACGTACTGGTGCAAGATCAAATCTTAAATAATTCTGATGATCCGATTGTGGATGCGCGTTTGCATGCAATGCTTTTGTATCGAACACCACAATCGTTGCAGCGTAAATTTCAAAGAAACAAAACCGATATCAAAACTATTTTTCAAATAGAAAAGTGGTTGATCGGACATGGATTCAAATTGCAAAATCGCTTTCGATTGGCATCCTATAAATTAATGAATCATTTACTAAAAACGGTAGATCTCACTCGAGGGAATCATGATTTTTCAACAATAGCGAAATCTATTCAAGCCAGCATTCACATTATTGCAGTCGATTCGGATTTGTTTTTCATAGCTGCTGAAAATAAAGAAACGTATGACGAATTAAATCGCGTGAAATCAAATGTGTTTTATCATGAAATCCAATCCAATCCATTCACGGTCACGATGCATTCTTAATCGAATTCGATCAACTCTCAAAAATTATCGCTCCAATTTTTAACACTCAAAAACAATTACACCATGTCCAATCTTAGAATCAATATTGTCTTGTTCGGAATCGGAAATGTGGGTAGTGAGCTCATCAGTCAAGTGCTCGAAAGCCAACAGTTCTTTCTGCAAAATAAAAATATAGAATTGCGTTTCCCCATTATCACCAATTCTACTTTAGCTTTTTTTGAAAAAGACGGTATCAAAAACAAATGGGAAGCCAATTTTGTGCAAGCAGCAATCCCGTTTCGCATAGAAGACATCATCGAATACGTAAAGGATCAACAACTCGAAAATCTCATCGCCGTTGATGCTACGGCTAGCGATTCCATCATTCAAAGTTATATTCCGCTGATTCAAAATGGATTTCACATCGTAGCTGCCAATAAAAAGGCCAATACACTGCATCATGCTTTCTACAATGAACTGCGGCGAAATCTAAAAAAATTCGACAAACTATTTTTATACGAAACCAATGTCGGAGCAGGTTTGCCGGTAATCAATACGATTAAATCGCTTCACGAATCTGGAGAAAAAATCACAAAAATACGAGGCGTATTCTCCGGTTCGTTGAGTTATATCTTCAATCGATTTGGCAGCGAAGAAGTACCTTTTTCCGAAATACTATCAGCTGCCGAAAAATTAGGGTTAACAGAACCCGATGCTCGCGAGGATTTATCAGGCAATGATGTGGCTAGAAAACTTTTAATATTAGCAAGAGAAATTGGTTTGCCATTCGAATTTTCAGATGTCAAAATCACATCATTATTGCTGCCTAATCTCAACGAATTGAATACTAAAGCAGAGTTTAGTGTCAACAAAGCATTACTCAACAAACCATATCAAGTGGCTAAAATTACGCAATCAGACAATCATGTTTTGCGGTATATTGGCGAACTCGATTTAACCCAGCAATCGCTCGAAGTCAAATTAATTTCAGAAGCAAAAAACTCAGCTTTAGGCCAATTAAAAGGAGCCGATAACCACATCGAAATCTATACAAAATCGTATGAAAATCAACCCATCGTTATTCAAGGCGCCGGAGCAGGGAAGAAAGTTACGGCTCGAGGTGTACTTTCCGATATTTTAAAAGTGGCTGAACAAATCAAACTGCAGAAAAATTTGTTGGTTGCAGTTAGCAAGATTTAGCAATACTACAACGTTGTCGCATTTATTTTTCCACAAACCCTTGCAAAAACCAATTCCAAGTCCGTACTTTGCACCGTTCATAATCATACTGATTTGTTATCACGAAAGCATGAGGGATTAGACCCGATGAAAGCTTAGCAACCCTTTACCAAAAGAAGGTGCTACATTCTACCAAGCGCAAGCGCGGACAGATAACCCGAGAATTTCTCTCACCTTTTCATGACAACATTTTAATATTTTAGGATATTCTGAATTTATTTCAGAAGCTAATCCCGCTATCCGCTATAATCTTTTGCGCCGAACACCGGCACAAAAGGATAACCGCTACTATCGGGGCTAGGACAATCAATTTAATAACAACACTTGGCGTCTCTGCGCCTTTGCGAGCAAAAAATATGTCAACAATACAACAAGAAATTCAAAAAAGAATCCTAGTCCTCGACGGTGCCATGGGAACCATGCTACAACGCTACAATTTCTCCGAAGAGGATTTCCGCAGCGATCGTTTCAAAGATTTCCCACATTCGCTCAAAGGCAACAACGATCTATTATCGATCACGCAACCACACGCGATTCGTGAAGTCCACGCCAAATACTTCGAAGCAGGAGCCGACATCGTAGAAACCAATACGTTTTCAGGAACCACCATCGGAATGGCAGATTACCATCTCGAAGATATCGTCTACGAACTCAACTTCGAATCGGCCAAAATTGCCCGCGAAGTCGCTGACGAATTCACCGCGAAAAATCCAAACAAACCAAGATTCGTAGCAGGCTCTATCGGACCAACCAACCGAACGGCAAGCATGAGCCCCGATGTCAATGATCCGGGTTTTCGAGCCGTATCGTTCGATGATTTGCGCATTGCCTACAAACAACAAGTTGAAGCACTCATTGATGGTGGCTGCGACGTATTGCTCGTAGAAACCATCTTCGACACACTCAACGCCAAAGCCGCATTGTTCGCCATCGAAGAAGTCAAGGAAGAAAAAAACATCGATATTCCAATCATGGTTTCGGGAACCATAACCGACGCTTCAGGAAGAACACTTTCGGGGCAAACCGTAGAAGCATTCCTGATTTCAGTAGCCCACATTCCACTACTGAGTGTAGGATTCAATTGTGCTTTAGGTGCCGATTTATTGAAACCATACCTACAGCGATTGAGCAGAAATACCTCACTCAATATTTCAGCACATCCAAACGCAGGTTTGCCCAATGCTTTCGGGCAATACGATCAAACACCTGAGGAAATGCAAGCGCTTATCCGCGAGTATATGCAAGACAATTTAGTCAATATTATTGGCGGTTGTTGCGGCACAACTCCGGAGCATATCAAACTAATCGCTGAAGTTGCTGCCGAATTTGAACCAAGAAAAAGCACAGAAAATCAACTCGCATAACTATATAACTTAATCCGCGGAAATCCGTGTAATCCATAAAATCCGCGTTCCAAAACAAAATGCCAGAATCAAAACATAAATACCTCCAACTTTCCGGTCTCGAACCGCTCATCGTCACGCCCGAAACCAATTTCGTGAATGTCGGCGAACGCACCAATGTTACCGGTTCCAGAAAATTCCTAAGATTAATCAAAGAAGAACGTTACGAAGAAGCACTTGATGTTGCGAGAAACCAAGTCGAAGGCGGCGCCCAAATCATCGATGTCAACATGGATGAAGGCATGCTCGACGGTGTTTTTGCGATGACTAAATTTCTAAATTTAATCGCAGCCGAACCCGATATCGCACGCGTTCCCGTAATGATCGATTCTTCCAAATGGGAAATCATCGAAGCCGGACTCAAAGTCATTCAAGGCAAAGGTGTCGTCAATTCGATTTCACTCAAAGAAGGCGAAGCAGCATTCATTCACCACGCCAAACTCATCAAACGATACGGTGCCGCAGTAATCGTCATGGCTTTCGACGAAAACGGTCAAGCCGACAATTACGAACGCCGCATTGAAATCTGCAAACGTTCGTATGATATTTTAGTGGATGTTGTAAAATTTCCTGCCCAAGACATCATTTTCGATCCGAATATTTTCCCCGTTGCCACAGGAATGGACGAACATAAACTCAACGCCCTAGATTTCTTCCGAGCTACAAAATGGATTAGAGAAAACTTACCGTATGCTAATATTTCGGGCGGTGTGAGTAATGTGTCATTTTCATTCAGAGGAAACGACAAAGTACGTGAAGCGATGCACTCTGCATTCTTATACCACGCGATTCAAAACGGCATGACGATGGGAATTGTAAATCCTGAAATGCTCGAAATATATGATGAGATTGATAAAAATCTGCTCGAGCATGTGGAAGATGTTTTACTCAACAGGCGAGAAGATGCGACCGAACGATTGCTCGATTTAGCCGAAAGTTTCAAAGGCGATTTCAAAGCTAACGAAAAAGCGATTCAAGAATGGCGCAGCGGATCCGTGCAAGAACGACTGACACATTCGCTTGTGAAAGGTATAGATGAATTTATAGAAATTGATGTAGAAGAAGCAAGACAATTGGCATCAAAACCTATCGAAGTGATTGAAATCAATTTGATGGCGGGTATGAATGTCGTTGGTGATTTGTTCGGCAGTGGGAAAATGTTTTTACCTCAAGTAGTCAAATCAGCGCGTGTGATGAAAAAAGCGGTTGCTTATTTATTGCCGTTCATCGAAGCTGCAAAAGATGGAAAATCTTCTTCGGCCGGAAAAGTTTTGATGGCCACTGTAAAAGGCGATGTTCACGATATCGGAAAAAACATTGTTGCCGTCGTTTTAGGTTGCAATAATTACGAAATCATCGATCTCGGCGTTATGGTTCCACCCGAAAAAATTATTGAAGCCGCGCTTCGAGAAAATGTCGACATCATTGGTCTCAGCGGATTGATCACGCCATCACTCGATGAAATGGTTTATCTCGCCAAAGAATTAAACAAACGCAACATCAAAATCCCGATTATGATTGGCGGAGCAACAACTTCGCGAGCACATACCGCGGTGAAGATTGCGCCAGAATATGCTGAAACCGTCGTTCATGTCAATGACGCTTCGAGAGCCGTGACCGTTGCGAGTAATCTGTTGCAATCGGAAACCAAAATCGCTTATGCGAAAACGGTTCGCGATGAGTATGACCAATTGCGTGAAGGTTATCTCAACAGAAGCCGTGATAAAAATTACCTGTCGATTTCAGAAGCCAGAAAAAATAAATTACAATTGGATTGGGATAATTTCACGCCTATAAAACCCAATTTCATTGGAACAAAAACCATAGCAGTGGAACTTTCCAAACTAGTAGATTTTATCGATTGGACACCGTTTTTCAGTTCATGGGAATTATTCGGAAAATATCCGGCGATTCTAACCGATGAAGTCGTTGGCGAACAAGCCACGAGTTTATTCGCTGATGCGCAGGAAATGCTTCAACAAATCGTTTCAGAAAAATGGCTCACAGCCAAAGGAATTCTAGGTATTTTCCCCGCAAACCAAATCAATGATGATGATATTGAGGTTTTAAATTCAGATGGAAAAGCCTCCGCACAGTTTCTGACACTTCGTCAACAATCACAAAAAACAGCCGGAGCACCCAACATTGCTTTAGCAGATTTCATAGCGCCCAAAGATTCCAAAAAACAAGATTATATAGGATGCTTTTGCGTGACCACAGGATTTGGAGTAGACGAGAAAGCACTCGAATTCGAAAAGCAGCTCGACGATTACAATTCGATTTTAGTCAAAGCACTCGGCGATCGTTTGGCGGAAGCTTTTGCGGAATACCTTCATTTATTGGTGCGTAAAGAAATCTGGGGTTATGCTTCGGATGAAAATTTATCGAATCAAGATTTAATTGCCGAAGCCTACAAAGGTATTCGTCCGGCACCAGGTTATCCTGCTTGTCCGGATCATTTGGAGAAACCAACGATTTGGAAATTATTAAATGTAGAACAAGAAATCGGAGTAAAACTAACAGAAAGTATGGCAATGTGGCCGGCATCTTCGGTTTCAGGATATTATTTTGCGAACCCGAAAAGCAAGTATTTTGGACTAGGGAAAATCAAAGAAGATCAAGTCATCGATTACGCCAAACGCAGAAGCATCAGTACAGAACAAGCCACGAAATGGCTCAACCCGAATATCGCGGATTAAAAAGTTGTAGTTTGTGAGTTGTAGGTTACGCTTATGTTACCGAGAACTGACAACTGAAAATAAAACTTGCGTGAAGGATAGGAGCAAGTACCGTGTACTGCGGATAGCCTGACGGCGGCCCGTAAATTTAATTTAAAAACTGAGGCTGATGCCGCCGGCACGCCCCCCAAAAAAGAAATAAATAGTTGTAGGTTGTAAGTTGTAGGTTACGGCTGAATAACATACAACGCATAGTTTACAATAAAAAGATATATAATTAATATTGTTGAAAGTTAGTAGTTGTAGATGAAATGACACGCAACTTACAACATACAACTCACAACTTACAACCCACAACATACAACAAAAAATGAAAGTAACCCAACACATAGAAAACGCTAACGGAAAACCGTTGTTTTCATTCGAAATCTTGCCACCATTGAAAGGGCAAAACATCCAATCTATTTTTGACAGTATCGATCCGTTGATGGAATTCAATCCTCCATTTATTGATGTGACGTACCATCGTGAAGAATACGAATTCAAAGAATTACCAAGCGGATTGTTGCAAAAGAAAATCGTTAAAAAACGGCCGGGAACGGTTGGAATTTGCGCCGGTATCCAAAACAAATATACGGTAGATGCGATTCCACATATCTTATGCGGTGGGTTTTCTAAAGAAGATACCGAAAACTTATTAATCGATTTGGATTTTCTGGGCATCGATAATGTCGTAGCACTTCGCGGCGATGCATTGAAAACAGAAACTTATTTCCATGCTGAAAAAGATGGTAATGAATATGCGACCGATTTGGTGCTTCAAATTAGAAATTTGAACAACGGAATTTACCTTGATGAAGATTTGCAAAATACATCAACCACGAATTTTTGCATTGGCGTTGCAGGTTATCCTGAGAAACACATGGAAGCACCAAGTCTTGATAGCGACATTCATTTTTTAAAACAAAAAATTAAAAACGGTGCCGATTATATTATCACGCAAATGTTTTACGACAATCAAAAATACTTTGATTTTGTTGCCAAATGTCGCGCTGCCGGGATTACTGTTCCCATTATTCCGGGATTAAAACCTATTGCGACAAAAAAACAATTGAACTTGATTCCACATCGTTTCAGTATCGAACTGCCTGATGATTTGATTATGGCTGTTGTAAAAGCCAAAGACAACGACGCAGTAAAACAAATCGGAGTCGAATGGTGCATTGAGCAAAGCAAAAGTTTGGTAGCCGCCGGAATTCCCGTTTTGCATTATTACTCGATGGGGAAAGCTGAGAATATTAAAGCGATTGCGAAGGAGATTTTTTAGAGCAATTCTATTTTAAATAGTATTACCGCAGGTTTGCAGGTTTTAGAATTAATGTTCAAAACCTTCAAATCGGCGGTTTTTTTGTGCTGTATACTTTTTGTCTACCTGATTTTGGATGAAAGATTCAGCGTTACTGTTAATTTTGGTCTAGGGAAAAATTGCTATGAAACCCTACATCCCAATAAAAGCTCGCAAAGACGCAGAGACGCAAAGAAAAACTTGGCGGCTTTGCGACTTGGCGAGATAAAATTAACATTATGAAAAAAATAGTACTCATTGCCTTCGTTTTTATTTCACTGCATGCGTTCGCTCAGGATTTTTATGATTTGAATACGATTCAAGAAATCCGAATTACCTTCACTGATCCAAACTGGAACCAAACCTTGTTGTTCGCCGGCGATTATACACCAGCACAATCGGTGTCTATCAACGGAACTGTTTTTGAAAATGTCGGCGTGAAGTATAAAGGCAACAGTTCGTTTTCGACTTCCCATGTCAAGAATCCTTTTCACATCGAATTGGATACCTATCAAAACCAAGATTACCAAGGCATCAAAGACATCAAACTGAGTAATGTTTTTTATGACCCATCATTCATTCGCGAAACATTATCGTATGATATTTTGGGAAAATACATGCATGCGCCACGAGCGAATTATGCCAATGTATATGTGAATGATGTGCTCATTGGGTTGTATGTCAACACAGAATCGATTACAAAAAGTTTTGTCAAAAACCATTTTGGTTCGAATACGCATCCATTTTTTAAAGCGGCGATTGCTGGTGGCGCGAATTTAAATTCCACCAACAAACCCAATCTACTTTATTTAGGCGAGAGTCAATTCGAATATCAGACAAGATTTGAAATGAATTCCGAAACCGGTTGGACAGAATTAATCAATCTTACGAATGTTTTGAACAACAATACAGCCCAAATTGAAACGGTTTTAGATGTCGACAGAACGCTGTGGATGCTGGCTTTTAATAATGTGCTCGTCAATTTAGACAGTTATACAGGTTTGCTAAACCATAATTATTATTTGTATCAGGATGACAGCGGAAGATTCAGTCCGATTGTTTGGGATCTCAATATGTCTTTCGGCACTTTTGATTTTCTGTCAAGCCAATCAGATGCTGTTTTTCAAACGTCACAGAAAATCGCGATGAGTCATATTGTACAACAAAATCGCACCAATTGGCCATTGATTAGAAAATTATTGGCGATTCCGAGATATAAAAAAATGTATTTGGCACACATGAATACGATTCTTACGGAAAATTTCACCAATGATAGTTACATTACAACAGTGAATGCATTGCGAAATACCATCAATACTGCTGTAAATAATGATGTCAACAAATTTTACACCGACGCTAATTATCAAAACAGTTTAACCACTCCGTTACTGGTGGAAGAGCAATTTAATGCCGCAGGTATTGTTGACTTGATGTCAGGAAGAAAAGCATTTCTATCAAATCTGTCTGATTTCACAGCCCAAAAACCAATCATTTCGGATATCGTTCCTTCGAATGCAACGCCATTCATTAATACTACTATTGCATTCACAGCCAATGTCATTAATACCAATACGAACGCTGTTTTCTTTGGATACAGAACCAATTTGAGTCTGGCATTTACAAAAATTTCGATGTTTGATGACGGTGCACACAATGATGGTTCTGCCGGAGACAATGTTTATGGAACCGATGCTTTGTTGATTAACAATGCCTATATGCAATATTATATTTATGCTGAAAACAATACGATTGGTGCGTTTTCACCGGCACGTGCGGAGCATGAATTTCATTCGATAGCGGCGATTAATAATATCAATGCCGGTGAAATTTCAATCAATGAAGTGATGGCCCAAAACACTGAAACGGTTACCGATCCCGCAGGGCAATTTGAAGATTGGATTGAGTTGTATAACAATACTACAAGTCCATTATTATTAGATGGTTTGTTTTTGTCGGATACCACTACCAACTTGCAAAAATGGCAATTGCCCAACGGCATCACGATGGAACCAGGAAGTTATTTAATCGTATGGGCCGATGAAGATTTAACGGAAGAAGGACTTCACGCCGGTTTCAAACTATCGACGAGTGGCGAAAATGTATTGCTTTCCAAAGCCGACGGAACGATTGTGGATTCGGTCACCTATGGAATTCAAACTCCGAATATCAGTTACGCAAGAAATCCAAACGGCACAGGAAATTTTGTAACCCAAGCACCAACATTCAACAGCAACAACCAGACTTTATCGGTTGATGAAATGCCAGAATTCAACTATCAAATTGCGGTTTATCCGAATCCAACTTCGAGCAATATCAACATCATTTCAGCAATCACTTTAGGAACCATTGAAATTTATAATGCCATCGGTCAAAAAGTGTTTACGCAAAACGAATCTTCGAATCAAGTCAATATCAATGTAGCGCATTTGCCTTCGGGAACTTATTTATTAAAATGCCACAGCGATGGAAGAGTGGGCACTTCAAAATTTGTCAAACTATAGGATGGTTTAACCGTTTAACCGTAAGATCGATTAAACGATTCCACGATTAAACAATAAAAAGAATATATTTACGGCTTTATTTTTTAGCCAGCCAATGAAACAACGCTTGTCTTTATTATTGCTATTCTTCTGTTCATACGCTATCGCGCAGCAATCCGACGACACTAATGCAATTGAAGTAAACCTATTACGCGGCAATGTTTTGGCACATTCCCCCGAATTATACCATCTAATTACGGGTCATCCTGAAGGTGTTATGATCAGCTTTTCGAGAAAAACACACGGAAAAGAGGCTTGGCAATCGCTATACAACTACCCGGATTATGGCGGTTATTTTATATACGAAGATTTTAAAAACGATATCCTAGGAAAGAACTACGCCATCGGAGGGCATTATAATTTCTATTTTTTAAACCGCCACCTGATGCTCAAAATTGCGCAAGGTATCGCCATGACGACGCATCCTTACGACAAAGATACCAACAGTAAAAACCGTGCGTTTGGGTCGAAATATATGGGCAATACCAACTTTATGCTCAACTTCAAAAAAGATAATATTATAGAAGGTTTCGGCATTGAAGCCGGTTTTTTCTTCACCCATTTCTCCAACGGAAGATTCAAATCGCCCAACAGCGGCATCAATACTTATGGTATTAATCTCGGTGTCAATTATGATTTCGATAAAAAAGTAAAGAATATTCTTTTGGATACTATAGCTGCAAGAACCAAATTTACACAACCCATCAAATTTAATCTGACGTTGCGCTCTGGTTTCAATGAAAGTCAAGTCATCGGAAGCGGGCAAAAAGCGTTCTATCATTTCGGTTTCTATGTCGATAAACGAATCAATAAAAAAAGTGCTTTGCAGTTGGGAACCGATTTATTTGCAACGACTTCTATTAAGGAATATATCAGATACCGTTCGATTGCTTATCCAGATGATCATCTCGACCCCGATACCGATTATAAAAGGGTCGGTGTTTTCATTGGCCACGAATTGTTTATCAACAGAATTTCGATTGAAACCCAAGTGGGTTATTATGTATATCGTCCATTTAAACTTGATATTCCGATATACGATCGTTTGGGCTTGAAATATTATTGGTACAAAAACGTATACTCCAATCTCGCCGTAAAAACCCATGGTTTCCTAGCCGAAGCCATCGAATTAGGAATCGGTATTCGCATATAAATCATAAAAATGAAAAACTTTTTATTCTATTTTTCGATACTCCTACTGTTCACACATTGTGAAAAACCATACGATTGCGTAAAATCCAGCGGCCCAATAAAATCAAAAGTCTACGACGGATTGACATTCACCAAACTGCTAGTCAACAAAAGGATTCAAGTAGTCATCACCCAAGGCGACACTTACAAAGTCGAAGTGCAAACCGGCGAAAACCTAATCAACGACATCGAAGTCACGCTATCAGGCGACCTACTCACCTTATCCGACAACACGAGTTGCAATTGGGTGCGCGATTACGGCGAAACAGTAGTTTATATTACCGCACCAAACATCACCGACATTTATTCCAAAACCGAACAAGTCATATCTTCCAACGGCACGCTGACCTATCCCAATCTGCATCTAGTACTCATGGACGAGTATGATGGCTTTTCAGGAACCGGTACCGGTGATTTCAACTTTCAAGTGGATAATGACAGAATATATGCAGAAAATAACGAAGTTGGGCGTTTTTATATTACGGGAACAACCCATGATTTAAAAGTGAATTTTTATGAAAACGGGGGTGTTTTTCACGGAGAAAATCTATACGCTAACGACATCATTTTTTACCATCGAGGCAGTAATGATCTGTATTTACGCCCAGTCAATTCAGTAGACGGAGATATCTTTAATGTGGGCGATGTCAATTGCTATTCGCGTCCGCCGGCAGAAAATGTGCATGTGCGAGAGCATTACCGTGGCAGTCTGATTTATCGTTAGGAGCTGTTTACTTCGTCTGTTCGCTTTTAGGAGCTCGGGTCCCGCTATCATTCCAATCTTGTCATTGCGAGCTTGCGCGGCAATCTCCCAACGCCAAGGATTTTCCCTTCTATCGGGGCTAGGGCAATCTACTTCCTAGTCACCTCACGAAACAAAGTCTCCAAATTCTTATTCTTCTGATTGAGTTGCAATGTCTTCAAACCATTGTTCTGTGCAAAATCAAACACCGTAGAACGCATGTCAGAGCTAGAAAGAAAAGTCAATTCCCAAACATTGGCACCAGTGTTCAACTTCGACACCAAATGCGGAAGATTCGCCAGCGCGTCATCGGTCACAACGCGATCAAACTCCACTTCAATCACTTGCTCTTGATGCGCAGCAATAGCCGTATCGAGTTTTTTATCCGTCACAATTTTCCCTTGATCAATAATAATCACACGATCACAAATCGCTTCCACTTCCTGCATGATATGCGTCGATAGAAAAACCGTTTTGTCTTTCCCAACATTGCGAATCACTTCTCTGATTTCGAGCAACTGATTCGGATCCAAACCGGTCGTAGGTTCATCTAAAATCAACACATCAGGATTGTGCAATAAAGCATTCGCCAAACCAACGCGTTGTCGGTAACCTTTTGATAATTGGGCGATTTTCTTGTGACTTTCGGCAGTCAATCCCGTCAAAACAATCACTTCCTCAATGCGGTTTTTAGCAACGCCAAACACGTCGGCATTGAATTCTAAATATTCCCGAACATACAAATCCAAATACAACGGATTGTGCTCGGGCAAATACCCAATCGATTGTTGCACGGATTTTTGCTGGTCATTCACATCAAAACCATTCACACTCGCATGGCCTTCATCAGCAGCAATATAAGTCGTCAAGATTTTCATCAACGTCGATTTTCCCGCACCATTCGGACCTAAGAAACCCACGATTTCGCCTTTTTGAATCGAGAACGAAACGCCGTCCAACGCTTTTTGAGTACCGTAATTTTTTGAGATATTATTGACTTCTATTGACATACTACTTGATTTGTTGCAAATGTAAATAGAAAAAATCTTGATTGATTATTTTTTATACTTTCTTTATTTGGTGTTTTACGGGCGGATTGGATATTCCTAAAAGGTTATATATTTACGACAATTATCCATCAAATAGAACCACCATGACAAAATACAGCCTGATTTTTTTCTTTATCGGATTAATATCCCAAGCACAAGAAAAACCATCCATTCAAAAACAGGAAATCATTCGCATAGAAACCGAACTGGCTTCTGATAAAATGGAAGGAAGAGAAATTTTTACACGTGGCAATGATTCTGCATCGGTTTTTATTCAAAACGAATTCAAGAAAATTCACCTCGATTATTTTGAAGGTCTCGGCGGCTATCGACAGGAATTCACAGCCAAAGGTAAACCCGCCAATAATGTCATCGGCATGATTCCCGGCAAATCGAAACCGAATGAGTTTGTGGTTTTTTCAGCCCATTATGACCATCTTGGAATGAAAAGTAATGGAAAAGACAAAGTCTATAATGGCGCCAATGACGACGCTTCCGGTACGACAGCAGTAATTGCATTGGCAAAATATTTTAAGGAATTGGGGCAAAACGAACGAACATTAATTTTTATTGCTTTTACCGGTGAAGAAGTAGGCGGTTTCGGGTCGTCGTATTTTTCAAATAATATCGAACCCAACCAAGTCATTGCGATGTTCAATATTGAGATGATTGGAACGGAAAGCAAATGGGGTAAAAACTCCGCTTATATCACAGGTTATGAAAAATCTGATTTCGGACAAATTTTGCAAAAGAATTTGAAAGGTTCTAATTTTAATTTTTATGAAGATCCATATCCAAAAGAGCAACTTTTTTACCGATCTGATAATGCCAGATTAGCGTATTTAGGTGTGCCGGCACATACCATTTCAACTTCAAAAATGGATTCAGAGCCGAATTACCACAAATTAAGCGATGAGGTTTCGACATTAGATTTAGACAATATGACCGAAATTATTAAATCGATTGCCATCAGTTCGCAAACCATCGTAAACGGACTCGATACACCGACAAGAGTAGAATAAACAGATTTTTAAATTTATTTTATAGAAGTGGTTAAACTTTAAACTTTATTTTTTACTTTAGCAATCCAATTAAATTTACCCATGTTAAATAACCGTTACTATTACAGCAATACTTTTTATTTCTTCTGCAAAGAAGTCGGGGATTGTAGTATGGTTATTTGAAAAATTATTAATTCAAAAAAAGATACAAATCCCGGTGCAAATCGGGATTTTTTTATGCGCTATATGAACGAAAAAATTGCCATACAAGGAATCAAAGGATCGTTTCACCACCAAGTCGCTATGGAATATTATTCCGAAGTCGAAGCCGTGGAGGAATGCCTCTCATTTGAAGAAGTTGTTTCAAGTTTGATGACCAATAAGGCTTCGCAAGCGGTGATGGCTTTGGAGAATTCAATCGCTGGTTCTATCATTCCGAATTATGCGTTGATTGACAAAAATAATCTGCAAATTATAGGGGAGCATTACCTTGATATTCATCAAAACTTGATGGCGCTTCACGGGCAGCAATTAGAAGATATTCAAGAAATCCATTCGCATCCGATGGCATTATTACAATGCATGGAATTTCTCAAAAAACATCCGCACATCAAATTGGTAGAAGATCAAGATACTGCTGAAACCGCAAGAAGAATTCATAAAAATCAAATTCGAGGCATTGCTGCTATTGCTAGTAAAGTGGCTTCAAAAATGTATGACCTCACCATTTTAGCTCCTGAAATTCAAACGATCAACAACAATATGACGCGTTTCGTGATTCTTACCAAATTAGCGTCGGATGTTTCTGAGCGTAAAATCAACAAAGCTTCTTTGAAGTTTGAACTCAATCACAAGCGAGGTAGTTTAGCTGCTGTACTCAATGTTATGAGTGATTGCCGATTGAACTTGACTAAAATTCAATCGCTTCCGATTATTGAAACACCTTGGAAATATTCGTTTTTTGTGGATGTCACTTTCGATCAATATGAAGATTTCAAAAAAGCAAAATCCGTCATCAGCATTATGGCGGAACAGTTCAAAATTTTAGGAGAATATGAGAGTAAGTTTAATCGTTTAACCGTGGAATCGTTTAATCGATAGAGCGGTTCAACGATTACACGATTCAACAAATCAACGATTCAACAATATGATAACAACAGCAAAAAGATTAACGACCGTAGAAGAATATTATTTCTCTGCCAAATTACGCGAAGTCCGCCAGTTGATTGCTGAAGGAAAACCCGTCATTAATATGGGCATTGGAAGCCCCGATTTAGCTCCGGATGCATCTGTTATTGCAGCGATTCAATCGGCGGTGAATGATGACAATGCGCACCAATACCAAAGCTATCAGGGTTTGCCGGAACTGCGATTGGGTATGGCTGATTTTTATAAAAACTATTTTGACGTTGATTTGAATTCCAATACGGAAGTCCTGCCACTCATGGGTTCGAAAGAAGGGATCATGCATATTGCGTTGGCTTTCTTGAATCAAGGCGATCAAGTTTTGATTCCAAATCCTGGATATCCAACCTACAGTTCCGTAGCGAAATTGGTCGAAGCCGAACCCATATTGTATGATTTGATTGCCACCAAAAACTGGGAACCGGATTTTGATGCTTTAGAAAAACTCGATTTATCACGCGTCAAACTCATGTGGATTTCGTATCCTCATATGCCAACTGGCGCAACCGGCAGTTTGGTTTTGTTTGAGAAATTAGTCGCCTTTGCGAGAAAGCATCAAATTCTTTTGGTCAATGACAATCCGTATAGCTTTGTGCTGAATGACCATCCGATTTCCATTTTGCAAGTCGATGGTGCGAAAGAAGTGGCTTTAGAACTCAACTCGCTTTCGAAAACCTATAATATGGCAGGTTGGCGTGTGGGCATGGTTTGCGGAAATGCGACATTTATCGATGCAATACTGAAAGTCAAAAGCAACATGGATAGTGGTATGTTTTATGGCATTCAAAAAGGTGCGATTGCCGCTTTAAAGCTTGATGCTTCCTGGTTTGATATACTCAATAAGGTTTATGCACAAAGACGAGAATTAATTTTCCAATTGGCAGAAAAGTTAGGTTGTACCTATGATCAAAACGCTGTCGGGTTATTTGTTTGGGCGAAATTACCGGCGGGTATTCATTCATCAGAAAAATTCATCGATGACATTTTATTCAACCAACATATCTTCATCACACCGGGAACTATATTTGGCAGCAATGGCGAAGGATACATTCGATTTTCACTTTGCGTGACAGCAGAAAAAATTCAGGAAGCAATTGACAGATTTGATAAATAGTTGTAGGTTGTATGTTGTAAGTTAAAACGTTTTAACCTACAACATACAACCTACAACCTACAACTTACAACTATGAAAATATACATCATCGGAACAGGATTAATCGGCGGCTGCATGGCACTAGACATCCAATCGCATTATGAGGCAGCGGAAGTATTCGGAATTGATTCTAATGAAGCCCACTTAGAAGAAGCACTGCAACGTGGCATCATCCATCAAACCGCTACAATCGACGATTTGCACCAAGCGGATATTGTAATTCTCGCAGTTCCTGTCGATGTAAGTCTTACTGTTTTGCCAAAAGTGTTGGATAAAATCGGAAAAGAGACCGTTGTGTTTGATGTTGGCTCGACCAAACTTCCGATTTGTGAATCGATTGCGAATCACCCGAATCGCAGTAACTTTATGGCGACGCATCCGATTGCAGGAACGGAATACTCTGGGCCATCGGCGGCAATTAAAGGACTTTTTGAGGGCAAAACGAATATCATTTGTGAAGTCGAGAAAACCACTTTTAAGTTGCAGGAAAAAGCACTTCAAGTATTTCAGAAGTTGGGCATGCGCATTCGCTATATGAACCCGAAATCGCATGATAAGCACATTGCGTATGTTTCGCATTTGTCGCATATCAGCTCGTTTATGCTCGGAAAAACCGTGATTGAAAAAGAGAAACACGAACGCGATATTTTTGATATGGCTGGCAGTGGATTTGAAAGTACGGTGCGTTTGGCGAAAAGTTCACCCGCGATGTGGACGCCCATTTTCAAACAAAATAAAAACCAAGTAGTCAAAACTTTGGAAGAATACATTTTAAATTTGTCGAAGTTTAAGGAACTTTTGGAGCAGGATGATTATGAGGCAGTTTTTAATGAAATGCAAAGTGTCAATAGGATTGCGGAAATATTAAGTGGGATTAAAAAATAGAATTGAGATTGGAAACTAGACCCTAGCCCCGATAGTAGTGGAAATCCTTTTGTGACGGCGTTCGGCACAAAAGATTGGGAACGGATAGCGGGATTGGCTTCTAAAAATAAAAAAATAAAGTATGGAAAATAATGCATCAATGAGAAAATGGCTTGACGATTTCAACTTAACGCATCCGCTAGTGATTGCCGGGCCATGCAGCGCGGAGACTGAAGAGCAGGTCTTGAAAATTGCGAATGAACTCAAAAATTCCGACGTTAGTATTTTTCGTGCGGGCATCTGGAAACCCAGAACGCGTCCGGGCGGATTTGAGGGTGTGGGTGCCATCGGACTCAAATGGTTGCAAAAAGCCAAAGCCGAAACCGGTTTACTAATGGCGATTGAAGTGGCCAATGCGGCGCATGTCAAACTTGCGTTAGAACACGATATTGATGTGTTGTGGATTGGCGCTCGAACGACCGTAAACCCTTTTGCAGTTCAGGAAATTGCTGATGCTTTGCAAAACACGGATAAAATTGTGCTTGTGAAAAATCCCGTAAATCCTGATTTGGCGTTGTGGATTGGTGGCGTGGAGCGTTTGTATAATGCGGGCATTAAAAAATTGGGCGTGATTCATAGAGGGTTTTCGACGTATGAAAAAACAAAATACCGCAACATTCCCGAATGGCAGATTGCGATTGAATTGCAAAGTCGATTTCCGGATTTACCGCTGATTTGTGATCCGTCGCACATTACAGGAAAGCGTGATATGATTCTTGAAGTGTCGCAACAAGCGCTAGATTTGAATTACGATGGGTTGATTATTGAAACCCATATAGATCCTGACAATGCTTGGAGCGATGCCGCTCAACAAGTAACGCCAACGGCTTTGAAGCAGATTTTTAAGGATTTGCGCATTAGAAATGTGACGACTGAGGAAAGCGATTTCAATACTAAAATGATAAAACTACGAGCGGACATTGATGTTGCCGATAGTAAGTTGTTAGAAATTTTGGGTAAAAGGATGCATGTCGCCGAACAAATCGGAGCCTTGAAAAAAGAGAAAAATATTGCCGTATTGCAAAACAAAAGATGGAATGAAATACTCGGTAAAATGATTTTAGAAGGCGAAGACAAAGGCTTGAGCGAAGAATTTATTTTAAAATTGTTCAAAGCGATTCACCAAGAAAGCATCAGCCATCAGGAGAAAATCATTAATTCATAATTTTGAATGATGAATTTTAAATTTTAAATTATTCGAACCGTTCAACAAAAGCCGTAATTTTGTCATTCAAAATTCAAAATAAATAAATGACTGGACTTGTATATAAATCAACCGGAAGTTGGTATACCGTAAAATCCGAACAAGGCGATTTTATAGAATGCCGTATTAAGGGCAAGTTCCGCATGAAAGGCATCAAAAGTACAAATCCAATTGCGGTTGGCGATGTTGTTGATTTTGAGTTGGAAGAAACTTCAGACACGGTGACGGGAACGATTCATAACATTCATGAAAGGAAAAATTATATCGTTCGAAAATCAGTAAACTTGTCGCATCAAATGCACATTATTGCCTCGAATGTTGATTATGTTTTTCTGTTGATTACGATTAATAATCCACCAACAACGACCAATTTTATTGATCGATTTTTGGTTACTGCAGAAGCTTATGGCATTGAAACAATTTTGGTTTTCAATAAAATCGATACTTTCGATGAAGCCACTTTAGACGAGCAATTGTACCTGCAACACATTTACCAAGAAATTGGTTACCAATGTCTTCGTGTTTCGGCTAAAGAAAACAAAGGTATTGAGGAATTGAAACAATTGATGGTTGGAAAAGTAAGTATGTTTTCTGGACATTCAGGTGTAGGAAAATCGACGTTGGTCAACGCAATGGAACCCAGTTTGCATCTCAAAACCAAAACCATATCCGAGCAAAGCAAGCAAGGACAGCATACGACGACTTTTGCAGAAATGTATGATTTGAGTTTCAATGCTAAAATTATCGACACGCCGGGCATCAAAGGTTTTGGTATTGTTGATTTAGCGAAAGAAGATATTAGTGGTTATTTCCCTGAATTTTTTAAGCTCAAAGACCAATGCAAATTCAACAATTGCCTGCACAAAGACGAACCGAATTGCGCGATTAAAAAAGCTTTAGAGAACGATCAAATATCCTGGTCGCGTTATAAAAATTACCTTCATATTTTAGAAGGTGATGAAGAAAATTACCGCACCGATTTGCATAACGAAGATCGAATCATCAGCGATCAATCGCGAAAGTCATAACTTGATTTATGAAAGTAGTCATTCAAAGAGTTTCCCAAGCTTCCGTTACTATTGAAGAAAAAATGGTCGCCAATATCCAAAAAGGATTATTGGTTTTGGTCGGCGTTGAAGATGAAGACAACCACGATGATATTGATTGGCTCGTAAATAAAATTATCAATCTCAGAATTTTTGGCGATGCGAATGGTGTGATGAATTTGTCGGTAAAAGACATTCATGGCGACATCATTGTTGTGAGTCAATTTACGTTGCATGCTTCGACTAAAAAAGGCAATCGACCGTCGTATTTGAAAGCGGCAAAACCCGAAATTTCAATCCCGATGTATGAAAATTTTGTGCAACAACTCGAAGTGGCTTTAGGCAAAAAAATACAAACCGGAATTTTCGCTGCCGATATGAAAGTAGCATTGCTTAATGATGGTCCGGTGACAATTATTATCGATTCAAAAAATAAAGAATAATGGATATCAAAAACGCCCAACTCGAAGTCGACAATTGGATTCAAAACCACGGAGTTCGCTATTTCAATGAACTCACCAACATGGCACAACTCACCGAAGAAGTTGGTGAAGTAGCCCGAATCATTGCGCGCCGTTACGGAGAACAATCCGAAAAAGAATCCGATAAAAACAAAGATCTCGGAGAAGAATTGGCCGACGTGGTTTTTGTAGTTTTGTGCCTCGCAAACCAAACCGGTATCGATTTGCAAGCAGCGTTCGATAAAAAAATGGACGTCAAAACCAACCGCGATCACGACCGACATCACAATAACGAAAAACTCAAATAGTTTGAATTGTAATATTGGTTAGGAGCTTAATCCCGCTATTCACTCCCAATCTTTTGCACCGAACGCCGGCGCAAAAGGATTTCCGCTACTATCGGGGCTAGGGCATCCAACAACCAACAACATATCATATTAAACTTTGCGCCTTAGCGCCTTTGCGAGAAACCATACAATCAACAAAAAAGTAAACTCAGATTCTATATGAATATTGGCTTACATCAAATAGCGTCCATTCACAATGCCCGTTTAAAAATTGCCGGAAGCAAATCCGAAACGAATCGATTGTTGTTGTTGCAAGCATTGCATCCCAACTTACAATTGGAAAACGCTGCTGATGCAGATGATTCTGAAGTGATGCGAAAAGCACTTTCAAGTTCAGAATCGATAATTGATATTCATCACGCCGGAACAGCCATGCGTTTTCTAACCGCTTATTTCGCCATTCAGGAAGGACGTGAAGTAGTGTTGACAGGTTCGTCACGAATGAAAGAACGCCCGATTCAAGTTCTGGTGGATGCTTTGCGTGAACTCGGAGCCGACATTGCTTATGAAGAGCAAGAAGGTTTTCCACCGCTAAGAATCAAAGGAAAAAAACTTGATAAAAGGGAAGTGACGCTGGCAGCACATGTGAGCAGCCAATACATTTCCGCATTGTTATTAATCGCATCAAAACTCGAAAGCGGATTGCAAATCACACTCGAGGGCGAAATCACATCGGTTCCCTACATTCAAATGACAATCAATTTATTGAAGCAAATTGGCATCAAAACGGAATTCAACCAAAATAAAATTATTGTCTTTCCAACAATCCAACACACGAGCGTCAGCGAACTGGCGAAGCAATCCAATAATCCAACAATCACTATTGAATCCGATTGGTCTTCGGCTTCCTATTTCTATTCAATCATAACATTATCCGAAGTTGGTACAACAATTACATTATCAAGCTTCCAACCCAACAGCCTGCAAGGCGATGCTGCATTAGCAACAATCTACAAAAACTTTGGTGTCGAAACGACTTTCAACGGAAACAGCATCACCTTACGAAAAATCAACCTACAACTTACAATCTGCAACCTGCAACTCAACAATACACCCGACATTGCCCAAACCATCGCCGTTACTTGTTTCGGATTGGGAATAGCTTGCCATTTAAGCGGTTTACACACTTTAAAAATCAAAGAAACGGATCGATTGACAGCTTTAAAAAATGAACTGACAAAATTAGGTGCAAACGTTTCCATCACTCACGATTCGTTAGCATTAGAACCTTCCACCAACATACATCCCAACATCAAAATAGCTACTTATAACGATCACCGTATGGCGATGGCTTTTGCACCATTAGCATTAAAAGTTCCAATTGTCATTCAAGATTCAGAAGTCGTTTCTAAATCCTATCCCAATTTCTGGAATGATCTAAAAAGAATTGGCTTTGTGATTCAAGACTAAACAAAACCTTAGAACCTAAGCAACTCAGTGCCTCACAACCTTTTAAAAAAATAAACCCCAAAACACTTGACATCGCCTATCGCACAGTCGTATATTTGCGACCAATTAAAACCACTACATGAAATTATCACATTTTCAATTCAATTTACCCAAAGAACTTCTTGCCGAATTTCCAGCCGAAAACAGAGATGAATCCAGACTAATGGTCATCAACCGAGAGAAAAAAACCATCGAACATAAAATGTTTAAAGACATCATCGATTATTTCGGTGATGGTGATGTGTTGGTGCTCAACAATACCAAAGTTTTCCCGGCACGTTTATACGGAAACAAAGAAAAAACCGGTGCGAGAATCGAAGTGTTTTTGCTTCGTGAATTAAATTCAGAACAACGCCTTTGGGACGTTTTGGTTGATCCGGCGCGTAAAATCAGAATTGGAAACAAACTGTATTTCGGCGACGACGATTCACTAGTAGCTGAAGTAATCGACAATACTACATCACGCGGAAGAACTTTGCGTTTCCTTTACGACGGTTCGTATGATGAATTCAGAAACAAACTTACAGAACTTGGTGAAACGCCAATTCCAAAATACATCAACCGTGAAGTAACGCCAGAAGATGCTGAACGTTACCAAACGATTTACGCTAAAAACGAAGGAGCAGTTGCTGCACCAACGGCTGGTTTACACTTTTCAAAACATTTATTGAAAAGACTTGAAATTAAAGGGGTGAATTTCGCTGAAGTGACACTTCACGTAGGTTTAGGAACATTTAATCCGGTTGAGGTTGAAGATCTTTCAAAACACAAAATGGATTCTGAAGAATTAATCATCACCCAAGAAGCGTGTGATATCGTCAACGAAGCCAAAATCAAAAAGAAAAGAATTTGTGCCGTAGGAACTACTTCGATGCGCGCCATCGAAAGCTCGGTTTCATCAGCAAAAACCCTAAATCCATTCGAAGGTTGGACGAATAAATTCATTTTTCCACCGTATGAATTCAGCGTTCCGAACTGCATGATTACGAATTTCCACACACCAAAATCAACATTGCTGATGATGGTTTCTGCATTCTGCGGTCACGATTTAATGAAAAAAGCCTACGAAGAAGCGATCAAAGAAGGCTACCGTTTCTACTCATACGGCGACGCAATGCTAATTATTTAATCAAAGTACATATCAAAAAAAATCCCGTCATATCGATGGGATTTTTTGTTTAACACAGATTCCACTGATTAGCACGGATTAATCTGTGGGAATCCGTGAAATCCGTGTTGTATTTTTTTGGCGTGACCACAAGGGTCAGGCTATCCACTCCCAATCTTTTGTGTCGAACACCGCCACAAAAGGATTTCCGCTACTATCCTTCACGCACCACTCGGTTCATTCAAATTTATCAGTCCACTTGATATACAAGCTTCACCGTAATATTGGCCGTCTTATTTTTCGAGATCGTATTAAACGACCCGCCATAAGAGAAATCCTCCGAAGAATTTTGCCCCGTAATCTGAAACACGCCCATATCCGATTTTTTCAAACTTCCCAAACCTGCACCAGCATTTTTAGCAATACTCTTAGCACGAACACGAGCATCTTTAGTGGCTTCAGCAATCATCTTGATTTTGAGTTCCGCCAATTTCGTATAATAATATTCGGGCGGATTCGAATAAAATTCCACACCAGAATTAATCAATTCGCTCGATTGTCTCGAAATATCTTCAATCTTATTCACATCTTTCGATTGCACGGTAACGGTTTGCGTCAGATTGAATCCCGTAAAAATTTGCTGCTTCGTTGAGCCGTTTTCATTATATACAAAATCAAAATCCTTATTAAAATTCACCGCAGAAAAAACAATCTCACTTGATTGAATGCCTTTCGAAAGCAAATAACTTTTGATTTTCTCACGATCACTGTCGAGCGCAGCATACGCATCTTTCAAAATCATACTTTTCTTCGAGAATGAACCGCTCCAAACAATCAAATCCGAAACGAAATCTTTTTTTCCTAAACCGGTTACACTAATCGTATCGGCACTTTGATTCCGATTCTGAAAGGCATTCGAAAATAAATAAGCCGCAATAATAACGGCAAGTGCAATGATAATGGCATTCGCGTTGGTTTTCATAAATGAGATTTTAGTGATTTAAAAATAACGAATTTTTCGACATACAATAACAAACGACAAATCTTATTTTTTGTTATTTTTACGCACCTTAAAATGCAAACCATGACTTTTCAAAATACGAGAGCTTTTGCTCAGGAACTCGACAACCAAGATCCGCTGCGTGAGTATAAAAATGAATTTATTTTCCCGCAGCACAACGGAAAGAACGTGGTTTATTTTACCGGAAATTCTTTAGGATTGCAACCCAAAAGAACCAAAAGTTATGTAGATGAAGTCATGAACGATTGGGCAAACTTCGCCGTCGAAGGTCATTTTTACGCAGAAAAACCATGGTGGGATTATCACGAACGTTTCGCCAATCCGCTCAGCAAAATTGTAGGGGCCAAACCTTCTGAAGTCACAGTGATGAATACGTTGACGGTCAATTTGCATTTGCTGATGGTGTCGTTTTACAGACCTACAAAAACCCGATACAAAATCATTTGCGAAGAAAAAGCATTTCCTTCCGATCAGTATATGTTTCAAAGTCAAGTGCATTTTCATGGTTATAAAACCGAAGATGCTATCGTTGAAATCAAACGCCGCGATGGCGAACACAACATTCGACTCGAAGATGTTTTGGCGAAGATTAACGAAGTTGGCGATGAACTTGCATTAGTACTAATCGGTGGCGTAAATTATTATACAGGACAAGTATTCGATATCAAAACCATTACTGAAGCAGGCCATAAAGTCGGAGCCAAAGTTGGTTGGGATTTAGCCCATGCCGCAGGAAATATCAAGTTAGCACTCCACGATTGGAACGTCGATTTTGCTTGTTGGTGCAGTTACAAATACATGAATTCCGGACCAGGAAATGCTTCAGGTTGTTTCATACACGAAAAGCATCACAACGACAATGACTTGCCAAGATTCGCCGGGTGGTGGGGACATAACAAAGAACGTCGTTTCAAAATGGAACCGAATTTCGAACCTGTTCACGGAGCCGATGGTTGGCAAATTAGCAATTTACCGATACTTTCGTTAGCACCTTATTTAGCATCTGTAGAAATGTTTGTAGAAGTCGGGATGGATGCGTTGATTCAAAAGAGAAATCAAATCACAGCTTATCTTGAATTCATTCTGCATGAAATTGACAAAGAAGTCAGCAGTACTTTCGAAATCATCACCCCTCAAAATCCCGAAGAACGGGCATCACAATTATCTGTTTTTCTACACGGCGAAGGAAGAAGTCTATTCGATTACCTGATGAGTAACGGTGTGATTACCGATTGGCGTGAACCCAATGTGATTCGATTGGCGCCGGTTCCTTTGTATTGTTCGTATGAAGATATGTATGAATTTGGTCAGATATTGAAGCGAGGAATTTTGTCATAATATCATTCATAAAAATATATTCCATAAAAAAGCCCATTTTAAAATGGGCTTTTTCTTTTATAGGTGAAAGATTAATTTTTAATAATGCCTTTAGTTTCAACACCATTTTCTGAAATAACCTTCAAAAGATATTTTCCGGTTGGTAACGAGCCTAAAGCACATTGTGTTTCTTTTGCATTGATGTTGTTTTGCTGCAATACTTCCTGTCCGAGTAAATTAAATAGTTGTACTTTCTCAATCATTACATCGGTAGCAACAGTAATCAAATCCTGTGATGGGTTTGGGTAAATGATAAAACTTCCTTTATTGAAATGTTGGGTTCCCAAATTAGGAGCATATGAGAATGTGACTGTCCAGCTACTGGCTAAAACTCTGTTATAATCTGCATTGCAATCGCTTCCGCCATAGGTACGCCACGCACGCAATTCGAATTCTACATCACCCACAGCACCATCAGCAATATGAATATCCGAACGGTTGTAACTATAGGTTCCGGTTGAACCACCAATTCCAGAAGTAAGCGCACTTTCCGCATTTCCTGTTGTATTGCAAACCAATAAACTACGTTGTTCCGACATCCAGCCATTGCTTGCAGTTTGCATTTGATATGCCGTTGATACTCCATTGATGTGATACCCGTAAGGAACATGAACGGTCAACAAACCAGGGCAAGTGTTCGGACTTGAAGCAGTAGGTGTAAGCGTGTATAATGTCGGTATATCACTACCCGTGTAAGGTGTACTGATCTCTCCCGTAGTAAAGCAAACTGAAAACCATTCACCTGATTCTGTGGCACTGCAATGAGAACGCACCCAAACGCAATAATGCGTTCCGATCGTAAGGCCGGTCATAACGGCACTGTTTCCGTTAGCTTCGCCTGATGGAGGTGTTGAAGGTGTTGGGATATTGTTACTTGTGGTAATGAAATACTCATACCCTAAGGCCGGCACAATCACAGCGTCAGTCCATGAAATAGTTGCCGAGGTTTCAGTAATATCACTGGCAACAAGACTTGTCGGCTCAGGACAAGTTCCCAATAATTTAGCGCTCACGGCAAAAATATTAGCGATGCCGGCTGCTGTAGATGATTTTGTAAAATCCATAGCGACGATATCTTTAGTTTGATTTTCGGGTAAAATCGCTATGTCATAACGGTAAAATCTCGGATCGTTGGCAGGATTTTCCATAATATCTGTAGTTCTGCTTACACGTCCAAAACCTGAAAGCACTACAGGTAATGCATTGCTAAAAAACCAATCGGGAATCACAGCTCCTGAAAAAGGCTGATTGCTACCGTCTGAAAAATAAATGATGCCATCTAAAGTAGCAGTGCCACTTCCGGAATTGGCCAGAATGTATATATTGGTTGCCGCTGCCGGATTAAAGAAAGAAAGCGAACCTAAATCAGCAGTGTTTTCCAAACGAAGCGAATTGTTTTCGTAATAACCAGCGAGTTGAAAAGACAATCCTGATAAAGATAGATCATCGATCAATCCTGAAACTGGCAAAGCGTAAGCTGGTACAGGATCTCCCAATGTATTCTCGAAATCTGCACTCATCAGCGTAAAATCTCCGGCATCAAGCGCAATTGAAGTTGTGGCAGCAGCGCCTCCAATTCCATCCGCAATGACATCCGCATTAAATCCCGAAGACTGAAAGACATGGTATTCCTGTGCCGATAAAAAATTAGAAACTTGTAAAAACAAAATCGTGAGTAATAATTTTTTCATAAGTGTTGTATAGGTAAGTTAGTCATAAGGTCATAAGCCTGTTTTTTGTTTGCTCTATAAAAATAGAACTTTTTTGTTATCGATTTTCATTCTTGCTGATTTTTAAGGAATTCCTATAAAAAAGCAATGTTTTTTAGAATCAATAACCAAAATTAGATGATGAGAAAATGCCTTGTTTTAAAATTTAGGAAAATCTTAAAACAAGGCATTCTTAAGAAACAATAAGTCTAGGCTAACTCCAAAGAAGGGATTTCTATGGTTTTTAGTATGTTGTTATAATGCAAAAGTTGATTTTGAATCGTAGCAATATCGCTTTTAAAATAAGTGGTATTTGAAAATAAATTTTGATAATAAACAATGCCTTCGAGTAAATTCGATTTAAACAACTGCCACTTTTTGATTTGTGCCGCTGTGATATCAGCAATATTTTCAAGGTCTTGTTTTAAATAATCAACATACAATTTCAACTCATTAATAAAAACATGCGGACGATGCTGATGTTGCATCACATTCGTATTGCCATAAATGTGACATACCATATCCGAGAGCGAAACTTCACAATCAAAATAAGCCAAATTCGGACCTGGACAAATCACAATACCTTGGTCTTGTCCTTTGATTTTAATATTGTTCTCGAGATAAGAAGCATTCGCCAAACCCACACAAAGACAAGATTTTTCGGTGATTTTGGTTTGAAATTTTTTAAAATCTGATTCAGAAAGACTGTCTTTTTTTGAAGCCAATTCCTCAAGTTTGATGTCTTGGTATTTTTTCGAAGCCGTGCACATGCCTTTAGAGTCGTATTCTTTTCCTAATGCCAACAGTTTTTTCGGGCACGAACTTCCGGCTTTTTTGTCTTCAATTCGCTGTTGTTTGAGGAACTCGTTGGTCGTGCCTTTTACGGTATTAAACGGAACACCTAGCGGTGAAATATGACTCAAATAAAAATCACCTTCTTTAGATTTTGCCAATAAGGCTCTGGTTTCAGCATCAACTGATGTAGCTTCGGGCACCAATAAAAAAGGTGAACCCCAACCCACAGATTCCAAAGCATATTGATTAAGCAAGAATTGATGTTCTTCCGCAGTTCCAACACCACCTTGCGCAGTAATTTTCAAAGGCAATGATTTTTGAGGAATAGACATTTGTTTTTGCAGTAATGCTTTCTCCATCAATTCCTGAGCAGACTGAATCAATTGTTGTTTCTTTTGTTTGAATTCTTCTAAAATCGGACCCAATAAAAGTCCATCCGTCGCAAACGCATGCCCACCACAATTGAGCCCAGATTCGATGCGGTATTCCGAAACCCAAAGCCCTTTTTTGGCTAAAAAATTCCCTTGAATCATCGCCGATCTAAAATCGCTTACTTTAAGAATGATTTTCTTTTTGAGTGCACCGTTAGCGTCAGGAAAGAAATCTTTAAACTGCTCGATATAACTATACAATCTCGGATTCATTCCAGCTGAAAGTACCACAGCAGAAGTCAGATTACTGTTTGCAAAACCGCGCAAAGCCGCATGAGCATCATTATATTCAACAGGCAATAGGTTGTTTTTGATGAAATTGTCTTTGTCGACTTTGGTCATGATGTTCACATCAATCGCACCGGATGAAAGATGTTCTTCAATAAAATGTTTGATGTTGTCTTTCACAGCATAACCATCGTCAATGAGTTGTTGCAAACCCATTTTAATTTCCGATTGATTGGGCAGCATCGCGATATAGTTTTCCAAAGCCACTTTGCTTTCTACAAGCTCGGTTTTAAAATTTTCGAATTTTTCTTTCACAATCGAATCCACAAGATTCAAATAATGGGTAATTCTTTTGGCTCGAAAATCATCCATTTTAGCTGTGATTTCTTGGTACGGAATTTTAAATTTCGCGCTGTAAAACGCGTCCATCTTTTCGATGAGCTCATCATCAGTAATCGAAATTACTGAATCAATCCCAAAATGGGCCACCCGAATCGGGCTGTCAATAGTAAAAGCCAATCCCATAACGGGAATATGAAAAGTGTGTATAGGTTTGCTGAAAGTCATAAGAATAAATGCATTAAATAAACCACAAAGATTGAGAATCCCATCGACTAAAAAACTGATAAATGTCATACGATCGAATTTGATACTTTTGTTTTGCCATCAAACTAATGCGATTATCTTTGTGCTCTGATTTTTCAGGAGCTGTTTCCGGCTATCCACTAAATTTTTTGTTCTGAACGCCAGAACAAAAAGATGCCGTTGCTATCCGGGCTAGGCACTAGACTATAAGATTGTAAGACTATAAGATTTTAAGATTCGATCTTACAGTTTTACAATCTTACGGTCTTAAAATCTTACAATCCAATAATCTAACAATCCAAAAATGAACAAACAAGAAAAAATAAATTCCTTCGATCCATCGCAACCCGGCTTAGCCGATGAAAGTATTTTCGGATTACCATTCACAGCCGAAGAAAGTGAAATTATTATCATTCCTGTGCCATGGGAAGTGACGGTAAGCTATGGTTCAGGAGCATCTAACGGACCTGATGCCATTTTAGAAGCATCGTTTCAAGTTGATTTGCACCATCAAGATTTTCCAGAATTATGGAAATTGGGCATGTACCTCGATTTGACCGAGCAAACCCAAAACTGGGCAGACAACAGTAATAAATACAAAGGTTTGGCGCAACCGATTATTGCCGCTTTAGAAAGTGGTGAAGTCATCGAAATCCATCCGGCATTGCAATCGGATTTGGATAAAATTAATAAAGTGTGCCGCGAACTCAAAGATGAAGTCCGTGAACGCGTTTTATATTGGATGAAAAAAGGCAAAAAAGTGGCGTTACTCGGTGGCGATCATTCTACTCCGTTGGGCTACTACGAAGCTTTGGCAACGCAACATGACAACTTCGGAATCCTACATCTAGACGCCCACATGGATTTGAGAATTGCTTACGAAGGATTCACGTATTCGCACGCATCGATTATGTACAACGCATTGCAGTTGCCTCAGATTTCGAAAATTGTACAAATCGGAATCCGTGATTTTTGCAAGCAAGAAGTCGAAACAGTCATGGCGCAAAACGGCCGCGTTATAGTACATACCGATGCTGATATGAAAGCCGAAACTTTTCAAGGCGTAACTTGGGAACAACAATGCGATGCGATTATTGCCGCTTTACCTCAAAAAGTTACCATCAGTTTTGATGTTGATGGCATGTATGCTTGGTATGGACCGAATACAGGAACGCCTGTTCCAGGTGGTTTTTCGTTCGAGCAAGCCACTTATTTATTCAACAAATTAGCCGATAGTGGCAAAGAAATCATCGGTTTTGATTTTGTTGAAGTCGCTCCCGGAGAAACCGATTGGGATGGCAATGTTGGCGCAAGAATGTTATATCATATGTGTGGCGTTTTAGCCAAAAACAACAGCCTTAGTGTTGGTAATAAAATTATTTTTAAGAAATAAAACTATACATTTTGAAAACTTGAAACCCATTCTAAAAGAATGGGTTTTTTTGTGGAATGAACTTTTGGTTTTATCAAAAACCTATTGTGAAATTTAAAATATTCACTCGTATTATTTTTAACCCTATAAAAATTTAGGGCATGTGTTGAAAATAAAATAAAAATAATCCCAATTAAGCTTTTTTTAATAGGGTGAAGTATAAAATATTTATTTTTATAAAAACATTAAATGCAAAGCGACCATGAGAAAACTAATTTTAAGTGTCATTTTAATTGCCCTATTAGTATTCACTTTTTTTTCCAATTTCATTTTAAGTGATAATACTTTGCCATTGGAAACCATAAAGTTCGATACCGGCGATACCGCTTGGATGATTGTCGCTACCGCATTAGTGCTTTTGATGACTCCCGGATTGGGGTTTTTCTATGGCGGCATGGTCGGTAAAAAAAATGTGATTAGCACGATGTTGCAAAGCTTTATGGCGATGGTGATTGTTTCGCTTTTGTGGGTGGTAATTGGTTTTGGTTTGTCATTCGGACCATCGATTGGTGGTGTGATTGGAAACCCGATTTCGTATTTATTTTTCCAAAATGTGGGTGTACATTCTTCGTGGAGTCTTGCGCCAACGATTCCTTTTTTATTGTTTGCTTTGTTTCAAGCGAAGTTTGCGATTATTACACCGGCTTTGGTTACGGGAGCTTTTGCGGAACGCATCCGATTTTGGGCGTATTTGCTTTTTATGGTGCTTTTTATTTTAGTGGTTTACGCGCCATTGGCCCATTGCACTTGGCATCCTGATGGACTTCTATTCAAACTCGGAGTGCTTGATTTTGCCGGTGGAACTGTAGTACACATGAGTGCGGGTTGGGCGGCTTTAGCAGGCGCAATATTTTTAGGAAAACGAAAAGTGCAAAAGGTGGCTCCGGCTCGAATTACTTATGTTTTACTTGGCACAGGTTTGTTGTGGTTTGGTTGGTTCGGATTTAATGCAGGTTCTGCGATGGGTGCTAACGGTTTGGCAGTGCAAGCTTTAGCCACTACGACAGTAGCAGCCGCAGCCGCTTCAATGACTTGGGTGTTTTTGGATAAGATTATGGGACATAAAATTTCCGCGATGGGTGCGTGTATTGGCGCTATTGTAGGCTTGGTTGCTATTACACCTGCAGCGGGTTATGTGAGTGTTCCGCACAGTATTTTTATTGGAATTTTCAGTAGTATCGTCAGTAATTTTGTGGTGCTCAAATTCCCTAAAGGAAAGATTGATGATGCGTTAGATGTTTTTGGTTGTCATGGTGTAGGAGGCATGACCGGCATGTTGTTGACCGGCGTGTTTGCTTCCAAATCTGTGAATGCTGCCGTAACCGATCAAGGGCTGATTTTTGGGGAAACGACTTTGTTCTTTCACCAAGTGGTGGCTTTGGTTTGTGTTTCTATTTTTGCTTTTATAGCTTCGTATTTCCTTTTTTATATTGTCAATAAAATTACGCCATTGCGAGTGACTGAAGAAAAAGAGGAACTTGGACTAGACATTACCCAACATGGAGAATTTCTCTAAGGAACCTAGTGTCGCGTGAGATTTAGCTTCGCTCGGTTCGGCTGTCCCTCGGGTGATATTAACAGGAGGAAGCCCAGTGGGCTTCAGGTATTTCATATTTTAAATTATTGACACAGGGTTCTTGTAAAACCGAGTTGCGTGAGGGATAGCAGCGGTATCCTTTTGCGACGGCGTTCGGCGCAAAAGATTTAGCGAATAGCCCGACCCTTGTGGTCACGCCCAAATAAATATTGCCATTTTAAAGTTTACTTCGGATTATTATTTAATTTTGTCGCCTACCATTTACTTTATTTCTTAATGCAAGAATCTAAAAAAATTGCTGTTGTCGGTTCCGGTTTAGTGGGTTCGTTGTTGGCGATTTATCTCAAAAAAGCGGGACATACCGTGCATGTTTTTGATCGAAGTCCCGATATTAGAAACATTGAATTTTCTGGACGTTCGATTAATTTGGTGATGTCGAATCGCGGTTGGAAAGCGCTTGAAGATATTGGTCTTGATGAAGCCATTCGTAACATTGGCATTCCGGTAGACAAACGTGCCATTCACTTGGTAGACAGCGCGCTTAATTACCAATATTATGGCAAAGAAGGTGAAGCTATTTTTTCGTTGTCACGTGGAATTCTGAATCGAAAAATGATTGATCTGGCGGAAGCGGCAGGCGTCGAGTTTTTCTTCGAACACAAAATCTGGGATGTGACTTTGAGCGATGCGACTTTGCACATTGGCGATACCGAAAGAGGCGAGTGGGACGAGTTGCAATACGATTTGGTTTTTGGTTCCGACGGTGCTTTTTCAAGGGTACGACATCGTATGCAACGGCAAAGTATGTTCAATTATTCGCAGGAATTTTTGAAGATTGGCTACAAAGAACTCCACATTCCGGCGAATGCTGATGGCACGCACAAACTCGATAAAAACTCTTTACACATTTGGCCACGCGGCGAATATATGTTGATGGCTTTGGCGAATACGGATGGCAGTTTTACCTGTACATTGTTTATGCCGCACGAAGGCGAAAACTCTTTCGAAAGCCTCAAAGACAAAGAAACTTTAGAAGCTTATTTCGCGGAACATTTTCCTGATACAGCCGATGTGATTCCCGATTTGGTGGAAGATTTCTTTAAAAATCCAACGAGTTATTTGGTAACCATGAAGTGTTTTCCGTGGACCTACGAAGACAAAGTAGCCTTGATTGGCGATGCCTGCCACGCCATTGTGCCGTTCTACGGACAAGGTATGAATGCGGGTTTTGAAGACATCACGATACTGCACGAAATGATGCAAAAGCATGGAAACGATTGGGAAACCATTTTCAAAGCCTATGAAACTTCGCGCAAACCCAACGCCGATGCGATTGCCGAATTGTCCTACCGCAATTTTATGGAAATGAGTTCGAAAACCGCCGACGCCAAATTCCTCTTGCAAAAGAAAATCGAGAAATGGTTTTCCGAAAAACATCCCGACAAATGGTTGCCGTTATACAGCCGCGTAACTTTTAGCCTGCGCCCGTATGCCGAAGCTTTGGCACTCGGAAATCAGCAAAATGCGATTATGGAAGAAGTCATGAAAATCAAAAACATAGACACGCTTTGGAATTCTGAAGTCGTGGAAAATAAAATTATTGATTTGTTGGGGTAGTTAACCGCAAATCGCACAAAGGTTTTACTTCGTCAGTTCGGCTTTTGCCTCGGGTCGCAAAGTTCACTAAGTTTTTAATGTTTTTCAGGAGCTATTCCGGCTATTCACTATATCTTTTGCGCCGAAAGCCGGCACAAAAGGATGCCGTTGCTATCCGGGCTAGGGCAATATTCTAACTTTGCGGCTTTGCGTCTTCGCGAGCAATTTCTTTAGTGTTTATTCCTCTCGGTGCACTTTATTAAAATCAAAAGCGGGTTTGCAAATCGCAATATATTCACAAGGTTCGTCAAACGGATTCGAATATTGCACGCGTGTGTTCTTCTCAATTTTTATCGATTGGCCAGCTTCTAAAATCACAGTTTCACCTTCAATAATGAATTGCTTTTTACCTGAAATGATATAAGTATATTCTTCAAATTCGGGCGTTTGAAAAGGCTCAGCCCAATGTGGTGGCGCAATCATGTGCGCGATAGAAATTTCGGGATTGTTCGTGGTTGCAATGCCGTGGTGTTCTTCTATGAGTTTGCCGTCAGTGGTTGGCACTATGAATGGTGTTTTTTGGATGAAGTATTTCATTTTGGAGGTGCTAAGGTTCTGAGACGCTAAGGTACTAAGTTAGTATTTTGGTGGCTTGAAAAACCTTTTAAAAATAGAAATTTTTTGAAATACTTTTAATTCCAAAATTCGGTTTTTACCTTAGAACCTTAGAACCTTAGAACCTTAGAACCTTAGAACCTTAGAACCTTAGAACCATAGAAAAACCTACTCCTTAACCACTTTCTCCACCGTCAAACCTTTTACAGTATAGATTTTCACGAAGTAAACACCACTTGTTTTTCGACTTAAATCGAAATCAATTTGCGCTTCGTTTGCTGTTATGGTTTCTATAATTCTACCTTGCACATCGAACAATTGCAGTGCAGTGATGTTGTCTTTTGAAGTAATGTGAATGATATTTTTTGTTGGATTTGGAGTGACATTCACGGAAGTGTTTTCAAAAGTATTGACACCCAAAAGCGCTACTGTCGATGTGGCTGTATTGGTCTCCATCGGGAAATTATAATCGAAATAGATATCGGCTTTGTTGGCTACCGAATCGCCATTTTCGAGATTGTTTTTGGTTTTGATTTTAAATGCGATGTAGCCGTGACTTGCAGGTTCGTCATCACTTTCCGCAGGAAGATTGATATGCTCAAACTGAAACTCGATTTTATTATCAATAATCTTCGTCACTTGTGGGTGCGATGCACTCGTTAATTGCAATGAACTCATATCAAATTTGTCTGTGTCAATCATATCTTTCACGACAATATGATCAGCGGTAACAGTTCCTGTATTTTGGAAACGAATCATATAATGCAAATAATCACCAACCATTTCAGTCGTGATTGTACTTCCTTCGAGGCAAGTTTTGTCATTCGGATTCAATGCATCTACAACAGTTTGTGGTAAAGCAAAAGTATTGTCAACTATGGTTTCATCATCGGAAATCGGGTTGATGGTGGCGTTAAAATGTAAAACATCTCCAGTATTTTGAGTAGCATTGACATTCAAAGTGAAATCGATTTTACTGCTTTCAAAGGGTGATAGATTACCGTAACTCCAATTCAATTCATTCAACGATTGGTTGTTAATATTAGGTTCGGCCGATACAAAATCTAAAACGGCATCATCAAAAGTCAGATGGATGTTTCCCGAAATTGTTTGATTGCCTTTGTTTTTATAGATCAAACGATAATGCGCTTCAAAGCCCGGTTTTGCATTGTCTAATGGAAGTATTGTAATGGCTACATCGTTATGAACACCATTCGGAATGACACAAAAATTTTGAGTTTGCGTATTGTTGTTATGATTGGTAAAACTTAAAGTAGCACTCGTAGGTGAAATCGTAAAATACGGGTTTTCTAATTTTGGTGTGATTAAGAAATCGCCGATTTGAGTATGAAAATTATAGTTTCCGCTGGTATTAGTATGAGTGACGCTGTTTTGATTGGGATTACTGATTTCCAATTGGCCATTTGAAAACTTAGTGTCATTTTCGTCGCAACCATTATTGTCATTATCCAAAGTGAATGTTCCTGTAATCGTGTTGTAATTTCCACCCGGAACAAAAGAGCAGTAGGTGTTGATTTGAATATTCGAGATGTCATCGAGTTGTAAAAGGGCATCTTGATTGGAAATATCGATGTCATCGAGACACATGTAGGACAAATTAGAACAATGCAAATCATTTCTGGTCCAAATCAAATCTTCTTTTCCGTTTTTTATATTGATATTGGTCAAATTAGGATTGTCATCGATATAATAAATAATGTTCGGCGCTACGAATTCTGTTAAACCGCTGAAATCTAGTGCGGTGAATAAATTTTTACTCGCATCCACATGTTGTAGTTTGTGTAAATGGGTCAAATCAATCGCGGTTAATTGATTGTTTGAACAGTTTAAACTCGATAGGTTGATGTTGTTCGAAACATCCAACGCGGTCAATTGATTCGAATAACAAGTTAATGTGGTAAGCAGCGTTAAATTAGAAAAATCAAGTGCAGTGAAGTTATTGTCGCCACAAATTACTTCTTCTAATAGGATATTATTATTAAAGTTAATGGTACTGATACTGCTATCACTTAATTCGAAATACCTCAAACTGGTGAGTTCATCAATATTCAAACTGGTTAAATCATCGCAATCCGTACATTTAAAGTATTCAAGATTGACCAATCCATCTAAAGTCAGCGTATGCAAGTCGGCGTTTTGGGCTGAAAAACTTTTTAAATTTGTTGAATGCGATAAGTCTAAAGTATGAATGTGAGTATTAAAAAGCGACATTGTTTTAAGGCTGGTCAAATCATCAAAATGCAAAAAGTTGATATGCCCGCCATAGCCAACACTTAAATTTTCTAAGCTTGTTAAACCGGAAAAATCGGCTGCTGTGAATGTACATTTGGTAAAATTCAATGATTTTAAAAAAGCCAATCCTGTTAAATCGATGGTTGATGCTATCGAAGTATAGGAACCAAAATTCAAAGTTTGAAGATTAGCAAACGATTGTATGCCTATAATATTATCAAAATTACAATAAGAAAAACTGAGGTTGGTTACGTTAAGTGCTTCGCTGACTTGAATTTCGCCATCTTCGTCAAGGTCAATAGTTTCGGGATAATTCAGCAACTTGTTTTTAAATGCGGCGTCGGGTATGTCGACAATCTGAGCATTGCATACCAAAGGGAAAAAAGCAATAAGTAAAAAAACGTAAAAGTTTTTCATATTCGCTAAATTTCGACAAAGATAGGGCTAAGATTTCTAGCAACCGTAAAATTGAGATTAAATTTCGACAAGGTTTTTAACAATTTCGAGCGGTATTCTATTGAGTTACAAAGGCATTAAGGTTCTGAGCTGCTGAATCAGTATCTTAGTCAGTTAGCACAGTATTTCCGGCGCTGATTAAAGCAGCTTTGTCTATCAAACCTTGCCCGGTTGGCGGTGCGGGCGGACTTTGAAGTCTTAAATCAATGGATTTGCCACTACTTGGTGCCAGTGTCAGAAATCTGTTTAAAAGATAATTGATTTCTGAACTTGGAAGTTTGTTGGTTCTTATATAAATACGCGGCGTAGAAGATACTTCATAAACCGCCAACTGTGGAAGCTGTATTGAAGTTAAATTTGCATTTCCGGTGATTTCAAAGTTGTCCATGACTTTAACCAACGCAGGAAAATCAATACTCGTCATTATAGGATTATTCGAGATGTTTAATCTGGCTTCGGTAAGATTAGGCATTGACAGCGAGGTTAAATTTGTATTCGCTATATCGAAGGTAATCACCGTGGTTAATGCCCCGATGGAAAGTGTAGATAAATTCGGGCAGGTTTCTATTTCTATTCCGTCCAAAGTAACCAGTGCAGGCAAAGAAACGGATGTCAGTGCCGGATTGAGACTCGAGTAAATAGTGCCATGACATGCTGAAAGATTTGGGATGTCAATGCTGGTTAAATTATCATTATCAGAAATCGATATCCCGGCAAATATTTCTGTAATTCCGGGTAAACTGACCGAAGTCATTCCTGGATTCCCACTAATAACAATTCTGTTGTCTATATTAGTCAGGTTATTTAAGTTGATATTATTGAGCGCCTGATTCCATGTTACGTAGAGATCAGTCACACTTGTCACCGAACTTAAATCGACTGTGGTCAGTACAGTTGTATTTTGAATATATATATTTTCCGTATTCGGTCCGAGTTCTTTGGCTAATTTGATGGCCGCCTCGGCATCGGTAATGCCACCCCTGAGATAGATGTTTGTCTTTCCGGGTTGTTTGGTGTTCTCTGCATACAACGCATATGGCACGCTCAAAAGCTGGCTCGTTCCGCTGATCGTATAACTCGTTCCGCCGGTTGGATCGGTTTGGGTTTTGACAAAATATGACCCGGTCGACCAGTCGATTCCTGCAAAAGTATTGGTAACTGGGCTGCCTCCGCCAATTTCGATCGTTACGAGCCCGTTGGTATTGGTGGTCGCGCTGTGCGTCTCGGAATACGAAACGGTGCCGCTAATCGACCCTTGTAGAATGCTGACTTTCATGCCGATGAGCTGATTGACTACTAAATTGCCAGTATTGTCACGAATAATCGCCTGGTAACTCATTTTCTGCGGTGCCTGCGCAATCACATTTGAAAAGATTAGAAGCATTGAAATAAAGAATAGTTTATTTAAATTTTTCATCGCGCTATTTTTTTATGATTTTGAAATTTTTGATTGATTGGTTGTTGTTCTTTACTGCGAGAAAGTAAATTCCTGATGTAAAGCTTTCAAATGTTATGGATGTGTCAACATTCGTAATGGTATCTTTTTGGATGCTTCTTCCATTGACATCGGTGATTTCGTATGACAAGCCTTTAAAATTTTGAACCGAAAGAACGAGTACGGATTCTGTGGGATTTGGGTACACTTTCATACCCAAATTGATTGTCGAAAAACTATCGTTACCCAACGGAATAATCTCAAAAGGCTGCTGTAAACCTTGGCTTATGGAGTAATTGGCGTTAGCCTGATATTGAAATGGAACCTGACCCATAGAATAGGTCGCCGATCCGTTGGAACCCAGAGCACTTCCGCCGGACGCTACAATATTGTTTTGCGCGTAGGATTTGGAAATACAAGCTGCTAATGAAAGTATTAATGTGAAGTAAATTTTTTTCATGGCATTCGGATTTAGATTATAAAGATAGGTCGACTTTAAATCAAACCCAGCATGAAATTTAGAATTAGGCAGGTTTGGATTAGAATTCGATTATTTCTTAGAAATAAAATACACAGCAGTAACCAAAATTCCACGGCTTGGTTCCAACCGAAAAAATTTATTTAAAATGGATGGCTTTAGGATTCGTTATTCTTTAACTACCTTTTCAGTTTTCATGCCTTTCACCGTGTAAATTTTCACAAAATAAACACCGCTGGTTTTCTGATTCAAATCGAAATCAACTTGTTCTGCGTTTGCCGTTACAGTCTCCAAAAGGCGCCCTTGCACATCGAACAACTGAATCGAAGTAATATTGCCTTTCGAAGTAATGTGAACGATATTCTTTGTAGGATTCGGAGTAACATTCACGGAAGTGTTTTCAAAAGTATTGACACCCAAAAGCGCTACTGTTGAAGTTGCGGTATTGGTTTCAATCGGGAAATTATAATCGAAATAAATATCAGCTTTGTTCGAAACCGAATTACCTAAAACGAGATTGTTTTTGGTTTTAATTTTAAAAGCCACATAGCCATGACTTCCCGGTTCATCATCGATTCCCGCAGGAAGATTGATATTCTCAAACTGAAACTCGACTTTGTTGCCTGTGATTTTGGTCACTTGCGGATGCGAGCTACTGGTTAATTGCAACGAAGCGATATCGAATTTGGTTGTGTCGATAATATCTTTCACAACAATATTCTCAGCGGCAGCCGTTCCTGAATTTTGAAAACGAATCATATAATGTAAATAACCACCGACCATTTCGGGCGTCATTGTATTGCCTTCAAGACAGGTTTTGTCGTTCGGATCATAGGAACCTACGACAGTTTGTGCCAAAGCAAAAGTATTGTCAACAATGGTTTCATCTCCGGCAATCGGATTGATGGTTGCATTAAAATTTAAAACATCTCCAATATTAACCGCAGGCGTTTCCATGGGTGAATTGACATTCAAAGTAAAATCAATCGATTTGCTTTCAAATGGGATTAAGTTATTGTAATTCCAATTCAAAGTATTCAGCGTTTGATTCGAAAGTGCCGGATCTGCAGAAACAAAATCTAAAACAGCATCATCAAATGCCAGATTGATACTTCCCGATAAGGTTTGATTTCCTTTGTTTTTATAGATTAATTTATAGTGTGCATTAAATCCGGGTCTTGCACGATTAATAGGAATCAGTACAATTTCTATATCATTATGAACACCATTCGGGATGACACAAAAATCTTGGGTTTGGACACTATTGTTGCTTTCCGCAAAACTGATGGTTGCCGATGCGGGCGAAACCGTAAAATAAGGATGTTCGAATTCCGGTGTAATCACAAAATCACCGGCATGCGTATAAAAATTATAGTTTCCGGTAGTGTTCGTATAGGTTGCGTTGAGTACGGAAGGTATATTGATTACGATTTTACTGTCTGAAAAATGGAAGTCATTGGCATCGCAGCCATTATTATCAATATCCATAGAGAATGTACCGGTAATGGTATTGTAAATTCCGCCCGGTGTAAACGAGCAATACGGATTGATTTGGATGTTGTTCAATAAAGTTTGATCATCTATATATTGGAAAATACCACCATAAGGATTCGAGATGTTTTCAGGATAAGCATTGATGCAGATATAATTTAGGTTCGGACAATTTTCCATGTCATATACATTGTAGTAAGTCCCGCTGTTTTTTATATTAACATACGTCAGGTTAGGATTACCGCCAAAACGTATCGAGGACCTGTTGCAACTGATTGGGCTAAAATCTAAAGTCGTAAATAAATTATTCGAACAATCATAAGAACTGTGAGCAACGCTTCCATGATTAGAATAGAAATAGACCATAGTTGGCAGCTCGAGTGTGCTCAATTGATTGCCTGAACAATTAAGGTCTTCCAATTTGTGAAGATGCGATATACTTAAAGAAGTGAAATCATTATTGGCGCAGTTCAAATAGTCTAGCACGATCATATTAGACAAATCGATACTACTGATTAGATTATCGTTGAAAATTAAATAGTAAAGACTGGTCAGGTTTGTAGTATTGAGTGTTGATATCATATTACTGCTGCAATCCAGTAATGCTAAATGGATCAAATTGGCTACATCAAGGTTCGAAAGCTGATTGTGCCCGCAATTCAAATGTGTTAATTGGGTTAAATTGCTCACATCGAGATTTGTGAGTAAATTATTACTGCAATTTAAAGTAGTCAGGTTCGTATCGGCAGCAATATTCAACGCAGTAATCTGATTGTTTTGACAAGATAAAGTACCCAGGTTCGTACTGGCAGCAATATTCAAAGAAGTAATCTGATTGTTTTCACAAGATAAATATATCAGGTTGGGCTTATTGGCAAGGTTTAGTGCTGTTAAATTGTTATCAGTGCAATAAATGTTTTCTAGATTACTCGCATTGCTGATATCCAATACATCGATATTGCCGCCAGAGCAATACAAGGTTTTCAAAAATGGCTTGTTACCTAACGTCAAAACGTTGAGATTTGTTGAAAATGGACAACTCAAATCTTCCAATGCGTTCAATTGGGTTACATCTACTGAAAGCAACGAATCGCCTGTAAATCTTACGGTTTTGAGCAGCGGCAAAGCAGGAAAATTCATCGATGTGCCGTTGAATTTGTTGCACTCAAAATTTTCTAAATTAATATTTTGCGACAAATCTAAAGTAGTAAACAAATTATAACCACATTTCAAATCAATAAGGTTTGTTTGATTACTCACGTTAAGTGATGACAATTGGTTGAATGCACAATCGAGGGTTTTCAAACTGGTTAATCCGGTCAGGTTGAGTGACGTTAAATCATTACCTCTGCAAAGGAATGTCTCTAAACTAGGCAGCCCGGATAAATTAAGCGAAACAAACCTACCGTTGGAACAAATAAAACTCTTAAGATGAACCAGGCCGGAAAGGCTCAGGCTAGTGATGTTGGCACTGGAAATGTCTAAAACTTCGAGAAGGCTCAGACTATTTACAGCAGAATAATCTACCATTACATTAGATTTGAACAATTTCAAATTACTAAATTCCTGAATTCCATCGATATCAACAATACCAAAAGTGGCATTAAAATAATTAATATATAAACTCGTAACGGCTGTCGCTTCGGTTACTTGAATTTCTCCATCGTGATTAACATCAACATACGCATCGGGATAGTCATCATTATCGGTATCAACCGTTGCGTTATTGACTAAATAAATTTTCATACTCGAATCTGCGAAATTCACATTTTGTGCATTAGAAGTCAATGAGCAGAAAACAAGCAGTGCAATGGCGTAAAGATTTTTCATATTTGTCGTTATTTTTTCTAAAGATATTCTTAAGATAAATAATAGCAACGCATTAGCTTCAAAACTCGATGAGGTTTATAAAAATACCGATGAAAAGGGCTAGAGTCGCTGAGTCAGTATCGGTAAGTTGAAAAATCATTTAAAAACAAAAGGTTTTCAAAATACTTTTAATTCCAACAATCGGTTTTACCTTAAGAACTAAGAACTAAGAACTAAGAACTAAGAACTAAGAACTAAGAACTAAGAACTAAGAACTAAGAACTAAGAACTAAGAACTGAGAACTGAGAACTGAGAACTTACTCCTTAATAATTTTCTCCACCTTCACACCTCTCACCGTGTAAATTTTCACAAAGTAAACACCGCTGGTTTTCTGATTCAAATCGAAATCAACTTGTTCTTCGTTTGCCGTTACAGTTTCTAAAAGGCGTCCTTGAACATCGAACAATTGCACTGAAGTGATGTTGCCTTTCGAAGTAATGTGAACGATATTCTTTGTCGGATTTGGAGTCACAGTCACCGAAGTGTTTTCAAAAGTATTGACACCCAAAAGCGCTACTGTTGAAGTTGCTGTATTGGTTTCAATCGGGAAATTATAATCGAAATAAATATCAGCTTTATTCGAAACTGAATTGCCGATTACGAGATTGTTTTTGGTTTTAATTTTAAACGCCACATAACCATGACTTGCTGGCTCGTTATCAATTTCCGCCGGAAGATTGATATTCTCAAATTGAAACTCCACTTTGTTTCCTGTAATCTTCGTCACTTGCGGATGCGAAGTGCTTGTGAGTTGCAACGAAGCAATGTCAAATTTCGTCGTATCGATAACGTCTTTCACGACAATGTTTTCAGCAGCAGCGGTTCCGGAATTTTGAAAGCGAATCAGATAATGCAAATAGCCACCAACCATTTCTGGAGTAATAGTATTGCCTTCGAGACAGGTTTTGTCGTTGGGATCGAATGAACCTGTAATGGTTTGATCGAGTTCGAAAACAGTATCATTAGGCGTTTCGTCTTGGCCGTTGGTTGAAATGGTGGCAACATAATGTAAGATGTCGCCGATATTCACAGCGGGTGTTTCTTGGGGTGAATTCAAATTCAAAACAATCGTTATTTCTCTGCTTTCGAAAGGATACAACGCGGTATAATTCCAACTCAAATGATTCAATGACTGGCTGTTGGTATTCGGATTGGCTGATACAAAATCTAAAATCGCATCATTAAAATTCAAATCGATGTTTCCCGATAAAATTTGATTGCCTTTGTTTTTATATATGATTTTATAAATAGCATCAAAACCTGGTCTGGCATTGCCTATTGGCATTAAAGCAATTTCAACATCATAATGAATGCCCAATGGCGTGATGCAGAAATTCTGAGTTTGCGTGGTACTATTCACACTCGCAAAATTGATGGTTGCTGAAGCCGGAGAAACTGTAAAATACGGGTTTTCTAAAATAGGTGTCAAAACATAATTACCGGCTTGGGTGAAGAAACTATAATTTCCGTTAACATCTGTAAAGGTACTGCCGGTTATGGTTGTTGTGTCATTAATAGCAATTTTGGTATTCGGAAAATGCGAATCCAATGCATCACAACCGTTGTTATTGGCATCGAACGTTTGCGCTCCCGCAATGGTGTTGTAGATTCCGCCTGGTGTGTATGTGCAGTAGGAATTGACCTGAACATTGGTCATCTCACTGTTGGCTAAAATTTCTTGCACGCGAGGAATGTTTTCTTCATCGGCACAAATCAATCTTAGATTGGGACAGAATTCGCCATTGAAACCAATGAGATACGGGTTAAGAGGCCCATATTTCATATTGACATAGGTAAGGTTCGGATTAAAACTAAACTTAAATTGGTTGGGTTGAAAATTTTGAGTGGCATTGAGATTATTAATATAACTAAGATCCAATGATGGTATTAAATTATTGGAACAATCAAGATTTACAAGATAAGCTTGATGCGTTAAATCCAAAGCAGTCAATTGATTAAACTGACATTCCAAGTACACCAAATGCGTAAGATTGGTTAAATCTAAAACCGATATATTGTTCTGATTACAATAAAGATATGCTAAGTCTACCAAAGTAGAAACATCTAAAGTGTTTAATGGGTTTTGGTAGCACGCTAAGGTTTGTAAATGGATTAATGGCGTAACGTTTAAAGCGGTAAGCTGATTTAAAGGACATCCTAATCGTGTTAAATTAGTAAGCGCAGCAACATCCAAGCTGGTTAATAAATTTTCACCACATTCCAACGTGGTTAAATTTAGCAAATGATTTACGTTTAAATTAGTTATACTGTTGGCATTGCATCTGAGCTCGGTTAGATTGGTTAGTCCTGTTAAATCAAGCGCAGAAAGCCCAGTAGTATCAATATAATTATTATTATAGGAACAATCTAAAAACTGAAGTTGGAGCATTCCAGTTACATTTAAAGCGGTCAATCTACAAGAACTACAATTCAATCTAGTAATGGCATTGGTACCCGTGGTAATTAAGGATGTCAAATTACGGCATGATTGACTGTCTACAGTTTTTAGATTGGATAAGCCCGTAAGATTTAGCGAAGTTAAGTTGCAATAAGAAACAGTTAAATCTTCCAGAACCGATAATCCGGATACATCAATCGAAGTCAGCGCAAAAGAATTATAGCAATTTAAAATTTTAAGCTGAGGCACTCCAGTAATTGTAAACGTAGTTAATTGGGTGCAATACGCTGTACTGACACTTTCAAGATTAGGCAACCCTGAAAGCGTTATGGTATTCAGAAAGTCATTTTCGCCGAGGCTCAACAGCGTAAGATTTGATAATCCGGAAACGTTAAGCGTGGTAAAGTTACTGCGACCAATAGATAAACTTTGAAGATTGGTTAACGAAGAGACATCTAAAGTCGCAAGTGGTGTCATATAGAACGACAAGGTTTGTAATGCTGTTAAGTTGCTTATATCTATAGTGGTTAATTCATTCTGATCAGTGCATTGCAGATTGGTTAAATTACTGAAGGCATTTAATCCTGTAACATCTTGAATGTGTAATGTAGGATTGGAAATAGATAACGAGGTTACCGTTAAAGCTTCACTAACTTGAATCTCGTTATCGGAATTGGTATCGATACCATAGTATAGTAAAAGAGATTTAAAATCAGCATCCGGAATATTTACGATTTGCGATTGAGCAATAAAAGTTACTAAGGAAAATACTAAAATGAAGTAAATCTTTTTCATAGTGGTATATTTAGATTTTAAAGATAGCCAATTCAAAACGAGAAATGGTGACCTTCAAATTAAATTTAAGCCACCATTTAGAATTCGATGTGTTTGAATTAGAATTCGCTTGGTTTCTTAAAACGAAAATCTAAAACTACTTCCTTAATATTTTTGACAAAATACTAAACGCACCACGAATAAAACTCGCACTCGTCACGACTTTCAATACCGATTTTCCTACAACACTTGCGGTACTTGGTTCTTGGCTTTCGGCTTTTTCTTCGGCCGTTTCTTCGGTTGATTGGGCTTGCTCGTAGGCAGCGTCGATTTTTTTGGTGAGCATTTCGTAGGCGCTTTCGCGGTCGATGGTTTCGTTGTATTTGCGCACCAATTTCGATTTTGCGTTGATGGCATCGATTTCAGTATTGGTCAAAATATCCATTCGGCTTTGTGGCGCGCGAAGCATGGTCGCGGCTAATGGTGTTGGAATTCCTTTTTCATTCAAAGCGGTAACCAGTGCTTCTCCAATACCGAGTTCTGTGATGAGTTCATCGGTTTTATAAAAATCGGAAGTTGGATAATTATCAGCGGTCAACTTGATGGCTTTTCTATCATTGGCTGTAAAAGCACGCAACGCATGTTGAATCTTCAAACCCAATTGCGCCAACACACCACTAGGAACATCCATAGGATTTTGGGTGATGAAATAAACACCAATACCTTTCGAGCGAATCAGCTTCACGATGGTTTCGATTTGGTCTAATAAAGTTTTGCTTGCTTCATTGAAAATGAGATGGGCTTCATCAATAAACAATACGAGTTCGGGCTGGTCTGCATCGCCTTTTTCGGGCATTTGTTGGTAGATTTCCGCTAGTAAACTCAGCATAAAAGTCGAGAATAATTTGGGTTTGTCTTGAATGTCGGTCAATCGGATGATGTTTATGTAACCTTTTCCGTTTTCATCGAAACGCATTAAATCATTGATGTCGAAAGACAATTCTCCAAAGAACAAATCAGCGCCTTGTTGCTCGAGTTCAATAATTTTTCTTAAGATGGTTCCGGTTGTTGAAGTGGCTATTTTACCGTAGTTGGTTTCGATTTCTTCTTTGCCTTCTTCGGTGATATAATTGATGACTTTTTTGATATCTTTCAAGTCGAGCAAAGGCATTTTATTGTCATCGCAATATTTAAAAATGACTGAAATTATTCCGGCTTGCGTGTCATTCAAATCTAAAATTCTGGAAAATAAAACCGGCCCGAATTCAGAAACTGTCGCGCGAAGTCGAATGCCATTTTGTTGTGACAATGTCATGAGTTCTACGGGAAAATTACTGACTTGATAGGGGATGTTAATCTTAGCATGTCGCTCGGTAATAAAGGATTTCTCTTCACCAACCGCTGCGATTCCGCTGAAATCACCTTTAATATCCATCATCAAAACCGGAATCCCGAACGCGGATAATTGTTCGGATAACACTTGAATAGTTTTGGTTTTTCCGGTTCCTGTAGCACCGGCAATCAACCCATGACGGTTTAAGGTTTTGAGTGGGATTTTGACTTGTGCTTCAGCAACAACTTCGCCGTCTAATAACGCTGCACCGAGAAGAATACTATCGCCTTTTGAAGTATATCCGTCGGTAATTAATTGTATAAAATCTGCTTTTTTGGCCATGGTCAAGATTGTTTTTGAGAAATCCGTAAATATAAGTGCAAGATATATTTTTTGATTTTATTCTTTAGGGTGAATTGAAAAGTATTTTTTATTTCAACGACCGTAAAAAGGCGACTGATAATTGAATCAATACTATATTGTATAATTATTACGTTATCATTCAAATGGTTGATGAAATGATTGAAAAACACTTGTTTTCGTTTGCTTTTTTAAAATAAGAAGAATACCAAAAACAGTAGGTTTTTTTAGAGTTTTAAATTAATGACAATTAAATTAAAAAAAGTTTTTTTATTACAACTAAAAAATTAAATTTGCTCCTATTCAAGTTTATTTACAACTAAAACTAATAAATTATTTAAAAAATTTAAAAATTAAAAAAATGGCAAACGTTAAAAAAGAAGGTGGTTCAAATTTAGGAGGAATGTTCTCT
>NZ_JANOBI010000024.1:0-83745 GCF_031411595.1 Flavobacterium sp. | reverse complement strand
CGCCTTTGCGTCTTTGCGATAAATACTTTAATTGTCTCGCAAAGACGCAAAGGCGCAAAGGCGCAAAGTTTTAAATATAGTTATATTTGTTAAAACAGAAAAGCTTATGTTTAAAGTCCTGGCGAAAATTAACCGAATTCTTTTACCGAGTTTTACGAAGCAACGGCTAGATATTACCAAAGCTAAAAAGTGGCAATTGGTACTGATTGGCTGGCGTTATTATGTGACCATCCGCGCTTTGGATTGATGCTTAGGTTGTTGGATTGTAAGATTTTGTGATGGTAAGATTTTAAGACTATAAGATTTTCTCCTGCAGTCTTGAAATCTTACAGTCTTACAGTCTATTTTTTGAATATAGATTTGCAAATGCCATATTTATGCCTATATTTGCACCCGCATTAAGGCCTCGTGGCGCAACTGAATAGCGCACTTGATTACGGCTCAAGAGGTTACTGGTTTGAATCCAGTCGAGGTCACAATAAATCCTAAACAACTAATTATTTGTTGTTTAGGATTTTTTATTTTCATAGCGAACTTAGCGCATAACCTTGCGCTCTTTGCGGTTAAAAAAAATCACACTGATTTTAAACTACTCTTTTTCCTTATCCTCAAAACTAAATTCCCGCAATTGAGGTGCTTTAAAGAAAGTAAATGCAATCACACCCAACGTCAAATAACCGCCGGTAACTACTGCTCTAACCGTGCCGAGCCAATGCGCCATGACACCGCTTTCGAAATCTCCAAGTTCGTTTGAGGAACTTACAAACATCGTATTCACTGCAGAAACGCGACCACGCATTTCATCGGGTGTTACGAGTTGCAAAATGGTACTTCTAATGACAACACTGACGGCGTCGAACATACCGGAAAGCAGTAGCATCGAAAACGAAAGATAGAAATTTTTAGAAATTCCAAAAATGATGATTGATATTGCAAAACCTGTAACGCAGAGGAATAATTTTCTTCCCGGATACGTTTTCAATGGCAAGAAAGCGAGTAATCCTAAAGTTAGTAATGCTCCTACTCCCGGTGCCGAGCGTAGGATTCCAAAACCCATTTCATTGACATGCAGGATTTCCTTCTGATACACAGGCAACAAAGCAACAGCTCCACCAAACAATACGGAAAACATATCCAAACATTGTGCTGCCAATAGCGTAGGTGTTTTCAAAACAAATCGCAATCCTTCGGCTACACTTTGAAGTACGGGTTCTTTTACTTTTTTGAGTATTGGCTTCACCGTAATTTTGAGCAATGGATAGAACATCGCGATTTCGAGAATTACAACCGAAAGCAATCCAAACGGAATTCCAACCCAAGCAATGAGAAATCCTGCAGCCAAAGGACCAAGCACCGCACCCAATTGCCATGACATACTGCTCCAACTGGTGGCGTTAGGAAAATGTTCTCGTGGCACCACCAAACCGAAAAGCGAAAACATCGATGGACTGTAGAATGCGCGAATGACACCACCTAAAAATACAAATACATAAATCAAACATTGCGATGTGCTTACTGAAAAGTAGGTTTGCGTGTAAGGCAATGCAACTCCAAAAAGACCAAGTCCAACCAAAATATAACCGATTAGACACAGCGATACCATTTTACGTTTTTCATTTTGGTCGACTACATGACCCGAAAAAAAAGAGCAACTTATGGCCGGAATTACTTCGGCTAGACCTACCAATCCTAAAGAAAGTTTGTCATTGGTGAGCTGGTATACCCAAAAATAAATGATGGTCGATTGCATGTTTAAGGAAAATATGATTCCAAAACGCAACTTGAGATAAGCAATAAATTCCTTTATTTTTAATGAAGGATTTTTAAAGAAAAAACCCGACGTGGGAAGTGAATCATTGTTGTCATGCTCCATATTGTGCTAACGATTGTAGCGTAAAAATAGTATTTAATTTTCAATCGTCTTTCAAAAAAATTTGATTTAAATGATATGAAAGTTTATTGCAATTGTACGTTTTGAAACCGCAGAATTTTGTTCTTTTGTGCGCAACGAATCGAACGCTTTTATGACCGAATATTTCCTTGACCAAGAATTCACAAACCTCACTTATGATCAGGATGCGTTCAATTTAAAGGAATTTGAGCAATGCACATTTCGCCATTGTGATTTGTCTGCGTGCAATTTTATTGGCGTCACTTTTATTGATTGTCACTTTTATGATTGCCATTTCAATGGTGCTAAAATCAATCATGTTGCATTGAGAACAGTCGGATTTTACAACTGTCAAATGAAAGAAATTAATTTTTCGATGTGCGACAAGTTGATTTTTGAAATTGCTTTTACCGATTGCATTTTAGATTTTTCAAAATTTTACACTTTAAAAATCAAAGACACGGTGTTTAGAAATTGCAGCTTGATTGCTGTCGATTTTATGAATGCTGATTTGACTTCCGTAATTTTTGATGCATGCGATTTATACCGCAGTGAATTTGAAAAAGCGATTGCTGTTAAAGCGAATTTTAAAACCAGTTTCAATTATACCATCGATCCGCAAAAAACTAAAGTTAAGAACGCCATCTTCTCATTAAATGCTGTCAAAGGATTATTGTATAAGCATGACATCATCGTTATTGGTTTTTAAGGTTCATAAATTGCAAAATAAAAGTTAATTAGTTGTTGTGTGGGATTTTTTTTTTACTTTTGATATCGATACCACTAAGATTTCCCAATAGATTACACCCTTAAAACCTGCACCTTTCAAAGCCTTTCGTTTGGGAAATCAAAAACTAATGTTTTATTATTCCTTTTAAAAACTAATGATTAGAATTTTTCCTAATGAAGAATTTAAAGAAATTTCTTTAGGTTCACTGATGAAAAAGCGCTATGCCTTATCCAATAAAGGTCGATTGGCGAGTTTCACAAACAACCTTGATGATGGCGACATCCTTAATGGCGGTAACTCCGATGGTTATGTAGTTTTACGCTACAGAGAATTACTCGCTGACGGACAACCCAAAAACCGAGTGTTGTTTATTTATAAATCGATTGCAGAACTGTTTATTCCTAAAACTTCCGAAGATCAGAAGTACGTCATACATATTGATTATGTGCGCAACCATGATGATGTGAAAAATCTGCGCTGGGTAACGTATGAAGAAAAAATTGCGCACTACAAAAGAAGCCCAAAAGTGATTCGGGCGAAACAAGATTTATTAGAGCACAACATCAAATCTGACGGTAGAAAACTATCGGTAACCAATGTCATTCGAATCAAGAAAATGATGAAAAACCCGAAAGGAATTACCCGAAAAAGCATCATCGCAAAGCAATTCGGAATTAGTGCCACGCATTTGAACAGAATTCTATCAGGAGAAAATTGGGGTCATATTGTGGTGTAACACTTCGTTAGAGCTTTTTCTGCATCACATAATCTTCCATCAAAAAACCATCTCCAATCGGAATGTCGATTTCGGCGAGTTTTTCATAACCGCTTTTAAGATAGAAAGTGTAAGCATTATTGAATTTATTGACGTTTAATGAAACTGTATTAGCCTGATTTTCTTGAGCCAATCGTTCCACTTCTTCAAGCAACAACTTCCCTGCTCCTTTGCCTTGGGCTGTAGAAAGCACATACAATTTATGCAAGCGTGTCATGTGATTTTGTTGATAATGGTGTTCGTATGAGGCAAATCCTAAAACGCCATTATGATCAGAAATCAATAAAAATCTGTGGCCTTTTTGGGTGAGATTGTTGAGCAATGTTTCATCTGAATAAAACTTTTCAAGCATATAATCAAGTTGGGTTTTCGATAAAATATTGCCATAAGTAATTGGCCAAGTTTCGTAAGCGATTTTTTGTATTGTAGGGAAATCTTGTGCAGTGGCTTCAGTAATGGTTAGCATTTTAGGTGTCAGTGGTTGCTGATTATGAGTTAAAATTTGGATCAAAGTCTAACGCTTATTTCATAAAAAATTAAATGGCTTTCGGAATAAAAATGGAGAATTTTACACCTTCATTGGGTTTTGCATCAACTGTAATAAACCCATTGTGGTTCTCGATAATGCGTTTACAAATGGCCAAACCAAGTCCGGTTCCGGTATATTTCGCATTAGTTTCCAAGCGTTTAAACAATTGAAAAGCTTTATCAGCATATTCTTGTTTAAAACCAATACCATTGTCAATCACTACAATTTTATGATATTCTTCATTCGTGACTGGTTTGCCGTTATGCAATACTTCAGATTCAATCGGTTCAGCAAAAATCATAATTTTAGGCAGCACATCATCTTTGCTATACTTGAGTGAATTGGAGATTAAATTGACAAACAACTGCTCCATCTGAAAAGCAATCGCTTTCATCTTAGGCAGGTTTCCTATTTCAATCTCGGCTTTTTTATCTTCTATATTCGTTGCCAAATCGTGAAGTACTTGTTGCATTACGTCATTCAGATTTGTTTTTACAAAAACTTTATCGCCTTTGACCGCTCGGGAATAATTGAGCAAATCAATCAGTAAGGATTGCATTCTGTTCGAAGCAAGTTTAATTTTTGAAAAATAATCTTTACCCGATGGCGTAAGCAATTCGATTTCTTTTTCTTCTAATCGAGAAATAAACATTTGAATCTTACGAAGCGGTTCTTGTAAATCATGACTTGCAATATTATTAAACGCTTGCAGTTCGTCATTAATCATTTCTAGTTGCTTGTTATTTTCTTCGAGCTCTAAAGTCCTTTTGTATTGTTCTGTAATATCATAATTGACTCCAATCTTGACATCATCTCCATTCGCGTTTTTGGTAAAACTTCCCACCGACATGATATGACGAATACTACCATCATCCAATAAATAACGGAAAGTCACATTGGTTGGCTGGCGTGTTTTTAAAGAATCCTTATGGACTTTCATGACCCTATCAAAATCATCAGGATGTATATACTTATTAGAGTTTTCTAATTTAGGTTCGAAGGAATTCGGCGCTACACCCATCAATCGATAAAAATTTTCTGAAAATTTAAACGTATTGGTCACCAGGTTAAACTTCCAATGTCCAAATCCGGCTATTTTCTCAGCGTTATTAAACGAATGATTTAGGAATTTGAGTTCATCATTGGTCTTCTTGAGTTCATCAATATCAACATTCATTTTATTGTAAGACAGCAACACCATCAATAGCGATATAATCACCAACAAAAAAACATTGATCATCGAATGGCGAAGTTCGTATTGATGTGAGGAATTGTGAAGTTTCACAATGTTGGTTTCCTTACTGATGCTTTTATACACAAAATCACGCATCGCTTTGGTGCAGTTGCTACTTTCTAATAGCTTGGCATTCAAATCGACCGGATTCACTTTCCTGTCTTTGGCGATGGTTAAGGTTTGTCTGAAAAGTTTAAACCGATAATCAATCAATTTCTCAAGGCTGTCAATATCTTTACTTCTAACCGTATTAAACGATAATTTTTGAATTTTTTCTAAGTTGAGTTCAACTTGTGCGCGGTCTAAAAACCGGTTTTTCAAATAGGTTTCATCTTTAGTGATGATATAACTTCGCAAACTCGTTTCATACATACTGATAACAGACAATACTTTTTCGAGCTCCAATTGTGTCTGATTCGATTTTGCGATTAAATCGAGCGAAGAATCGAGCCGTTGCATCTGGCTGTAAAACACAGAAGCAACATAGCATACCAAGACAATGGCTACTCCTAACGCGAATTTGAATACTTGAGAATTTTTATATAATCCTAAGAGTTTTATTTTCATTATATACTAAAGAAAAAAGTTTCTTTGTTTAAACCCGAAGTATGAAATTGCCAATTCAAATGCAATACTTCTTTGATAACCCTTTTCAATTCAGAAAAATCATTGGGCTTTTTGATATAAATATTAGCACCTTCAACAAAAGTATCTTCGATATCACTTTCTGAAGAAGAAGTAGAATAAATCGCTACGGATACTTCTTTAAAACGCTCGTCGGCTCTGATTTCTTTAAGGCATTCCAAACCATTTTTATAAGGCATATTCAAATCGAGAAATAAAATATGCGGCAACTCCGATTCAGGATGGATCAAATGCTCCATCAAATCTTTACCGTCTTCAAATAAGAGCAATTCATTACTCATTTTAATTTCGGCTATGGCTTCGCTAAAAAACATGCGATCATCTTCGTCATCATCGGCTAAAAGAATTCGCAATGGCTTTTGATTCGTTGTCATAAATTTAAGGTGTTAGGTTGGGGAAAAATTATTGATTAGTCAATGATTTTCTTTTGTTGACGATGCGTTTAAAAACGGAAGGCGTTAATCCGGTTACTTTTTTAAACTGACTTGACAAATGTGCTAAACTGCTGTAATTTAATTTATAAGATATCTCGGTTAAGTTAAATTCCTCCTCCATAATCATTTTTTTAGCACGTTCAATTTTTTGAATAATGATATAATTTTCAATCGATGTAAACGTATACTCCGAAAATATATTAGACAAATAACCATAACTCAAATTGAGTTTGTCTGCAAGATATACGGAAGTTGTAGTCAACGGAAGTTTGTCTTTTTCGTAAACCAATTCAACAATAGTATCTTTAATTTTCTGAATCAACTGGTTTTTTTGATTGTCGATTAAGGTAATTCCGTAGCGATTCAAAGCCGCTTGAAGTGTTGCTAAACATTCTTTGGAAATAACTTCTTTAATTTCGACTTCACCAAAATCCAAGAGTTTATAATTGATATTGAGTTGTTCCAATTGCTCTTGCAAAATGACACGACTAGCAACGATACCATCAGAATTGAAATAAAGTCTCATTGGTTGTTGGATTTTAATTTGATATTAGAATATAAATATAAATCAAAAAACCTCAAAAGTTCAACAAATGTGAAAGAAAAAATTTAAAGAAAAAGCAGCAAATACTGTAACCAAACTAAAATGAGACTATTAAATCCAATTTTATTTATTGCAGTTTATCCGTGAATGGTCTCGCTTTTCCCATAATTCGAAATAATCGAAGCTTCGAAATCCAGCCATTCTCGCCAACGTTTTTCAACATCAATACCTTGTCCGTATTTGCGTGCGTAAGTTATAAAAGTCGTGTAATGCCCGGCTTCGCTTTCCATGAGTTCCCAATAAAACTTCGACAATTCTTCGTCTTGAATATTTTCTGACAACACTTTAAAACGTTCGCAACTTCTGGCTTCTATCATCGCTGAAAACAGCATGCGTTCTACGAAACCCGATACCCGACTGCCCGTATTGCTGCGTTTCATGTATTGTGCTAGTTCTCCAACATAGTCATCTTTGCGTTCTCGACCCAATTTCAAACCGCGCTTTTTGATGATGTCATGCACCATTTCAAAATGTTCGATTTCTTCTTTTGCCAAGGCAAGCATATCAGAAACCAAATCCGGATATTCAGAATTAATCGTAATAATCGTAATCGCATTCGATGCTGCTTTTTGCTCGCACCAAGCATGATCCGTAAGGATTTCTTCGATATTTTTTTCGACGATGTTTACCCAGCGTGGGTCGGTTGGAAGTTGTAATCTGAACGTTGACATAGGTTATAAGTTGTAGGTTGTAGGTTAAAAATAGTAGTAACCTACAACTTACAACCTACAACATTTCAGCCCCAAAATTACAACATTTAATAAGAAGTGGACTCTATGCCTGTTTAATTTTTCACACGATTCTTTTCACTATCCGCACCTGTGGCATCATGCTGTGATTTGGTTTCAAATGATTTCCCAAAACTGTAGGTGAAAGTCAATGCGACGAATCTTGAATCGCCTTTGTTTCTCCAATTCGCGTCAGTGAGTTTCAAATTTTTAATGATGCCATTGTTGAGACTCGAATAGAATATATCATTCGCTGCGAGTTTCAAACTGCCTTTGCCTTTGAGTATTTTCTTTTGAATGCCAACGTTGATATTCGATCGCGACAACAAAACAAATTGCGTTGAAGTCACATCTGTCGTATAGGTTCCGCTGAGTTCGGCAGACCAATCTTTTTTAAACTTAAAACTGTTGTTCATCATAAAAAACCAAAAGGTGCCTGAAGAGTCGAGATTTTCGGTATACAATCGACTTTGGAAATGCGAATACGTAAGCTCCGAATAGACATTGGCCGACCACCATTTGTTGAACGGAATGTCGCCATTGACATTGATGCTGTAATACTCGCTTTTACCAATATTTCCGGGGCGGCTGTAATAGATTTCGTCTTTGATTTCAATCGTTTCATTGATATCATCACTCGTGTTTCCATAGCTTAAAGTCGATGAGAAGTTGCCTTTGTAACGATACGAAAACTCATAATTATTAGAAAAAGATGGATTCAAATACGGGTTTCCGGAGTAAAACGTAAACTTATCCAACGGACTCACAAACGGATTCAAATCCTGAAAATACGGACGGTTGATTCTTCTGCCATAATTCACCACCAGTTGGTTGTTGCCAATCGAATCCAATTTATACATCACATAAATTGTCGGAAAAAGATTGGTGTAATTTTTTTTGAATGTGGAAGCCGGCTTCTCCACGTTCCCCAATTGGTTTCCTTTTGATTCCGTGTTTTCGAGTCGCAGTCCGGTTTGGAAAGTAAATCTTTTGTAGCTTGTATTGAAATTCAGATAAACCGCATGGATGACTTCATCATACTTAAAATGATTGCTCGTGTCATAATTTGGCACTTCACTTCCTGAAATCACATCACGATAATCTGCAATGTTATCGGTTTTGGAAAAACTTCCTTTATAACCGGCTTCAATCGTGCCTTGGTTTGGCAATGGATGCGTATAATCCGCTTTCAAAGAATAAATAACAATGTCGGTGGGCAGATTTCCTTTCAATTCATCCTGACTGCTTAAGGAATTGTCAGGTTGGTATACAAAATTTTTAAAACGCTGATCAGTGACTGTATTGTAATTCAAGTAATCGAGATCGACCGTAATTTTTTGTCCAAGCGTATCGATGTCATGGCGATAATTGAGGTTGATGCCTCCATTTTTGAATTTTTCATTTTCGCGATTGTTTGCAACGATTGTAGAATCTACGACTGAAGCGGCATTGGTTAAAGTGCTGCGTACATCGGTTTTTTGATGGCTTGATTTTAGGATTCCGGTGAAGCCAATTCCAAAAGTGGTTTTATCGGAAGCGTAATAATCCAATCCGATTTTAGCGTTGCCGGTATTGACTTGACTTCGAAGAAAACTGTTTTGATAAAAGAGGCTTTTAGTAGAGGCATCAGCATTTTTAAATCGACGAAAAATAAACAAATCATTGATCGGATTTTGATACGCATAACCCACATTTCCAAACAATCTGATTTTATCATTGAGATAATTTAAATTCAAACCTTGCCGTGTTTGTGGTCTTTTTCCTTGTGAATATCTCGACGTTGCGCTACCATTAAAACCTTTCGATTTCGATTTTTTACTCACAATATTAATCACACCGGCGCTTCCGGCTGCGTCGTATTTCGCTGGCGGATTGGTCATCAATTCAATTTTATCTAAGGTACTTGCGGGAAGTGATTTCAAATAGGCTTCTAAATCCGCACCTGACAAATACGTTGGTTTATCATCAATGAAAACTTGAACACCCGATTTTCCTTTGAAAGTTATAGTTCCGTTTTGATCAACGCTAATACCGGGAGATTTTTCTAAAACATCCATCGCATCGCCACCGGCTGCAGTAATGAAGGCCTCCACATTGACAACCGTTCTGTCGATTTTATTTTCTACGAATGCTTTCTTTTTTTTGACCACGACTTCATTGATCGTATTGGTTTTCTGGGTTTCAAGAACAATCTGTGGTACAAGAAGTTCTTGTTTTGATTCATCGATGATTATTGGTGAACTCGAATAAGGCTTATAACCCGGATTATCAATAGCAATTTGATAGGTTTCATTCTTGAGATTGGTAAATTCAAAACTGCCATCAGCCTGCGTGACTTCGGTTTTTACGAGCGAATTGTCTTTGACAAGTGTCAGCGTAACCACTGCAGCAGCTACAAGTTGCTTTTCAGTAGTTTGAACATTCCCGTTAATTTTACCCAACTGTGCGGACACAAACCCGGAACTGAGCAATAAGCTACAAAGAATGCATTTAAAATAAGGATTCATACTGATTTCGTTTTTTGATTGATGATGGATTGATGATGGATTGATTTTTTTAATTGATGGCAATAAAATTCCTTTCCAACTAAGTGAATATTAAAAAGAGTAAAGGAATATATTGATTATTTCGCGTCTACTGCAACGCTCTCCTAAAACGAATAATTGTAGCAGATGCTGTGATACTGGGATTTTATATATTTCTGACGGATTTTTCTAAACATGTTTTCAGCTTGTACTTTTCCGTTGACGATTAGGTTATCTTTTGAAAGTTTATACGACAGATTTTTGGTGTCTTTGATAATATTTTCAACAATAAGATCTGAAATGATATTGCTGGTAAGTTGATCAACATTGAGATTTTCGGGCAAATCTTCCCCTGAAATCCCAGTTCTGATCGAAACCTTTTTGGTGTTGTTTTCAGTTACTTCTTTTTCAAAAGTTTTGGCGCTTTTGGTATCTTTCAAGACAGTTCTTGTAGTAACGGACTTAGCAGTAGTTGCATATTTTTGAGCCTGACGTTCCGCTTTGCTGGCTTGATCATCGTAAAATCGCGCTTCATCATCTGCTTTTCTAGCTTCATCATCTGCCTTTCTGGTTTCATCGTCAGCCTTTCTGGTTTCATCATCAGCCTTTCTGGTTGCTTCATCAGCTTTTCTGGTTTCTTCATCAGCTTTTGCAACTTCGATGGCTGCTTTTTGGACTTCAATGGCATCATAATATGCTTCCGTTTTTGGAAAAATTGCCGATGTATTATTGGTACTGCATAGTGGCTCAGGAACAGCTTTTGTTGATAAAATATCAATAGGCATGATGGGTATTGCCACATTGCTGATTTTAGGATTCGAACATGCGATGACAATAATCAATGTCAACAAAAGGCTCGTGGCAAGAAATGCTTTTTCTACTATATTGAGTGATTTATTGTTATTGTAAATAATGCGTTTGGCACGTCGCAACAAATGATTATTGGCACCTCCGAAACCAATAGCCAATGCGATATTTTCCCTGTTGTATGCTTCGAAAGTCACTAGTGCCTGAACAAAATTGATTTTATTTTCCGTAGCATCAATGGCAATATCATCACAACAATTTTCGCGTTCTTCTTTGATCAATGAAGACAACCACAAAACACCAGGATTAAAGAAAAATATTGTTTCAGCAAAAGCCTGCAACAAGTTGATTCCATAATCTTTTCTGCGAATATGGGCTAGTTCATGCAACAGAATTGCTTCAATTTGATCTTCAGGCAAACTCGTTAACAAGCCGAACGGAACGAGCAATATTGGTTTGAAAAAACCGGTAACCAGAGGCACTTTCACCAAAGTCGATTCTAATAAAACAACCGGTTTTCTGATATGAATGCGACGTGTTAATACTTCAAGCCTTTTGCTCCAATATTCTGGTGGCGAGAAAGTTTTATAGTTTCTGATTTTATAAATGTGGCTCATCCCTGTAAAAATTCCGAAACATTTAATACAAAAAATCAGGAACCAAATCAAAGCAATGGTGTCCGCATGACGGTTTAAAAAACTGATGATATTATCCGAAACCACGACAACATTTCCGTTGGTTGAAATATTTCCAATGGAAGTATTCAATTGATTAATAGGTAAATTTAAACGTGTAGTGACTTCGGTATTTTCATTTTGAAATTCATAATCAAACGTAAAACCTACCATGATTATAAAACTTAAAAACAAACTTGAAAGTAAATTATAACGCAAGCTAGCAGATGATTTTCGCGTCATAAAAATCACGATTCCAGCACCCAAAGCCAGCAGAAACCCTTGCCATACAGAATGCACTAATGTCCATGAAATGGCTTTCAATAAAGTGTCATTTAAAATCATAATCGATTATTTTATGAATTATTTCTTTTCAAGTTGATCGAGCATTTTCCTAATCTCATCAATTTCTTCTTGCGATGTTTTTTTATTTCCAAGCAATTGCATCATCAGGCTGCTGCTGGAACCATTATACATAGCATCGACAAATTTATCGAGCAAGAATCCTTTGGTTTTTTTCTCTTCAATCGCCGGACTGTAGATGTGCTTCATACTTGATTTATCAGTAATAAGCATGCCTTTCTCAGCCATAATCTGCATCAATTTTAACGTTGATGTATATTGCACTGCCCGCTTCTGTTCATTGAGTTGGTCATTGACAAATCTAACGGTCGATGGCCCGAATTGCCACAACACTTGCAATATTTCTAATTCTGATTTGGTAGGTTCCGATTGCATGATCTTTTTCATTTTTGAATTTCAACAAATCAAAGGTAGGAAAAATTTCGTACGAATAAATTATAACGTATAATTTTTTAAAACTTTAACATAAATAAAAAAACCCACACTTGACAGTGTGGGTTTTTGTTGTAGGTTGTATGTTGTAAGTTAAAATAGTAGTGACCTACAACTTACAACCTACAACCATCAACTTTTCTAAAAAACAAACATCGCGCGCTCGCCCATCATTTCATTGACTTCGTCGGCCACTTGTTCGATAACTTCTTCATTGGTATGGTTCATCAAAACACGGTCTATCATATCTACAATCGTTTCCATATCACTTTCAATTAAACCGCGTGTAGTTATCGCTGGTGTGCCAACGCGAATTCCTGAAGTGATGAATGGTGATTTGTCATCAAACGGCACCATATTTTTATTGACGGTAATTTCAGCGCGAACTAAAGCATTTTCTGCTTCTTTACCCGTGATGTTTTTATTTCTTAAATCGATTAACATCATGTGGTTGTCAGTTCCTCCAGAAATTAAATCATAACCTCTTTTCATAAAAGCTGCTGCCATGGCTTTGGCATTTTTTTGCACTTGCATCGAATAATGGAAGAACTCATCGGTCAAACATTCTCCAAACGCTACTGCTTTTGCGGCGATAATGTGCATCAACGGACCACCTTGATTTCCTGGAAAAACGGCTAAATCCAACAACGAAGACATCATTCTGATTTCTCCTTTTGGCGTGGTCAATCCCCAAGGATTTTCGAAATCTTTGCCCATCAAAATCATGCCGCCTCTTGGGCCGCGTAATGTTTTGTGTGTGGTTGTAGTTACAATATGACAATGTGGAATTGGATCATTCATCAATCCCTTAGCGATTAAACCTGCAGGATGTGAAATATCAGCCAGCAACAATGCGCCTACACTATCAGCGATTTGTCTGAAACGTGCAAAATCCATATCACGACAATAAGCTGAAGCGCCGGCAATAATCATTTTCGGCATTTCGCGTGTGGCAATTTCTTGGATTTTATCATAATTGAATTGTCCGGTTTCTTTTTCAACGCCGTAGAAAACCGGGTTGTATAAACGTCCTGAGAAATTCACAGGAGAACCATGTGTCAAGTGACCACCATGCGACAAATCGAAACCTAAAATCTTATCGCCAGGTTTTAAGCAAGCAAAGTAAACCGCTGTATTGGCTTGTGAACCCGAATGTGGCTGTACGTTGGCATATTCGGCTCCGAACAATTCTTTGGCTCTGTCGATCGCGATTTGTTCTACGACATCTACGACTTCGCATCCTCCATAATAGCGTTTTCCTGGATAGCCTTCTGCATATTTGTTGGTTAGGCAAGAACCTGCCGCTTCCATGACTTGGTCGCTGACAAAGTTCTCTGAAGCAATAAGTTCTATTCCGTGTATTTGTCGGTCTTGTTCTTCAAGAATTAAATCGAAAATCTGTTGGTCGTGTCGCATTTTATATTTTTTCGTTAAAAACTGTCCAAAATTACAAAATCGGTTTGTAAAATTGACATATAATGATATATTTGATAACTGAATTTTCAACAAACAATCAACATTACAAATGCCGATAACTGCTAACAATCCTTCAAGAAAATCTTGGTTAGATGTACCAAAAGATAGCGATTTTCCAATACAAAATATTCCGTTTGGTGTTTTTATTACCAAAGACGACGTCATTACTATAGGCACTCGAATTGGCGATTACGCTATCGATTTGGGTGCACTGCAACAACTCAATTATTTCGACGGTATCGAATTGACCGACGATATGTTTATGCAGGACACGCTCAATGATTTTATTTCTGACGGAAAGAAAACTTGGCGACTCGTACGCAATCGTATTGCGGATATTTTCGATAGCAACAATGCCCAATTAAGAGACAATAAAAACCACAAAGCCATCGTAGTTTGCAAAGTCGAAGATGTAGAAATGCAATTGCCGGTTTTGATTGGTGATTATACCGATTTCTATTCGAGTAAAGAACACGCCACCAATGTAGGCGCCATGTTCCGCGATCCGAGCAATGCGTTGTTGCCAAACTGGCTTCACATTCCTATGGGTTATCATGGTAGGAGTTCAACGATTGTACCTTCTGGAATTCCGGTGCACCGACCGATGGGACAAACTTTGCCGAATGGTGAAAGCACACCCGTTTTTGGTCCGTCACGGTCTATTGATTTTGAACTTGAAATGGGTTTCATCACTACGGATGCCAATATTATGGGCGAGAATATTCCGGTGCATGAAACTGAAGATTATATTTTTGGAATGGTGTTGCTTAACGATTGGAGTGCGCGTGATATTCAGAAATGGGAATACGTGCCACTTGGTCCGTTTTTGGCGAAGAACTTTGCGACTTCCATTTCTCCTTGGATTGTGACGATGGATGCTTTGGAACCGTTTAGAACCAAAGGGCCGAAACAAGATCCGAATCCGTTGCCATATTTACAACAGAAAGGAAAGCATGCTTTTGATATCAATTTGGAAGTGGCTATTGAACCTGAAAATGTCGAAGCGAGTATTGTTTCGAGTTCTAATTTTAAATACATGTATTGGTCGATGAGCCAGCAATTGGCGCACCATACTTCAAATGGTTGCCGCGTGAATTCGGGTGATATGATGGGTTCGGGAACCATTTCGGGTCCGACGCCGAACAGTTTTGGTTCTATGTTGGAATTGACTTGGAATGGAAAAAATCCGATTGTAATGAAAGATGGCTCTGACCGCAAGTTTATCAATGACAATGACACGGTGATTATGAAAGGTTTTTGTAAGAACAATGAAGTGCGTATTGGTTTTGGTGAAGTGAGTAGTAAGTTGTTGCCGCCTTTTGTTAGGAAATAATGGATTTATAGACGTGTGGGTTTTGTTGTAGAGATTGCTTCGTGCTGTGCACTCGCAATGACGGTTTACAAATAACAAACTGTGACCTTAGCTCTGATGTTAGTATAAAGTTTTATCAGCATTCAGGCTAAAAATAGACACCTCGGAAAAATGAAAATTTAAAAATTCACTATTAATAGTCGAACAAGTAGAAACAGTGACTTTAAACAATCTGAAAGGAATTTAATTTAATTTTAATACTATGAAAACTTATTTGATTTTATTCATGACTGGTTTATTTTGTAGTGTTGTATTTGCTCAAGCACCTTGTATAGAATGGCAAAAAACATTAGGAGGAACGGAATTTGATTCTGCTAGAAGTATACTACAAACTCCTGACGGTGGGTATATTGTAGCAGGTTCGAGTATCTCAAACAATGGCGATGTATCCGGAAATCATGGCGGTTCTGACGTTTGGGTAGTGAAATTAAGTTCGTTAGGTGATATTATTTGGCAAAAATCTTTAGGTGGATCAGGAGGTGATTATGCTACTAGCATACAACTAACTACAGACGAAGGGTATATTGTAGCAGGTTCGAGTAGCTCAACCAATGGCGATATTTCTGGAAATCATGGCGATTCTGACTTTTGGGTGGTAAAATTAAGTCCAGTAGGTAATATTGTTTGGCAAAAATCTTTAGGTGGAACAGGATATGATTATGCTACTAGCATACAACAAACCTCTGACGATGGGTATATTGTAGCAGGTATTAGTATGTCAAACAATGGCGATGCTTCTGGAAATCATGGCTCTCAAGACTATTGGGTGGTCAAATTAAGTTCGTTAGGTGATATTGTTTGGCAAAAATCTTTAGGTGGAACTAATGGTGATTATGCTACTAGCATACAACAAACCTCTGACCATGGGTATATTGTAGCAGGTGGGAGTGACTCAAACAATGGTGATGCTTCTGGAAATCATGGCTCTTATGACTTTTGGGTCGTAAAATTAAGTTCAGAAGGTGACATTGTTTGGCAAAAATCTTTAGGTGGAACCGATTATGATAATGCTAATAGCATACAACAAACTTCTGACGGTGAGTACATTGTAGTAGGTCAAAGTATGTCAAACAATGGCGATGTATCTATAAATCATGGCTCTTATGACTTTTGGGTCGTAAAATTAAGTTCGTTAGGTGATATTGTTTGGAAAAAATGTTTAGGTGGAACAAATGCTGATTATGCTAATAGCATACAACAAACTACAAACGGCGAGTATATTGTAGCAGGCAGGTCTTACTCAAACGATGGAGATATTGTCTCTGGACATCATGAGTACTATGACTTTTGGGTTATATTATTAAATTCGTCTGGTACAATTTTGGCGCAAAAATCTTTAGGTGGATCAGGAGGTGATGATGTTGCTTATAGTGTACAACAAACTACAGACGGTATGTATGTTATAGCAGGTGGTACTTCTTCGAACGATGGCGATGTCTCTGGAAATCATGGCAATGAAGACTTTTGGGTAGTAAAATTAAATCAAGAATTTCTTCTTTCAACGAATGAGATTCAAATCCAACCTAATATTAGCATGTTGCCTAATCCATCTAGCAATTATATTACTTTTCAAGACGATGATAAATCAAACAATAATTTCAAATATATTATTGTAGACGCATCCGGTAAGGTTGCAAAAAGTGGTCATTCAAAGTTTAATGAAAAAATAAATATTCAAAGTTTGACAAATGGCAATTACATCATTCAAATAGAAATCGAAAACGGAGAAAAAAAGACAGAAAAGCTAATAAAAAATTAAATCCGCTAACAGCAAAACGATAACGGTTATCCTTTTACGTGCACCAGGATTAAGCTCCTGACCATTATTATGATTGAGATGTAAGATGCATTGCTAAAGATTCTTCGTTACACTCAGAATGACTGATACTATTATGAAACAGGTTATATTATTATTTACATTGGTGTTATTAGCCGCATGTGGCGTCAAACAAACCCGTAAAATGGTGGCTTCAGGTGATTATGACAGCGCGATTTCGAAAGCTGTTGGTGGTTTGCAGAGCAACAAAAATGCGAAAGGAAAACAGGATTATGTGTACCTTTTAGAGGAAGCGTTTGCCAAAGCCAAAGAGCGTGATTTGCGCGATATTGCAGGTTGGGGCTGGTTTAAGGATGCTAATCCGAAGGATTTTGAGGCTATTTTCAATACGTATAAGCTGCTTAATGACCGGCAAGAAATGATTCGACCGTTATTACCATTGAAATTACTTAAGGAAAATCGCGATGCCAAATTTCCGATGGACGATTATACAGAGCAAATCATGAACAGTAAAAATGCGTTGTCGAAATATTTGTATCTTAATTCGGTGGCTGCTTTGATTTCGAATGACAAAATGCGCTGCCGTCGAGCTTATGATGATTTGGTGTATTTGAATCAGATTAATCCCGGTTATAAAGATGTGACGAAGTTGATTGGTGATGCGCAATTGAAAGGTACGGATTTCGTCATTGTGTCGGCAAAAAACGAAACAAATGCCATTGTTCCGAAACGTTTAAACGATGATTTACTGGATTTTAGTACGTTTGGTTTGAATGATAAATGGACTGCATATCACAACGCGAAACAGCAAGGTATTGTGTATGATTATGGGGTTGAAATTCACTTTAGAGGCATTAATATTTCACCCGAACGCATTAATGAAAAAGAGTTTTACAAAGAAAAAATCATCAAAGATGGTGTCAAAAAACTATTGGATGCACGTGGTCGTGAAGTGAAAGACAGTTTGGGAAAACCTATTTATGTGGATAATATGAAAACTGTTCAGATTGCCATTTATGAATCGGCACAACAGAAAGCAGCTCAAGTTACGGCTAAAGTGGATTATGTGAATTTGAAAACGAATCAGCTGTTGGAGACTTTTCCACTCAGTAGTGAGTTTGTTTTTCAAAATGTATATGCGCGTTATAAAGGCGATCGTCGTGCTTGTGAGGCAGATTATTTGCAGAATTTCGACCGAAGACAAGTGCCGTTTCCGACAAATGAGCAGATGGTTTATGATTGTGGTGAGGATTTGAAGAATAAATTGAAAGACATTATCAGTAGCCATTCGATTGGGAAATAGAGATTGGATTATTAGATTTTAAGACTGTAAGATTATAGGATAAACGTGTTCGAGAGAGCGCGTTTTTTTTATTTATAAATTATTTTAAAATATTAACAGCTATAATAGCACAATAACTTACAAGCCTTAAAAGCAACTTATGAGCAAACAAGCGGTCTCTCAAATTATTATTGCAAATGTTCATATTTAAATGGATTAATATATTGCAAAGTGTCGTTTATAAGTACATTTGTCCGATAAAAGACGCTTTTTGTATTTTTTTGTAAGATATCCTACTTAAAAAAAGAATATTACTGCGCCTAAAATAACCCCAAATTATTATGAAGACCCTAAAACTACTTTGGTGCTTAGGCAAGCCTACGATGCCTTTATTTAAAGTAAAATTTTCCGGAACTACTACCTGGATTATTGTTTGCCTACTATTGTTGAAACTAACTTCCGCTGATGCGATGTGGAAATCCAAACCTCATTACGAGAGCAGGAATACCAGTTTATTGTTATCGACTGTTACTGTCGGAACAGGTGGTAATTACGCTACATTAAAAGCGGCATTCGATGCGATTAATGCCGGTACAATTACCGGACTCGTTACGCTTCAAATCATAAGCAGTACAACAGAAACCGCTATGGCTAGTTTAAATGCTAGTGGAACTGGATTAGCCAATTACAGTTCGGTTTTAATTTATACAACAGGAACTGGCTACTCCATTAGTGGTGCTATATCCAATCCTCTAATCAATTTAAATGGTGCTGATAATGTTGTTATTGACGGTAGAGTCAATGCTACTGGAGCAACTGCTAATTTGGTCATCACCAATAGTGATACAGGAATCAATGCATGTGCTTTGAGGTTAACCAATTCTGCGGAGAATAACATTATCAAATATGCAACACTTGCTGCCTCAGGTCTTAGCCTCGGAACCGCCATTGTTACTTTTTCAACTTCCGCTTCAGGGAATGGAAATGATACCAATGTCGTAGAATTTTGCAACCTTACCAATGCAGGTGGAAATCGCCCCTTTAATGCTATTTTGAGCACTGGAAGTGCAGGTCGTGAAAATAGTGGAAATAGCATTCGGAATAATACGTTATTTAATTTTATAAACAACAATAACAATTCGTTTGGAGTCAATATTTCTATCTATAGTTCGGATTGGAATATAAACAACAATAGCTTTTATGAGACTAGTGCATTGGCACCAACAGGAAATTATACCTATGGAGCCATACGTATTGCCACACCAAACATGCATACTGTTAGCGGAAATTATATTGGAGGAAGTCAGCCCTTTTGCGGGGGAACTCCATTTACGATGATCTCGAGTTTCGATACGTATTTCAGTGGTATTTTTGTCACAGGAAATAACACAACACCTCCTTTGGTTCAAAACAATACCATACAGAATTTCAATTATAGTAGTACCAGTACCAATCCATGGGATGGACTTTACTTGTCATCAGGTAGTGTTTCTTTTATAGGGAATACAATTGGAGCATCCACAGGAACAAATTCTATTGTGGTTACAACGCCAAACGCTACAGCTACAGCAACTATTTCGGGAGGCGTTGTGACAGCCATTAACTTGGTAGGTGGTGGTAGTGGTTTTTTGACTGCTCCTCTAATTACTTTTACACTTTCAGGAAGCACAACTCAAGCTACAGCGACAGCAACTATTTCTGGTGGAGTGGTTACAGGATTCACGATTACCAACGGAGGTTCGGGTTATACCAGTACTCCCAATGTGAATGTTAATGGTGCTGGATATTCTACTACGCACGGAATACGTTGCTTGAACAGTGGTACAGTCACGATAGAGAATAATAGCATAGGCTCTGTTACTACTTTTGGAAATGTTGCCTACTCGCATTGTTTCGAAGGTATTGTTATCAGCGGTTTTCCCACTTCTGTTATTACGGTTAATAACAATTTAATTGGAAGTCTTAGCACTGCCAACAGCATTAAAACAAGTTCACCAGCAACGTCGTCTATTTTTAAACAAGATGTTAGAGGGATATATATTAATTCTGCTGTTAATCTTGTAACTGCTTCAGGAAATACCATTGCTAATATGACAAATTCCTATACTGGAAGCTCAACTTCTAAAGTAGATGGTATTTGCTCTAATGCTGACAACAACGTCATCCAAAACAACACGATTAGAGACATTACTGCTTGTATGAATAGTATAACAGTTAGAGGCATACAACAATTCGTTACAACTACTGGTACCAATCAAACCATCACGGGTAATACAGTTTATAATTTATCAAATACGCATCCAACGGCTTCTTTAGTCGTGATTGGGATTGATTATACAGGACCAACATCCGGTACGAATGTCGTTTCAGGAAATTTTATATATGGCTTATCGGCCACTTCTTCCAACGTTCTTTGTGAGATTGACGGAATTTTGATTGGTAATGGTGCAACGACTGTTGCCAATAATATTATCAATCTTGGAACAAGTGTAACAACGGGCTATAAGATATATGGCATCAATGATAATAGCAGTGCCAGTGCAACCAATAACAATAGTATCTATTTCAATTCCGTTTATCTGGCAGGGACAGTTTCTTCTACAGTTACTTCTGCAACCGCTGCGTTATGGAACGCCAATAATATTGCGTTGCGCAATTACAGAAACAACATTCTGATGAATGTGCGCACCGGAGGAACCACCGGTAAACATTATGCTATCAAAATAGCCGGGCTTTCCGGTTTGACGATTGATTATAATGATTACTACTGCAATGCCGGAACATTTTCAGGGTACAGCGGTACTGATAAGACAACGTTAGCAACATGGAAAACCGCTACCGGACAAGACACCAATAGTTTGAATACCAACCCATTATTTACAAGTGCTGGCGGTACAAACCCATTGAATTATTACACCTCAGCCATTTTAAATGCTGCAACAGGAACAGGCATTGCTTCAGATTATACGGGTCTTGCAAGAAGCGTTGCTCCTAAAATGGGAGCGTTAGAAATAACCGCTTATGTATGGTCTGGCGCAGTCAGTACCGATTTTGCAAATGCAGCCAACTGGCAAAATGGTTTGGTGCCAACCAATGGGTCTGACATCTCCTTTGCTGTTTCACCTACCAGAAATTGTGTTTTAGATCAAAACAGATCACTCAGGAATATTACTAATGCACAGGCTACCTATCAGTTATTACTCAATGGAAAGCAACTGACATTGACAGGCAATTTAACTTTTTCCAATAGTGCAAAGATCGATGCTACCGCAACTTCCTCTTCAATACAATTCAGCGGAACCGCAGCACAAAGCATTCCGTCAGGAGCTTTAGTCAGCAATACTATGGATGGCTTAACGCTCAACAATATTGCGGGGTTGACAATCAATGACAACATTACAATTGCGCATCCATTAACATTAACCACTGGAGCATTGACTATAGGTGCTCGTACTTTAACCCTCAGCGGAACCATCACCACCACCACAGGAACTATGGTTGGAGGCAGTAGCAGCAATATAGTCATTGGCGGTAGTGGTGTGTTTGGCTTACCTGCTATTTCGCTGAACAACTTAACAGTCAATCGTGCAACGGGAATCAGCTTAACCGGATCGGTATCGGTCGCAGGTACATTAGCTTTAACAGCCGGAACTATTTCGGTTGGAGCCAATACACTGACATTGTCCGGAAATTCACCAACACGCGTCAGTGGCGCTGTTGATGTAAGCAATACCGCTGCTACTTTAGCTTTCACCAATACAGTCGCCATAACACTTCCAATTGCATTCTTCGCAGGCAATGTAAACAATCTTACTATTGACGGCTTAGGAGGAATCACTTCAGCGGACGATTTTACTATCAATGGTGTGTTGCATTTGGTTGGTAATAATCCTTCGGCAACGAAAGGCGCTCTAGACATGTTGAATGGTGCTACCATAAAAACACTTACTATGACAAGCAATGCCACGAGCATAGGAATTGGCGATACGACCGGAATTATCAAGCGTACCACGATTACGGACGCAGTAAGCTATACTTTTGGAAATGAGTTTATGAAAGTTTATTTTTCCAACATAGGAACACTTCCGAGTCAAGTAAGTTTAAAAGTCAGCATTGGTACAGCACCTTCATGGAAAACAGGAGCCATCAATCGCGAAATTGAAGTCATCCAAACCGGCGCTGTCGGAACGAGTTGCGTGGTGTCGTATCATTATCTTGATAGTGAACTCAACGGAAACAACGAAGACCATTTGGTTTTATGGGTGAAAATCGGAAACTTTGAATATGGCAGTTCAGCTTTTAATACAACAGAAAATTGGGTTGCGCTTTCCAATGTTAATATTGCTTTCTTCAATGCCGCCTTTGATGGAACGCGAAACGTAACTTTAGCAGAATACAGCACCACCAATACTATAACCTGGAATGGTTCGCTATCCACTTCGTGGACGTCTGTTCAAAACTGGACACCTAATGTTGGCCCATCCGCTACCAAAAACATCATCATTCCTAATACAACGACAACACCTAATGCTCCTACATTGCCTTCGGTCACTGATATCAATAGTCTCACCATTGAAGCAGGCGGAATCCTCAACGCAGTCACTTCAGCGCAACTTACCATAGAAGGAACTAATGCTTGGAGCAATTACGGCGGTACCTTCAATCCCAATACCAGTAATGTTATCATCAACAATGCGACTGCTACGATTTCAGGCACTACCAATTTTTATGATGTCACCATCAATAGTGGAAAAAAGCTATCGATGACGCAAGATAGCACGATGCGGATCGCCGGAACCATCACCAACAATGGCATTTGGAAAACTATTGTATCGGGGCCTACCACAGTCGAATATAACGGTGCGGCACAGACCGTCATCAATCCTAATGGCACAACGGCAGGTTACTCTAATCTTATTCTTAGTGGTAGTGCTACCAAAACCATGGTCTCGGCACTTGTAAATATCTATGGTAATTTTAGTCTTGCTGATACAGTCACTGCAACAGCTGCATCTGCTTTAACTATTGCTGGAAATGTCGCTATCGGACAAAACGCAACCTTTAATACGGGCAATTTCGACCATACCATTGCCGGTAATTTTGATGATAGTGGTACTTTCAACGCTGCATCAGGCCATACTATTTCCTTAAACGGGACTTCGCCACAATCCATATTAGGAACATCGGTAACTGTTTTTAGTCAGCTGACCATTAATAACAACAGTGGCGTCACCGTGGATGAACCCACAAATGTGAACACTTTGCTTACACTTACAAACGGAGTCTTCAAAATTGATAACACGCTCGGAATTTTGGGCACTATAACCAAAACTTTTGGTTCTCTTGAAACGACTCCTGCTTCGTCTTTAAACATTGGCGGTAGTGGCGCAATGGTTTTTGCCAGTGACTTATTTAGCGCGCAACCCAGTTTAAACAACCTTACCATCAACCGTTCCGGCGGACTTACTTTAGGTCAAAGTATGACTGTGAATGGGGCATTAAATATGACATCAGGAAATCTAACTATTGGTAACAATAACCTAACAATAGAAGCCTTAGGTACTATTACAATTGTTTCTCCAAGTCCAACAAAAATGATTATAGCCAGTGGTACAGGAGAAGTAAGAAAGATGATGATTACGGGAAGTTCCTTTACGTATCCCATTGGCGATAATACCGGAACTCCCGAATATTCTCCAATTACCATTACACTTGCCGACGATGGCGCGGCGAATAATTATTATGGCGTAAAAGTAACCAATGCCAAACATCCAAATAATGCCAGCACTACTGATTATTTAAATAGGTATTGGAGTTTGACACGATCTGGAAATAATCCTCATATAGCAAACATCGCTGCTACCTGTACTTCATCAGATATTGTAGGGACTCAAACAAGTATTTCAGGAGCATGCATCACAGGTAATTTTGACCAATTGAATAATCCATGGATAAAATACAATGCTTTGTCGGGAAATACCATTACGATGACCAATATTCCTATAGCGGCAAGCCAAACTACAGTATTCTCTGGAATCAAAGGAGCTAATCCAACTGTAACCATGCTCGGAGCCACAAGCACTTGTTCGGGTTCAGATGTTGCTTTAGGAACAACCGTTACAGCAGAAGGAACAGTACTTTACAATTGGACACCTTCTGATTTCCTAAGCAGCACCACGATTGCTAATCCTATTGCTACTGCAATCACAGCGACCACCGCCTATACAGTAACCATAAAAGACGGAAACGGCATCAGTGCAAACGCCACCGGAACTGTCACTGCGGGAAATACAACTACTTATAACGGAACATGGGATAACGGAGTACCTACAGCCATAAGCACCGTAGTCATCGCTGCCAATTATACTGCCGCCGCTTCGTTGGCTTGCTGTTCACTTACGGTAAACAATAATGCCGTAGTCAATATTCCATCGGGAATGAATGTGACTTTGAATGGTGCTTTAACGGTAAGTTCAGGCAGTTTCACTTTAGAGAATAATGCCAATTTGTTGCAAAATACCAATGCCGCGAATTCAGGAAACATCATCGTCAAACGCTCAAGTTCTGCGCTGATACGCCAGGATTATACGTTATGGTCCTCGCCTGTTTCGGGACAACAATTACTCGCATTTTCACCGGCTACTTTGCCTACGCGTTTTTACCAGTATGATTCACCAACGAATGTATATGCTGCGCTAACGCCTACTGTAAATTTCGAAAATGCCAAAGGCTACTTAATTCGCGTACCAAACACTCATCCGGCTACCGCTACTGTATGGAATGGTAGCTTTTCAGGCGTGCCACACAATGGTAATTATTCTTATACTATGAATGTTGGCGATGCCACCCATCGTTTTAATCTGGTTGGAAACCCTTACCCATCACCGATTAGTATGGCGCAATTTGTTACCGAAAACAGCAATAGCATTACAGGGACGCTTTACTTTTGGAGAAAAACAAACAATGCCGCAAGTCCATCGTACTGCTCTTGGGTAGGAGGAACTTTCGTAAACAATGGCGAAGCACAAGTGTTCGACCCAAGTGGCATCATCAGAACAGGGCAAGGTTTCTTTGTTGAAGCTAAGGCTGCAGCCAGTTCGGTTTTGTTTGCCAATACCCAACGGGTTTCCAATATTGCGAACCAGTTTTTCAGAACTACGGATACCGAAGAACAGCATCGTATTTGGCTCAATGCCACCGATACGTCAGGCGCTTTTTCACAAACAGAAGTAGGTTATGTTACCAATGCTGTTACAGAACGTGATGCTTATGATGGTCAATTTATGAATGACGGTGCGATTGCCTTATATAGTTTGATAGATGCACAGCCTTTGGTGATTCAAGGGCGAGCGTTGCCTTTTGATGCTACTGACATGGTGCCTTTAGGATTTAAAGCTACTACAGCCGGTACTTACACCATTGCCATCGATCATGTTGATGGATTGTTTAGTGGCACACAGACGATATATCTGAAAGACCATTTGATGGGTACGGAACATGATTTGAAAGCCAACGCTTATACGTTTGCTTCCGAAAGCGGTACTTTCGACAACAGATTTGAAATTGTTTATACTGATTTGTTAAGTACACCAACGGTTACTGCATCAAGCAATCCAGTAATCGTATATAAAAACAACGATGCTTTGATGATTGATAGCGGAATTGCATTGATGACATCAGTTCAGATTTTTGATTCCAGAGGGCGCTTGCTAGCAGAAAAGAAAGAACTCAATAAACCAACAACAAGCTTTCAGAATCTTGGGGCCAATGGTGTGCTTTTCGTGCGCATTAGCTCGGCTACGGGAGTGGTTGTAGTGAAAAAAGTGCTATGGTAAGGGAGAGATTATAAGATCGTAAGATTATAAGATCGTAAGATTATAAGATTGTTAGATTGTTAGATTGGCGTCTTTGGGAGGAGACGCCTTTTTATTGCTGGATTAAATATCGAATAAGAAAATCTACTGCGCTATTATTTACAGTGAATCCTGTAATTTATAGTAAAGAAAATACAACACATTTCAGCTACCTTTACGGTGCAATACTTCTGTTGCTGATTAATTGAAATACAATGTGGTGGCAGTATCTTTTGGTTTTTGTGGGCGCTTTTATATTTGATGTTGTCCCCATCCCTTTTCCTCCGGCTTGTTCGATTATGGTTCCGCTTCAGATACTATTTAAACTCAATACTTGGTGGGTCATTATTATCGGAGTTGCTGGTTCTATTTTAGGGCGGTATGTGCTTACACTTTATATTCCATTACTCGCAGATAAAGTATTTAAACCCTCCAAGAACAAAGACGTACAGTATCTGGGAAAAAAAATGAAAGAAAAAGGTTGGAAAAGCCAACTGCTTATTATAGCCTATTCTTTATTGCCCATTCCTACGACACCTTTATTTTTAGCAGCCGGAATGGCTCGGTTGAAACCCATCCAGATTATTCCCTCCTTTTTCGTTGGCAAATTTATTAGTGATGCTATTGCGGTGCATTTGGGTAATTATGCAGCCCTCAACTTTGACAATATGTGGGACAGTGCCCTATCATGGAAATCAATCGTAAGTTTATCTATTGGGGTGCTATTAATCGGTGGTTTACTGTTCATCGATTGGCTCACACTAATCGAAGATAAAAAACTAAAACTAAACTTCCACATCTGGAAATAACCTTCAAACCAAATTGCTATCACCCTGAGTCATTGCGAGTACAAAGCACCAAACAACGTCAGCACCTTAGAACCTATTTTCTTTCCCCAATCTGCTGTCTCCACATAGCATAATACAACCCTTTTTCATCCAACAAATCCAAATGCTTCCCTTGTTCGATAATTTGCCCCTGCTCTAGTACATAAATTCTATCCGCATGCATAATCGTCGACAAACGATGTGCAATCAAAACTGTAATCTGATCTTGTTTTGACGAGATACTCCTAATGGTTTGCGTAATTTCCTCTTCCGTAATCGAATCTAACGCCGAAGTGGCTTCATCAAAAATTAACAATCTTGGGCTTCTCAATAACGCTCTGGCTATCGACAACCTTTGCTTCTCGCCGCCCGATACTTTGATTCCACCTTCTCCGATTGTAGTGTTGATACCATTTTCGGCACGTGACAACAAATTCTGACAAGCCGATTTTTGCAACACATCATTGAGTTCTTCATCGGTAGCATTGGGTTTTACAAACAGCAAATTGTCTTTAATGGTGCCAGAAAACAACTGCGCATCCTGAGTCACAAACCCCAATTGTTGGCGCAACTCTGTAAGATCGATATCGTTGGCGTTCTTTTCATTATAGAAAATAGCCCCTTCTTCGGGTTTGTATAGTCCGACAAGCATTTTTACGAGTGTGGTTTTACCGCTTCCTGAAGGTCCGACAAACGCTATGGTTTCACCGGCTTTGGCTTCAAACGAAATATCTTTTACAGCATAACTTTTGGCGGTTCGGTGCTTGAACGAAATATGAGAGAATTTCAAATGGTTGATAAACCCAATCGTTTCTGGAGTTAGTGGTTTCTCTTCGCTTTTGGCATGCATCAAATCGCTGAAATTGTCCATTGATGCTTTGGTTTCATTGAACGTGGCAATGACATTCCCAAGTTCTTGTAATGGGTTGAATAAAAAGAACGAAAAGAACATCAGCGTAATCACATCGCCAGGTTGTATGATGTCGCGGAACACAAACATATACAACGCAAACACCAAACTGGTTCTCATAAAATGCACCGTCGTTCCTTGAATAAAACTCAACGAGCGAATGAAACGCACTTTCTTCAATTCTAATCCGAGGATTTTAATTGTGGTACTGTTGAGTCGGTTGACTTCCTGTTGTGTCAGCCCCAAACTTTTGACCAATTCGATATTGCGCAACGACTCGGTTGTAGCACCTGCTAATGCAGTAGTTTCGCCTAAGATTTCTTTAGATACCTTCTTGATTTTCTTACCTAAAAATGAACTTACAAAAGCCACCACAGGGATGGTCGCTAAGAAGACCGGTCCTAAAAGCCAATGGATGTTAATCGCATAAACCACCACAAACGTTATCCCAATGACGGTTTGAAACACCATTGAAATGGATAAGGTGATGAACTTCTCACAATCGATTTTCACTTTTTGCAACTTGCCTAAAGTTTCGCCACTGCGTTGGTCTTCAAAATCTTGATACGGCAACTGCAACGCTTTCTGAATACCATCGGTATACATCTGAGCTCCGGTACGTTGGATGATAATATTGGTGAAATAATCTTGAAAATTCTTAGCAATTCTCGACATCATAGCCGCACCTAACGACAACGCCAACCAGCCCAATACGGCTTTGGTAAACGCAGCATAATCATGATTGAAGTTCTTGACGCCCACGCCACATTCGTTGAGCAGTTTTCCGATAATAATAGAATCGCACAAAGAAAAACATTGGTTGATGGCAGCAAGGAAAAGCGCTAAGAACAACATCGGTTTGTGCGCTTTGATATAAGTGTATAATATTTTCATAGGAATTTTTAAAAATCGATGGGCAAAATTACGACTATTTATGATTTAGATTTTGAGGTTGGGAAGATTTTAAGATTTATATGTTTTTGCCGATCAATATTTTCCAAATTATTCGTCCAAGCTTAATCATCAAAAAACTTGAAAGCCTCAATGAATTTAAATCACTATCGGAAGTTTATACCCAACAAAGAAATTAGATCAATACATTATTTTACATATCATCTCTTTTAAAACTTTGCGTCTTAGCGCCTTTGCGAGCTAATTTTATATCTCGCAAAGTCGCTAAGACGCAAAAAGTATAATATCTGTAAGTAGATTTTGGTGTAAAGTTCCCGATAGTACGTTAAATTCAAAATCCTGGTAGAATAATTTAATTCCCTGAAAATGAAAAACGAATGACCCCTGAAAAATTATTGATTGATTGTTAAATCCTTATAACTTAACACCAAAAAGATACCCCACCAAAGCAGACAATCCCATAGCAATAGTGCCCCAAACGGTAATGCGCAAGATGGCTTTTCTTATGCTTGAACCTCCGGTTTTTGCTGCAATGGTGCCTAATATCATTAGAAAAATGATGGTAAACCCATACATCGAATATTCTAAATTTTTCAAGGGTGCCAAAAGAATCACCAGCAGCGGCAATACACCGCCAACAGTAAACGCAGCTCCCGAAGCCATAGCAGCTTGTATCGGATTCGCCTGGCTAATTTCGTTGATGCCCAACTCGTCTCTGATATGGGCGCCCAAAACATCATGCTCCGTCAATTCGATGGCTACTTGCAATGCGGTTTCTTTTTTGAGTCCTCTTTTTTCATAAATCTGAGCCAATATTTGCAACTCTTCTTCAGGCATTTCCTCGAGTTCTTGCATTTCTCTTGCAATATCGGCTTTCTCTGTATCGGTTTGTGAACTTACCGAAACATATTCGCCCGCAGCCATCGACAAAGCTCCGGCAACAAGACCCGCAACAGTAGCGAGAATTACAGGTTCTCTTGTGGCACTAGCCGCAGCAACACCTATGGCCAAACTCGAAACCGATATGATCCCATCGTTGGCTCCTAAAACGGCAGCCCGAAGCCAATTGCTTCTGTGGATGTAATGATTGTCTAAATAATTGTCGATGGTTACCATGTTCTTGTTTTTTGATACAAGTAAAATTAGTCCTTTTTAAATGGTATGCGAATTATTTTATTCTTAAGATTTTCTATAGTAGTGGTGCATGTGAGTGGAATGTGATGCTGTGTTAGCGGTTTAAATATTGATAAACACGAACAACACGAATTCGAGACACTGTATACACGCTTGGTATACGCTTGGTATACGAAGTATTAGTATACTATTGGTTAGGTTGCCGCGCCTGCGGCTCGCAATGACGTGGTGATTTTGAACTTTAGTGGTTGGTGGGGAGAGGTTGCCGCGCCTGCGGCTCGCAATGACGTGGTGATTTTGAACTATAGTGGTTGGTGGGGAGAGGTTGCTGCGCCTGCGGCTCGCAATGACGTGGTGATTTTGGGCTTTAGTGGTTAGTGGGGAGAGGTTGCCGCGCCTGCGGCTCGCAATGACGTGGTGATTTTGGGCTTTAGCGTTTGGTGGGGAGAGGTTGCCGCGCCTGCGGCTCGCAATGACGTGGTGATTTTGGGCTTTAGCGTTTGGTGGGGAGAGGTTGCCGCGCCTGTGGCTCGCAATGACGTGGTGGTTTTGAGCTCTAGTGGTTGGTGGGGAGAGGTTGCTTCGTACTGCGCACTCGTAATGACGTTGGTTTTGGGTTTAACAGCGAAGTATGCATGTTAGCGGTCATTGTAGCATGACGCTGCATAACTGAAACTGACTCATAAAAAAGACGACCGAAATGTATCAATTACATAACTTCTTTCTAAAGTTGTGTAATCCCTTTCATTGAAAAAGCGCTGACCTTTATGACTTCAATATTAGTTCAAACTTTAAAATAAAATATGATGAAAGAAAATGCAACAATTGAGGAACACAAAACAATTACGGTTGAAAGAACATTTAACCTTCCCCTTAATACCGTATGGAGCGCTTGGACCGAACCTCAAAATATGAAGAAATGGTGGGGTCCGAAAGAATATACCTGTCCTGACTGCACTATCGATTTTAAAGTCGGTGGAAAATTTTTAGCATCCATGCAAGCGGCAGACGGTAAAAAGGTTTGGTCGACGGGTACATACAAAGAAATTGTACCATTCAAAAAAATAGTTAATACCGACAGCTTTGCAGATAGTAGTGGCAATATAGTAGCTGCTTCTTATTATAAAATGCCCGGAGATTGGGAGCAGGAACTACAGGTAACTACAGCATTTGAAGAAGTAGACGGCAAAACAAACATATCGTTGCAACACGCCGGCTTACCTGCTGAGATAAGTGAAGAATGTATCAAAGGGTGGCAATCATCATTTGATAAATTAGAAGAAAACTTTAAATAAATTAACCACAAAGTGCGCTAAGATTTTACTTCGTCAGTTCGCTACGCTCGGGTCGCAAAGTGCGCAAGGTTTTTTGGCGAGCATAAAATTTTCATAGCGAACTTAGCGTATACTCTCGCGTTATTTGCGGTTAAAAAAAACAATAATTTAGGACAATGCTAATCATTAATATGAAATTATGAAAAACGAATTTTGGTTAAACTTACCCGTAAAAGACCTCAAAAAGTCTAAAGATTTCTTTACACAACTTGGATTTTCATTTAAAGATGCTCCTAAAAACTTATTGAGTTTACTTGTCGGCAAACAAGATGTTGTAATCAATCTATTTGAAGAAACAGAATTCAAAGGTTATAGCGGCAACGAAATTGCCGACACCAAGAATGCTACCGAAGTATTGTTTAATATTGGCGCAGAAAACAAAGAAGCAGTAGATCAATTCGCCGAAAAAATTAAAAAAGCCGGTGGCGAAATTTACAGAGGACCCGAAGATAAAGATGGTTGGATGTATGGTTGCGGTTTTACTGACTTAGATGGACATCGGTGGAGTATGTTGTATATGGATATGAGCAAAATGCCAAAAGAATAAAGACCAGTAAGTTAAACAGCAATTTATGGCAGTATATAAAGCCCGAAATTTTGTTTCGGGCTTTTCTATTTCATGTCATTGCAGACGACCAAGGCTATGGCAGCGCATGGCGGCGAAACGGTGTTGGATTGTAAGATTTTTGGATTATAAGACTTTAAGATTTATGAGTCTTTTTTCGGGTGCGGAGAGGTTGCCGCGCCTTGCAGGCTCGCAATGACGCGGTGGGTTTGAGGGTTTGTGGTTTGTGGAAGAGGTTGCTTCGCCTTGCGGGCTCGCAATGACGTGGTGGTTATTTGCGGGTTTTTAAGATCATTAGGGATTCCTCTGTTGGTATGCCCAGATACTCAAAACACTCTTTGAAGGTAACGATCTGGTGTGGCTTTTTGTTGTTGGCTTTTTTGATTTGTTTGAGGATGTTGCGGCAGCAGCGTTCGCTTTTACCGGTAAGGATCTGGATGTCTTTGGTGTAAATCGTGATGCGTTCCATAGTGCTTTGATTTAGATGATTGATTGATTCTTTTCTGATTTGGAGGCGCATTTTGAGATTGACAGTAAGTGTGCCAAAAAATCGCCATTTGTGGCCATTTGCAATTCATTAACAAAATAATCTAACGCAACTACACTTTGAACCTCAATGCGTTGCAGTATATCGGTAGTCGTTTGTGGTTGGTGGGAGAGGTTGCCGCGCCTGCGGCTCCCAATGACGGGGTGGTTGGTGTGAGAGGTTGCCGCGCCTGCGGCTCGCAATGACGTGGTGGTTGGTGGGAGAGGTTGCCGCGCCTGCGGCTCGCAATGACGTGGTGGTTGGTGGGAACTGTAATTGTAGGAAAAACTTACTAAATAAGCGGCAATAAACGGCGTTTTCGGCAAAATCGGCAAAAAGGGTCGAAAGCGGAAGCTCCTATTTTTAGACTTTGCGCGTGCTTTATAGCTTTGGGTTATTATTAATCATTAAATATATCGATTATGCCAAAACAATTTGGATTTTTGAAGATTAAAGGGACGTATGATGACGTTTCTTTTTATCGTAAAGGTGACGCTTTTTATATGCGTCAGAAAGGTGGCGTTAGTAAGGAACGCATTATGAATGACCCCGCTTTTAAGCGTACTCGTGAAAATGGCAGCGAATTTAATATTTTGGCTAAAGGCAGTAAGGTGTTTCGGAATGCTGCGGCCATATTGATTCGCAAGGCTTATGACGGTACTTTGAACAACCGCTTGATGCATGTGCTTGCGGGTGTAAAGAATGCCGATTTGGTTTCGGTTCGCGGGGAGCGCAAAATTGGTATTGGGCTTGCTACGGCTGCCGGTAAAGTCTTTTTGAAAGGTTTGGATCTTAACGGTCGTAGTTCTTTACGCTCGCTATTGGCGGCTCCTTATGCTTTGGATACGGCCACCGGTAAAGTTAGTATTGACAATCTAATTCCGGCGGAGCAGTTGGTTGCACCGGCACATGCGACGCATGTTTCTTTTCAGAGTGCTTTTATGAACTTGGATTTTGATACCGAAATCTCGGAGGTATTTTACAGCCCAGTAGAGAACTTGCCCTTGAATGTTACTCCGGTGAACCTAGCGCTCACTCCTACTGCTGTTCCTTCCGGGGCTGGTAATTCGTTTTATCTGTTGCTTATTGAGTTTTACCAAGAAGTGAATGGGGTGCAGTATGCTTTGAACAATGGGAATTATAATAGTTTGACGTTGTTGGATGTGTTGTAGCATTGCTTAGCCCTATGGGCTGGCAATGAGGTTGCCGCGCCTACGGCTCGCAATGACGTGGTGATTTTGGGCGTTAGCGGTTGAGGTTGCCGCGCCTGCGGCTCGCAATGACGTGGTGATTTTGGGCGTTAGCGGTTGAGGTTGCCGCGCCTGCGGCTCGCAATGACGGTTGTGTTTTTAGAACGCCTTAGTGATAGGGCGTTTTTTTTGTTGTGTGTTTTGGTTTTATAATATCATGATATGGTATTATTGTTTTTTAGTAAAATACTTACAACCAATGATTTCTTAGGGTTTTCCCTAGGGCATTTCCTTTTATTTATTAGGGAAAACCCTGATTTTATTTTGTTGAATATGTTTTAGTTTTATTGAATTCAAATTGCTGATTACTTTTATACTCCATATAACTTTTGTCTTTTGCCCGTAATTATTTCAAGCCATTTTATTGTTGTTCCCTCATTTCTCCCATTTCGTAACAAACCTTATTGTTGAACAGTTTCAGGTTACTTTAATGTCATAAACATAATTTTATGTTAGGTAGTATTTACTTTAAATTTTAAGTTATGAAAACAAAATTATTATTTGCAGTATTATTAATGAACGTTTTTGGTTTTGCGCAAACAACTAAGCTTACCGATCCCAATATCGTGAATGAGTATGAAATTAAATTTGAAAAAAACACAACAGGAGATATCGATGTCTATATTACAGATAGTAAAAATAGTATGGTTTCCCAACGATTTACTGAAAAAGATAATATTCCGGTATCACTTTTAAATTCAAAAGTTATAAAAAAAATAACCGAAAGTTCTTCTAACTTTAATTATTATATACCCAATACAGACCCAAAAATTCCTTTAAAAATATCAGTTGCACAAGATAAAATAACCCTTGCAGATGTTGCAACTGCAATTCAAAGTATGGATGAAGCTACATTTATCTTATTTCTAAAATCTAGGGCATATTTTAATATTCCGTCCAATAAAACCAATTATAAAAAATATGTTGAAGCAATCACCACCGTTGGTCAAACTGTAGAAGTTTTCCCCGGAGTAAATAAATATTCTATTAAATGTACTGCAACGAATAAATTTGAATTATATAAGAATGCAGCAACACTTTCAGAAATAAAAGCCAGTTCTGAAGATGGATTTTTTAAAATTTTATATGATGATTGTAAAACTGATAATGCAACAATCCAATTACTTTTTACTGCTGAAAATTTAAATTCCATAAAAGCTATCGACATTGCCAGTAATGATAATGTAAAAAAATTAGAAGAGTTATTCAATAAAATTCAAGGAAAAGAAAAAATACTCAGTTACAGTTATTTAGGATATGTGGGCACCAATTTCGATCTCGTAGATGGGCTAAAGGCCAAAAACCTTTTTTTTGCCACCAACATTATGGTTACCCCAAAAGTTGATGAATGGGCTGGTTTTTACATCAGCTTATACGGAAACAGGGCCATTACAAGAACGGATTCAATCCTCGATATTGTGAGGGAAAAAAAAGTAATGGACAGTACTGATGGCAATCGTTATCGAATCCAGGAAAAAACCGATATCTTAAGGACAGTGCAATCAGATAACCTTGGTGCTTACTTTTCGCCGCTTATCAGAATCCCTTTTTTGAATCTCAATAAACAAGTTTCGGCTACCTTCATATACTATGCACCATCATTAGAATTTATATGGCGCCGTTCAACAGTGAATATCCGTTATGTCAATCCTCGTGAACTAGAACCAATCCTAGTAGCAACGCGTGTACCAACTAGTAATTCTGACTTACCCTATATACAAAAATATACATACGACATTTATGATTTCAATATCGGTATCATAGGATTCTGGCTTTGCCATGAGAATGACTACATCAGTGTACGCCTTAATATGAATACTGGATATGCCACCCGATACGCGCCATCATACTTCAGCACCTCAAGCTCGCTCGCAACTGCCGAAAGCCAATATGTCAATACTGAAGACTTTTTCTATACCGGTAAATTATGGATTACCGAGCGGACGACAGGCATTACACTTCAAGGAGAAATCAACAACAACCTGAAGCACCCAACTCCTTTTTATGGTGTTACCCTTTCCAAAGCATTTGATTTTGACAAGATTGGCACATTTTTTAAACCCATTTCAACACGCACAACACCATAAAGGCTTAAAAAGAATCAAACGAGAATCATAGCCATTGATGTACCGGCGCAAAATTATAAGCAATATGGAAAAAGAAAATAGAGCCAAAAAAAAATTGGCAATAAGCCTTAACAAAGAAAATATCATCCTCTGGACAATTATTGTCGCGCTGGTAGTATTCATTGCTTATGTAATGAATCCAAATTTGCTATATACTGTCATTCCGGTAATAGTAGTCTTCATAGCAATCATCGAGCATCCGTTTATAAAAATAAAATTCCAGCGCTGGTGGCCTTATGGCTGGAAAAGAAGGGGTATGATAGTGGCCATATTATTATGCTTCTATCTTTTTCTGGCATACACGATGGGCTGGTATCAGACTTTTGCGCACCAGTTGGGAAGCAAAGGTTGGTTTAGTAACGAATATATGGGAGGTAACGAAACAGGCCTCATAGGAGCGTTTCATATGTTCTTTAAGCATTTCTGGATTGAAATCCTGAGCGGCATCTTTTTATATATTCTGATTGAGAAAAAACTCGATAAATATGCCGGTATGCCAAGAAATAATGGCAAGAGAACCTATTGGCAAGTGGCGCGGGAAATGGCAGAAAGCAAGCGCGGTATTCGTATACTCGATAACGACATCAATTCCTACTTCATCGGCCCGATAGAAGAAAACAAATCGATTCGTGAGATCAAGATACTCAAAGAAGAACGACTCGACTTTTACAATTTCAGGACGCATCTCGATAATGCGGTAAAAACGCTTGATGCCAATGAAAAAATACAAATCTTGTTGCTGCATCCGAACTCTCACGCCGCACACCAGCGAAATAACGACCTGGCATTGGTAAAACCCGCAAACTTCGACGTTTTCGAAAGTATGCGTGAAGGGCTCAGGAGACTCAATGAAATCGTCACTGATTTTAATGATATCCAAAAATACAGCGAAAAATATAGGGATAAAATTGAAGTAAAATTGTTCAAGTCGACGCATTCCATCGTCTTCGCCTCGTGGGATGACAACATCAATTTCTCAGTACTCCCGCCAAGCCAGATTGATAGTGTCGAGACTTTCAGCATGGCCAAAAACACGCCTCTATCTACCTATTTCCAACAGCATTTTGACGCTTTGTGGAACGAAGCAGTCAATCTCGATGATTACCTATATGTAAAATTGGCTAGGCTTGATGCATCAAAACGAATTGTAAAAAAAATACCCTGGGGTTCCGACAGCTTCAATCACGATTTACCTGTCTTCATATCTGGTAGCGCATTCAATGATAACGACCTACTTGACGAGATCAGGAACGACCATACCTTCCAACTGATTCATGACGGTGAAATACGGTTTGTGAAGATTGAAAAGATTGATTATGAAAAAAATAAGTCACTATACCGTTTTGCCCAATCGAGAATCAGGAAGACTACAGAACTAAGCTCTGATGCCGATGATGATACGGCGTCAATGTATAAATTGAAATACGTGCATGAACATAAAATCAGCCTAAGGGACGGCAATCATGTTAACCGACAACTCGGAACCAAAGGGTATTGTTTTGTACCTGTAGGGATGTACGAAATACACATCGGGCAACATGTAAAAGACATGCTCAATATCCTATATAAATTTTATTTCAAATATGATGAAAATTACCTCGCCATCCAGCCCGATAAAGCAGACCCACTTGATGCAACTAAAGTAAAGGTAGTCACACATAAAGAAGTAGTTTCTGGAGAAAAAGTGGAGATGGTAGTTCCGAAGCGCATCATAGCAACATTTTATTGTAAGGAATATCATGAGGAATTCAAATTTATTGATGGCAATGAAGGCATTGCTGCCTTTAAAATATACGCCAAAAAAAATTCCCGCAAAGCCAAAGACCCAGACTTGGCCGGTTTGCCTTTCCTGACGAGTCACCCTGACCTGAAAACCGATATCCTTACATTACTCAATGATACTAAACGTCTTGATCTTGCTGACAAGACCGATATTGAAAAACTAATCGTGTTTCTGGCTTCAACGATTAAAGCCGATTTGGGACATATTTTGGGGCGCACCGAAAAAGAGCAATACCCGGACAAGCACCATCTCAAACCTATGCGCGATGATTTCACTTATATCAAAATAACGGTTCACCTGCTGCAGATAGAAGTCGATGCAAGCCATTCTAAATCAAATCCCGACGCCAATGAAATCATCGAAAACAAGGCCGACTATACGATCGTCCATTCGATGGGTAGGAAAAATATAACTGGCGGACTTTCGACAATCAAGAGGGTAGAATATGTAGGCAGTGATGATGGCCATGAAGTCATAGAGGAGAAATCGTATAACCTTGCAGTTCCTTTAGACACGATATTCACAAAGGGCAGTGTCAAGATAAAGTCGGATGGGTCGCTGGTTAATGACGACATCGAACCAGAAAACCCTGGCAAAAAAGTGCACCATATCAAATTAACGGCAGATACCGTAGAATATCTCGAACCCGATGGTGACGAAAAGGAAAAAAGGGGTTACAGGAATCTGATTGGCATAGAGGTCGATATCACAAGGGCTTCTGATGCTATGAAAGCATTTTCAAGCGAATATGAAAAAAAGATGGCGGCCCAATCCTAAAGACCTGAGGACTGGTCAAGTTTCAACGTATTCGCAAAATCCTATACAAATCGTATTGTTGGTGTGGGGAATTATTGGTATGTTTGAGAAAATATAAATAATTAAAATAAATATCTCCAATCCATTTTAAATGAATGACTTTACCAGAGTTCTAGAGAAATATCGAAAATTATCTTATTCCCAAAGAGACAAAGGTGACCGCTTTGAACGATTAATGCAGGGTTATTTACAAACCGACCCTATATATGCATCTAAATTCAAAAATGTTTGGCTGTGGAATGAATTCCCTGGTAAAAATGATTTAGGTGGTGGTGATACCGGTATTGATCTAGTGGCACTAACCCATGATGGCGATTATTGGGCTATACAATGTAAATGTTTTCAAGAGGGTTCTGCTATTGACAAACCCGCTGTAGATTCTTTCCTATCTACCTCTAGTCGCACCTTTAAAAATGAGGAACTAAAAACTACACATTTTGCACACCGGCTTTGGATTGCTACTACCAACAAATGGGGAGCTAATGCTAATGAAGCTATAAAGAATCAGCACCCTCCTGTTTCAAGGATAAAATTATATGATTTACTAGTTGCTCCTGTTAATTGGGAAAAACTAGAAAATGATATTCATGGTGAAAAAGCCAGAATTACTACTCGTCATTTATCATTGCATCAAAAAACAGCTTTAAATTTAACCGAAGCTCATTTTAAAACCAACGACAGAGGAAAACTTATCATGGCTTGCGGAACAGGTAAAACCTTTACCGCATTGCGTATTGCTGAAAATCAAACGAACAATAAAGGATTGATTTTATTCTTAGTCCCTTCTATAGCTTTATTGGGACAGACTTTGCGCGAATGGTCTACTTATGCTAAAGAACCAATCAATGCTATTTGTATTTGCTCTGACCCAGAAATATCCAAAACAAAAAATAAAAACGAAGATAACGACAATACCAGTACTGTAGATTTGGCTCTACCTGCTTCTACTAATACTGCTGAAATATTGAATCAGTTTAATCATCATTCCAATAAAGGGAATAATGGTATGACCGTTGTTTTTTCTACCTATCAATCTATTGCAGTTATTGCTGCTGCTCAAAAAGAATTGATTAAAAATGGCTATCCTGAATTTGATTTAATCATTTGTGATGAAGCACATAGAACCACCGGAGTTTCATTAGCAGGTCAAGATGAGTCAGCGTTTACGAAAGTACACGATAATACTTTTATCAAAGCAAAGAAAAGAGTTTATATGACCGCAACGCCGCGATTGTATGACTTAGAAACAAAGAGTAAAGCCGCACAAGCCGAAGCTATTCTTTGCTCTATGGATGATGAGAAACTCTATGGTGACGAAATATATCGCATAGGTTTTGGTGAAGCTGTAGAAAAAGATTTATTGACCGATTACAAAGTGTTAATCCTTACACTTAATGATAAAGATGTACCGCCAGCGGTGCAAAAAATGATCATGGACAAGGAAAGCGAAATCACTACTGATGACGCTTCAAAACTTATTGGTTGTATTAATGCTTTGTCTAAACAGTTTCTTGGGCAGATGGGTATTTTAGAAAAAACAGACCCAGACCCAATGCGAAAAGCGGTAGCTTTCTGTGCGAGTATTGCTACGTCCAAAAAGATTACAGCTACTTTTAACACAGCAACTGATGCTTATATAGATTCCTTACCAACTAACAAAAAAAGTAAAATGGTTTCGGTTTCGTCTAAACATATTGACGGAACAATGTCAGCACCAGACCGTGACGAATTATTGGGTTGGTTAAAAGCAGATGGCACCGATAACGAATGTAAAATATTAACCAATGTACGCTGTTTGAGTGAAGGTGTTGACGTACCTTCATTGGATGCCGTTTTGTTTTTATCAGCCCGTAACTCTCAGGTTGATGTTGTGCAATCGGTAGGACGCGTAATGCGTAAATCTCCCGGGAAAAATTACGGTTATATCATTATTCCTGTAGTCGTTCCGTCAGATGTTGAAGCTGACAAAGCCTTAGATGATAACGAACGTTACAAAGTAGTTTGGACGGTACTCAATGCGCTTCGTGCACACGATGACCGTTTTAACGCCATTGTCAATAAAATAGAACTCAACAAAAACAGACCCGAACAAATATTAATCGGCAGACCCGAATATACCTTTGATGAAAATGGTAATCCAGATATGGTGCATGATTCCGGCGATATCAACAAAACTACAAAAGACATCAACCAACAAATGGCTTTGCAGTTTGAACAACTACAAAATGTAGTTTTTGCTCGTATGGTTGATAAAGTAGGTGACCGGCGCTATTGGGAACAATGGGCAAAAAGTGTAGCTGAAATTGCCGAGCGACAAGTAGCCCGTATTAACCGATTGATTGTTGAAGACCAAACGCATCAACAAGTTTTTGAAAACTTCCTGCAAGGATTGCAAAAGAACATCAACCCAAGTATTACGCAACAACAAGCGGTAGAAATGCTATCGCAACATATTATTACCAAACCTGTTTTCGAAGCCTTGTTTGAAGGCTATTCGTTTGTTAAGAACAACCCAATCTCAGTTTCAATGCAATCGATGTTGGATTTGTTGGAAGACCAATCGTTTGACAAAGATGCGGAAACATTACAGAAGTTTTATGACTCCGTAAAAATGCGTGCCTCTGGTATTGATAATGCCGAAGGGAAACAACGCATCATCATTGAGTTGTACGACAAGTTCTTTAAAACGGCTTTCCCTAAAATGGTAGAGCAGTTGGGTATTGTTTACACGCCTATAGAAGTCGTTGATTTTATCATTCACTCAGTAAACGATGTCTTGAAAAAAGAATTTAGCAGAAGCCTTACGGACGAAAACATTCATATTCTTGACCCTTTTACAGGAACCGGAACGTTTATTACCCGATTACTGCAAAGCGGCTTGATTGAAGAAAAAGATTTAGAACGCAAATACAAACACGAGATACACGCAAACGAAATCGTGTTATTAGCTTATTATATTGCCGCAGTTAATATTGAAAACGCCTACCACGATGCCACGCTTGACCCCGATGATGGTATAGGTAAAGAAAAATACACTCCATTTGACGGTATAGTGCTTACAGATACTTTCCAACTAGGCGAAACCGATGCCAGCGAAAAGATGTTTTCTGAAATGTTCCCACAAAATTCAGAACGTGTTGACAAACAGAAGAAAGCGCCGTTGCGTGTTATTATTGGAAATCCTCCGTATTCTATTGGGCAAAAGTCTGCCAATGACAATGCACAAAATCAAAGTTATCCTAAACTTGATGCTAAAATTGCTAGTACATATGCGAAGGAATCAACAGCTGGTTTAAATAAATCTTTATATGACGCCTACATCAAAGCATTCAGATGGAGTTCAGACCGATTAGACTCCAAGCATGGGGGAATTATTAGTTTTGTATCTAATGGAGCTTGGCTCGATAGTAATAGTACCGATGGTTTTCGCAAAAGTTTAGAAAACGAATTCTCAGCTATTTATATTTTCAATTTAAGAGGTAATCAACGAACGAGCGGTGAACTTTCTAGAAAAGAAGGCGGTAAAATATTTGGTTCTGGTTCACGAACACCTATATCAATAACGTTATTGATTAAAAATCCAGAAAATAAAAACCCAAAAGCGACTATTCATTATCATGATATTGGTGATTATTTGTCACAAAGCGAGAAACTTGAACTAATTAAAAACTTTAAAACAATTTCTAATTTACCATTTGTCGAATTGTTACCTAACAAAGAAAGTGATTGGTTAAGTATGAGAAACTCAAATTTTGAAAATTACATACCACTAATTTCTGATACATTTAAAAAATACGACCCAAAAACTAATTGTTTTTTTGTTACTGTTTCAGGGTCTGTTGTTTCAAGTAGAGATGCTTGGTGTTTTAATTTTTCAAAAAACATATTGAGTGATAACATAAAAAAAACTATTGAACATTATAATGAACAACGAGAATTACTAAATACTGGAAAGGTAGCTGAGCCTATTTCAGATTCAAAAAAAGGAAGTTGGTCAAGAGATTGGCAGAATCAAGTTAAAAAGAATATTCCATTCATTGAAGAGAAAGAATATAGAATTTCACAATATCGTCCTTTTGTGAAGAGTAATACTTATTTTGCAGATAACCTAAATCAAGAACGATATCAATTACCTAAATTTTTCCCAAATGAAAATTCTGAAAATTTTGTAATATGTGTTACTGGTAAAAGCTTATTTTCATTTTCAGCGCTCATAACAAATAAAGTTTCAGAATTTGGCTTATTGAATGGTAGAAATGGAACAACTCAATGCTTCCCTTTATACTATTACGAAGAAAACAACTCTGCTCAAAAAGGATTGTTTGATGTAGGTAGCGAAGGTGACTATATCCGTCGTGATGGGGTGAGTGATTTTATATTAGAGCGAGCTAAAAAACAATATGGTAAAAACGTAACTAAAGAAGATGTTTTCTACTATGTATATGGTTTTTTACACAGCCCCGAATATCGAGAAACCTTTGCCAACGATCTAAAGAAAATGCTGCCACGACTGCCGTTGGTAGAAGATGTTCGTGATTTTTGGGCGTTTAGCAAAGGTGGTAGAAAACTGGCGGAATTGCATTTGAGCTATGAAACGGTTCCTGCTTATGATAGTGTAACCATTAAAAGCCCTGATAAAATTTACATGATGACACCTAATGAAATGTATCGTGTAACCAAAATGCGTTTTCCTAAAAAAGACCAAAAAGATACCATTATCTATAATGGTAATTTTACTATAGATAACATTCCTGCCAAAGCTTATGAATACGTAGTAAACGGAAAGTCAGCTATTGAGTGGATTATGGAGCGTTATCAGGTAACGGTGCATAAAGAAAGTGGTATTAAAAATGACCCGAATGATTGGAGTAAGGAAGTGGATAACGCAAGTTATATTTTTGACTTGTTGTTGAGTGTTATTAATGTAAGTGTGCAGACGGTGGAAATTGTTGAGGGATTGCCGAAAGTAAAGTTTGAGTAGATATACTAAATTCAAAATATGAATAATCCAGAAAGTGTAAAATTAGAAGTATTTACTATTGTATTAAAACCTGTTGAGGATTATCCTAACAATAGTTTTGAAGATTTGATTTCAAAAATTAATGGTATTGATGTTAGTCAAGAACTATTTGAACAGTTTACTCAATTATTCATTAATCATATTGATTTAGGATATACAGAAATTAGAAATAAAGCTTTTACATTAAGTACAAATGCTTATGATTATGGGTTTGATATAACAAATCACTCTATTTGGGGCGTTTTAAAAGGTGGTCCAAAAGGCAATGGAAAAACTAAATCTCCATTAGAAAACAGAGAAGATGAAGAAGATTTAAGTGGTGATGTAATAAATGATAAATATTTCTTTTGCCTACATTTTCCACCTGATAGCTATTCTGGTTTCTTATTCTTTCATATTTATGGCGGTGAGAGCATTCGTAAAGAATTTATACAACACATCACTGATTTGTTTAAAGTAACACGTTGTTATAATAAAGCGGTCTGTCATCCTGTTTTACCTAATAGTGTAAGAGATGAATTTAAAAATAATAGTCGCGTTGTAGGTTTAACTTATAATACCAATGTTCTATCATCTGCTATGACACAAGATAGTGAATTTGCTAATTTGTGTGCCAATTATAATATTGAAATTACAATTAAACCTGCTGGTCAAAACATTGTATCAAGTGAGAGAGTTGGTATTATGAATAGAGTATTATCTGGTTTAAAATTCAATAATTTACCGCTGTCAAATTCAAGAAAAAAGAAAGTAGCATTGGAAAATTTAAGTTCCAATAAAACCTCAACTTTTGAATTGGATGTTCAAGATGTTATGCCAAGAATTTATTTAGATGGTAAAGTGCCTTTGGATATTTATGGAACACCAAATTTTGTAAATTTAAAAATCTTTTGTGATGAGTTGTTAAGAGAACTAATTGCTGGTCAATATACAAGAATAGCAAGGCGATGATAAAAAAAGTATGGAATATTTATTTGAATGCTGTCAAAAGCATCTATCTTAAAGAAAATAATAAAGTAAATTATCTAGAGTTGGTTATTGTATATATCGTAATCGCTACAATAAGTGTTTCACTTGTATTCTATAAGCAAGCTAAATTTATTGAAGACTCAAAAATACTAGCAATGCTATTATCTTTATTTTCCGGATTGATGTATAGTGTATTATTAAAAATTCCAGATAAACTAACAAAGTTAGAAACAATAAAATTAAAAGATGGTGAAACAATTAAAGAACTAAAAGAAAGAGAAGAAGCAAATATTCTTAATAATAGAACATTCAATTATTTAAAAAATTTTTCATTTACTTTATCCTATTCGATTCTAGTGGCAATAGTTTGTATATTTTTTGTTATTGCTAGTTCATTTTTTACTTCATTATTAAGTTTTCATCTATCGACAGTGTATTATAATCTTGAGAGTATAGATTATTTTTTAACAATTAAAGTTAGCATCATCGTTATATACCGTTTCTTGTTTGTTTTCTTTATGTTTCAATTTCTCTATTTTATTACTAAATCCGTTATTTATTTAACAGATTTTACTTTGTATGAATTTAATAATTTGAAATAATATAATTATATTATTGAAAGCACAAATTTATGATCCCTATTATAAAAATAAAAAACCACTAAAAAAAATAATCATGCCAAGACCAGAAGATGTTAATCCGCAAGCATTTACAGTAATAGACGTTTTATATAACCACGATGATTTTGCTATTAGTTATGGTGTTTGGAACGAAACAGGAGATTCTTGTTTAGCCATGAGGTGGAATAATGCTGACGATGGTAATGGATACCCAAAAGTATTTGCTCACCCACAATGGTTTATTATTTCTAATGATATTGCAAGAAATATTTTAACTGGTATTTTAAACAATCCTATAGTAACAAATCTTGAATATAGTAGAATATTAACCGCTCTAACAATTTTATAATTTATAAAGCCGATCGCGCGTATCTGAAGTTCATACCACTAACACAAGTAAAAATAAAAAAGCAAGATACATTTATAAATTAAACCAGAATGAAATGATTTGCGGCTCAGTATTAACTGTCAAAGATTGCTTCGTCGTTCCTCCTCGCAATGACGGTCGTATAAATTAAAAACTAGTACTTTACAGATGCCAAGCAACCCAAACCAATCATCAATCAAACCAACGTCATTGCGAGGACGCAGGACGAAGCAACCTCAACTTAACCCAATCGCTAATTAAAACCCCTAAAAATATAAACCAAAAAAAAAACATGACCACACCGCAAAAAACTTTTCATATTAGCATTACTCACAATCTTAATCCCCAACCCCACCAAAGCCCAACCCAAAACTGGCGAATTTATCAATGCCGCTGTCGGTTTAGGCATTAGCGCTGCTTCATATCAAGAACAAGATATCGGTGGCAAAGGCTTTTATGCACAAGCAGAATATGTGCATGCCACATCCGATTGGTTTGGCATTAGGCCCTATGTTGGATTTGTAATAACATCACCGGACAAAAACGAAAAACCAGAAACCCAACCCGATTATACCGCCACCACCAAAGCATTGTTACTTGGAGGGAAAGTCCGTATTTGCGCCCCTATTCCGTATGTCGCTCCGTATTTAGAAGCGGGTCTTGGACTCTCGATAGGCGCGTTTGAAACCTATACCCCCGACGAGCACATTAAGAAAAGTGGCGTCATTCCGCATATTCCTTTCTCATTAGGGTTAGCATTGGGGCGTAAACACCTTGTAGAATTTGCTTTTACTTATTACTTTCAGCCTAGCATAAACCAATTCTCAGGAGCCGCTGCCTTGGGCTTCTCTTTCCCCTTAAAAAATAATGACTAATTAAAAAAGCGCTCAATCGTCAAAGCAACCAAGAGTTTCTATTAATACTCGTCCTTGCGAGTCCGCTGGGCGAAGCAACCTCTTCAACTAACCGTAAGTCACTTTGATAGAAGTTTAGTTTATTTGGTGCAGATTGCTTCGTCGTTCCTCCTCGCAATGATGGGGGTGCTAAGTAACCATAATAATTATACGCCATGAAATCACCACACATCTACATCCTCACAAACAAAAACAACACAACGCTCTACATTGGTGTAACGTCGAACTTAAAAGAACGTATCACACAACACAAAGAAAAAAAGTACCAAAAATCCTTTTCAGCACAATACAACCTTGACAAGCTTGTTTACTTTGAAAGTATACCCACTATGATAGAAGCAATAGCCCGAGAAAAACAACTTAAAGCGGGTTCACGAGCTAAGAAAGAAGCATTAATCAATGCTTTAAACCCTAAGTGGAATGATTTGTTTGAGCTTTTGTAGTTAGTTGTACAGATTGCTTCGTCGTTCCTCCTCGCAATAACGGGGGTACTAATTAAAAACTGATACTTTACAGATGCCACAAATAAACACCTTCATTGCGAGCAAAGCGAAGCAACCCCAACTTTAACAAAAAGAATGAACCCGACGTCGTATTAAACATTTCCTTTGCACTACTATTCCAAATATAAAATAGTGTAATCCAAATCTTTAATGAAAAAAATAAAAATGATGTTCGCTGTTGTGTTGTGTACTGTCAGCATGATGGGTATTGCCCAAACCAAAAAGGTAGCTGTGGTTACGTTTTATGCTGATAAACAAGTGGGTTTGAAAGATGTCGGTCTTGAAGCCGTATCGCTGGTGACTGATTTGCGTAACGACCCTAGTTTCAATTTGGCGCCGCTCGTACAACAGTTCCATGACAAGTTCTTCAAAGAGTATGCGACAAAACTGCCTTTCACGCTACTGCCTGAAACCACAGTGACTAGCAATGCCGCTTACCAAAGTTTTAAGCCTGAATTCGAACCGGGTTTTGAGGCTACTCGTTATGTGACTGCTCCAGGCTACCAATCGATTACTCCGAATTATGGAAAGGCGAATGTGCAGGCTATGACTAAATTGTTTGGCGATGCCGATGGCGTGCTGTTTGTATATATTACGTTTGAACTCAACAAAGGTTTCGGGATAGGCGGTACTGCTTCGACCAAAATGCAAGCCTATACGAACATTGTTTTGTATAACAAAAAAGGCGAGAAAGTGTTTACAATCAACGAACATGCGAATTCGAAGAAAACCGGTATCATGGTGGGCGGCGTTCCGGTGATGAAACCGGACAAAATATTACCGATGTGCCAAAGTGCACTTGAAGAACTTATGGCTGATCTTGACAAAAGAATCGAAAAGATTGTAGCCAAGACCGTTAAAAAACTGTAATCGTTTTTTAAGGAATAATAAAAAAAAGGCTGCACATGGTGTAGCCTTTTTTGTTATTGATACATTCAAATGCAATAGGTTTTAATGCCTACTGCTTGGTGAATTTTCGATAGACTGTTTCTTCTCCCATAACCTTAACCAAATAAACACCCTTGGCTAAATCTGAAACATCGTATTGTTGCTGCTTACCGAACGACTTCACTAATTGTCCTTGTAAAGAATAAACCGATACATTCTGAATTCTACCATCCGATTGCAACTCGAAATAATCACGTGATGGATTTGGAAATAAGACAACACTTTTTTCTATAGCAGTAAGTGTTTCCGTTCCCAATGTTGGATCGTGAAAAGCATACAATTCTTTGCCCATACCGGTACCTTCATCGGCTCCGAAATATAAATCGTTGCCGTATACCACAAGGTTGCTTAAGTTGCTGTTGCCTGTCGGATTGATGGTGATTTTTGTTGTGCCTGCCGTTGTTCCGTCGGTGACCCACAATTGCGACTGGAAATCAGTGACGTTATAAGCCGTAAAATAGAGCTTGCCGTTGTAGGCAGTCATGTAATCGATAATAGTGCTACCCGTGCCAACAGTAATGTCTTTTACCATAGACGTTAAACCGCCTGTTTTCCAGAGTTCCGTTCCGTGAAGGCCATCATTCGCTGTAAAATAGACCGTTGACCCTACCTGCATCAAGTCAGATGGATTGCTGCTAAAGTTGGGTTGGCCTCCGCCTCCGCCTTGCATATTGATATCTTGAACCATTTGGGTGCTTGCTTGGGTGCCTGTTGTTCGCCACAATTCCCGACCGTTGATCCCGTTATCAGCTGTAAAATAGACCCAATTGCCCAAAGCTGTAATCTGTTGCGGGTTGCTGCTCGCCAGAACCGTGCTTGCAATATCTTTGATGAGTGTCACATTGCCTGCTCCGTCGGTTTTATACAATTCGTTACCCGTATTCGAGTTCGGATTGGCTGCATAAACCAAATCTGTTCCGAAAACTTCTAAACCTGATGGATTGGCAATGGTATTGTTGGTACCGAGATCAACATAAGGTATAGTTCCAGCAGTAGTACCGTCGGTTTTCCATAGCTTTTTACCACTTCCATCATTGGCAGTAAAAAAACACAGCGAATTAATCACGTTTAGTTCCGAGGGCTGAGAAGACATAGTCGATGTTGGGTTGATATTCTTGACCAAACTAATGGCGGAACCATTCGATTTATACAATTCAATACCCACAGTATTCCCCGTGGCAACTGTATTAGGAGCAAAAAGTATTTGATTATTTAATACAACCTTAGAACTCAATTGCGAATTGGCTAATCCTGTGAATGCTGATAAATCTCCGTAGGCATTGCAAACGGTATTGGTAAATCCGGCTTTGGTGATGCGGCTAAACGAACCCGTACTGACGCTATTGTAACTAGCCAAAAAATGTGCTTCACCGTTCATGACCGCATTGCTAAAGGCTGTTGCGGTAGTCATAGCCGTCAAACCCGAAGTGGCATCGATAATATTTGAACTGTTATCGGTAGTACCATCTGTAAAAAACGGATAGTTGATTCCTGCTTCCGTAGCGGTATAAACCAATTGGTTATTGATAACCAATCTTGGTTGTGCATCAGACGAATTGTTGCCGTCGTGGTTTTTTACCAACCGCAATTGTGCCTGCGAAGAAAGTGCAACAACTGATGCAACAAAAAGTAATATTTTTTTCATAATAGCTATTTTTAAAGTAATGGGCAAAGGTATAACAATATCATTTCGCATTATTTTTTAACGGGGTAACTGCTATATAATTCATAGCAACTGATGGTGATTCCAGTATAAGTGTTTCGTGATTGCGTGGATGTTACTCGCGCGACAGATTGTCAATCCTAATTACTCTTTGATTACTTTTAAAGTCGATTTTTTACCTTTATTAAAAACGCTAACCAAATAAATTCCTTTATTCAATGAAGCGCAATCGATTCTGATTTCCTTCGATTGATTATTGCTTTCAAAAACTATTTGTCCTACAATATTATAAACCTGTATTTTTTCAAATTCGCTAGTAGTGTTGATATTCAGGAAATCTTTTACGGGATTTGGAAAATAATGCAATCCTGCATCGGCAAAATTTTCGGTAGATAGCGCAGCCGTAATATAAACGCTATAATCTTCAATATCGCCCGTATAAAAACTATCGGTACAATTGCGATTTGCAGCTGTAATCGTGGCCGCATCACCAATAACCCGCATTCGCAATAAAGTATTGTTGACCGCCGTGGTTGGGATTACAATATTAGAAGTAATATAATTCAAAACACCGGTAGCCAAACTGCTTGCGAGGATTTTTTCGGTTGTTTCGAATGCACCATTGTTGTTGTAATCGATATAAACTTCAAGGTATTCTGTAAAGTTTCCACCTTTAAACGAAACCGTCAACGGATACGTTGTGCCGGCGATTAGTATGGTGTTTTTTGTACAAGAATAATCAGTATAGGCGACATTGGTCATTACAGAGGTATAATTCTGAATGTTATTAAAGCTAACAGCGTTGATCGTAGAACCATAAAATCCGACATACTGCGATTGAGGCACGCAGGCGGCAATTGCGGGAGCAGTCACTACCACAGCATTGGGTACATTGATCGTATTCGAACCCAATGAATTGGTAACAGTATACGCTAAATTGTAATTGCCTGTCTGGGTAAGTGTAAAGGAAGGGTTTTGCAATACGGAAGTCAAAATAGTAGATCCGCTTGTCAAGGTCCAACTAAAGGATACTCCCGGAAAAACATCATCATTCAAAAAAGTATTGGGAATACAAGCTGATTTGTCTGAAAAAGTGACTGTTCCGCCACTACATACCGATTGAACATTTTGGATAAAAGCGGCAACCGGAATGTCGGAAGGCATCAATTTATCATTACCGTTTGCTGACAAGAGCGAACCTCTGATGGTGGTTAATGCGGTTACCATTCTTGTTTTTTGGTCAGCAGTAAACTTGTTTCGGCATTCATTAATCGAATATTCCATATAATTGGTTACAAAAAGAGCATTGGAGGAATTGGCATCACAAGAATTGCTGCCTGATGTATTACAAGTCGTTGTGCTTCTTTTGTGTGGAGGTGTATCGAGGCAACAATCGCCGAGTCCACTACCGCAGCCATTTCCGACAGGACAAGTGTTTCCGGTTCCGTCTCCTTCGAACGTATGATATAGGTTTAACGAATGTGCTAACTCATGGGTTTCTCCTTTAGAACCAATGTCCCTAAAGGAGTGGCTCACAAGAACAGCTCCGTCGGTTGCTGTGCCATGTGCAGGGGCTAAATACGTGTAGCCAACTGACCCTAATCCGCTGGTGATATTGTCGAGCGCAGACACAACCCATATGTTGTAGTAGTTATTGGAATCCCAAAATGCGACGGCCTTTAATGCGGCGTCCGTCATGCCTACGCTGCCATTCAGCCTGACGCCATAGGACATATAGTTTGCGTACGCGGTCATATTGACGCGGTCGATACCGTTGGTGCAGGCGCCTGAAGGATCTTTAACTGCGAGTGCAAATTCGATACCCACATCAACACCGGTTCCGTCTCCGAGCGAACCTGAGATTTTGCGGTATTCTTCGTTGATGGCTTTTATTTTACCATAGACCGATTCGTCCGAAATATTGGTGCCGATTCCGACTGCTTCGCCTTTATGCATGATATGAACCACCACTGGAATAATATAAGTGGCGGCAGACGTTATTTTGTTAGCTGAGGGATTTATTAAAGAGGCTTCGAACGCATTCATCCTTGCAGCGTAGCCCGGATTGGTTTGCATCATTTTTTGATGGATGGCATCGGAACTACATTCTTCTGTGGTTGTATGAGAAAATTCAAGTTGTGGCTTTTCTTGTGCCATCAGGCTTAAAAAAGGGACTATTAAAAATAAGATGCGTAATGTATTTTTCATTTTTGAATCATTAAATTTCAGTTGAATGTGCGAAATGTTATTTTAATAATTCCAAATGTAGGCTTTAATTGGTCAAATCTGCGACAAATAAACGTCCAACAGCCAAAGCCAGAATAATCTACAATCCCAAATCACGCAGGACTTGAGCGAGGGCAAGTCTCATTTGTCCTTTTATTATTTGGCAAAAATAAGCACCTAGTAATCGAATTCTTTATGTTACATTTACTAAACTATGGAGATAAGCGATTATATAAAGATATTTGAACAGTCATCGGAACTGTTGGTTGTGATTGATACTGGTTTTGTTATCGTGGCGGCATCTGATTTATTTTTAAAATCTACATCAACTGTAAGAGAAAATATTGTCGGCTGTAATATTTTTGATGTGTTTCCTGATAATCCTAATGATGAAACTGCCAATAGAAAAAGCAGGATTAGCGATTCTTTTAATCGGGTTCTTAAAAATAAAATACCGGATGCATTACCGGTTGTAAAATACCATACTCCTAAACCAGAATTGAAGGACGGTGGGTTTGAGGTCAAATATTGGCAAGCCACTAACTCGCCTTTGCTCGACGAAAACAATAATGTTAAGTATATCATTCAGCGCGCTCAGGATGTTACGGAAAATAATACTTTGATCACGCAGCTTGAGTATGAGCAAAAAGCATTGAAACTGCATGAAGACAGTGAAAAACGGTACAGCATGATGCTCATGAAATCGCCTTTTGGTTTTGCTGTTTTTAAAGGTAATAAGATGGTGATTACGCTTGCTAATGATAGCATAAAAGAATTTTGGGGTAAAGGAAAGGAAGTAGAAGGAAAACCCCTATTTGAAGTAATACCGGAACTTAAAGATTCTGCATTTCCGGGGTTGCTGGATAAGGTATACACCACGGGCATCCCGTTTTACGGCGATGAGCTGTTTGCCCCGATTTTGCGTAATGGAAAACAGGAAGACGTTTATTTCAATTTTGTGTATCAACCCTATTTGGAAGCAGACGAAACTATTTCGGGTGTTACGGTTATTGCGTATGAAGTAACCGACTCTGTAATTGTAAAAAACGCATTAGCCGCAAAGAACGAGGCAGAGCACAAAGCATTGAAGCTGGTGGAAGAAAGCAATACACGTTATCACACCATGCTCATGCAATCGCCATTTGCTTTTTCTGTTATGAAAGGAAAAGACATGGTGATTACCCTTGCCAACGATTTGATAAAAGAATTTTGGGGCAAAGGGACGGATGTAGAAGGTAAACCATTATTGCAACTATTGCCCGAACTTATAGACCAGCCATTTCCCGGAATGATCGAGAAAGTTTATACGACAGGTATTCCAGTGTATGCCAATGAAATACTCGGAAAAGTAACCTACAATGGTCAGCTAAAACATAAGTATTTTAACGTTGTTTTCCAACCTTACTATGAAGCAGACAACTCCATTTCTGGTGTCACACAAATAGCGTATGAAGTAACAGAAATGGTGATGGCACGCAAAAAAATAGAAACAAGTGAAGCTCGGTTTAAGTCGATTGTAATGCAAACACCTGTGGCAATAGGTATTTATAAAGGCAAAGAATACATTGCAGAAATAGCCAACGAACACTGTTTGCAAATGATTAATAAAGGTGTGGACTTTGTAGGCAAACCCCTTTTTGACAGTTTGCCCGAACTGGAAACACAAGGATTCAAAGGTCTTATGGATAATGTAATGGAAAGCGGAACAACCTATTACGGAAATGAATTGGCATTTAATATCGATAAAAACAACATAAGCACACAAGGGTTTTACAATTTTATTATTAAACAATTGAGAGCTGATGACGAGTCGGTAACTGGAATCGTTGTGGTTGCCAGCGAAGTAACTGAACAGGTACTTGCCCGCCAAAAAGTAGAAGAAAGTGAAGAACATTTTCGCCAGATGGCTGATTTAATGCCGTCAAAAATCAGCAATGCAGCAGCAGATGGCAGTGTTACGTATTTTAGTAAAAAATGGGTAGATTTCAGCGGATATACTTTTAAAGAATTGAGAGATTTTGGATACCATAAAATGATGCATCCAGATGAAATGGAAGAATTTCAGCAGCGTTTTCAAAAGGCAACCGAAACAGGAACGGACTTAGTAATGGAAATGCGGTTTAAAAATAAACAGGGTGATTACGTATGGCATTTAAATATTGCATCGCCTATAAAAGATAAAAACGGAATACATAAAATGTGGATAGGTGTTACCACAGAAATACACGAACAAAAAATAGTAGCTGAAAAAATTAAAGCAAGTGAAGAACGATTTAGGCTTTTGGTAATACAAGCACCAGTAGCCATTTTTGTATTGCGAGGGGAAGATTTTATAATCGAAACCATGAACCAAGAAATGTCTAATTTTTTGGATAGGGAAATAGAAGATTCACTAAACAAACCTCTCTTTGATGTTATATCTGAGGTGAAAGACCAAGTTTATAAAGGACTGTTGGATACTGTTTATAAAACCGGTACTCGCTTTGTATCACAAGAACTTCCCCTCGTCATCCATCGAAACGGAAAATTGGAAGATGTATTTGTAAAATTCGTCTATGAGCCGTTGCGTGAAGCCGATGGAACTGTCTCTGGCGTGATGGTATTGGCAGAAGAAATTACCGTTCAGGTAAATGCACGAAAGGCTGTTGAAGTAAACGAGAAAAAATTTCGTCTCTTAACCAACAATATGCCTCAAAAAATAACCAATGCCGATGCCGAGGGCAATGTTACCTTCTTCAATCAACAATGGCTTGACGATACAGGCCTCACATTTGAAGAACTTAGAGATTGGGGCTGGGAAAAAGCCATGCACCCCGATGATTTAGAACCCACGGTAAATAATTGGAAACATTCTGTTGCAACAGGAGACATTTTTGACATGGAGTGTCGCATTCAAAACAAAGAAGGCGATTTTAGATGGTACCTAAGCAGGGCTGTACCTGTTAAAGATGAAACAGGTAAAATAATCATGTGGGTGGGAAGCAACACCGATATTCATGAACTCAAAGAAGCCAAAAGTAAGGCAGAAACTGCCCAAACGGCAGCCGAGGATGCCATGCAGGGAAAGCAGCAATTTTTGAGCAACATGAGCCACGAAATAAGAACCCCTATGAACGCCATCTTAGGGTTTGCCAATGTGCTCTTAAAATCGAAATTAGACCAAACGCAGGAAGAATATTTAACAGCAATTAAGGTGTCGGGCGATGCCTTGCTTGTCTTAATTAACGATATTCTCGACCTTGCTAAAGTGGATGCAGGTAAAATGACCTTTGAACAAACACCGTTCCATTTAGCCGATTCGCTCTCCGCTATGCTCCAATTGTTCGATATAAAAATAAAGGAGAAAAATTTAGAACTGGCAGAACAATTTGACCCAGCACTACCCGAAATTGTATTGGGCGACCCCATACGTTTGCGGCAGATCATTTTGAATTTGATCAGCAACGCCGTTAAGTTTACCGAGACCGGAAAAATAACCATGGATGTTTCCCTGCTTCAACAAGATGCCGAGAAAGTAACCATTGCATTTACCATAACCGACACCGGCATCGGTATTCATAAAAACAAACTGGACCATATATTTGACGATTTTGGACAGGCAACGTATGAAAACTCGCGCCTCTATGGTGGCACAGGTCTAGGGCTTACCATTGTTAAAAAATTGATAGAACAGCAAGGGGGAAGCATACACGTGGAAAGCAAATTAGGGAAAGGGTCTGCCTTTAGTTTTCAATTAAGCTTTGCTAAAACAAATCAAAAAATAACCCACAAAACGGAACTGGTCTCCAACAAGCCAGTCGAGATCAAAAACATAAAGGTTTTGGTTGCCGAAGACATGCCGCTCAACCAGCTCTTAATAAAAATACTACTCGTTGACTTTGGTTTTGAAGTAGACATCGCCGACAACGGGAAAATCGCAATTGAAAAACTACAACAAAAGCAGTACGACCTAGTGTTGATGGATTTGCAAATGCCCGTAATGAATGGCTTTGAGGCCACGGAGCATATTCGCATCAAAATGAATTCTCAAATCCCCATCATTGCGCTTACAGCTGATGTCACTACTGTTGATGTTGGAAAATGCGAAGCGGTGGGCATGAATGATTATATATCCAAACCTGTTGATGAAAAATTATTGTATAGTAAAATCATTAAGCATATAAAAAAGAACCATTAAGTAGCTTTATGGAGTGTGGAAAAATAAGTATTTTCAAACTGTGCAAAGTCTTTTGAATTTGAGCTAACTGAATCAAAATCGCGCAGACTTTCGCACAAGGGTTGCTATTTAAAAAGCAATCCATACCCTATAAAATCAACTGATAAACTATACTTTAATCAAAAGGCAATTTTAATATCTTTGTAGTAAATACTGCACCATGCCAATAAAAATAGAAGCACTTCAAATTGCGGAATCTTTCAATATCAAGAAGTTTAGAGAAGACTTTCATACTGAGGAGTACTTTGGTACGCAATCCGAAGTTTTTTATGTATTTGCCGAAACAAACCAGTATCTCTACGTGTTTGATTATGGTGTTATTGTATTGGCTAATTATGATGCGCTAGCCAAAACAGCATTGATGGCATTTGCCAAAAAATATACCACCACCCTTATTGAAACTCCTTTATTTGAACAATACCAAATAGAAATCAATGCACAACTCAGCAGCAGTATCGTAAAAAACAATTTTGTTACCGTATCTGCCATAACACCATCGTTGATGCGTATCATTACGCTAAACACAGGTCAATCGGTAGCTTTAGAATATTATGAAGTCTTGACAGACGAAATGATTACGTCGTCCAAACACTATATTTTAGAATTAGAACGCCGTGGGAAACTGTCTATTTCTAAAACCAATCTACTCAAATACATCGGAAAAGTACTCAATGTAAAAAACAGCATCATTGATAATTTATACATTCTGGATGATCCCAATCTGGTTTGGGACAACGAAGAACTCAACATATTAAACCGGCAACTCAAAGCTAATTTTGAGATCAATACGCGATTTAAGGATATCGATTATCGCCTACAGATTATAGAAGATAATTTAACTTTGTTTACCGATGTATTGAATGTTCGAGAAAGTTCTCGTTTAGAATGGGTGATTATTATTCTAATCCTTTTTGAAATCGGTATTGCCTTATTTTCTCATTAAACATATATAATTAGAGCCGACAGTGTGGAATTGCAGTTCTTGATAATCAACACCCAATTAAAAAACACAAAAAACTCCCAATCACCAAAGCAATCGAGAGTTTCTATAAACCACTGTCATTGCCTGCCTGCACGGCGAAGCAACCTTATTTAATCAAAATCTTCTTCTTATCCACTACTCTTTTATCCGCATCCATCAATTGCAAATAATACATCCCTGAAGTAAGTGCGCTCACATCAACCTTATTAGAATACTTCCCGGAGTATACTTCTTTTCCATTTCCATCAAATATCGAAACAAACCCAACATTAGTGGCTGATTCAATAAAAAGCATGTGATCTGACGGCACCGGATATACCGAAGTTTTAGTATCATCGCCAAAATGAGTTATCCCTAAAGCGCTGTTTTTTATTTCAATAATCCTGTCGTCTGTTGCAATCGGAGTTCCTGTATAATCTCGGTTAGAAGTGCATATAAAAACACGTCCATCAGGAATCACGAGAACATCGCGCAGTCTTCCGTAGGTGTTAGTAATGATTGCAGTCTGCTGCACAATTTGTGATCCATCATCATTGAGTTTCAACTGGAGTAATTTTTTGTCTTTTAAAACGGCTAATAACAACGAGTTATTCCATTCAGGGATGGCTTCATTTTGGTAGATATCCAAACCACAAGGCGCTATCGATGGCGACCAACTCCAAATCGGTTCTTTCACATTATTGGCGGTGCAGAAAGTGATTTCAGCAGCAGTGTTGCAGACACCTTCAACGGTTGACCAGCCATAATTTCTGTTTTCTTCAATGATATTAATCTCATCATTGTTACCCGTGCCATGCTCAGAACTATAGAGTCTACCATTTCCGTAACACAATCCTTGTGGATTTCTATGACCAAAAGACCAGATTAAACTATTCGGTATGGGATTATCGGCTGGAATGCTACCATCTAAATTCATCCTAAGCACTTTGCCGTTGATAGAATTTAAATTCTGAGCCAGTGCCGGAGCATTATAAGTATCGCCTAAAGTGATAAACAACTTATCATCTAAAATCACCATTCTCGACCCGTTATGGGAAACTCCCGCTAAGATATTTCCAAGAATAATGGTGGGATTGATCAGAGTATTGTTGGCAACATCATACTCGTACCTAACAATTTTTGAAGCCGTTGTCGTGTAAGCATAATGCACATACAAATAATGATTCGTGTTAAAATCGGGATGCATGACCATCGAATGCAATCCTACACTAAAACCAAAAAGTGCCACATCGCCAATCGCAAAAACCTGTTGCATTTGATAAGTATCCGGATTCATTCTTTTAATGTTACCGCTCAATTCCGTAAACCAGATCCATCCATCGGGTCCGTAAACCATGTCCCACGGCACATTGAGATTTGATGCGACTACGGTTTGTTGTAATGTCGTGCCTCCCAAAGTGACTTGTGCGTGGGAAGCATTAAAAATAGATAGAGTCAGAATTAATAATGCGGTTAATTTTTTCATGGTTGTTTAGTTTTTAGTTGGCAACGGATTGAAAATCAGTCAGAACGAAATTAAGGATTTTTTTTTGAAAAAGGTGCTAAGGTTCTGAGGTTCTGAGGCACTGAGGTTGTGCTTTTAATTTTATAACTTTTCCTATTGTCGATGTAACCCTCATGGTTGTTGCTATTCTTAAATTTACAAGTAATCATTGTTATATTAAAAATTAACATTGTTGCATGTAGGGTTTACTTACTCAGGTCTGTTAATACTACATTACTTAACCACTTAAAATTATACAATTATGAAAAACTTAAAGACACTTATTGCCGCCACTACCCTACTTTTCGCAATGGCTTCTTGTTCGAGCGACAGTAACAGTAGCAGTAGTACCGGTAGCACTATGCAAATCAGCGCACGCGCAACATACGTACCTACTGCTGGTCGGTTAAACGATGCGATTGACATTACCAGTTTTAAAGTCAACATCAGGGAAATCGAATTCGAAGTAGCTGATGAAACAGGAAACCACGAACATCATGAGCACAACGGGCATGACAATGGGCACATGGATGGCGATAATGACCACAACTTTTTCAATAGTGATGACACAACAGAACTTCAAGGTCCATGGGAATTTGACTTGTTAAACCAAACCCTTCCTGTGACTACATTAACAGTTCCAAACGGAACTTATGAGGAAGTAGAGTTTAAATTAAGTCCAAGTCTGGTATCAACTTCGCCAATCTATAACAAAACAGTGGAAGTTACCGGCACAATCAACGGTACACCTTTTGTCTTTTGGCATAATCTCAATGAAAAATTAAAAATAGATTATGAAGATACCGATCAAAACTTAGTGATTGCTAATGGTACTTATGATCTTATATTCAACTTCGACCTCAACGAAATCTTTAGCCACATCGATTTAGGCACGGCCGTAGATGGAAACGGTAATGGTACTATCGAAATTGGCCCTGACGATACCGACGGTAACAATGGGCTCGCTACTCAATTGCACGAGCATATTGGTGGCGGTTGTCATATGCACGACGGACCGCATCATAACTAATCCTAAAATAAAGCATAGAAGCCGTTAGCAATAGCGGCTTTTTTTTTGTATTTAAGTCGTTGAAGGTTCTGAAAATAGTATCGCGGTAATGATCAAACCAATATGATATCATTTTGGTAAACAAAACTTCCTATAATAACTAACTGCATCACAAATTTTTAGCTTATTGCAAAAGTTTTTTTCCTATATTCGTTTTATGCAAATGAAACAACAGTAGACTAACATTTAAAACATACAAACATGGAAAATAAAGAAGCAAAGGAAAGTTTTTTTTCAAAGGCACTTAACGAAACAAAGAAAAAAGGTTTTATACAAGCCCTAATGGTGTTTTTTTGCTGTGTGATCATCGGGCTGGTTATCGGATTTATATATGACACCATTCAGCTTTCAGCAACTTTAGGAGTTGGCTTGGGCTTAGTTTGGATGGGCGTTGCTTATTTTAATCAAAAGGAATAACGCAGGTTTTCATTGATTTCTGTGGTAACAGCTAATGATTGCAATTGCTAAGTTGCAATAGTGCTTATTTGTATCATCTGCATTATAAAAACAAATGGAAAAAACGCATCAAATAGCGAAACGCTTTAGAGAAGTTCTTCTCAATGGAACTTGGGTCGCCAACACCAATTTTAAAGACCAATTGCAAAACCTACATTGGGAAATCGCAACCACCCAATTGAAATCTTTAAACACCATTGCTATTTTAGCGCAACATATCCATTATTATATCAACGGTATCAATCAAGTCTTTAAAGGCGGAACACTCGACATCAAAGACCAATTTAGTTTCGATTTTTCGGCGATTACTTCACAAAGTGAATGGGAAACCTTTTTATCAAAGCTGTGGCATGATGCCGAAACATTCGCTTCTTTAATTGAACAAATGCCCGATGAAAAATTAGACCAAGTCTTCGTTGATGAAAAGTACGGAACCTACCAACGCAACATTGACGGCATGATTGAACATAGCTATTATCATTTAGGGCAAATCGTTTTGATTAAAAAAATGATTGCAAACAATTTGGGCCAATAATTATCTTCAAAACATGACCAAAACCATCACCTTATACACCGCAATCTTCTTCATAACATTACTCCTTTCCGCCATTCATCCCAAAGAATATTTCACTTGGTTTCTCGAAGTGGTTCCTGCGCTAATTGGTTTTGTAGTTTTAACGTTAACCTACAAACGTTTTGCATTTACAAACTTTACTTATGCATTTATTCTTTTGCACTGCATTATCTTGTTTGTCGGCGGTCATTATACTTATGCCGAAGTGCCGTTATTCGACTGGATTAAAGATACTTTCCACCAATCACGCAACAATTATGATAAGGTTGGGCATTTTGCGCAAGGCTTCGTTCCTGCCATGGTTGTCCGCGAATTGTTTGTTCGCAAAAAGGTGGTAGCCAATCAAGCCTTTTTCAACTTTATCATTGTATCGATATGTCTCGCCATTAGCGCTGCTTATGAATGGATTGAGTGGGGCGTTTCAATTACTACAGGCGACGGAGGTGATGCTTTTTTAGGCACACAAGGTTATGTCTGGGACACGCAGTCTGACATGCTTTTCGCAACAATTGGCGCGATAACGATGGTACTATTGTTTAGCAAAATCCAAGACAAAGCGATTGGTGCCTTCAAATAATCCAATAAAGTACAATCAAAACCAACATTACGAGCCTCCAAGGCGAAGCAACCTAAACCTCCATTTTGTCTACCAAAAGTATACTTTTTCGTACCTCAAAAACCAACCATAGCATATATTAATTTATAAATTTGCTTTACTGAAACGTTTGGTTTTCAGCTGAGTATTACATTAATAAATAACGCTATGAAAAAAACAATTCCTTTTTGCCTCACCCTATTTACTCTAATTTGTCAGGCGCAATCTTTTGAATGGTTCAAAACGCCACCGATTGCTTTTGATGCCAATCCAACTTTGATTGGCTATCCGAATACCGTCGATCCGTTTGATCATGTTTATGTGGCGGGTTATCAAGATCATAAATACCTTTACGGAACCGTGTTTGGACATTTATTTTTGACTAAATACACCGCCAACGGCAACCTGCTTTTTTCTAAAACTATCGAAGGCCATGCTCAAGTATACAATATCAAATCGGATTCGCAGGGCAATATCCTGATGTTGGTTGGTTATGTAGAAACCATCACCATTGGCAGTTTGACCTTAAGTACCCTGCAACAAGGTATTCAACCATTATTACTCAAATTTGATGCTGATGGCAATTTATTATGGCACCTTGCGCTAAACACCATCGATCCGTTTATCGAACATGCTGAAGCGCTAGTTATTGATGCTGATACAAACAATTGCTATATTGCATTTGACAATTATGATGACGTTTACATTCAAAAAATTGCTCCTGACGGCACTATTTTAAGTACTATTAATCAAGCCCACACACGCCTCACTTCACTAGCCATCGATACCGAGAAAAACATATACGGTGCCGGTGCTTGCGCATCAAGCAATTCAACTTATGCAGGTGTAAATGCACCTACGAATTTGTTTTATAATACCTACATCGTAAAATATAATGCGACAGGACAATACCAATGGGTTAAATATGTTGAAGATCTTACCTGTCCGGCGCCAATGGTAGTTGCAAGAACACCTGATGAGGTTTATTTTTGCTCCTACCTTTTCGGTGCTTTTGCTTTTGGTGATTTAACTGCCGAAGGCCCTGATAGTAATTCCTTTGGCGATTTTTTTCTGACAAAGCTTAATGCCAATGGCGAATTTCAATGGGTTCGCGAAGTACCCGGCAACGGATTTGGAGCGGTCAGTCTCGGCAATCGAAATTTTCTGGCGTTGGATAATACCGGTAAAATTTATGTTGGTGGCGCAACATCGAGAACCATCAATTGGGGCAATTCTATTTTGAGTGATATTCCCGGAAATAGTGACGATGCCGCAATCCTGCAATATGATTCTGATGGAACCATTCAACAAGTCATTACCGGTGGCGGCACTTGGGATGATCGTGTAGACGGCATCAGTGTTGATAGCAACGGAGCTATTTATGCGAGTGGTATGGGTTACGGCGATACTAACTTCGGGCAATTTGCTTACAGTGCACCTTCCTATTTTCCGTATTTGACTAAAATTAATAATACGCTAAAAAGCAATTCCAATGTTAAAGACCAATCTTTATTGTATCCTAATCCGGCAAAAGACCAACTGTATTTTCATAATATCAATTCCGGTAAAGGAATCATCTATAATATGCTAGGTCAAGCTGTGATGCATTTTGCAGTGCCATCTAACGCACCAATTGAAATCAGTACTTTGCCGTCAGGAACTTATATGGTCACTTTGGATGGTTTTAAAACACAAAAACTAATTAAAGAATAAAATTAATAGAAATTAAAAATTTCCAAAAAAACCACATAGAAGCATAGAAAAAAAAGAATTTTAGAGACCAATTACTGGTTCACATAATTAGGATTTGCTATGATAAAATGAAGTGTCTTGATAATTTTGATAAAAACTATGTTTCTATGTGATTGAAAAATAAAAAGAAATTACACCCAACGAGTTAAAGAAAAAATTTTCATCATCAACCAACAAAAAAGCCGTACTATCGATCCGGCTTTTTTTCAACACTACACTATTTCCAACCACCACCCAAATCCCTGTATACATCAATAGATAGGTTCAAAGCATCCACCTATTACGATTTCAGCACTTAGGTTTTATCCAAATTACTGATTTTCGACAGTCCAAAAACGTTTCAATATTAATTACGATGGTGCATAATCAACCTTATGTTTTGAGCAAGAATTTAGGACATGTAACGAATCAACACACAACCCTACTAACATTACATCAATCATCAAAAATCAAAATCATGGCTTTCAAAACAATCATTCCGATCGGGCTTATACTGACTCTAATAGGCTGCTCACCCACGCAACACAACAATTATCAACTTACCAAAAATTACAAACCCGACAATCCCGAACTATACCAAGAAATCGTTCATGCAGATTCCATGTTCTTTGGCGCTTACAATACTTGTGAAAAAAACCTCGACACTTACGCCGCCTATTTTTCAGACAACATCGAATTCTACCACGACAAAGGTGGACTCATGACTTCTAAACCCGATATCATTGCTGCCACCAAAAAAAATGTTTGCGGAAAAGTCACACGCGAATTGGTTGAAGGCAGTATCGAAGTATATCCCATCAAAGACTTTGGTGCGATTGAAATTGGCTTGCACAAATTTCACAACAGTGCTGAACCCAACGCCATTTCAAAAACGGGTCGTTTTATGGTCATTTGGAAATCTGAAAATAAGACGTGGAAAATTGTTAGAGTTGTGAGTTTGCACTAAAGGTTTTAAAGCAAAAATCCCCAATACGGGGATTCTTTATTTTTTAATATTACTCTGCAGAAATCTTAGTCTCAATGGTTGCCGCAGGTTTAATTACTGTTTTTTTGACTACGTGACGGCTACCATTTCTGCGGTACGCAACCCGCTTTTTAACAATTACTTTCTTCTTGGTCACCACCGCATTTTGACCGGGAACCTTTTTAATGGTTGTCTCTGTTCTGACCGGCTCCGTAATGATGACTCTTTCCTGATTAGGTACCGTTTTAATTTCTGTATGAGTCTGGACCGGAGCAGTAACAACGGTTGTAGTTTTGGTGACTTGTCCCGAAACTGAAGCGAAACCAAAGATAGCTAGGGCAAAAAGGATCTTTTTCATGATAGTTCAAATTTGATTAGTAAAATGTATGATGCAAATGTATTGCTATGACTAACCTAGGCTGTTATAGAATTGCAGTTTTAGTTTTCAGAATTAAAGTAAAAACGGAAATTGTTTGCATTAAATTTTAACATCATTCAATCCATCCAATTATCGAAAAATAATTATAAAAAACAATATACCAATTGGTATATTATTTATATTTGTATGCAAATACAACGAAATGGCTTCAAAAGCAGAACGTACCAAACAATTCATTATCGAAAAAACAGCGCCGATATTCAATGCTAAAGGATATTGCGGCACATCGATTAATGACTTGATGGTCGCAACCGGCTTAACCAAAGGAAGCATTTATGGTAACTTTGAAAGCAAAGACGATGTAGCACTAGAAGCTTTCGATTATAATTTTCAAAAAGTAATCCTTTACATCAAAAGTCAGATGGATCAGCGACCAGCTATTGTTGACAAACTTTTGGTTTATCCCGAAACCTATCGCAATTATAGCCAATTGTCATTTCTAAGTTTGGGTTGTCCGATTACCAATACGGCAACTGAAGCCGATGACACACATCCTAAATTAAAAACCAAAGCAAACAATGCGATGTTGTTTTGGAGAAACTCACTAGAGAAACAGCTCAAAATCGGTATTGAAACAGGCGAAATCAAACCCGATGTCAATGTCGATGAATTTATCGGTGTGCTTATAGCACTCATCCAAGGCAGTTTATTGCAATGCAAACTCACCGGAAAAACCAACACCCTCAACACCACTATGGAATATCTCGAACGCATCATTCTCAACCTTAAAAAGTAAAAAATTTTAAACAATAATATACCAATCGGTATATTTTAAACATCAATGAATTATGAATAAAACAACACTCATCCCACAAATTACAGCCGCACACCAATCGCTTTGGGAAACAGCTCGCAAAATTCCAAACGAATTAACCAACAACAATCAAGACGGCAAATGGTCCGTCAATGAAAACCTCGATCACATCAACAAATCACTGCTGCAACAAACCAAATTCTTCTCCGTGCCCAAAACGAGCATAGGCTTAAAATATGGTTTAGCCAACAGAGCATCGGTTTCATACGAATCCCTAAAAGTTGAATACAAAACCGTCATTGCGAGCCTGAAAGGCGAAGCAAACTCTAAAAACCTATCGAAATTCACCCCCGAACCCAACGCCATTTTCAACTCAGATGAACTAATCCTCGATGGCCAAGAAACCCTACAAAAAATGATAGAAGCCATTCAAAATTGGTCTGATCAACAACTCGATCTTTACTTCTGTCCACATCCTGCTTTGGGCAACATTACAGTTAGAGAACTGCTCTATTTTATCATCATTCACACGCAGCACCACGAAGAAAGCATCCAAAGAAAATTCACCAACACCAACCCTCAATTACAAGAAAAACATTAGCAATTTTAAATATTAAAAACCAATCACATGAAAAAATCACTTCTAATCAGTTTTGCATTCAGCGCATTAACAGCCACAAACGCCAATGCTCAAGACACTAAAAAAGCCAACAATTTCCACCACATCGAAAGCGTGGTTTCTGATGGCAAATTCCTTTACGTAGCCGATATCGGCACCGAACTCAAACCAAGCGCCAAAGACGGCGATGGTCAAATTGCCAAACTCGACCGCAAAGGAAAAATCCTAGACGCTTCGTTTGTAAAAGAGCCACTCAACGCACCAAAAGGCTTGGCGGTCTTCAAAGACATCTTATTCATCAACGACATCAATCGCATTGTAGCGATCAATCTCGAAACTGGAACCAAAATCTACGAAATCAATTTCGGCCAAGAAACCACTTTCCTCAACGACATAGCCATCTGGGACAAAAACACCTTATACGTTTCCGCCACCGATACGAGCAAACTTTACAAAGTCGATCTAACCAACAAATCGTTCACAGAAGTAAAACTAAACACCACCATTTCGGGCATCAACGGATTGTACTGCGCGCCCAAATCCAACAAACTCTACGTCAACGGATTCGGCAGCAACAACCAACCCAACGGCGTCTTCGGATGCATCAATCTCAAAGACAACACCTTCACACAAATCACAGCCATAACCGGTTATTACGACGGTATTTGTATCAAAAACGATGTGCTGTATCTGAGCAATTGGATGGCATTCGAGAAAAAAGGATTCATCCTTTCGGTCGATTTAACCTCCACAAAAGTAGCCCGCGTCAACCTTCCCAATCTCATCGCCGGCCCGGCAGATTTCATCATCGATAACAACCAACTCATCATCCCATCAATGCTGAGTGGCGAATTACTATTCTTCCCAATCGACACTGATTTAAAGCAACGTTTATAAAACAAAATCGGGACAAAGTGCAGCACCTTGTCCCGATTTATTTTTTATATTTTTTGGGCGTTCCCTAAAGGTCGGGCTATCCGCACTCGCTTTTTTGCGCTGAACGCCAGCGCAAAAAGAGCTCAAACAATGCTCCTATCCCTAACGCAAACTCCATCTGTCATTGCGAGTGCAAAGCACGAAGCAACCTCAACCTAACATAATCACCAATCAAAACCACCGTCATTGCGAGCTCGCAGAGCGAAGCAACCTCTAACAAAAAAAAATTACAAACTTAACTTCATTCGCAAATCCGCCACATCAATGTCGCCATGCGAAACATCATACACCACTTTTCCATCTTCAATCAACAACAACTGCGGCGATTGATGTTGCACTCCAAAACGCGCAGCAACTTCATTTGAAACAGCGCGATACGACAACAAATCCAGATAATAAGATGTCACTCGATCATTCAAATCAAACTGACTTTCAAATTGCTTCATCGCCATTCTGCTAATACCACAAGTAGTACTGTGTTTGAATATCAAAACCGGTTGCGTTGCGGAAAGCGTAATAATTTCATTCAATTGTCCCAAATCAACCAACGAAATCCAATTCACATTTGAAGTGGATTTATTATCATTTTCAGAATAGCCAAATAAAGAAGAAAATATACTCATTTTGTCGTGTTTTAAGTCAAATTGTCGTTTGTAAACCCTTGAAAACAGACACTTTGTCCTAATTTTAGCATTGGAATAACTATTGACGAATCGCCGGCAAAGTTAATTATTAAACACAACTATTACCCCAAAAATATGAACATATCTAAATTTACAATCAAATCCCAAGAAGCGATTCAACAATCGCAACAGTTGGCGCAAAGTTTAGGGCACCAACAAATAGAAAACGAACATCTTTTCAAAGCCATTTTTGAAGTCGATGAAAACGTTGCTCCTTTCCTATTGAAAAAACTCAATGTCAATGTACCGTTGTTTTTGCAAATCTTAGACAGCACCTTACAAAGCTTTCCAAAAGTTTCGGGCGGCGATGTAATGCTTTCCAGAACAGCCAACACGACTTTAAACGAAGCCGAAATCATCGCCAAAAAAATGAATGATGAATTCGTTTCCATTGAACATTTAATCCTAGCCATATTCGCTTCCAAAAGTAAAGTTGCCCAAATCTTAAAAGACCAAGGCGTCACCGAAAAAGGGTTGCAAACTGCGATTGACGAATTGCGAAAAGGCGAACGTGTGACTTCAGCTTCTGCCGAAGAAACTTACAACGCATTAAATAAATACGCCAGAAACCTCAACGAATTGGCCAAAAACGGCAAACTAGATCCGGTTATTGGTCGTGATGAAGAAATCCGTCGTGTATTGCAAATCCTGACCCGACGTACCAAAAACAATCCGATGTTGGTCGGCGAACCCGGTGTTGGTAAAACCGCCATTGCCGAAGGTTTAGCACACAGAATAGTTGATGGCGATGTGCCCGATAACCTCAAAGACAAAATCGTATTCTCACTCGATATGGGTGCCTTAATCGCCGGAGCCAAATACAAAGGAGAATTTGAAGAACGACTCAAATCTGTAGTCAAAGAAGTCACAGCTGCAGAAGGTGATATCGTCTTATTCATTGACGAAATCCACACACTCGTTGGTGCGGGCGGTGGCGAAGGCGCGATGGATGCCGCGAATATTTTAAAACCTGCTTTAGCGCGTGGTGAACTCAGAGCCATTGGTGCCACAACTTTAGACGAATACCAAAAATACTTCGAAAAAGACAAAGCTTTAGAGCGTCGATTTCAAAAGATTATGGTCGATGAACCCGATACTGAAAGTGCCATTTCGATTTTACGTGGTATCAAAGAAAAATACGAAACGCACCACAAAGTGCAGATCAAAGACGATGCGATTATTGCCGCAGTCGAATTATCGCAACGCTACATCACCAACCGTTTTCTACCAGACAAAGCGATTGACTTGATGGATGAAGCGGCTTCAAAACTGCGCATGGAAATCAATTCTAAACCCGAAGAACTCGACGCTTTCGATAGAAAAATCATGCAGTTAGAAATTGAAATTGAAGCCATCAAACGCGAAAAAGACGAAAGCAAACTCAAAGGTCTAGGCATGGAACTAGCGAACTTAAAAGAAAGCCGCAACGAAATCTTCGCCAAATGGAAATCGGAAAAAGATGTAGTCGATAATATCCAAGCCGTCAAAACCGAAATCGAAGATTTTAAATACGAAGCCGAACGTGCCGAACGCGAAGGCGATTATGGAAAAGTGGCCGAAATCAGATACGGTAAAATCAAAGAAGCGCAAGAGCGACTTGATGTTTTACAAAAACAATTGTTAGAAAATCAATCGGGAACTTCGTTGATAAAAGAAGAAGTCACCCGAGAAGATATCGCAGAAGTCGTAGCCAAATGGACAGGCATTCCGGTGACAAAAATGCTGCAAGGCGAAAGAGAAAAACTATTGCGACTCGAAGGCGAATTGCACAAACGTGTAGTCGGTCAAGAAGAAGCTATTGTGGCCGTAAGCGATGCTGTTCGCAGAAGTCGCGCGGGTTTGCAAGACATGAAAAAACCGGTAGGAACGTTTCTTTTCTTAGGAACTACCGGTGTCGGAAAAACCGAATTGGCCAAAGCTTTAGCCGAATATTTGTTTGATGATGAAAATGCGATGACCCGAATTGACATGAGCGAATACCAAGAACGCCACAGTGTGAGTCGATTGGTTGGTGCGCCTCCGGGCTATGTAGGCTATGACGAAGGTGGACAATTGACCGAAGCCGTTAGAAGAAAACCATATTCCGTGATTTTGCTAGATGAGATCGAAAAAGCGCATCCCGATACTTTCAATATTTTGTTGCAAGTTTTAGACGAAGGACGATTGACCGACAACAAAGGAAGATTGGCCGATTTTAAAAACACGATTATCATCATGACTTCGAATATGGGAAGTCAAATCATACAAGAGAAATTCGAGAATTTAAAAGGCGGTATTGAAGCGGCAACCGAAGCAGCGAAAGTAGAAATCTTAGGCTTATTGAAACAAACGGTTCGACCAGAATTCATCAATCGTATCGATGAGATTGTGATGTTTACGCCTTTGACCCATGCTGATATTGTTCAAATCGTCGGATTGCAACTCAAAAGTGTCACTAAAATGCTCGCCCTACAAGGCATCACGATGGACGCCACTCCGGAAGCCATTGAGTATCTTTCAGAAAAAGGATACGATCCGCAATTTGGAGCTCGACCTGTGAAACGTGTGATTCAAAGAGAAGTGCTCAACGAATTGTCGAAAGAAATTCTCGCTGGTAAAATCGCGACTGACAGCATTGTATTGATTGATGCGTTTGATGGAAAATTGGTTTTTAGAAATCAGGCAGAATTGGTGGAGTAAATAGAATTTATATAACACGGATTTCACAGATTAGCACAGATTTAATCCGTGTTAATCCGTGAAATCCGTGTTGTTTTTTTCTGTTGCTTCATAAAACCTAACAATTCTAATTTATTGACAAAAAAAATAAATCGTAACCATTAATTCTTTATTTTTGAAATCTTTACTAAACAAACATGAAACAATTACTTATTTTATTACTCGGTTTTACGATTCATGTATCGGCGCAAGATACTGCTACAACTACAGTTCCTACACCTACTGAAAAAACGTATCGCTCAACGGAAGTTGATCTTAAACCTCAAATCAAAGAAGGCAATTATACGCTTTCGATGTTTATCAGTGATAATTTCAAATTTCCACCGGCGGTGAAAAATAAGAAAATTACCATCTTTGCGAGCTTCATTATCGAACCGGATGGCAGCATGACTGAGATTAAAGCGTTTCATATCACTGTGAAAGATTACATCAAAACCGATGTCGTGAAGATCGCTACACAAGACGAAAAAATTAATGAAGCGGATCAAATCGAAACCATGAAAGGCGAAGCGGTTCGTGTACTCAAATTATTCAAGAAAAACTGGGAACCGGCATTAAAAGGCGGAAAACCTGTACGTTGTTTGTATAATTATCCCATCAATTTTAATATTGAATAAATCGATGTCAACTTCATCATGTTAGTGACCATCAAAAAATACAAAGAGAGTATTGGCTACGGAATATCTTTAGCATTACTCTTTTTTTTATTGCGATGGCTCGAAATTCGATTACTGATTTTCAGTCACCAATACGAAATTTACGTGGGTGCCATTGCCATACTTTTTACCGCTTTAGGCATTTGGTTGGCCAATAAAATCACCAGTCCAAAAACCATTATCATTGAAAAAGAAGTACTTGTCAATGACATTCCATTTACTGTTAATGAAGAAGTTTTAAGTCAATTAAAAATCAGCAAACGAGAACTCGAAGTACTTTCATTGATGGCTTCAGGAAAAAGCAATCAGGAAATTGCAGCCCAGTTATACGTTTCGCTGAGTACTATTAAAACGCACGCCGCCAATTTATTCGAAAAACTCGATGCTAAGCGAAGAACCCAAGCGATAGAAACAGCAAAAAAGCTTCAGATTTTACCGTAGTACTTTAGTTCGATTTTTATAAAATCATCCTTAAGTATGAGTGTTTATCAAGCGTGAATACTAATCTTTGCAGTATTAACTTAATTGATATCTTATGAAAAAAACTGTGATTACTTATGGGCTTATTGCCGGAGCCATTGTGACTTTGATGATGATTTATTCAACGTATTCCTGCTACAAAGACACCAATTTTAAAGCCAGTGAAATTTTTGGTTATGCCACAATGCTCATTGCTTTTACGTTTGTATTTATTGGGATTAAAAACTTTAGAGACAAACAAAATCAAGGTTATATTACTTTTGGCCAAGCATTCAAAATCGGATTATTGATTACTTTGATTGCTTCGACTTGTTATGTAGGCGTTTGGTTGATTGAATACTATTGCTTCTTTCCTGATTTTATGGAAAATTTGCAGCAACAGCATTAAAACAAGCACAAGAAAGTGGTTTAACCGGTGCAGAATTGGCGGCCAAAACTCAAGAAATGGCTATGTATAAAGAATGGTATAAAAATCCGCTATTGGTGATATTAATGACTTATGCAGAAATTTTTCCAATCGGATTGTTAATTGCATTAATCAGCGCATTAATCTTAAAGAAAAAGCAAGCAACTGAAGCAAGTATATAATAAAACACTATGAAAAGATTATTGATAATAGTTTCTATAATACTATTCGCAAGCTGTGCCTCGACAACAAAAAAAACAAATACTATGGAAGATAAAAAAAATCAAACAGACAACACACCAAAGGCGACGGGAATTGGCGGCATTTTCTTTTTTTCAGACAATCCGAAGGAAACCAGAGCATGGTATGCCAAAAATTTAGGGATTGAAATCAATGATTGGGGTTCGACATTTAGATCCCGAAATGTTGACAAGCCTGAAGAAATCAATGCGCTTCAATGGAGTCCTTTTAAAAAAGGTAGTGATTATTTCGCACCTTCAAAAAAGGAGTTTATGATTAATTACCGTGTTCAACATATCGAAGAACTCGTGAACAAACTCAAAGAAAATGGCGTAACCATTGTCGACAGTATTGCGACTTACGACTATGGGAAGTTTGTACATATCATGGATGCAGAAGGCAACAAGATTGAACTTTGGGAGCCCATTGATAATAAAAAGTAGCCTCTAGTCTATATAAAAAAATAGTCCCGAATTAATCAGTGTTAATTCGGGACTATCTATTTTTAAATGCTTCTTTTATTTATCTCTCGTGAATAAAATTTCACCCCCTTGAATCAAAGTCATTTCTGTTTTGGCTTCGTTGAATTGAATTTCAATGCCATAAGCCGCAAATTTGAAACGGTCTTTACCCGCAGGTTCTAAATATATTGGGCCTTGACCTGTAGCCACACCTTTCAACATATTATTTTCTTCCGAGAAAGTTATTTTAATTGGAATTACTTTGCTTGAAAAAGTTCCAAAATAAGGGTCGAGAATGACATCCGCTTCTAACTCACTTTTTCCTGTCGTCCAAGTATTGTTCGATACATTATAATCCGGTAATTTGTGGTTCGGATCGAGTGTAATACTTTCTATTTCTTCTGTCGTTCCTGACTTAATTTGCCATGTGTTGTTGCGCATCCAAACTTCAACCGGAAGTTTAATTTCTGATGTTTTTCCGCTTTTGGTTTTGATTTCTAAAACCACAGGCATTGCCATCTTTTCGAGATTGTCAAGCGTAATAATGGCCCCTTTTGAAGGATCGTTTTTAAGGTATTTCACTTTGCGAATCCCTTGATCTAAACGCCAATTGTTGATAAACCAACCTCGCCAAAACCAATTCAAATCTTCTCCACCAACATTTTCCATAGTTCTAAAGAAATCATCAGGTGTTGGATGTTTGAAAGCCCAACGCGCAATATAAGTTCTGAAAGCATAATCGAAACGTTCTGTTCCTAAGATTTGCTCACGCAACATCGTGAGTCCTGAACCTGGTTTGTAATAACACAACAATCCAATACTTTCTTCTTTCATCGCATCGGGTGTGCTCATAACAGTTTCTAAATTAGGATCTGTTAGAAAAACACTACTGTTATTCATATTGTCTACACGGCCTTTGTATTCACCATTATTAAAATCTTGAGAGCTTAAGGAATTAATAAACGTATTGAAACCTTCATCCATCCAAGCAAATATACGCTCGTTAGAACCAACAATCATTGGGAACCAACTGTGTCCGAACTCGTGATCGGTTACGCCCCATAAATCATTTCCTTTTGAAGTATACTCACAGAAAACAATACCGGGATATTCCATTCCGCCTTCATTACCAGCTACGTTCGTTGCTGCCGGATAAGGAAATTCAAACCAACGTTTTGAATAATTTTCAATCGATGTTTTGGTATATTCAGTAGCTCTGCTCCAAGCATCATTACCATTGCTTTCGATTGGATAAGTAGAAATCGCCAATGATTTTTTACCGCTTGGCAAATTGATTTTAGCAGCATCGACAATGAATGCCGCTGAAGAAGCCCATGACACATCGCGGGCATTTTTAATTTTAAACTTCCATGTCAAAGTGGCTTTTCCTGACGGACGTGAAGTCGGATTTGTCACTTCTTCCGCAGAACGAATGATAACCGTTTTATCGCTTTGTTTGGCGGTTGCCCAACGTTTTTGTTGTTCAGTAGTGTATACTTCCGCAGGATTTTGCAATTCACCCGAACACACTACAATATGACTTGATGGTGCCGTGATGGCTACATCGAAATCGCCATACTCTAAGTAAAACTCCGCACCAATATATGGATTGGTGTTCCAACCTTTTACGTCATCATACACGCACATTCTAGGATACCATTGTGCAATGGTAAAGATTTTTCCGTTTTTGGTATCTTGAACACCTGTTCTGTCAGAACCATATTTTGGTGAAATATAAGAAAAGGTAATTTTTACTTTAACACTAGTTCCATTGGATTTCAAATCTTGAGGCAATTGCACTTGCATTCTCGTATCGGAAATCACAAACTTCGCTTCTTTTTCAGATGGTTTTCCGTTAACTGTAGAAACTACAACAACCGATTTTATTTTAAAACCACCATCGAGAATTTCGCCTTTTGCTCCGCCCCTGCTACCTGAAAGGCCTATTATAGCATTACCTCGTGAATCTGATTTGAACGCATTTTGTTCTAAATTCATCCATAAAAAGGATAAAGCATCAGGGCTGTTGTTGGTGTACGTTAAAGTTTCCGTTCCCAATATTTCATTGGTAACTTCATTGAGCTGTGCTGTCAATTGATAATCGGCTCTGTTTTGCCAATACTTCGGGCCAGGTTGACCACTAGCTGAACGTGTATCTGTACCATTTTTAGTATAAAAATTAGGAGCAAAAGCATCGTGATAATCGTATTTTGAAACTACGGGTGCTTGTTGTGCATTCGTGGAAAATGTTTGGAAAAATAAAGTCAATAATAAGCTGACTTTAACAGCAGTGCTTTTCATACTAAAAGATTTAAATTTAATTACCATCAGTCTTTGAATATTCTTTTTGTTACAAAAAATTATAGAAACGGTAAATTTTAATAGATGGTAATATTTCAAAGTGTGTGAAATAGCAGTAATAGCTTATTTATAAAATATTTAGAATTAGGTTTATTCTTTAATGATTTTATATTTTTTAATGTCTCGATTATTCCAAACTGTTAAAATATAAACGCCCGAATTCAAAGCGGAGAAATCTTGCACTTCTATATTTTTCCCTGCGAAGATTTGTTGACCATTCATATTGGTCAATACATAATTCGCATCATCTAATTTAACAGTCATTTTGAAATGAGTCGTAAACGGATTGGGATAAACCACAGCATTATTTTCAATGTCACTTTGATGCACCGCCAAGGTTCCTACAACAATAGTAATATTATAAGTGTTGGTAAACGTAGCATTACTAGCGGTTAGCGTCACTTGGTATACACCGTCAGCAGCAAAAGTATGCGTTGGATATTCTTCGGAACTCGTGTTGTCTGTTACACTGCTTGGGTCACCAAAATCCCATGTATAGGTTGTAGCATTGGTACTTAAATTTTGAAAATATACCGTTTCACCAGCAGCAGGATTTAGAGGCGCATGCGTAAAAAAAGCAGTGGTTTGAAAGTCGTGTTGGTTGTCTAAATAAGTAACATCCGTAGTGACCCAATTGCCTGTTGCATTGCTTTGCGTCACCGTAAGTACAGGTTGTTTTTTAGAAGTATCAAACCATTTCAATTCTCGAGTCGTGCGAATCGTTCTAGGCAATCCGGCACCTAAAAGTGCAATAGTATCGTTTTGAACCAATGTCGTTTTCATTCGCAATACATTGGTAAACGAACCGTATGGCGTGGTCAGACTGCCCCAACCATCCACTTCGTTACTGCGTTGCAAAGTATTGTCCTGATAATATAAACTCGGAATATTGATGGTGTAAGCAGAATCGTCTGTATCGGTATCTCCATACTGAATAGGGAAATGATAAATAATATCCGAATCTGTATACTGATTGGTAACCGGAATCTGAGTGCCGTTATAATCCACTTTATAAGCACTTCCGGTTTGTCTCAAATCGGTCGTGGATTTTTTATAGTAATTGTTCGCATCAGTAACGCCAACCACTTGACCCGGAGTGTTTAAAGTCGAATTTTCGTTAGTCGTTGAAGACAAATTGGTATTGTTAGTATTGTATATAAACAACCATAAAAATCCAGTTACGGTTGGATTTCTGAATTGCAATTGTGTTTGAGATGTGCCCGTTAAAGCCGCAAAATCCCAATTGAAATTTGTGCCTGTACTTTCAAAATCTAATAGTAAATTGCTCGCGGAAGTATTATAAAAACTATCACCCACTACGGCATAATTAGTCGAATTATAAACCGCTTGGGCTTGCAGTTGAAAAGCAATCAAAGCCATTATAAAAATGTAAAGTTTTTTACTCATGTTTTTATATTTTTTTTGGTATTCGTGAATCTTCGATTTCATGATTCTTGGTTTAGTAAAGATTGTAAAAAATTCAAATATACTTTGCCTCTTTGTTCAGCAAGGTAATCTAAAATGAGCATTATTGTCGATTGAATCGTTAGTCCAATACCAATACCTTTTCCCAAAGTGAGTGGCTGGCAACAAAGCCAAAGCAACAAACCTAAAGTAATACAAACGATGGCTGCCTTACGATACACAGCAAAATTTTTCATTATTAATTCCATTCTTGGAATTTCCTTTTCTTTTATAATATTCATGTCTTTATGAATGAAATAATCGATGCTGACAATATCCATATCACTTCGCAAATATACCGTTGTTCCTGCCACCAATTGAATCAATCCAATCGCGATGAATGCATACGACATTCCGTTATAAAAAGGATGCCCTTTGATTAAAAAACAAATCGTAAGAACGACCGAAAACAAACCCAAAAAAATAGCATAAATACTGTCTTTCTTTTCCGCTTTAAAATAATGAAGCACTGAATCCGTCATAAAATACTAATTTGCTTTGCTTTAAACAATTTTCACAAAACAAATATAAGCAATACAAGTTAATCGAAGAAAACTTATCTCAAGTTAAAATCTTGCATTTAAAATAATTAATGTCGATTTCAAAAAAACAACTTTACAATAACTTTAAGAACTACTCGTTGTATAAATGTTAAATTGCCTCAGCTAAAAAACAATTCAAAACCTTAATAAAAATGGAGCAAATCAAAATACTTTGGGTCGATGATGAAATTGATTTACTCAAGCCTCATATCTTATTTTTAGAGAAAAAAGACTACCATGTCACCACTTGCAATAATGGTCGCGATGCCATTGATGTTTTTGAAGAAGGCGATTTCGATATTGTCTTTTTAGATGAAAACATGCCCGGCATGAGCGGCTTGGAAACACTGTCGGAAATCAAAGAAAAAAAATCTTCAACACCGGTAATTATGATTACCAAAAGTGAAGAAGAATACATCATGGAAGAAGCTATCGGTTCCAAAATTGCCGACTATTTGATCAAGCCGGTGAATCCGAATCAAATTCTACTGAGCATTAAAAAGAATCTCGATCATTCCCGATTGATATCCGAAAAAACGACTTTAGATTACCAAAAAGAATTCCGTAAAATCGCGATGGAAATGGCCATGGTCAATTCGTATGAAGAATGGATTGAATGTTATAAAAAGCTCATTTTTTGGGAACTCGAATTGGAGAATATTCAAGACCAAAGTATGGTAGAAATCCTCGAATCGCAAAAGGTCGAAGCCAATATGCAGTTCGGAAAATTCATCGAAAAAAACTACGAAGATTGGTTTAAACCCAAAGCTGATAAACCCATTCAATCGCATACTTTATTTCGAGAATTGGTGGTGCCGGAATTGACCAAAAAAGACAAATCAATTCTATTTGTGGTGATTGATAATTTGCGGTATGACCAATGGAAAGTGATTGAAAGCGTGGTCGCCAACCATTACAAATTAGAAAAAGAAGTACCCTATTATGCGATTCTTCCAACGGCAACACAATACGCGCGAAATGCTATTTTCTCAGGATTAACACCGTTGGAAATGGAAAAACAATTTCCACAATATTGGAAAAACGACGTTGAAGAAGGCGGGAAAAATCTGTATGAAGCGGAATTCTTAACGGCACATTTAAAACGTTTGGGCTTGAATATCAAACAAGAATATTTCAAAATCACGAATCTTGCGAATGGTAAAAAATTGGCGGAGAACTTCAAAGCCTTGAAAGAAAATGATTTGGTAACGGTCGTTTACAATTTTGTCGACATGTTATCGCACGCCAAAACCGAAATGGATGTCGTCAAAGAATTGGCTTCCGATGACAAAGCATATCGTTCGTTGACATTAAGTTGGTTTAAAAATTCACCTTTACTCGAAATCATTCAGCAAGCGCAAAAACTAGGATTCAAGCTTATTATTACCACGGATCACGGAACGATTAACGTAAAAAATCCTTCGAAAGTCATTGGCGATAAAAACACCAGTTTAAACCTTCGCTACAAAACCGGAAGAAGTTTAACCTATGAAGACCGTGATGTTTATGCGATTCGCGACCCGAAAAGCGTTGGTTTGCCGGCGATTAATATGAGCAGTTCTTATATTTTTGCGAAGAATGATTATTTTCTGGCTTACGTCAACAATTACAATCATTACGTGAGTTACTACCGCAATACGTATCAGCATGGCGGGATTTCTTTGGAGGAAATGATTGTTCCGTTTATGGTGTTTAATCCTAAATAATATTTAGTTGTAGGTTGTAGGTTAAAAGTTTTTAGGAGCTGATCCCGCTATCATTCCAATCTTGTCATTGCGAACGAAGTGAAGCAATCTGTTCGATGCTAACGGCGCAATGCCAAGGATTTTCCCTTCAATCGGGGCTAGGGCATCTCGTTACATCAGAACAAAACCTACAACTTACAACCTACAACATTTTTTATGTTGAAAACTACCTTAATAAGCTAAATATTTGTTAGTGAATACGAATCGCTTTTCAAGTAAATTTGAAATCGAAACCATTGCATTATCCAAATGAATATTACGTTTTCACTTGATGAGATTCATCAGGTTGCTCAAAAAATTCTCGAACAAAATCCAAGAAAAATTATTTTATTCTATGGCGAAATGGGCGCCGGTAAAACAACGCTAATCAAAGCTTTATCGAAAAAACTTGGAGTCGATAACGCCACAAGTAGCCCTACTTTTTCTTTGGTGAATGAATATGAAACTGACAACGATGATTTGATTTATCACTTCGATATGTACCGACTCAAAAACGAAAACGAAGCTTACGATATGGGCATGGATGAATACCTTTATTCAGGTCATTGGTGTTTTATCGAATGGCCCGAAAAAATTCCAACTTTGATTCCACACGAACACAGCGTCATTAAAATTAAAACGCTTCCGAACGACCAACGTGAACTCGAATTTCGATAATCAGGTTTCAATTTGTTTCATTTCTATGATTTAACATTGAACCTTTTTTTATAACTTAGACCGAAATTAGCATGTAGCATTATGGCGTTAACTCCATTTACCAAACAACAGTTGCTTCCGCAAGAAGAAAAGCTCGAGATTGCAAGACACAAAAGTGAACTCTTCATAGGCATCCCAAAAGAAACCAGTTATCAGGAACGTCGCATTTGTTTGACGCCCGATGCTGTCAATTCGTTAACTTCTCATGGTCATCGCGTGATGCTCGAATCTGGGGCAGGATTGAGTTCGAGTTATAGCGATAAAGAATATAGTGATGCCGGTGCTGAAATTACCGGCGATACTAAAAAAGTATTGAGTTGCCCAATGCTACTCAAAGTAGAACCGCTCACGAGAGAAGAAATCAAAATGGTCAATCCCGAAACCATTGTCATTTCAGCCATTCAATTGAAAACACGCAAAAAGGAATACTTCGATGTGTTGATGAAAAAGAAAATCACCGCTTTAGCTTTTGAATACATCAAAGACGAAGACGGTTCGTATCCTGCAGTAAAATCATTAAGCGAAATTGCAGGCACCGCTTCGATACTTGTCGCAGCTGAACTAATGATCAACAACCAATTCGGAAAAGGGTTATTGTTCGGCAATATTACAGGCGTTCCTCCTACTGATGTGGTGATTTTAGGCGCTGGAACCGTTGGAGAATTTGCTGCAAAAACCGCTTTAGGATTGGGTGCCAGTGTCAAAGTTTTCGACAATTCGATTACGAAATTAAGACGATTGCAGAATAATTTGAATCAACGTATTTTCACTTCTACGATTCAACCCAAAGCATTGCTCAAAGCTTTACGTCGTTGCGATGTTGCGATTGGTGCGATGCGCGGCAAAGAACGTTGCCCGGTGGTCGTTTCAGAATCTATGGTTGAACATATGAAAAAAGGCGCTGTGATTGTTGATGTCAGCATTGATACCGGCGGTTGTTTCGAAACTTCTGAAGTGACCACACACGAAAAACCAACGTTCATCAAACATGACATTGTGCATTATTGCGTTCCTAACATTCCTTCGCGTTATTCTAAAACCGCTTCGCTTTCGATTAGCAATATCATCACGCCTTACTTGCTTCAAATTGCTGAAGATGGCGGTATTGAAAGTGCCATTCGTTGCAACAAAGGATTGAAAAATGGGGTCTATTTATATCATGGAATCCTAACCAACAAAGCCATTGGCGATTGGTTTGATTTGCCTGACAGCGACATCAATTTAATTGTGTTTTAAGCAAACTTTCGTTTACCTTTGGGCACCCGAGGCCATGAGGCCGAACTGAACTTTTTAGTTAAAAATTTACAATGAGATTACGCCATCGTTTTGCTTATTATTTAATCGGATTTACATTCGGATTATTCTTCGTTACTGCTGTATTTATTGGAAAAGATACACGTTGCAATTATTTTCCAAATGCTCGAGTGTTGAATGATTTGAGAAACAAACCTTTCGAGTACTCAGACAAAGCCATTGCGATACTGAATCAAAAATGGATGGACAGCACCGACATCAAAAACACTTTGACTTATGGCGATGTTGATTTCGACAGAAGCAATATTGAAGTCGGAAAAGGAAAACGCTACATCATTGAAGGAAAAACCACAAAAGACCAACCGATAACGCTTGAAGTCATCAATTATACTGACAAAGCAGTTTTGACGAATATTACGAAGCCTTAAACTGAATTTTTCAGCTTTACAAAAAATCAAAGTGATCTCATTCCGAATTTCTTAATTTTCACTTGCGTTTTTTAGCGACGCATACAATATGATATTGATATGAAGTTTATTTTTAAATTTCATATTTATGTACTGCAACATTGTAAAGAAAAATTATTGTCTATATATTTGAGGATTGTGTTTTGTCTTTTCACATTTCAATTATACTATATAATAGTTTTATGAGTAAACAGTATTCTTTATGGACTTGCCTTTTGATATTGAGTTGTTTATCGATTAATGCTCAAAACCTGCTCAACAATGGCGATTTCGAAAGCGGTAGTAATGGTGTTGGTTTTAGTATTAATAGCTGTTGTTACAATGAAATTATGGAACCTTTCTCAGGTTCCACTTTTACAGGCAACTATGCCGTAACTGCCAATCCGCAAGCGATGAATACCAATTTCTTTGCCGGTGGTGATCATACGACGGGAACCGGAAAAATGTTAATCGTCGATGGAACTACAACCGCCGGCGGGCAACGTTTTTGGCGTGCCGGTAATAATGGTGGTGGCATTTGTGGTCTTACTATAGGAACAACTTATACGTTTAGTTTTTGGATTAAATCGGTTTCGACACAAAACAGAGCCAATATCGACCATCAATTTGTAGGTGCCAGCAATGTCATATTGTTTTCAGGAAGCACCTTAGCACCCTTACCTGCTGAAGGTTGGCAACAAGTTGTTTATACTTTTACACCCACGAACAATTGCGTCAATTTTGAATTATGGGATACTACAACAACTGATATCGGAAATGATTTTGCTGTAGATGACTTTTCATTAACCGGACCACCACAACCATTTACTTTGAGCTATTCGATTGTCAATCCTTCTTGTAGCAATACTTCCGATGGCAGTATTGTTGGCTATGGTGCCGGCGGGAATTCACCCTATGTATTTACTTTAACCGGACCAACCAATACCGTTATTAATGGCACCGGTATTTTTACAGGATTACCGGCAGGAAATTATTCATTGAATATTTTAGAAGGTGCCGACGGCGAAATTACCATTAACAATATTATTTTGACTGGTCCGCAAAGCTTGACCGTGAGCAATCCAACTACGATTTGCAATGGAGCACAAACCACTTTATCCTTTAGCGGTAGTTCATCAGGCTATACATGGACAGCATCGCCTGCGGATAATACATTAACTACACCCAATAGTACAAATCCTGTTGTACATCCAAATCAAACAACTACTTATACTGTAACTTCTAACGTTTCCGACAATACTAATTTAGTTTTCAACGGCGATTTTTCACAAGGAAATATAGGTTTTACAACGAACTACGTATACTACAACCCAAGCAATCCGAGTGGTTTGCAGCGGGCTTATGGCATTACTGACAATTCGAATACATGGTCAAACTTTTTTTCAAATTGTACCGATCATACTTCAGGAACAGGAAAAATGTTGGTGGCTGACGGATCGAATGTTAATTCAGGCAATGACAAACTTTGGTGCCAAACCATTCCTGTAACGCCAAATCAGAATTATACTTTTAAGTATTGGATTCAAACTGTAGCATTACCAATTCCTGCCAATATTGCGGTCGTTATTAATGGCGTGTCGATCGGAATTCAAACTGCTTCAGCAACGACTTGCCTTTGGGAAGAACGTTCTTATACTTGGTTTTCAGGCGCCAATACAACTGCTCAAATTTGCATCTACGACCGAACAACTGATGCCACCGGAAATGATTTTGCAATTGATGATCTTTCTTTTGTAGGACCGCCTTCGGTTTGCAATCTTTCGCAATCGGTAACCATCACTGTCAACAATGCTGTTGCACCAACCTTTACTATTACCAATCCGATTTGTGAAGGAACCACTGTGAGTCCATTACCTACAACTTCTTCCAATAATATTGTCGGACTTTGGACACCGGCTTTCAACAATACTGCAACGACAATTTATACTTTCAACCCGACTCCAGGCCAATGCGCATCTGCAGTAACTTTAGAGCTTGTTGTGACTCCTATTATAACGCCGACATTTGGTTCTGTTGGACCTTTTTGTTCAGGCGAAATCATCAGCGATCCTTTACCAACAATTTCTTCTGAAGGAATTTCCGGAAACTGGACACCAATATTCAACAACATGGCAACTACAACTTATACTTTTACACCAGATTCCGGACAATGCGCTACAACCACTACTCTGGAAGTAGTTATAGTTACTGCTAACCTCATCCCTGATTTCAATTTAGGGCCCAATATCACAAGCTGTTATAATCCTCTCATCGAAGTCCCTGAAATTGTATTGCCGACTACCTCAAATAATGGCATTGATGGATTATGGGCACCCCCCACTTTGAGTTATTCGTTGATAGGTACTACCGTTTATACTTTTACGCCCAATCCAGTCAATACTTGCGTAACCAATTTTGTGTTGAAAGTCAATATTATAGAAGTTCCGGAATTTACCATCAACGCTGGTTGCGACGGAACTGATTTTGTTTTGAGCACCGATTTTTCACAAACTGAAAGCACTACATTTACTTGGTATAATGACCAAAATGTAGCTATTGCAACCACGCCATCGGTAATTATTACAACAGCAGGAGATTATAAATTGGTGGTTCTAGACAATGGATGTAGTCGAGAACAGCCAATCAATATTCCTACTATTTATTGTAAAATCCCAAAAGGAATTTCTCCTAATACAGATCATTTGAATGATTTTTTCGATTTGAGTAATTTAAATGTAAAACAGTTACAAATTTTCAATAGATACGGAACTGAAGTGTATTCTAAATCAAATTATAAAAAAGAATGGAACGGAACTACCAATAGCGGCAAAGAACTGCCTGACGGAACTTATTATTATGTAATTAATTTTGAAACCGGCAAAGCGAAAACTGGCTGGGTATACATCAACAAATAACCAATACATTTAGTGACCAATTTTAAAACACAACCCATGAAATCGAAGATTCACGACCCGAGCGCCAGCGAATTGGCGATGCAATACCAAAAAAAATATAAAAACATGAGTAAAAAAGCCTACTTGATTTTATTACTTGCCTCGCTCTTTAGCATCGATGCCAACGCCCAACAAGACCCTCATTACACGCAGTATATGTATAACATGAACGTCATCAATCCTGCATATGCAGGTTCGAAAGAGAATCTGTCTTTCGGATTGTTATACAGAAAACAATGGGTTGATATTGAAGATG
>NZ_JANOBI010000023.1:0-73987 GCF_031411595.1 Flavobacterium sp. | reverse complement strand
GAAGTCATGCGATTGACGGCATCCGGAAATGTGGGTATAGGCACGACGGCGCCTACATCTGAACTCGAAGTCAACGGCTTTACGAAATTAGGTTCTTCGGCTCCGGCTGTAAAAATGCTAAAACTAACGGGAACTACAGCGGGAGCACAAGGCGGTCAAGTAAGTGTAAATCATGGACTGACCAGTTCTAAAATTTTATCGGTAGCAGTATTGGTTGATTTCTCTCCGGGGAATAGCATACCGCCTTCTTATGGTGGATCCGCAGGATATGAGTATGATTATTATGTCACGACCACCAATATTTCGATATGGAATAAAGCAGGGAACTCGGGTAATATTTTATCAAAATCATTCCGCATTTTAGTGACTTATGAATAAAACAACTATTTCATTAAAGACAATAACAAAACAAATTTAGCATATGAAAACAAAATTATTTTTAAGCATCATCATGACACTGACCACTGTACTTATGACAGCTCAAATCCAAATAGGATCAGATATTGATGGTGAGGCTTCCGGCGATGAACTTGGAGCGACGGTATCGTTATCGTCAGATGGAACTATTATGGCGGTTGGCGCTCCTTTTAACGATGGGAATGGGTCGAATTCAGGACGCACGCGGGTGTATCAAAATCTTTCAGGAGTTTGGACGCAAATTGGGGCAGACCTTAATGGAGATATGCCAGAAGATGTGTTTGGGTCTAGTGTTTCTTTATCGGCTGATGGCAATACATTAGCGGTTGGGATAGCTAAATCTGATGCAGGCGGATTGGATTCAGGAGCCGTTAAAGTATTTCAAAACCAATCTGGAGTTTGGACGCAATTAGGATCAACCATCAATGGTGAAGCGGCAGGAGATAAATTCGGACGTTTTCTTGCGACATCTTCAAATGGGCACATACTTGCTGTTGGAACTCCATTTCATGATTCCAACGGAACAAATTCAGGTGTTGTGACTGTTTTTGAATACAGCTTGGGAGTTTGGACACCATTAGGAAATAAAATTTATGGATCGGTAAATGACTATTTAGGGTATAGTATTTCTTTATCCTCTGATGGAAACATTATGGCTATAGGAGCACCACTTAATGGCGCCGGTAGAGCCAGTGTTTATCAAAACATATCAGGTGTATGGACACCAATAGGATTGAACATCGTTGGAGAAACAGCAGGTGATTTTTTTGGAGGTTGTGTTTCATTATCATCAGACGGGAGCAAATTGGCCATTGGTGCTTACTCCGATGATACAAACGGTACCGTAGCCGGAAGTGTTAAAGTATTTCAGAACCAATCTGGAATTTGGGAACAAGTTGGAGCAAAAATTACTGGAGATGTCGCTGGCGAATGGTTGGGGTCTTTTATTTGTTTATCGTCATCCGGAAATGTCTTGGTTGTTGGAGCTCCTAAATCTGATGCCAACGCAACTGATGCCGGAATCGTTAAAATATATCAAAATCAATCTGGTGTATGGACGCTTTTAGGAAATCGAATTTACGGAGAGGCAGCGGGTGATTTTTCAGGAGTAATTGCACTGTCTTCGAATGAAAATGTATTAGCTAATGGTGCTTATGCTAATGATGGAGGCGGAGCGAATTCAGGCCATGTGCGTGTGTATGACTTATCCTCTATTTTAGCAAATGATTCTTTTGTGTCTGATGCTTTTACAATATACCCTAATCCGACAAAATCAGATATCAATATCACTTTGGACGAAAATCAGTCGCTTCAAAAAGTCAATATTTACAACCCGCTAGGGCAACTCATAGCTACAGATAATAAGAATAATATTTCTTTGGCGACCTTGCCTAAAGGCAGTTACTATGTCGAAGTTATTACAAATCATGGTAAGGCTACCAAGTCGATTATTGTAGAATAAATTGGAATAAAATCGAAAAGATGCTTATGCACTGCTTCAAATACAATTGTAATAGCATTATATAAAAACGCTTAATAATGAAAAATAAAATGACTCTACTTAGAATAACGGTAATACTTACTGTGCTTTATGCATTGCCTTCGTTGGCTCAGAATGGCTCGTTAGACTTAACCTTCAATACCGATGGACTAGTCACGACTCCAATAGGAAACAGCTATGATTTTGCACGCGCTGTAGCCATTCAAAGTGATGGTAAAATTATCGTTGCAGGGTATCGTTATGGAGATAATTTCACGAATAATGATTTCGCTCTGACCCGTTATAATACCAATGGCAGTTTAGATACTACTTTTGATACTGATGGAATAGTGACTACAGCCATTGGGACTTCCGGCGATTATGTATATGCTGTAGCCATACAAAGTGATGGAAAAATTGTGGTTGCTGGAAATAGCTATAGTGGCATTAATGATGATTTCGCTGTAGTTCGTTACAATAGTAATGGCAGCTTAGACACTTCCTTCAGCGGCGATGGAATTGTAACAACATCTATAGAAACTGATGCTTACGGATACGCAGTAACCATTCAAAGTGATGGCAAAATTGTGGTAACAGGAAATAGTTATAGCAACAATGGCAGTATTTCTAAAATAGCGGTGGCCCGCTACAATACAAATGGCAGCCTCGACAACACCTTTGACTCCGATGGAATCGTTACTACATCTATCGGAACGGATGATTATGGAACTGCTGTAGTCCTGCAAAGCAATGGTAAAATTGTGGTGGCAGGATACAGTGATAACGGTACGAATAAAGATTTTGCTGTAGTCCGTTATAATACTAATGGCAGCCTCGACAACACCTTTGATTCCGATGGAATTGTTACGACTGCAATAGGAACTTCTGATGATCGAGGAACTGCGTTGACTCTCCAAAATGACGGCAAGATAGTCGTGGCTGGATTCAGTGATAATGGCACTGATAATGATTTTGCTTTGGTTCGTTATAACCCCAACGGTAGTCTCGACACCACTTTTGATAGCGATGGAAGGGTTACTACCGCTATTGCTGCATCTTACGATATCGCCCATGCTTTGCTGATACAAAGTGACGGCAAAATTTTGGTGGCAGGAGAAACTTTTAATGGCATCGATAATGATTTTGCTTTAGTCCGTTACAACACCAATGGTAGTTTAGACAATACCTTCGGTACCGACGGAATTACGACTACTCCAATAGGCCCTGAAGATGATAATGGATATGCTGTAGCCATACAAAATGACGGCAAAATTGTGGTAGCAGGAAGTAGCAGGGTCAATGGTGTTGAATTTGCTTTAGCCAGATATAACAATACAATCCCTTTAGGAATAAACTCTATTGATAATCAAACCATCGAAATTAAAGCATTTCCCAATCCATTTTCTACAGCAACAACTTTTCAATCAGATACTTTTTTGAAGAATGCAACTTTAACCGTTTACAATTTAATTGGCAAACAAGTTTATCAATTAAACAACATTTCAGGAAAGTCATTTTTTTTCCAACGTCAAAATCTAACATGCGGATTGTATTTTTTTATGTTAACACAAGACAATAAAATTATTTTTAGAAACAAACTAATTATTGCTGACTGATCAAAACGTTGGGAGTAAAATTGTCTATATCCAAAAATCTTAAAAGACAATAAAATGAAAACAAAATTACTTTTTACAATTTTAATGGCCTTTATTGGCTTTACTTCAAATGCACAATGCCACTACATTCCTTCCAGTTCAACGGCAACAGATATTTTGTCTTATAGTTTTTCCGGAGGTTCTTTTCAAAGCTATGATTGTTCGTCAATTGAGCCTATACGCTGGTTATCAGGTAATGGAAATTCAGTTACCGTTACTTTTATAAACCCGCAATCGTATCCGTCATTTAGAATATGGGGAATGAATGACGATGACGCAGCTTCTATAAGTATCAATGGTGTGAGTTATCCATTGACTTCATCATCAGCATCGTATAGCCCCAAAGAAGCATGCGGGGTTTCTCCGGGACCTGATGGAATTATATTCTCAGACGGAAATCTGGTTGGAACAAACAGTAACGCTCAGGGCAACTATTCATTTCAAGACGTTCAGTTAAATGCAATAAATATTACCTCTTTTACTATAACCGGAATTAGTGGTTTGGGATGGGGCTTTTCAGGTGTTTTTGCAGATTGTAATCTCTCAACAGGGTTTAGCCAATTAAGCAACAATAGCCCGCAATCACTTATTTACCCTAACCCTTTTGATTCTTCTGCGACAATTTCATTTACTGCGACAATAATAAATGCTGACCTAAATATTTATAATCTACAAGGGCAAAAAGTTAAAACCATAAACAATTTTTCGGGACAGACAATGACTCTTTCTCGTGAGAATTTACCAAGTGGTTTATATTTCTTACAACTAATTGAAAACAACAAAGCAACGCTAACTACCAAATTAATAATCAAAGACTAAGAGATGAAAAACATGATAACAACCTTACTTTTATTGCTGTTCTATTGGAATTCAAATGCACAGAGTTGGCAGTTATGGGCTACTGGATTACCGGCAGGATCTTTTCCAAAACTTGAAGTGGCTGCAAATCATGACATCTTTTATGGTTTGGTTGCGGGCCCGGGACCTAAAGGTATTATATACAAAGCCAATACCAATTCGGCTACAGGTGTTTTTAGCCCAATGCCCACCATACCGGTTCCGGTAAGTATTACAAATAATATTCAAGCTATTATTAGTAATTCGGCTAGCGAACCTATTGTAGGTGTTTTTAGAACTAATACTTCAGAACCATTTTTATTTAAGTATAGCAATACCACCAATACTTGGAGCAGTGTTGCTGTAGATTTTCCTGCCTCTCTAGGAGCATTCTGTATGGCAAAATCACCCAATGGGAATTTATGGGTAGGTGCCAAATGGGCCAATATTTTCAAAAGCACCGATAATGGCTCGAGTTTTATAAAAATAGATGAATCTGCATTGGTGCAAAGTGCTTATCCTTGTTATTATCCTAGCTACAGTGGCAATGCGATTGACGGGGCCATTTACAGTATTAACGTAGATAGCAATGGTCGATTGTATGCAGGAACCGAAGGTGCGGGAGTGATCTATTCAGATGATAATGGTGCCAGTTTTCATCCGGCTGATTTCTTTGTATGCCAAGCCACTAACCCTACTTTAAAAAACACAACAAGTCCGATGCGTCCGCTATCTGACACCGGTAACCTAGGAGCAATTGGCTTTACCTTTGACAATAATCTACTTTTTAACGGAACCAATATGTTTTCCGTCAATTGGACACAATCGCTGGGTTTTGCTAATATGACCAACCACTCCACGTCACCAATCAGTGGTATTCAAGATTATTTTATTGGATCTGGATTACAAGTCTCTAAAATAGTAACCACGGCCAATGGGCATGTTTTTTTCCATTCCGGTAGTAATAATTCAGTACCAACTGGTACCATTGGAATTTATACTTCAACAGATGGCATTAATTGGTCGCTTTTTAACACCTGTATTACAGGACTCAATGACGGGCAATCGCAAGGAGGTATAGCGGTCGATGGCAATAAGGTTTATTTTGCAACTCATGATGGGAAAATATTTGTATTTGATGCAACAACATTAACTTCAACCAACTTCAATCCATTGAATGATGAAATAAAAGTATATCCAAATCCAACATCCAACTTATTAAATTTCGATAGGCAAGAAAACACCCCTTTTGTTGTAAAAGTTTATAATCTCTTAGGAGAAATCATTATCCAAAAAACCGTTGACAATAAGGAATTGGATATTTCAAACTTAACCCAAGGAATGTATTTAATTCAATGTAATATTTCTGAAAAAACAGTAACGCGAATTATATTTAAAAAATAAACTTAACAAAGTCAATACCGACCAAGTCAAGGAAGCCAACAAGATCACAGCATAATATTCCAACACATGAAAAAATATTCATTACTCCTAATCTTTTTTTACTTCATAACTTCAATGAATGCTCAGATAGTCAGTATTCCTGATGCTAATTTTAAAGCAAAACTACTTGCATCCGCCCCCGAAAATACCATTGTAAAGGACGTAAACGGTCATTATATTAAAATTGACGCCAACAATAACGGCGAAATTGAAGTGGTCGAAGCAGAACAAGCCTTTTTTATAGACGTCAACAATATAGGCAGCATCGTTTCATTGGAAGGAATTAATAGTTTTACAAACCTCTACTTGTTGAACTGTACGCATAATGTCATAACAACAATCGACTTAAACCTACCCAATCTACGCACATTCTATTGCAATTATAATTTACTACAGACCATAGATTTAAGCCATTTGCCACAATTGAAAACATTGTATTTGGGCTGGAACCAGATTTCGATGCTTGATGTAAGTAGTCTGACCAACCTTGAAACCTTGATATGCCCATACAACACAATGACCCAATTAAATTTTGGCCTGACAACCAATGTTAAATCAATCAATTGTTCATTCAACCAACTTGCATCTTTAGACATAACCCATTTATCAAACCTTCAAATACTCGATTGCAATGACAATTTGTTAACCGCATTAGAGGTAAGCCAATGTCCGGCGATTTACAGATTACTTTGCCAAAACAATCAGATTGATCAATTGGCAATCAACAGTTTGCCACAGTTGCAATCGTTTTATTGCCAGGCCAATCCGATTTCAGTACTCGATTTCAGTAACGCCGCAGCGCTTTATGACTTGCGATGCGAAAACACACTCCTCACTACCATAGATGTTAGCCATTCTACTGTGCTAAACTATTTGTATTGCTCCAGCAATGCATTGCTCCAGTCGATCTTTATGAAAAACGGGAAAAACGAAACCATTTTCAATTTTGCAACCAACCCAAATTTAGAATACATCTGTGCCGATGAAAGTCAACTTTCAGCCATTGAAACCAAAATAACCACCTATGGTTATACGAATTGCCATACCAACAGCTATTGCTCTTTTACACAGGGCGGTGCCTATTATACCATACAAGGAAATACCACCTACGACAACGATTTGAATGGATGCGATGCTTCAGATTTGATTTATCCGCATGCGAAAATATTGTTTTCAAACGGAGTCAACAACGCCACCATCATTTCAGATGCGTCCGGAAATTACCATTATGCTGTTCAGGCCGGTACGCATACATTGACACCTATACTTGAGAACCCACTCTATTTTACGATTTCGCCAGCATCGAGCAGCGCTACTTTCCCAGCTGATGTGAGTCCGTTTACCCAGGATTTCTGTATCACCCCAAACGGAACACACAACGATCTGGAAGTGACTATCCTTCCTTTGTTTGGCGCACGTCCGGGTTTTAATACTGGTTGTAAAATCATCTACAAAAATAAAGGAACGCATGCACAATCGGGAACGGTCAGCCTCAATTTTGACAATGCTTTAGATTTGATCAGCTCCACTCCTGCGGTTGCCTCACAAAGCGCCAATTTGCTGACGTGGAATTTTGCCAATCTCCAACCTTTTGAATCAGCGGAAATACTGCTGGTATTCAATTTAAATTCACCAATAGAAACCCCGCCTTTAAACCCAGGCGATATTTTAATCTATACGGCAACAGTTACAGGCGCTACAGATGAAACTCCTTCCGACAATATAAGTACCGTTCACCAAATGGTTGTAAGCGCTATTGATCCTAACGACAAAATCTGTCTTGAAGGAAGTTCCATTGCACCTGAAATGATTGGCAAATATGTGCATTACATCATCCATTTTGAAAATAACGGCACCGCAGCAGCGCAAAATATTGTTGTAAAAGACACCATCGATACGACCAAATTCGACCTTTCTTCTTTAATCCCAATTGATGTCAGCCAGTCATTCACCACAAAAATATCCGAACCCAATACCGTAGAATTCATCTTCGAAAACATCAATCTTCCGTTTGATGATGCCAATAACGACGGCTATGTTGCCTTTAAAATCAAAACCCAACCAACACTCGTTCCCGGAGATTCTTTGAGCAATGATGCCAAGATTTATTTTGATTACAACGCTCCGATCCAAACCAATACTGCTGTAACAACAATTCAATTGCTCGGCATACCCGATTTTGAATGCAATACTTACTTCACGCTATCGCCAAATCCAACAAAAGAGATACTGACCATTGATTCGAAACAAGGTCTCGCAATCGATTCGATTTGTATTTACAACCAGCTTGGGCAACTAATCCTTACCGAAATTCACCCCAACAAAACCATCGATGTATCAGGCTTGCCAATAGGGAACTATTTCCTGAGAATCCTTTCAGACAAAGGCCAAACTAGCGCTAAATTCATCAAGCAATAACTCCCTTAAAGGTGCTGCATCAGTCGGGCTTTTTTAAAGTTTAGGAGCATTACGCCTGTTTTCATCTCGAATATTCCAACCTGCTGTCCGTTTTATCTTTTGCGCCACCCGAGCCTTTTGGCGAACTGACGAAGTAAACGCCGGCACAAAAGGATGCTCACTGCCATCAGGGCTAGGTTGAACGCTTCGTGGTTTTAAGAAATTTTTAATTTTTTAATCCTACAACGTTTCATTACATTTGAAGCATGAACATCGAATCGCAATTAGAAAAAATATCAAGCTTCCAACATCTCGAACTGCTTGCCAACCAAGTCGTAGAAGGTTTCATTTCGGGCATGCATAAATCGCCTTTTCATGGATTTTCTGCTGAGTTTGCCGAACACAAAGTCTACAATTCAGGCGAAAGCACCAAACACATCGACTGGAAACTGTTCGCCAAAACCGACCGCCTGTACACCAAACGTTTCGAAGAAGAAACCAACCTGCGATGCCATTTGATTATCGATAATTCCTCATCAATGCATTACCCAAAACTAAAAGAAGACCAACCTTTCTACGAAAGTAAAATTGGTTTTTCAGTCTTGGCTTCTGCAGTCTTGATGAACTTGCTCAAAAAACAACGCGACGCCGTAGGCATGAGTATCTATTCCGATACGTACGAATATTACGCCCCCGAAAAAGGAAGCGACCGCCACCAACGCATGCTATTGAACAAACTCGAAAATCTTCTCGAAGCACCAACAACAACAAAAACCACCGATACGATTACATTCTTGCATCAAATCGCTGAGAAAATCCACCGCCGTTCGATGATTATTTTGTTTACCGATATGTTGCAATCGAAAGATGATAACGCACTTTTCAATGCGCTGCAACACCTCAAACACGACAAGCACAAGGTCGTTCTGTTTCACGTTATCGATGACAAAACAGAGCTTCATTTCGATTATGACAACGCACCCAGAAAATTCATCGATATCGAAAACGGAGAAGAAGTCACCCTTTTCGCCGAAAACGTAAAAGAAATCTACGAAGAAAACGTGCAAAGCTACTTCAAGAAATTGGCACAAACCTGCGCGCAGAACAAAATAAAGTACGTTCCTGTAAATGTTGGCGCAGATTTCGAAAAGATACTCACGACATACTTGGTTGAAAAACAAACCTTTGGTTAATCGGTTTTAAAATTCTAAAATATTTTCACACAATCGCTTGCAGATACAAAAATGTATCCTATATTTGCAACCGCAATTATGCAGAGGTTTGGTAGTTCAGTTGGTTAGAATACATGCCTGTCACGCATGGGGTCGCGGGTTCGAGTCCCGTCCAGACCGCTAAATTGGGGAAAAGGTTTTCGGAAACGGAAACCTTTTTTGTCCCAAAAGGCGAACGCCTAAAGATAGTTGTGTTGTTTTCGCTACGACTTTGTAACTCGTAGCAGGTTTAGTAGTTAGACCAATGAAAAGCTTTCCACTTTTGTGGATGGCTTTTTTGTTTTTTAGGGCAATTCCCTTATCTTTCGTGTATCAAGTCTACATCATGAAAAAAATAACTTTCCTTCATATTTTATCCATTCTTTTTTGCACTTCCCTACTGTTTTCGCAAGATGCCTCGAGGTTTCAAAACGACATCCAAACCATCAAGCAGTATGATAAGATTTATGCGCCGCCAAAAGAACCCATCTTATTTATCGGAAGTTCTTCATTCAGACTTTGGAACGATCTGGAAAGAACTTTTGCAGACTACGCGGTGCTCAACAGAGGTATTGGTGGCGCCGTAATTAAGGACATAACGTATTACATTGACGATTTGATAACGCCATACAAACCGCGTCAAATTTTTATTTATGTAGGAGAAAATGATATCGCCAATGAAGCCACGAGCGAAACCGTTCTAAAAGACACCAAACATTTATTGACACTCATAAGAGAAAGACTACCCAACGCGCCCATCGTTTATATTTCAATCAAACCCAGCCCGTCAAGAGAAAAATACCTAACAAAAGTAATCGAGGCCAACAAGCTGATCCGTGATTACATCGCCACTCAAAAAAACATCCATTTTATTGATGTATACAGTTTGATGCTAACACCCGAAGGAAAATCAAAACCCGAATTATTCCGCGAAGACAATATACACATGAACAATCTCGGTTACGATATCTGGATCAAAGAAATCAAACCTTATTTACTTAAAAGATAAACAGTACTCTTTGCGTTCTTTGCGTCAATTACAACACAAAAACTCTGCGAACCTTGCGGTAAAAAACCAACTAACAACCCACAACCGACAACTATTTTTCTAACTTTTAAAATAAAATTGTACTTTTAGTCCGTCTTAGACCGAACCGGTTGCCTAAAGAATATGAGAAAAAGAATTCCACTATTATTGCTACTACTTCTGAGTTTCGTATCGTGTCAGTATGTCAACAGACAAATTCCTGATCAAGACGCACTATTGCAAAAAGAGCTAAAAAGCATCAATTGGAATCAAGTAGACGAATTACCAAACTTCACCAATTGCGATTCCGTAGTCGACAAAACACAAAAAAAACAATGCTTTTTTGATTACCTCACGCAACTCATCCAACAAAAATTAAACACCGATACCCTGAGTGTTTTATACCCACAACTCGATACCATCAACGTAAAAGTAACGGTGTTACCCAACGCCACATTCGAGTTCGAGCCACAATTCAAAGACACGCTTTCATACGACACGACCAAAATCGACAGCATCATCAAAACACGACTCATCGATTTTCCAAAAGTCAATCCCGCCATCAAGCGCGGCATTCCTGTAAAGACACAATTTATACTTCCGGTAATTTTAAATGTAGCGCATAAGTAGGAGCTATTTGCTTCGCCTGTTCGCTTTTAGGAGCTCGGGTCCTGCTGTCCGTTTTATCTTTTGCGTCGAACGCCGCCGCAAAAGGATGCTCACTGCCATCAGGGCTAGGTCTTATCATCCATTCGAAACCTGTCATTCGGAGTGCATCGAGAAATCTAAAACCGCCTTCCCTTCCATTCATATTTCCCAAACCAAGAAAACACAGCAACCACTACGCAAAAAAACGGATACAACAAACTACCCATCAACAAATACCGCATGCGCTTCTTCCTCAAAAATCGATTGGCTTTATAAAGTAAAATACAATCCACCACAAACTTCAACCCAAACAAAATTCCAACAACTGCACAAGAAGACCAACCAAAAACTGCTAACATACAACCTACAACCAAAGCTAGGTTTCCGCCAAACACAATCACCGCCAAATCTCTTCCAAACACACTTTGATACGAACCCGCTTTCGATGCCCAACGCACACGTTGCGAAAACAATTCAGTCCAACTTGCCGTCGGTTTTGTATGGACAATCGTTTCTTTAGATTTCAAAAAATGTACTTTCTCAGGATATTCATGCATCGCTTTTTGCAATAGAAAAACATCATCGCCACTCGCCATTTGATTATTCCCTTTAAAACCATGCAGCTTCTCAAACATCGATTTGGTGTAACAGAAATTCGCGCCATTGCACAAAAACCCCAATCCCATTCCGAAACTTCCAATCGTTGCGCCTTGCAAACTGATCAAATCCAATTGTTGGAAATAATGCAAAAACGATTTCTTGCAATCATAAACAACCGAACCAACAATCATTTCAACATCATATTGTTGAATATATTGATCCAAAGCCATCAGCCAATTTTCGGGAACAACGCAATCTGCATCAGTCGTAACCAACCATTCCTTTTTGACAATCGGAATCGCACGCGAAATCGCATCTTTTTTGGGCGAATTCGACAATCGGATATTCTCTAAAAGCGTTGTTTGAAACACACCATTTTCCATGCGCCAATTGTAAACCTGACGCACCGAATCGTCTTCAGAAAAGTCGTCAATCAAAATAATCTCGAATAACTCTTTTGGATAATTCAGGTTTTTAATGCTTTCTAAGAGTATCGGTAAATTGGCGCTTTCATTGCGAAACGGAACGACAATCGCGAAAAAAGTTTTGGGTTTGCTTTGGGTAAAGTGTGTGGTTTTAATCTTGTCAAAACCCACAATGAGTTGTGCGATTGTGACCACATAGACCAACAAAATCAAAAGCAAAATCAAAATCATCATTTGGATTTCATTTTAAAATTCAACACATAATAACTTCCGATGACCACAGGAATCACGACATTCAACAACCACATCAGCGTCGTGATAAAAATAACAATCCATTCGTTAACGCCCAACAATCCGAAGAAATAAACGGCTACGCTTCCTTTCACTGCAAAATCCAAAAACTGAAAACTGGGTAATGACGATGCGAGAAAATAGATACTCGTAATGGCCGACATCAAAATCAAATACGGCAAATGCACATCGAAAGCCAGAAATAAAAAGTAATACTGATGCGAGAAAACCAAATAACGGCACAATCCCAAAACGATATTTTTCTGATGAATTGGTTTCGGAATTTGGTTGATTTTATGCACGAGTTTTTCAAGCGAATACCCTTTAATTGAAATGGTTTTTAAGAAGAACGAAGCAACAACTAATACAAGCAACAATCCGAAAAGAATCGCAATGGTTTTAGTCGTAATGATATTGAACTCGGCATTGAAATACAGCAACCCAAAAACGCCAAACACCACCGTCAATAGCATTTGAATGCCGTTGCAGATTAAATTCAAAAACACGATTTTCTTGGTTTTGGCTTTCTCAAAAAACAAAGCCTTTCCGGCGTATTCACCCAAACCATTCGGTGTAAAAATTCCTGCGGTTAAAGCTCCTAAAACCTGTGCTGTTGCTGCACTTAAAGAAATTTTTTCAAATGAAGCGACGAGATTCTGCCATTTCAAAATTTCAAAAAATCGGTTCAGAAAACTGAGTGACAACAAAAATAAAATCCCACCAACCGATTGGTTTTTATGGAACAAAGCGGTAAACTTTTGCCAATCGAGTTGGTCGTTGTCTGCCAATTGCCGGTAAATAAAATAAAATGCGCCCGATACAATCAAAACTTTGATTATAAAAACAAGGAATTGTTTAGCTTTGTGGGGAATTGCAATCATTGTTGCAAAGTAAAGCAAAACACTTTACAATAACGAATCAATCGAGACTTTGCGCCTTTGCGCCTTAGCGAGAAATACATGGCAAACGAACGCATCATCTTAGGCATCGATCCCGGCACAACCATCATGGGTTTCGGCTTGATTAAAGTCGTCAACAAAAAAATGGAATTTGTGCAACTCAACGAATTAATTCTGAGCAAATACGACGACCATTACACCAAACTCAAAGTCATTTTCGAACGCACCATAGAACTCATCGAAACGCATCATCCCGACGAAATTGCGATTGAAGCGCCATTCTTCGGTAAGAACGTACAATCGATGCTCAAACTCGGAAGAGCACAAGGCGTTGCTATGGCTGCAGGTTTGTCACGCCAAATTCCGATCACCGAATACGAACCCAAGAAAATCAAAATGGCGATTACCGGAAACGGAAATGCAAGCAAAGAACAAGTTGCCAAGATGTTGCAACAATTATTAGGTTTGAAAGAATTACCCAAAAACCTCGACAGCACCGATGGTTTGGCGGCTGCGGTTTGTCATTTTTTCAATTCCGGTAAAATCGTTGGTGAGAAAAGTTATACGGGTTGGGATGCTTTTGTGAAACAGAATGAGGAACGGGTTAAGAAGTAGTGGTCAGTGGTCAGTGGTCAGTTTTTTAGTATTCAGTTTAAATAGATATCGATGACATTTCAGGATTTATTGGCTTATAAGAAATCGTTTGCTTTGGCGATGAAAATTTTTGAAATGACAAAATCGTTTCCAAAAGAAGAAACATATTCATTGACTGATCAGATTAGACGTTCCTCCAGAAGTGTTCCGGTAACGATTGCAGAAGCCTATAGAAAGAGGATTTACCCAAAAAACTATTATAGCAAATTGACCGATTCTGATGCAGAAAACTCAGAAACACAAGTATGGTTAGCGTTTGCATTTTCATGTCAATATATTTCAGAAAAATTTTTTGATGAATTAACTTCAGAAAGCCAAGAAGTTGGAAGACTCATCAACTATATGATATTAAATCCCGAAAAGTTTGGTTCGAAAAAAGAATAATCTTCAAATCCGAATCCACTGAACACTAAAAACCTGAACACTGAACACTCCAAAATGTCTGGCATCTACATACATATTCCTTTTTGCAAGCAAGCGTGTCATTACTGTGACTTCCACTTCTCAACTTCGATGAACAAGAAAGACGAAATGGTTTTGGCATTGGCGAAAGAGTTGACTATGCGCTCCAATGAATTTAAAAATCAAATCGTAGAAACCATATATTTTGGAGGCGGAACGCCAAGTGTATTAGAGATTGCTGAATTGAAATTCTTGATTGATGCGGTTTATGAAAATTACACGGTTGCTGAAAATCCCGAAATCACACTCGAAGCCAATCCAGACGATTTATCCAACAATCGAATCATCGAACTTTCTAACAATCGCATCAACCGTTTATCGATAGGCATTCAATCTTTTTTTGAAGAGGATTTAAAACTCATGAATCGCGCGCACAATGCCGATGAAGCCAAAGCATGTTTAACGGAAGCCACGAAGCATTTCGACAACATTTCAATCGATTTGATTTATGGAATTCCAGGCATGAGCAATGAACAATGGAAACAAAATATTGAAACCGCGTTGTCATTCAACATTGCGCATATTTCGAGTTACGCTTTGACAGTTGAACCTAAAACCGCGTTGAAGAAACTCATTCAAACAGGGAAAATTGTCGAACCCAGTGATGAAGCAGCTCAAGAGCAATTTGTAATTTTAACAGAAACGCTCCAAGCGCATGATTTCATTCATTATGAACTGTCGAATTTCGGAAAGAAAAACTACTTTTCAAAAAACAATTCGAGTTATTGGCTCGGTAAAAAATACTTAGGAATCGGTCCATCAGCGCACAGTTACGACGGTGTTTCAAGAAGTTGGAATGTAGCGAACAATGCGTTGTATTTGAAATCAATTCAAGAAAATCAATTGCCGAATGAAACGGAAATCCTTTCGATGCAGGATCGTTACAACGAATACATCATGACCGGATTGCGAACCATTTGGGGTGTCGATTTGAATCGCATTGAAACAGAATTTGGCAGCAAACAATTGGTTTATTTAAAACAACAAGCACAAAAATTCCTTGATGATGAATTGCTTATAATTGAAAATAGCATTCTAAAAACCACCTCCAAAGGAAAGTTTTTGACTGATGGAATTGCGAGTGATTTATTTTTGATAAATTTGGAATAAATAGTCATCACGCAAAGGCGCAGAGGCGCAAAGATATTGTCAATGTATTTCTTTGCGACTTTGCGACTTTGCGAGAAATAAATTAAACCTTTGCGAACCTTGCGGTAAAAAATGAAAGCTACAATCACCACACAAAACCAAAACTTCGAAGTCAATCTGTCAAAACCCATCGACATTTCGATTCCATTAACCAATACCGATAAAAACCCAATCGCTTGGTATATCGATAAACCTGTGATCGAACCTGTCCGTTTTGGAGATTGGGTTGGGAAAGTTTCGGAAGGAAGTTCCTCGACGAATTTCAACAACATCTTTTTCAACCCACACGGACATGGCACACATACTGAATGTTTGGGGCATATTACGCGTGAGTTTTATAGTATCAATCAATCGTTAAAACAGTTTTTTTTCTTAGCCGAACTCGTTTCAATAGCACCCGAATGGCAAACCGAGGATTGGGTCATCACTAAAAATCAAATCGAAAAAGCGCTAGCAGGAAAAACACCGGAAGCGATTATCATCCGGACTTTGCCAAACGACGAACATAAATTACATCAAAATTATTCGAATACCAATCCGCCTTACCTCGAAGATGTTGCTGCGCAATTCCTTCTTGAGATTGGCGTAAATCATTTACTGATTGATTTGCCTAGTGTTGACAAAGAACATGACGACGGAAAATTAGCCGCGCACAAAGCATTCTGGAATGTAAAAGATGTTAATAATTTGAATGCCGATGCGCGAATGGATGCAACTATTACCGAAATGATTTTTGTATCAGATGACGTTGAAGATGGAAATTATTTACTCAACATTCAAATCGCTTCGTTTGAAAATGACGCCAGCCCGAGCAAACCCGTTTTATATTCCATATGATTACCGTTTCAACAGATAAAACACACCTCAATGTGCCGTTCATTCAACATTTCTTGAAAGATATTTATTGGGCAGCGGGACGAACGTTGGAAGAAGTGCAAACAACCATCGACCATTCGTTTTGCTTTGGCATTTATCTCGATGGTGAACAAATTGGCTTCGCACGCGTGATTACCGATTATGTAGTCTTCGCTTATCTAATGGATGTTTTTATTGACGAAGCCCATCGTGGTAAAGGTTATGCTTCGGTATTAATCGATGCGATGATGCAAGAACCGCAATTACAGCAAGTCAAAATTTGGCGGCTTGCGACTTCAGATGCCCATTTCTTATATGAGAAATATGGATTTAAACCGTTGGCCCATCCGGAGAAAATGATGGAGAAAATAGTATCATGAAAACAATCATTCAACTTGAAGAACTTGCTTTATTCCTTTTGGGAATATTCCTTTTCAACCAACTGGATTACGCTTGGTGGTGGTTTTTAGTTTTAATTCTCACGCCCGATATTGGCATGGTTGGTTATGCTTTTGGCAATAAAACCGGAGCATGGATGTATAATGTTTTTCACCATCGCGGCATTGCGATTGTGCTGTATTTGCTTGGGATTTATATTTCAAATCCAATCGTTCAATTAATTGGAATCATCTTATTCGCGCATTCATCCATGGATCGATTGTTTGGTTATGGATTGAAATATGAAACGGGATTCAAATTCACACATCTAGGTTCACTAGAAAAATCATCCAAATGAATATTGAAAATTACTTCGAATATTGCCTTTCCAAAAAAGGAGTCACTGAACATTTACCTTTTGACCAAGACACATTAGTGTTTAAAGTCGGCGGAAAAATGTTTGCTTTGGCATCATTGAAGGAATGGGAAAAAGGCAATCCGGCGGTGAATCTCAAATGCGATCCGGATCGGGCAGAAGAATTGCGCGCGCAGTATGATGACATCGAACCCGGTTTTCACATGAGTAAAACCCATTGGAATACAGTGAAAGTCAATCGCGATGTGACCGATCGTTTCCTCAAAGAATTGATTGATCATTCGTATGACTTGGTCTTTAAAAGCTTGACGAAGAAAATTCAGGGCGAAGTTTTAGAGGGTTAACCGCAAGGTTTGCAAAGGTTTACGCAAAGCGCGCAATGAAAAATAATATTAAAATAAAAACCCGGCAACTATAAATTGTCGGGTTTCATATTTATAAATCTTAGCGAACCTTGCGGTAAAAAACAATGTGGTTATAAAGTTCTCTTCTGTTTTTCCAAAAACCCATTCGCCTGCAACTCTAACAATTCAGTAGCTTTTTTGCGTTGCAAATCGTACAGTTTTTTGTCTTGTGCAATATCTTCATAAACCCGATCATGCATCGAAGCGCTGGTTCTCACGAGCAATTCGCGCTGGTATTTGTCTTGTGATAAAGTGGCTTTTAATGCCGTTTCGATATCTTCCAATTTAAAATCGTATTCGCCTTTTGGAGACAATAATTTGGCGATGATTGGCGAAGTTTCAATGGCGAGAAACAACAACATGATAAACAGCGATGGGATTAATGGCAATTTATTTAACGCATTGATGCGCGCCATCAATCCATCAAAACCATCAATAATCGGTTGGGTTTCGGTTACTTTTCTATCAAGGTCGGCTTGTAGTGTTTTGGTCTTTTTCTCGCGTTCGGCAATTTTAATAAGGTTGTTTTTTTGCAACGTATCGAGTTCTGTTTTGGCAAGATTGTGTTTGGCGATTTTCTCTTTAAACACTGGTCCTTTTCCGAGTTTCATCGTGCCTTTTGTACCTTCAGCTTCGGTGATATACGTTTCGTAAAGCGCATTGACTTCCGTTTCTTTTTTAGTGATTTCAGATTTCAAACTGTCGATTTCTGTTTTGTTTTTATCTAAATCGGATTGAAAATAATTCGAAACTTCTTTCTTGTTATTCAAGGCCATGGCATTTTTTTCTTTGAGTAAAACGGTATTGATTTCCTTTTCGAAAATTTTAATTTCTAATGGTTTTGAAATTACAATTGCAATGATAACCGCTAAAATGATTCTTGGGGAAGCTTGCAAAAACTCACTCCAAAAACTATCGCGTTTGCGGATCGTGGAAACAATAAACCGGTCGAGATTGAAAATTAAAAAACCCCAAACAACACCAAAAAGTAATGCGGGATAAATGCTGTCGAACACAGTGAACAGTGCGTATGAGCTCGCGATAAATGCCATAACAGCAGTAAAGAAAACAGTTGCGCCAATACCAACAAATTTGGTTTGTTCGCCTTCGGAGCAATCTTGTAGCAGATTTTTATCGGCTCCGGAACAGAGGATGAAAAAGGATTTTAACATGATGATTGATTAGTAGTGCCGGTTTCCCGAAACTGATTGATGATGATGATTAGTACAAAAGTAACGCCAAAAGTTTCAGCTTGTTATATCACAGCAATTTATTTTAAACTCTGTTTTTAAAAGTGTTATTTTGCAACGACAATATGAAAACACCAATATCAATACTTATCATTGGTTCTGTGTGGCCGGAACCCAATTCTTCGGCTGCTGGAACGCGAATGCTACAACTGATTGCTTTGTTTCAAAAACAAGGTTGGACCGTGACTTTTGCGAGCGCTGCTTCGTATAGTGATTTTATGTTTGATGTGATTTCATTAGGTATTGAAAAAGTTTCCATTAATATCAACGACTCAAATTTTGATGTTTTTATTAAAGGTTTGAATCCGACGATAGTATTGTTTGATCGCTTTATGGTGGAAGAACAATTTGGTTGGCGTGTTGCAAAACAATGCCCGAATGCTATGCGAATATTAGAAACTGTTGATTTGCATTGTTTGCGTTTGGCAAGACAAAAAGATTTTCAAGAAAAAAAAGATTTTCAGTTTGACGATTTATATTCTGATGTGGCCAAAAGAGAAATCGCAAGCATTTTACGCTCTGATATTTCGTTAATTATTTCTGAGGTTGAAATGGATTTGTTACAAAATCAATTTAAAATTGATAAGAACTTGTTGTATTATCTGCCTTTTTTGGTTGATGAAATTAATACTAAAACCACTGAAAACTGGTTGAAATTTGAAGACCGAAAAGACTTTGTTTTTATCGGCAACTTTTTGCACGAACCCAATTGGAATGCGGTGCAATATCTCAAAGAATCGATTTGGCCACGAATTCACAAATTACTTCCCGAAGCATCGATGTTGATTTATGGCGCCTATCCGTCCCAGAAAGTATTGCAATTGCACCAACCCAAAGACCGCTTTTTGGTTTTAGGAAGAGCGGAAAATGCGAAAGAAGTAGTTCGAAAAGCACGCGTGGTTTTAGCACCCATTCGCTTTGGAGCCGGAGCCAAAGGGAAATTATTAGAAGCGATGCAATGCGGAACACCAAGTGTCACCACAACCATTGGAGCGGAATCGATGTCGGGAGATTTGCCTTGGAATGGCATGATTGCCGATGACATTGAAAGTATTGTTGATGCTGCGATTGCGCTTTATCAAAAAGAATTGCTTTGGAAAAAGGCGCAACAAAATGGTATTGCGATTGTGAATCAGCGCTATGAAAAAACTTTATTTGAAACTGATTTCATCGAAAGTATTTTGGAAGTGTTAGTGAATATAAAAAAACACCGAAACGATAATTTCATCGGTTCGTTATTGATGCATCACACGATGGCAAGCACCCAATATATGTCGCGGTGGATTGAAGCAAAAAACAAATAAGATGTAGGATTTGTTTTAACATTTGAATTATAAAATTAAATATTCATTTTTGCATATATTTAAATATGTATATTTGTGTTTTAAAATTAAGTTTATGATAAACAATATTACAGGCTCTCCAGTTGAAGGAAACGATTTTTTTGGAAGAGAAAAAGAATTAGAATTCGTTTGGAGACATATTAAAAAAGGTAATTCCATTATACTTTCTGCGCCAAGAAGAGTAGGGAAATCGTCTCTCGCTAAAAGAGTTTTGAAGGAAGCAAAAGAAAATGGATGGGACACTTTAGAGATAAATTTGGAAGAAGTAAAATCAGAAGAAGGCTTCGTTAAAAAGTTTGTTGAACAATTAACTAGTCAAAGTTGGTGGACTAAGGTTGTAAATACATCAGCAAATAAAATAGAAAAAATTCTTGAAAGTATTAAGACATCAATTGAATATGAAGGCGCAAAAGCAACATTGGAATGGAGATCATCTAAAAGCGATGTGTATGAAAACTTAAAAAAACTTTTAAATCATGAAAAGGAAACCTTGATTATGGTTGACGAATTAACAGTGGTATTAAGTAGCTTCATAGATAATGATCCTGAAGAAGGAAAGAAGAATGCTGAATTTTTTCTGAATTGGTTACGAAGTTTTAGACAAGTTTCCGGTACAAAAATTCGCTGGATATTTTGTAGTTCTATTGGGATTGACAATTTTACCAACCAACATAATTTGAGTTATACTTTTAATGATGTTGATCCTTATCCAATAGGTGCGTTTAAAAGAGAAAAAGCAAAAGAATTGTTATTAGAGTTAGCGAGATCAGAGGGAATTATTCTTTCTGAAGAAGTAATTGAATATAAATTGAATAAGTTAGGTTGGCTACTTCCCTATTTTATTCAAATTTTATTTTTTAAATTTTATCATTTAGTTCAAGTTGAGGATAGGGAAATAACAACTAAAACTGTTGACGAAGCTTATACATTATTAATAAGCGAAAAACACTTAAATACTTGGGAAGAACGCTTAAATGAATATAATGTTTTGGAAATCTATGCGCGTCTATTGTTAAAAAGGCTTTCAATAAATAAACAAGGAGAAAGCAGAGGTATGCTTTTTACCGTTTTAAACGCTAAGATTAATGATGAAGAAAAAACAGAATCAATTTTAAGTAAACTTTTATACATGCTACAAAACGATGGTTATTTAATCGAAGAAGAATTAAAATACGCCTTTCGTTCGCCGCTTTTAAGAGATTTTTGGTATAACCGATTTTCAAAATGATGAAAAAAATAAAACAACTGTCATTAAGCCAATTAGGCTTGTACAATCCGCAGCGATTGGATGATGAAACCGTGGAAAATTTATTTGTAGTTAGACAAAAATATTTTCTCTTGCTAATGGATAAAATTAAAAAAGAAAAAGCCAACAGTATTCCGCAACATTACCTGTTTATTGGTCAAAGAGGCATGGGAAAAAGCACCTTATTGAAGCGAATAGAAGTTGAGTTAAGAAAAAAAGATTCAAAATTCATTCCTTTACTTTTTCCAGAAGAACAATACAATTTGAGTAACCTAGCAGAGTTTTGGCTCAATAGCTTAGATGCGATGGCTGATGCATTAGAGTTGGTGAAAAGCAAAGACGAAGTAAACTTAATTGACTCAAAAGTTAAAGAACTTCAAAAAAGCAAAGATGATGATGAAGTAGCCCGACAAGCTTTTCAATTTTTGATTGAAATGTCTAATAAGATTAATAAAAGACCTGTATTATTAATTGATAATATGAGTTTTATTTTTGACCGACTAGATAAAAGTGAACAACATATTTTACGGGCTTGGTTGATGCAAAATAACGCGCCAATTTTAATAGGAGCCAGTGCTGTAGATATTGAAGATACTATAAATTATGGAGCACCATTTTATGATGCTTTTCAAACAACCCATCTAAACAGATTAAAGTTTGAAGAGCTTTTAGACATTTTAAACAATCTGGCCCAGTTGACGAATGCGCAAGAAGTTTTAGCCAATATTCATGACGAAATTGGTCGACTCAAAACGATTCACCAATTAACCGGTGGAAATCCAAGAACGGCTGTAATGCTTTTTAAAATTATTGTAAAAGGATTTTCTAAAGAAATTAACGACGATTTAGAAGCGTTACTAGATGAAATAACGCCCTTATATAAAGCTCGTTTTGAAGAATTGTCCAACCAATCTCAAATTATTGTTGACGCCATTGCATTGCATTGGGACCCAATGAATTTAGAGCAATTGCGTAACGAAACCAAATTAGAAAACGGACAGCTTTCACCACAATTAAAACGATTGGTAGAACTGGGATGGATAGAAAGATTAGACGCTTATAAAGCCAAAGGCAGTGCGTATCAAATTAGTGAACGTTTTTTTAATATTTGGTTTTTAATGCGCAGAAGCAGCCGCAGACAAAAGAAAGAACTGTATTGTTTGTCTAAGTTTTTAGAAACTTTTTATGGCGATGATTTGCATGAAGTGGCAAAAAACAGCTTGTCTGTAAAAAGTGAAAACGTAAACCAAATAACCTATAAATTGGCTTTAGCCGAAGCAGTAACGGACAAAAATTTAAAAAAACAAATCAAAGAAGCATGTCATAACGAACTAAAAGAAGAAGCCAAAACCAATCCTGAAGTATATGAAAAATTTGGATTGAGTAAAGAGCCGGAAACTGATAAAGAAAAAACAGACTTTATTAAGTTAGAGAAAACCTATTTAGCCAAGTTAAAAAAGAATAATAAAGATGCTGATACATGGTTTGATTTAGCGTATTTATATCACGTGAATTTGAAGAAATTCGATGAAGCAGAAAAAGCGTATTTAAAAGCGATAGAACTGGATAAAGAAGACCCTAACTCATGGAATAATTTAGGAGTTCTTTATCAAGATTATTTGCAAGATTATAAAAAATCGGAAGCCGCATTTTTAAAAGCCATTGAGATTGATGAAAAATATGTTTATCCATGGTATAATTTAGGAAATCTATATCAAAGTTATTTGCAAGACTATAAAAAATCGGAAGATGCATATTTAAAAGCCATTGAGTTTGATAATAAATATGCTAATCCTTGGAATGGATTAGCATATTTATATCGAGATCATTTTCAAGACTATAAAAAATCGGAAGATGCATATTTAAAAGCCATTGAGTTGAATGAAGATAATTCTTTCCTATATAATAGATTAGGGAATTTATACCTTGATTATCTTCAAGAATATCAAAAAGCGGAGGAGGCTTTTATAAATGCCATTAAAATTAGTCCGGATAATATTTACGCAAAATATAACTTGGTTTTTCTCTACAGAGATAAAATCAATAAGCTTACAGAGTCTGAAGATATATTTAATTCTTTGGATAAAGACATCAATAAAGAGATTGAAGATTCACATTGGTTGAATAAATCGTTATTTGAATTGTACAAACGAAATGAAGGTACTGCAAAAGAACATTTACTAAATGCTTTTCAAAAAATTGAAGATCGATTGCCAAACAATACTCAAGACGATTGGTGGCGTTTTGGAGCTGTGGTTACCAAATTAGGGTATGGCAATTGGCTGGCAACCCTTCTTGAAGAAAATGGGTTTAATACTATTTTGGCTCCTTACTATGTCGCCATTAAAGCGTTAACAGAAAAAGACAGTGAAGGTTATTTAAACAGTAAAGCGGTTGAGATTAGAGAGCCTGCACGAAAAATTATGGAGATTATGCAAAAGTATTAAACCTATGCTTTGCAATGGCTTTACTTGGTCTGTTCGGTCCGCGTTAGGGATTGTAGTGGAAAACCTTTTGTGAGGAACACCGTCACAAAAGGTTGAGAGTGGAAAGCCCGACCCTTGTGGTAACGCCCAAAAATTATAAACACGGATTTCACGAATTAACACGAAAAAAATTAGTGCTAATTAGTGAAATCCGTGTTGAATTTTATTTACTTAATTCTACAAAATATTTGTAAAACAACGGAATCGTTTCAATGCCTTTGAGGTAATTAAAAATCCCAAAATGCTCATTTGGCGAGTGAATCGCATCGCTATCGAGACCAAATCCCATCAGAATGGTTTTACTTTTGAGTTCCTTTTCGAACAGCGCGACAATCGGAATACTACCACCCGAACGCACCGGAATGGCAGGAACGCCAAAGGTTTCGGTGTAGGCTTTATTCGCAGCTTGATAGCCGATACTGTCGATGGGCGTCACATAACCTTGCCCGCCATGGTGTGGTTTTACTTTTACGGTCACGCCTGCTGGAGCAATGCTTTCGAAATGTTTGGTGAACAATTCGGTGATTTCTTCCCAATCTTGGTGTGGTACCAAACGCATCGAAATTTTGGCGTAGGCTTTACTGGCTATAACAGTTTTTGCGCCTTCACCGGTGTAACCGCCCCAAATTCCGTTGACATCTAGCGTTGGTCTGATGGAGTTTCTTTCGTTGGTTACGTAGCCTTTTTCGCCATAGATATCGTTAAGGTCTAATGCTTTTTTATAATTTTCTAAATTGAATGGTGCTTTGGCCATTTCAGCTCTTTCGGCTGTCGTGAGTTCTTCTACTTTGTCGTAAAAACCCGGAATCGTAATGTGGTTGTTTTCATCGTGAAGCGACGCAATCATTTTGGCTAAAACGTTGATTGGATTGGCCACTGCGCCGCCGTATAATCCGGAATGTAGGTCGCGGTTTGGGCCGGTTACTTCTACTTCTACATAACTCAATCCGCGTAAACCGGTGGTGATGGATGGCTGTTGGTTTGAAATCATACCCGTATCGGAAATCAAGATGACATCGTTTTTGAGTTTTTCTTGATTGCGCTCGACGAACCAGCTTAAGCTTTTGGAGCCGACTTCCTCTTCGCCTTCAATCATAAACTTGACATTGCAAGGCAGCGTATTGGATTGCACCATATATTCTAACGCTTTCACGTGCATATACATTTGACCTTTGTCGTCACAAGAACCGCGTGCGAAAATAGCACCTTCGGGATGAATGTCGGTGGTTTTGATGACAGGTTCGAAGGGTGGCGATGTCCACAAATCCATTGGATCTGGCGGTTGAACGTCGTAATGTCCGTAGACTAATATCGTAGGTAGATTTTTGTCGATGGTTTTTTCTCCGTAAACGATTGGATAACCCGGTGTGTCGCAAATTTCCACGAAATCACAACCTGCTTTTTCAAGGCTTGCTTTTACGGCATCTGCAGTATCGATAACATCTTGAGAATAAACAGGATCAGCACTGACGGAAGGGATTTTAAGCAATTCGATTAATTCTTCAATGAAGCGATCTTTGTGCTGCTGCACGTACGATTTTATAGTGTCCATGTTGGTTTGAAAGTTTTATAGTTTCAAATGTATAAAATAAACACTGATAAAAAAATTGAGAATTGAGAATTGATAATTGAGAATTATATTTATATTTGCACCCACAATTGAGCGGATATGGTGAAATTGGTAGACATGCCAGACTTAGGATCTGGTGCCGCAAGGCGTGTAGGTTCGAGTCCTATTATCCGCACTTTAAAAATCTCTAAAACGTTTAAATATAGCGATTTAGAGATTTTTTAATTTTATCTTCCCCTATTATTCCCCTTTTTACTTTTCCTTTCTTGAATTCATTAACTTAGATTAACTATAATTAATCTGACAATGAAAAAACAATCGTTCTTTAATATTCTTAATTCGTTAGAGTTTTCAGCCAAATCTGAAGCAGAGAAAAAATCATTATTGGTAAAATTAGAAGTCTATGTTATTGGAAAAAATGATTATCCAAATTATAATTATCACGAACATGAATTTGAAAGAAGTTCCAATAATTATCCTAAGTATTTAGGTAATGATTTTGAATTAGATGGTGAAAATTACAAATTAAATGAAGCTTTTCTTAATGAAGTTCTTGATGCCGGTAATGTATCAACTTAGGGCATGCACTTAATTTTGAAATTAAAACGCTGAAAAACAGCATCTAGTAAAAAATCTAAGTGTTGTTTTTTCTTATAGAAATCTATGCCTTCAAGATTTAAATTTTATTAGATTGTCTGAATAGAGGCTTTGTTTTGCCTACGTGTATTAAATTAGGGGATGGAAAAAGTATATTGCCCTAAGTGTAGCGGAACATCTGTTAAAAATGGATTTCAATCAAAAGTACAGCGATATAAATGTAAGCTGTGCCAAAATAAATTTCAAACTACTTATAAGTATCAAGCTTATATACATACTACCAATGCTTCAATAATCACATTGTTGAAAGAGAGTTGTGGCATCAGAAGTATAGGCAGAATTCTGAATATATCAAAGAATACGGTTCTAACCCGCATCATATCCATTGGAAAAAAATTAAAGCCAAAACCACTTTTACAAAATGGATGCTCTTATGAAATGGATGAGATTTGGACATTTATCGGCAATAAAACTAATGTTGCATGGATTACTTATGCCATAGAAAGGAAAAGCAGGGCTATTGTTGGCTTTGTATTGGGTGCTAAAACAAAGGAGAATATTCAACCTTTGGTTAACCAATTGATTTTATCTGCACCCAAGCATATCTATACTGACCGATTAAATATTTATCCTGCTTTGATTCCTAATACTATCCATAAACGGTTTCAATATTGCACCAATATTATTGAGCGAAACAATTTGACTTTACGAACTCATTTGAAACGCTTAGGTAGAAAAACGATTTGCTTTTCGAGGAGCTTTAGTGTTTTACACAGTATTTTGAAGATTTATTTTTGGGCTTAAAATTTAATAATAGTAAAGTTTAAAAGCAATCATAGATAACTGGTAGTGTTTCAAAATTAATGATAACAAAAACACCTAAGTTATAGGTGGAAAATGTTATTTGTCGTTGTCTTCTTCCTTTTCTTTGTTTGGAATTTTAATTTCGTCTATTAAGAAAAATAGACTTTTAACAATTGATTCAAAATCATGATTTTGATAATGATAAATTATAATTATAAGAATAATTACCGTCTTTAAAATTCTAGTCGTTTTCATAGTTAGTCTTTTTTGTTTTGTATTATTTTTCATAGTATTTATGTTTATATATAAATATGTTGGTTTTAGAAAAAAATCAACATATTTTCATTTGGTTATAAAATATTTACGTGGGCAAATTATTTATTCATGATGATACTTTTCGGACATGAAAATTTTTACTTTTTCATATTATTTAATATTTAAAAAAAGTTTTACGACTTAGGATTTCAGCCGTGTCAATTCCCCATATAGGAATACATCACCATTCAACCATAGAGAATCCTAATCAAATCCTTATTTGATGCAATTTCCAACGATTGTTTTATTTAATGTGTAACATGAGAAATGCACTTTTTGATTTAGTCAAATTTTATAAGATCTTTTTATTCATGGTGTGACATGAAACAATTATCCTTGAAACAATTCAATTAGGTTCATGATTGGTTGTTAAAAAACGAGGTATACCAATGACACCCACATATTTTTTGTGATTAAAATATAAATCGATTGTATTAAAAGTTACATTTGATAAACAACACTTATATCCCATGACAAGTCAGCAAATAGGAAGTAGTTTCGAAATAATTACCCAAGAATTTTTCGTCTGGTTATTTGAAAAAATTGGCTTTACCGTTACACAAACACTACCTATGAAATCTGGAAATCAAAATGGATTTGATATCTTAATAATGATTTCTAAAGATTACAATGAGAGTAGAATTTTTATAGAATGTAAAAATTATAAGTCTGATGTGGCGATTGGTAACATATTAAAAAAGGGCTTAAACTTAGAGTCAAATTATACGTTGGATAGAAATGATTTATTTATAGCCATCAACCCTAGATCTAATTTTTCAAATGATGATAATTCAGAGAAATTATCTCCAACATTAAGCGAAAAATTTAAATTCAGTTATTACCAATTAGACCTGTCAAATGGTATCAAAGAACTATTTGCTTTAAACAACTCCTTTTATAAACAACTATATGGAAAAGATGTAGATTTTGCTGTTGATGAGGAAAAAGAAATAGAGCGGTTTAAGAGTATAATTTTATCCAGAAAACCATTTAAAAAAGTTTTAATATCCGAGAAGGACAAGTCGAATTATCTTGGGGATATTAAGTTAACTGACAACTTAATCGAAAGAGAATTCTCAGAAGATAAAACAGACGGATATACTTTCTTATGGGATGAAGATAAAAGGGCAAATGAGCTTATTAAAATTCTTGAAAAAGAAAGTAAAATATTTCTCTTGGGTAATCCCGGCACAGGAAAAACGACAGAACTCATGACATTTGCTTTAAAAAATTGGAAAACAGGAGAAGTTCAAGGCTCTGTTCCAATATTTAGAAACTTGAGGGATTTTACAAATACAGATACAATAGAAGATTATTTGCCACCCCAAATCGATGAGTTAAGCAATGTATTACTAATACTTGATGGTATCGATGAGATAGCAGATATTGAGTATTTTAAATCTAAGTTGGTCGTTTTTTTAAGCAAAGAAGATAATTCTGATAAATATAAATGCATAATAAGTTGCAGGACTAATGTTTATGAAAGTATTGTCAAGGATATCAAAGGATTTAAAAAATATTATTTAAAAGATTTGTCTCGTTATAAAAGTTTAAAATTATTGACATATAAATGCGGGTCTATAATTGACAGTCTTAGCTTTAATGAAATGCTTTATGATTTTTTAAAAACTCCATTTCAGGTTGAGATATTAGCAAATTATATTAACCAATATAAAAAAACACCACTTAATACTTTTGAGCTTTGGGAAACATACATCAACACAAGATTGACGCATGATAAAAATGATAAGCTGAAAAAAGTTGAGTTGAATACTCCATTAATAAAAAAATTCTCCAAAAAAATTTCCCTTATTAATGAGTTAATGAAAAGCAATATAATAACGGAAGACAATTTATTTTGTTCGATTAAAGACAACACAAGTGACTTTAATGAATTTAAAAAGAATCCCTTAATAGATAAAAAGCCGGGTCTGGAAAACTATTTTTTTGAGCATAGAAATATTCAAGAGTATTTTGCTGCGGAATTAATATCTAGTCTTGATTTTGAAGAAATAAAAAAATTTATCCTCATCGATGGGACTGATAAAACGCACCCTTCTCTATTCAATACAGTTACCTTTTTAATTAATATTTTGAGTGATGCAAAGTATGATTCTTTGGTTCAATGGTTCATTGACAATCAGCCGGAACTCCTCTTTAAAGCAGACAAAAACAGGATTAGCAATTTTAGGGTAAAAGTTTTTCAGGGATATTTCCAATCAGAATGCATTGAAAAGACCTATTGGATTAATAATAGTAAAGTTTCAAGCGTAAAGGAAATTGCTGAATTTGGCAATTGCGAAGAAAATTTCGATTATTTAAACACAATAATTAATGATAATACAAGTCATTTTCGCGTAAGAATTTCTGCTTTAGATTTGCTTGGCCATTTTACTATTCCGACTTCCAAAAAGGAAAAATTAAAAAATGATTTATTTGGGTTGTTAAAAAGTACAACAGAAGATATAAAATCGCATATTCTAGATTTTATATACGATCAAAAACTTTGCGAAAGCGACAACAAGTATTTAGAAAAAATATTTGAGCTATTCAAAAAAGAAACCAGTAAACAAATTAATAAAGCATTACTTTCTTTAATTGAAAAACACGAACCCATTGATGATTTCTTTTGGTATGTCAAAGATGAATTTTTACGTGATAAAAAAATTATACCAAGAGATATAGTAGATGATGTGATGAGAGGAAACAGTTGGACTCTCGAGCAAATAATCATAAGATTCAAATCTTCTGCACATTTTATTGAATTTGCGAAGTACTATTTTGATGAAAACACAAATAACTTTAGTGACAACAAATTTGCAGAAGAAATAATAGAGAAGTGTTTGCATTTTGATAATTCTGAAGAAGGCTTTTTGGTAGATTTATTATCTTCTTTTGAAGATAAAACAAAATACCATCTACGGGAAAATTATCTACGGACATTGATTTTAAAAAGTAAACCAGAATCTCAAATTGCTGCGTTTCAATATTTAATTAAAAACTTTACGTCTAATAACGTCGGCTATTTCCTTGCATCGATTACAAATGAAAAAACCATTGATATTGTTATTGAAAATTTCAAAGACGGTTCAATCGAAAGTAAGGATTTGGATTTTTACAGAAATGTTATTGCCAATCATGGTAATCGGGAGTTGGCTGGTAAATTTAATAACACTATGATTGAGGCAGGCTTTACCTTTAACCATCAATTCTTATTTGAAAAAGAATTTGCGGTGGTCAAAGCTAAAAGTGATAATAAAGCACAAGAAAATTTCGACTTGCTTTTTAATAAAAGAAAATTGTTGTCAAAAATTAAAAAAATATTTGATGAAAATGGCGAACTGATTGATGAAAAGAAAATCAGAACCATCGATATGAAGTGGTACGACAACAATGGACATGGGAGTACAATCGACATGTCTTATACAGTTCTTAGCAGGATAATTTATGATATAAAGGATTCTTTAGACTACAATGAAGTTAAGAAAATATTGAAAAACCCATTAGTAATCATCTCTAAAATTAAATCACAAGTTGAGGGCTTAAAAAATTCGGGAGATAGATTTGTGGTTAGAGAGAATCAAAAGGAATTTATACAGTTATGGTGTACGAAAGTTTCTCAAAAAATCAGATTTGATAAAATAATGCAATCTAAAGGTAATCATTTCGTCATACTTGAAGATTATGAAAAATTGAAGTTGGTACTGTTCTTTATGCATAAATTAAATTTCGAATTGTCTCAGGAATTTTATCTAAACTCGATGGAGTTTTTTGATGTGGAGAAGTCGAGTGATGAAGATAAAAACTTTCAAAAACTTTCGAAAAGAATAAGTGATAAAAAACAGTTTGATGAAAGAATAATTTATAACTTATTGAACCGGGATTTAACCTATATTACTTTATCAAAACATATTCAATATGCGTTAGATAATAACCTTGTTGCAACATTCGATAAAATTAGGCAGTATCTGTTTAGTGCTAGTCATAGTTTTAATATTGACAAGAAACTTGAACAACTTTATCAATTAACAAATGATATTTATTTGTTGAAAGATTGCTGTGTAGATGCTAAATCTCATCACTGCTGGTCTGCTTTAAAAATAATGATGGATTTTAAACTAGAACCCGAATTCTGTATTAAAAAAGCAATAGAATTTCTAGAAGCGGAAATTGACCCAGAAAAAAATTATTATTATTCCAATGCACTTGCGATTTTGTTCGAACTAAATTCTTTGAATGCTTTAAAATATTTATTTTCATTTCTTAATCAAAAATCAATACCATCCTTAAAAGAAAACTCATATACACATTACAACACTATTGCGGACTATAATATTTTAGAAAAACTGTTTAAAATAATTTATCTTGAAGATAGGGGTCATATTGGTTTTAGTGGACTTAGCTCATTCCTTACAACATATGTTTCAAATCTTTCAAAATCTACTGAAGGCTATAAAAAAACTTTTGCGAAATTAATAGAGATAAAAGCAAAATTGGAAACTGCCAAATCGGATACCGGTATATTTTATATCAATAAATTAATTGATGATGCAACAGATGGTTATGTTAATTCAAAATCTAAAGCATTAAATTTTAGAGAAGCATTAAGTAAGGTTGAGCAAATACTAGCGTAGATTTTTCATTTTAATTACTGTTCTATTTTAAACATTTTATTTGTAAAACCTTTGTTTTTTAGGTTTCTGATAGTCAATTTCATGCAATTTGGGCATTCTTCCAATAAGTTTTTAACTTCTCCGCATACTCTCTAGGAGTAATTTTTATATAAGCCAAAAATTGACTTTCTGTTTTATGACCAGTAATTTTCATTATTGTTAAAGTATCTATTTTACCATATAAATTTGTAGCAAATGATCGTCTACAAATATGAGAAGTAACCAATTCGTGTTTAGGAAATTTGTCAAACTTTTTACGATGTATTACCTCCTTCCCATTCTCTTTTAACTTAATCGGTGCAATTTTAGCACCATCTACCATTTCATTCAGTTCTATTTCTTTGCAAATAATTTTGATATAGTCATTAAACTTTTGGTCGCTGATTTTTCTAGGAAAATCTCCATTCCTTTTTTCTAATATAGCTTTCACTTGATCGTGAATTGGGATAATTACCGGAAAGTCAGTTTTTAAAGTTTGCTTTTCAATGAAACCATCAATAAGGTTTTTTGGGGTAAGTTTTAGAAAATCTGAAACTCTAAATCCAGTTCTTAAACCTATAATAAACCAATCTCTTGCATTGTCTAAATAATCTTGCTCAAAGACAGCATTATATATTTGATTAATCTCTTTTTCATTCAAATAAATGTCTTTGGTTTTATTTGATGGTGTATAAAATTCGGAAAGTTTAAATTCCTTAGAAATTGCAATTCCTTTTTTGTCAGCATTATTGCAAAACAATTTTAAATCATCAACATAACCGCCAATAGTGTTTGGGTTAAGCTTTTGTTCTGTTTCTAAAAACTCAATGAATTTGGTATGAAAATTTAAGCTTAAATCCACAAGTTTTAATTTACTTCTAGTATGAGTTTCGAAAGCCAATATTTTATTTAAAGTTGTGGTGTAATGTTGAATCGTTCTGTGTTTAATTAGAGTGTTATTTCTTGTTTTCTTAGTTTTTGCTTCTTCAATAAATGCAACAATGTAATTTGATAAAAAGATAATTGCGTCAACATCGACGTTTTTAGTTTCCCGATTGAAATAGATATTAATCTTTTCTTTGAGCCAACTTGTATTTATTGTTTCCGATTTAAGTTTTGAATTTTCATATTCCTTTCTAATCGATGAATCAAGCCCTTTCAACCTAGAATTAATGTCAGTATAGTTAACATCATTTGTAGATAAAACTTCTTGCTTAGAATCGCTCCAACGTTTGTTGGGAATTTGAATTCCTGTTGAACATTCTATATCAAATTGATTACTATGTTTAAATCTGTAAAAGATAGTATTCCAATCGTTGGTTGTCTTAATTCTAAATTTACCGGTAGCCATGATTTCATATTTTCTCAAATATAAAACTATTTTTTAATTCCCCTATTATTCCCCTAAATTTATTAATTAAGCTTAATTCAACAGAATTAAATATGATTAAATTTCAAATAAATGCTTGTTAAGTACTATAAAATGAGGATTTTTTAATTTTAATTAATTTAGACTAATGTTAGGTTCTATAACTATTATCCGCACAAAAAGCTCTTCTGAAAAGAAGGGCTTTTTTTGTGGTTATCATTAAAACTTTGCTTCAAAACGTATTTTCATAAAACAAAAAAGCCGTCTCAAATTTTGTTGAAACGGCTTCATTTATTTTTAATAACAGATTTTAAGGTAAAACTACAGGTACTTTATAAAAAACACCATCTTGCAAATTAACCAAAGGTTGTCCTTCTGAGTTCGGATCAGCATTTAAAGCATTAAATCGAAAAGTTCCCGAAATACTAGAACCATCATATTGCGAAATCACTACTTCTCCATCGCCCACTCCGATGCCTGTTTCATAAACATATTGAGTATCGTTAGCCGTTAAAACATAAGATGCTTTTTTCGTAGTGCTTGTACCAAGAATGTAAGTCACAAATGTTGCTGGGTTTCTTGGATCTATTGTAGCCGGTGGAATTGGAATTTTTAATGACATAATTTCTGTTAAAGTAACCGCCTGTATAGTCAACTTACTGCCTACTCCAATAGTAGCCTTAGCATTGCCACCTTCCCACAAACCATTGTCTTTAACACCTCTAAAAACACCTGTATTATCATTGCTGATGTCTTCTCCACACGAAATTAAAGTCGAAGCAATAATTATAAAACAAAGAAATCTTTTCATTACTTTTCCAATTTTGAGAAACAAAAATAGCTTTTTAAAACATATTTTCTAATTAAAATTTGAAAAAAAAATAGTTTAACAGTTTGCTTCAAATTTTTATTTGATTTTTCTTTTTTAAAAAACAACCTTAGCATTAGTATTTTTCAAATTAAACTGTATCTTTGCGCCCTTAATTAACCGAGGTCGAGTACCTCAAAATTTAATCATACGATTATGTCAGTAAAAATTAGATTACAAAGACATGGTAAAAAAGGGAAACCTTTTTACTGGGTTGTAGCGGCAGATGCTCGCTCAAAAAGAGACGGTAAATACTTAGAGAAAATCGGTACTTACAATCCAAACACCAATCCTGCAACTATCGATTTAAACTTGGATAGCGCAGTACAATGGTTGCACAATGGTGCTCAACCAACCGATACAGCAAGAGCAATTCTTTCTTACAAAGGAGCGTTATTGAAACATCACCTTGATGGTGGCGTTCGTAAAGGTGCTTTAACTCAAGAGCAAGCAGATGCTAAATTAGCGGCTTGGTTAGAATCAAAAGCAGGTAAAGTAGATGCTAAAAAAGATGGTTTATCAAAAGCGCAAGCTGATGCTAGAACCAAAGCTTTAAAAGCTGAAAAAGTAGCTAACGAAAAACGTATCGCTGTAGCTGCACAAGCTGAAGCTGCTGTTGAAGAAGCTGCTGTTGAAGAAACTACAGAAGAAGTGGTTGCTGACGAAGTGGTTGCTGATGCTCCTGTAGCTGAAGTTGCAACAGAAGAAGTAGTAGAAGAAGCTCCAGTTGCTGAAGTGGAAACTCCAGAAGCTCCTGCTGCTGAAGAAGTTGTTGCTGAAGTTGAAGAAGCTCCGGTTGCAGAAACTACAGAAGAAGCTCCAGCTGCTGAAGAAGCAAGCGAAGAAACAGAAGCTTAATTGACAAGCGATAATGCGTAAAGAAGATTGTTTCTATTTAGGTAAAATCGCAAAAAAATTCAGTTTCAAGGGTGAAGTGCTAATCTATTTAGACACAGATGAACCCGAATTATATGAAAACATGGAATCAGTGTTTGTTGAATTCAACAACAATCTGGTTCCATTTTTTATTGAAAACAGTTCCCTGCACAAAAACGATTTCCTACGCGTGCGTTTCGAAGATGTCAAAAACGAAGAAGAAGCCGACCGAATGTTGGGAAGCGCTGTTTATCTGCCCTTAAAAATGCTGCCGAAACTCACAGGCAACAAATTCTATTTCCACGAAGTCATCGGTTTCGAAATTGAAGACCAACGTCTCGGCGTTTTCGGAAAAATCGTTGCAGTCAATGACAGTACAGCACAACCTTTGTTCGAAGTGCTCAACGGCGAAGTAGAAATATTAGTCCCAATGATTGATCATTTCCTTGTCAAAATCGACCGCGACAACAAAAAAGTTATCATGGATTTGCCCGAAGGATTGATCGAGATGTATCTTTAGGAGATTGTAAGATTTCAAGACTATAAGACCTTAAGACCCGAGGCGCAATGCGGCCGAATTGTATGGAACGTAGTGTAATAAGAAGCCGGGAACCTGCTGTCCGATACAATCTTTTGCGCCAAACACTGACACAAAAGGATTTCCACTACCATCAGGGCTAGACACCCAATTCCATTAACACACAAATCCCAAAATCTTACAGTCTTACAGTCTTACAGTCTTACAGTCTAATAATCTTAAAATCTACCAATCTTGTTCCAATTCAAACAATTCTCCATCAACCAAGACAAAACCGCCATGAAAATCGGCACCGACGGCGTCTTGCTCGGCGCATGGGCACCGGTAAATCACAACCCATTTTCTATCCTCGATATCGGAACCGGAACCGGAATCATCGCGATGATGTTGGCCCAAAGAACGGCAGCCGAACAAATCGACGCACTAGAAATCGACGAAGATGCTTACGAACAAGCTGTAGATAATTTCGAAAATTCCCCTTGGAGCGGGCGACTGTTTTGTTTTCATGCCGAACTCGACGAATTCATCGAAGAACCAGAAGACGAGTACGACTTGATTGTTTCTAATCCACCGTTTTATTCCGAAGATTTTAAACCCGAAAACGAACAACGCGATTTAGCAAGGTTTCAAGACGCCATGCCTTTTGAAGATTTGGTAGAAGCCTCCGATTTGTTGCTTTCAGAAAACGGTGTTTTTGCCGTCATTATACCTTATAAAGAAGAAGCCAAATTGATTGCTTTGGCAGAAGACTTTGATTTATTTCCCATTAAAATTACGCGTGTTAAAGGAACGACGACAACAGAAATCAAAAGAAGTTTATTGGCTTTTAGCAGACATGAAATCGTTGATATTCCCACAGACGAACTCGTGATTGAAACTGAAAGACACGTCTATACTCCGGAATACATCAGCCTTACGAAGGATTTCTATTTGAAAATGTAGCCCTAGCCCTGATAGAAGGGAAAATCCTTTTGTGTCATTTTCGACACAAAAGATTGGAATGATAGCAGGTTCCCGGCTCCTAAAAAATTAAATCAAAAAAACAATTAAATCATTTCAAACTTTGCGGCTTTGCGGCTTCGCGAGAAATTATTTTATGGCTCGCAAAGACGCAAAGCCGCGAAAAAATTATAACCATTCTTAGCTGTTTTCTCGAAAATGTTTCCTTAAATTTGCAAACGTTTTCGTAAACCAAATTAAACATTATGCGACCAGATTTATTTCAAGCTCCAGATTATTATTTGTTGGATGATTTACTCACCGAAGAACATAAATTAGTGCGTGATTCCGCTCGTGCTTGGGTGAAACGCGAAGTTTCTCCGATCATTGAAGACTATGCACAACGTGCCGAATTTCCGAAACAAATCATTAAAGGTTTGGGCGAAATTGGTGGTTTTGGACCTTACATTCCCGAGGAATATGGCGGTGCCGGTTTAGACCAAATCTCTTACGGATTGATCATGCAAGAAATTGAACGCGGTGATTCTGGTGTTCGTTCTACGTCATCAGTGCAATCGTCTTTGGTGATGTACCCAATTTGGAAATTCGGAACCGAAGAACAACGCCAAAAATATTTACCAAAATTAGCTACAGGAGAATTCATGGGTTGCTTTGGTTTGACGGAGCCGGATCACGGTTCCAATCCAAGTGGCATGACTACGAATTTTAAAGATATGGGCGACCACTATTTATTGAACGGCGCCAAAATGTGGATTTCGAATGCACCCTTCGCAGACATTGCTGTGGTTTGGGCAAAAAACGAAGAAGGAAGAATTCACGGGCTTATCGTAGAACGTGGTATGGAAGGTTTTACAACGCCGGAAACACACAACAAATGGTCGCTTCGTGCTTCGGCTACGGGTGAATTGGTTTTCAATAACGTAAAAGTTCCGAAAGAAAATTTAATGCCTGGTAAATCCGGTTTGGGTGCTCCGATGCAATGTTTGGATTCGGCGCGTTACGGAATCGCTTGGGGCGCTATCGGTGCTGCAATGGATTGCTATGACACGGCTTTACGTTATGCGAAAGAAAGAATTCAGTTCGACAAACCGATTGCTTCGTTCCAATTGCAACAGAAAAAATTAGCGGAAATGATTACTGAAATCACCAAAGCTCAATTGCTAACTTGGCGTTTGGGTGTTTTGAGAAATGAAGGTAAAGCTACTACAGCACAAATCTCGATGGCGAAAAGAAACAACGTCGATATGGCGATTCATATCGCTCGTGAAGCACGTCAGATTTTAGGCGGCATGGGCATTACGGGTGAATATTCAATCATGCGTCACAGTATGAACTTAGAATCGGTGATTACTTATGAAGGAACACATGACATTCACTTGCTCATTACGGGTGCGGATATTACGGGTATTCCGGCTTTTAAATAGGAGTCAAAAACTATTAAAGTATCGATAAATTCAATACAAAAGCTTCTTGGAAACAGGAAGCTTTTTTACTTTTACAAAAAAATTGCTATGACCATTCAAACCATCAACGATAGTATTCAAACTCAAAAAGAACAATTGCTGCAGCATTCGTTGTATCAAAAAGTGCAGACTTTAGAAGATTTGCATGGCTTTTTAGAAACGCACGTGTATGCCGTTTGGGATTTTATGTCGCTGCTCAAAGCACTGCAATCGAAACTCACTTGTACAACAACGCCTTGGTTTGCGACTCCAAATTCGGAAATGCGTTATTTGATTAATGAAATTGTTTTGGCTGAAGAAAGCGATTTGACTTTAGATGGAAAACGCCAAAGTCATTTTGAAATGTATATCAATGCGATGCAATCGTGTGGCGCCAATACTCAAGAAATTGAAAAATTTATAGCGAATGTCTTTTCACTACAAAACATATTCGTTGCCATCAAGCAAAGTCATTTACATCCAAATGTGAAAGCTTTTTTAGATTTTACATTTAGAACCATTGAAGAAGGCAAATCGCATAAAATTGCAGCAGCCTTTACGTTTGGTAGAGAAGATTTAATTCCGGCCATGTTTACTGAAATTCTCAGAAATTTTGAGAAGCATTTTCCCGAAACCGATTTACGCCAACTCATTTATTATTTTGAAAGACACATCGAACTCGATGCCGACGAACACGGTCCAATGGCAATGCAAATGATTACCGAGCTTTGCGGAGATGACGCCGTAAAATGGCAAGAAGTAACCGAAACCTCTATCCTTGCTTTAGAAAAACGCGTTGGTCTTTGGGATGCTATTGAAGAAAAGATTATGATGAATGTAACTATGGCGTAAAACCACTAGTGCAGCATTCTCGTAACTGTTAATAAAAAAAGCAGCTTATGAAATGGTTCCCGAAAATATTGTTCGCTTTATATAGCCTGCTGTTGTTTTGCAATTGCAGTCAAGAGCAAACCTTACCCTATTATAACAACCTAAATAGCGCTCCAAAACAATTAAAGTATTTGGCTTTGGGCGACAGTTATACTATCGGGCAAAACGTTTGCGATACATGTCGATTTCCGGAACAATTAAAATCCGGTATACATCGAACCTTTCCTAACGACAGTTTTTCTTTAAAAATTATAGCTACAACCGGTTGGACAACCACGAATTTAATCAATGCCATCAACACGCAAAACCCAACTAGTGATTATGATTTGGTAACCCTACTAATTGGCGTCAACAACCAATACCAACACAAGCCTTTCGCTTTATATGAGCAGGAATTCCCACAATTGGTTGATAAGGCGGTTGCTTTAGCCAAAGGCGATAAAACCAATGTGATCGTGGTTTCGATTCCGGATTATGCGTTTACACCTTATGGGCATGGCGCTGAGAGTATCTCTTCGGAAATTGCACAATACAATACTTTTGCTCAAGAATATTGCAATAGAAACCAAATTGAGTTTGTCGATATTACGGATATTACACAACAAGGCTTGATGCATCCTGAACTCGTAGCTTCCGATGGTTTGCATCCATCGGGTTTGGCGTATGCAAAATTTGTGGAACGCATTTTCCCCAAAGCTAGAGTTATACTCACCAATTAAAACACGAGAATTTCTTTTCTTTTTTTATGCTTCAGGTGCAAGTGCTATTTCGAGTCCTTCTAGGTTTTCTGTAATATGAATTTGGCAACCCAATCGGCTGTTAGACTTCACATGAAAAGCTTCTGATAACATGGCTTCTTCGTCATCGCCTTTTTCGGGCAATACCACATCGTTCAGAATATAGCATTGGCAAGAAGCGCACATGGCCATGCCGCCACAAATTCCGATGGTTCCTTCGGGTGCGAGTTCGAAGGCGCGCACAAGTTCCATGATGTTCATGTTCATGTCGGTTGGAGCATCTACTTTGTGGGTGATGCCTTCTCGGTCGGTGATTTTTATTAAAACGTCCATTTTAAATCTGATTATTTTTACAGTAATGGTCGGAATTTTCCAACGGATACTTCTTATCGAGGTCGATGTTGTTGAATCCTTGACCGCCGCCCCACGAAAACACTTTCTCGAAAAACGGCAGCAGTTTGTTGTCTTTAATTTTTTCAAGGAAATAAACTTCATGTTCTTTTTCCTTCATACCCATATCATATAGAACCTGATCGTATTTGGTAATACCTAGTGCATTGAAGAAATGCTTCATTCTGAAATATTCACAGACATTACCACTTTCAAGACGGCCTGCAAAATAAAAAGGCATAAACCAACCGATGATGTGACAGCTTAAAGAAATTGTTTTTCCAATTATATGAAACTTCAATTCATACCATTTGGAAACAGCAATATCAAAATCGTTCATTATTTGAAGTACTTCCTTCCGGTGCAACCATTCATCCATTTCAATTTGGTGGATGGCTGTTTTTTCATTTTCATCCTTAACCGAAGCGGCGTGACCTTGATAAGCGAAAGATGCCGCTTTTTCTGCAGAATAGGCTTTCCTGAGCAAATCGACTAATTCCGGATGGTCTAATTTCATTTTAATCAATCGATTTTATAACGGCTTTCTCTGCTTCTTTTCTCGTACCGTCAAAACCGTCAACACCCGAAACTGTAGTGTATTTCATCACGTATTTTTTTCCGGGATTCATTCTTTGATACACGCTTTGACACATTAAAGTCGCTTCATGGAATCCGCACAAAATCAGTTTGAGTTTTCCGGGATATGTATTGACATCGCCAATCGCGTATATTCCTGGAATATTAGTTTGGTAATCGAGTGCATTGTTGACTTTTATCGCATTTTTCTCGATTTCTAAACCCCAATCAGCAATTGGCCCTAATTTGGGTGTGAGTCCAAAAAGCGGAATGAAATAATCGGTTTCTATTTTTCTATGGGCTCCTTTATCATCTTGTAAGTCAACAGACTCAAGGTGTTCAGAACCGTTGAGTCCAACCACTTCTGCGGGTGTAATCAGTTTTATTTTTCCTAGATTTTTTAATTCTTGTACTTTTTCAACCGAATCTAAAGCGCCACGAAATTCGTTACGTCGGTGTATTAAAGTTACTTCTGAAGCTATGTTTGACAGGAAAATGCTCCAGTCTAAAGCTGAGTCGCCACCACCTGAAATCACGACTCTTTTGTCGCGGAATTTCTCAGGGTTTTTGATGAAGTATTTGACACCTTTGCCTTCGTAGAATTCGATGTCTTCAATGAGTGGTTTTCTGGGTTCAAAACTACCCAATCCACCGGCAATGGCTATGGAATTGGCGTGGTGTTTTGTGCCTTTATCAGTGATTACGATGAACGTTCCGTCTTCTAATTTCTGTATAGTTTCAGCGCGTTCGCCCAATGTAAATCCGGGTTGGAATTGTTTGATTTGTTCCATCAGATTATCAACCAAATCGCCTGCTAATACTTCGGGAAATCCGGGAATATCGAAAATGGGTTTTTTGGGATAGAGTTCTGAAAGTTGCCCGCCGATTTGTGGCAAAGCATCGATGATGTGGCATTTTAGTTTTAAAAGCCCGGCTTCGAAAACGGTGAAAAGTCCGGTTGGACCGGCGCCGATGATGAGTATATCTGTTTTAATCATTCTTTTTGAGTTACTGAGTTGCTGAGTTACTGAGTTGCTGAGGCACAAAGGTCAGAAAAGCAGAACTTGCGTGAACTGATAATTATCATTTTTAGACGAAATTACTATGGTATGCGATATCGCGTGAGGGATTGGAACGGTATCCTTTTGTGTCGGCGTTCGACGCAAAAGATTTAGTGGAAAGCCCGGCCCTTGTGGGCACGCCCATACATTAAGCAATATTAACAACCGTCTCGATTTGCGGTGCGAACTTCTTGATGGTCGTTTCTACGCCCGCGCGCAAAGTCATTTGATTGACACTACAACTCGTGCACGCGCCTTCGAGACGTACGGTGACGTGTTTGTCTGCTTCTATAGAAATCAAGGTGATGTCGCCGCCGTCGGAATTCAGAAAAGGGCGAATTTCCTCGAGGGCTTTTTCTACGTTGATGGTTAATTCTTCTGTGGTCATTTTTAGGTTTTTTAAATTTTAGGACTGTGAGACTGTAAGATTTCAAGATAGTCAGAACAAATCTTAAAATCTTACAGTCTTACAATCTATTTTTTTACTGCAGAACAACCCGCCATTGTCGTGATTTTAATCGCTTCTGTTGGCGGCAAGCTTTCGTTTCTGCTGACTACTTCTTGCACGATATTTCTGGTGATTTCTTCGAATACTTTTTCAATCACTGATGCGGTTTGCATGGCGGCTGGTCGACCAAAATCGCCTGCTTCTCGGATGCTTTGCACTATTGGCACTTCGCCTAAAAACGGTACTTGTAAATCTTCTGCGAGGTTGCGTGCGCCACCGTTTCCGAAAATATAATATTTGTTGTTTGGCAATTCTTCTGGTGTGAAATACGCCATGTTTTCGACGATTCCCAATACGGGAACATTGATGCTTTCGGATAAAAACATCGATACGCCTTTTTTGGCATCGGCTAGTGCCACGGCTTGTGGTGTGCTGACAACAACGGCTCCTGTAATCGGTAAAGATTGCATGATCGATAAGTGGATGTCGCCTGTTCCCGGTGGTAAATCAATTAGCATGAAATCGAGTTCGCCCCAATCGGCGTCGAATATCATTTGGTTTAAAGCTTTCGAAGCCATAGGGCCTCGCCAGATAACGGCTTGACTTGGCGCAGTGAAGAATCCAATCGATAGAATTTTAACTTCGTAGCTTTCGATGGGTTTCATTTTGGAACGACCGTCGACGGTGATTGAAATTGGTTTTTCCGATTCAACATCAAACATAATGGGCATCGATGGTCCGTAGATATCGGCATCAAGAACGCCAACTGCGAATCCCATTTTGGCTAGGGTTACGGCTAGATTTGCAGTAACCGTAGATTTCCCAACGCCGCCTTTTCCTGAAGCAACAGCAATGATGTTTTTGATTCCGGGAATCGATTTTCCTTTGATTTCGTTTTTCTCGGGTGTTTCGACTTTGATATTGACTTTGACTTTGGCTTCGGGTGAAACCAAATCGTGTATCGTTTTTCTGATGTCGTCTTCCGCGCGTTTTTTGATGTGCATCGCGGGTGTGTGTAGGACCAATTCGACTACAACTTCATCGCCGAACGTGAGTACTTTCACTACTGCCCCACTTTCAACCATATTTTTTCCTTCTCCTGCAATCGTAATGGTTTCGAGTGCTTTGAGGATTTCTTTTCTGTCTAATTTCATTTGAAGAACTATTGACCGTTTAAAAGTTATCTTTATTTAAACTGATTTTAGATTGCAAAGATAGTGAAGAAGTTATGAAGTTTCAAAGTTTAGTTGACAGTTGTAAGTTGTAGGTTGTAGGTTACTATTCGTAAATCAGAACGAGTATTTTTCAGTTCATATTTGAAGATGCAAGACAAAATGCAAATTGAAAAGTACCGTTCAAAAAAAAGTAAACGCAACAAACAACCTACAACAAACAACCATCAACTTCCGGCTCCCAAAAATGTTTTTCGAAATCGATGATTTGATTATCGACTACTTTGATGCCTTCGCTTTCGAGTAGTTGCTGCATTAAATTCGTGCCGTCGAAATGGTGTTTTCCGGTGAGCAATCCTTTTCTGTTGACCACGCGATGTGCGGGAATATCTTCCATACTGTGGGATGCATTCATGGCCCAGCCAACCATTCTTGCAGATCTTCCGGTGCCTAGTGCTTTGGCAATGGCGCCATACGAAGTGACTTTACCGTATGGAATTTGTTTGGCAACGGCGTAAACACGTTCGAAGAAATTGGGTTCCATGATTAATGGTAAATGAGTTTGAATAAAGTGAAAAGCGCCATACTCAAAGTGACGCAACCAATAATCGTGTTGATGTTTTTCATCAAAAATTTGGTTTTGTTTTCAATCGATTTGAAGGCTACGAGGTAAATATAAAAAACGGTAAACGATCCGAGAACGACGCCGAGAACGAAATTCAAAATTTCATAGCGTTCGAAATGAAAATACCCTGAACTCGCAATACTCATACTCGCGAAAACATAAAACGGAATCGGCAGAAAATTGATCATCGACATCAATATGCCAAAGAAAAAACGGTTTGATTTGCCTTTGATTTTAATATCAGCTTTGGGCTTTTTTGGTTTCTTGGCAATCCAGAAAAAGAAAATGCTCAATCCCGTAAAAATCAAGATGCCGATTTCCTGCAACATCGAAATGATTTCGGTGTGAATACTGATGAATCTGGCGAAAAGTACCGCAAGATACGTTTGAAAAAAAACAACAATCGAGGCACCAATAGCGAAACTCATAGCTTGTGTTTTACCTTCTTCTAAGCTGATTTTTGCTGCTGTCATATTGATTAATCCCGGAAGAATAACCGCAAGAAAAGCAATACTAAAACCCAAGAAAAGTGGTAACACAATCGCCATCTATTTGATTTTAAAACGAATATACGTAATTGCTTTGTTGATTTCCAAATATTGTTTTTCGTAGAAGGTTTGAATGGCGGTTACTTCATCTGGACTTCCCTCATTTTTATACACATTGTGGTTCGCATACAACACTTCGTGGCCTTCGCCGTGCAGCAATCCTAACGTGTATCCGTGCATGAACTCGCTGTCGGTTTTTAGATTGACCACACCGTCTTTTTTGAGTATTTTTTTATAGAGTTTCAAGAACTCCGTATTGGTCATGCGGTGTTTGGTGCGTTTGTATTTGATTTGCGGATCGGGAAAAGTAATCCAGATTTCGTCGACTTCATTTTCAGCAAAAAGATGGTCGATTAATTCGATTTGGGTACGGATGAAGGCTACATTGTGCAAACCGTCTTCAACAGCAGTTTTCGCACCACGCCAGAAACGCGCGCCTTTGATGTCGATTCCTATAAAATTTTTATTGGGATAACGTTCTGCTAAACCAACTGAATATTCGCCTTTACCACAACCCAATTCTAAAATTAACGGATTTTCATTTTTGAAAAAATCGCTGTTCCATTTGCCTTTGAGTGGAAAACTTCCTGACACGACTTCTTCTCGAGTTGGTTGAAAAACGTTTTCGAAGGTTTCGTTTTCTTTAAATCTTTTTAACTTATTTTTACTTCCCACGATATTATTTAATGTTTTGGCAAAATTAGCGAAATATACAAGACCTAGAATGTTTTTATCTTCGCGTTTTAAAACTTAATCATTTTATATTTCCTTGAGTGTAATGCAAAAAAATATTTTGGTTGCTCCTTTAAATTGGGGCTTAGGTCATGCCACGCGCTGCATTCCGATTATTAAAGCTTTGGAAGAAAACAACTTTACTCCGATTATTGCCTCCGACGGAGATGCTTTGACAATGCTTCGAAAAGAATTTCCACATTTGAAATCACTAGAATTGCCTTCGTATGAAATTGAATATGCCAAAGATGGCGCAGATTTCAAATGGAAAATGCTCAAGAACATGCCTAAAATGATGGATGCGATTCGGGAAGAGAAGAAAACTGTCAAACAATGGGTTAAAGAATATAACCTCGTCGGCATTATTTCCGACAATCGATTGGGTGTTTTTAGCAAAAAAGTGCATGCCGTTTTTATCACACACCAATTGAATGTATTGACGGGAAACACCACTTGGATTACGAGTAAATTACACCAACACATCATCAAAAAATTCGACGAATGTTGGGTTCCTGATTATGAAGATACACCGAACTTAACTGGAAAGTTAGGCCATTTGAAAACGCCTATAGATCATATCAAATATATCGGTCCACTGAGTCGATTGGAGAAAAAAGAGGTTCCGATAAAATACGATTTGATGGTAATCCTTTCGGGGCCGGAACCGCAACGCAGTATTTTAGAACATCGACTGCGCGATATGATTGATGACTTCGAAGGTAATGTCGTTTTTATCTGTGGCAAAATGGCTTTGCAGCAATCGAAAATAGAGATTGACCATGTGACTTTCTATAATTTTATGACTACGTCTCAACTCGAACAAACCTTCAACGAAAGCAAAATGGTACTTTGTCGTTCGGGTTACACCACAGTTATGGATTTGGCTAAACTAGAGAAAAAAGCGTTTTTCATTCCAACGCCTGGACAATATGAGCAAGAATATTTAGCCAAAAGATTGAAGAAAAACGGATTGTTTCCGTATTCGAAACAAGAAGATTTTTCATTCGATAAATTACTGGAAATGGATTTGTATAAAAACGCCGCTTTAAAAAACGAACCCATTCATTGGAAGAATTTATTATGCCTTTTCGAGCGTAAAGGAGAATTCTGATCCTTTGCCGAATTCGCTTTCTACATAAATTTTTTCGTCGTGGGCTTCGATAATGTGTTTTACGATTGACAATCCTAAACCAGAACCACCTTCGCTTCTAGCACCACTTTTATCGACGCGGAAAAACCGTTCGAAAAGTCTTGAAATGTTGTGTTTTTCGATGCCTTCCCCATCATCTTTGATGCGAACGATTACTTTATTTTCTGTGAGACCTTCAATACTCACTTCTGTGGAGCCTTTTTCTTTACCATATTTGATGGAATTCATCACGAGATTGATTAAGACTTGCTCGATTTTTTCACTATCGCCAAGTACGATAATGGGTTTGTTATATTGCATATCGAACAACAACAAAATATCTTTTTTAGAAGCTTCCATTTCGAGTAAATCGAATACGTTTTGCACGAGTTTTACAATGTCGAAAGTGTGTGTTTCGAGGTTTAAATCGCCCATTTCGAGTTTGGAAATCATGTCTAAATCCTGCACGATGTAAATCAATCGTTCTACGCCTTTTTCAGCTCGTTGTAAGTATTTTTTGCGGATGCTTTTATCATTCATCGCACCATCAAGCAATGTAGAAAGATAACCTTGCACGGTGAATAAAGGCGTTTTTAATTCATGTGATACGTTGCCAATAAATTCGCGACGGTATTCTTCACGCACTTTGAGCATTTCGATTTCGAGTTTTTTATCGGTGGCGAATTTTTTAACTTCTCTTGTTAATGTGGCCATATCGGTCGTGATGGGTTGACTTCTGAAGCTTGAAGATTCTAAAAGTGACACATCATCGTAGATTTTTTTTACCCTGCGGTAGATGAAATGTTCTACCCGGTATTGCAATACAAAAAAAGCGAAAAGGGCTATGGCTATTGCAAAACAGAGACAAAATTCGAGTGAGAATTCAAAAAAATAATAGGTAAGAAAACCAACAACACCTGTAGAAAAAAAAGTGATATATAGGGCTGACTTAACAGCAAAAGTGTATGTTTTTTTAAAATTAACCGCCATGATAAGTAGTTACAAAATGCCTAACAAGAAACAACAAAGATAGCGTAAATATGGTACTTTGATGCTTTAGTTAGACTTCAAATTTATAACCTACACCTTTGATGGTTTTGAAGAAATCATCACCAATTTTTTCTCTTAATTTACGAATGTGAACATCGATGGTTCTGCCGCCGACAATGACTTCATTGCCCCATACTTTGTCAAGAATCTCTTCTCTTTTGAATACTTTCCCAGGTTTGGAAGCCAACAAATAAAAGAGTTCAAATTCTTTTCTTGGTAAAACGATTTCTCGGTTGTCTTTGATGATTTTATATTCTTCGCGATTGATTTCGATATCGCCTACATTCAACGTCTCTGAACCTTTGGCTTCGTCTTCTTTCAATCGGCGCAACAATGCTTTCACTTTACTAACCAACAATTTTGGTTTGATGGGTTTGGTGATGTAATCATCGGCACCGGCATCGAAACCGGCTACTTGAGAATAATCTTCGCTTCTTGCTGTAAGGAAAGTAATGATAACGTGACTCAATTCGGGAATTCTTCGGATGTTTTCGCAAGCTTCCATCCCATCCATTTCGGGCATCATAACATCCATAATAATCAGTTGTGGCAACTCTTTTTTGGCTTTCACAATCGCTTCTTTACCATTGGATGCCGTAACAATTTGATAACCTTCTTGAGCGAGGTTGTATCCTACAATTTCTAGGATATCTTGTTCGTCGTCTACCAATAAAATCTTGATGTCTTTTTTCTTCATAATAGCAAAATTAATGGTTTTATAACATCATTCCATTTACAAATTAAGGTTGATGCATTCCTTTGCGATTGTAAATGTAAAGATAAAAGAATATCGTTAAATCGTATTAACTGTAATTTAATCTGTTAACAATTCCGTAATCATTAAGAAACCAAATCGTAACAAGTAAGTAACATGAACTTTACAAGACGGACGTTTCTTTGCACCAAAATTTAACATACATAAAGAAGATGAAATTTAAATTAATCATACTTACTCTTTTTATTTGTTCTTTTACATTCGCGCAAACCAAAGGCACCATCACCGGTGTACTTAGGGACAAAGAGGCCAACAACGCAACTTTACCTTTTGCCAACGCTGCCATTAAAGGCACCACAATTGGCACAACAACCGATGAAAACGGAAAATACAGCTTCACTATCGCTGCCGGTAATTATACTTTAGTCTTTAGTTTTTTAGGATATGAAAATGTAGAAGTTCCTGTCACAGTAAAAGCCGGCGAAACGCTTACTGTTAATAAAACACTAGGCTCGGGAAGTTATAAACTCGAAGATGTAGTCGTGAAAGCTACCGGTGGACGAGAAAAAGAAACTGCATTATTGCTCGATCAGAAGAAAGCGGTGGAAATCAAACAAAGCATCGGTGCGCAAGAAATGGCGAGAAAAGGCGTGAGTGATGTGGAAGAAGGTTTGACGAAAATTACCGGAATTACCAAAGTAGGTTCGCGTGGTTTGTTTGTGCGTGGACTCGAAGATCGTTACAATAATTTATTGATTAATGATTTGGCGGCACCGACGAACAATCCGTTTAAAAAAATCATTCCACTAGATTTATTTCCAACCGATATCGTTAGTGTGATTGAAGTTTTTAAAACATTCAACCCAAATATTTACGGTGATTTTGCTGGAGGAACATTCAATATTGCAACTTCATTGAGCGGAAAAAGTCAAACCAAAGTGAGTATTGGAGTTGGGTATACAACCAACAATAACCTCAATGATTTTCTGATTTCACAAGATGCCAACACTACAAAAGGTTTCTTTGGTATGAATGGAAATGGTCGAGAAATTTCTGGACTTTTCGGGAAAAAACCTTCGAGTAAAATCTTGACATCGGAAGATTCTAAAAAAATTGAAAATGGTTGGGATGTTGACGCTACACAAAGCCCTTTGAATAGCAGTATTGGGTTTTTACATTCAGAAAAATTTGAACTTTCAAAAGACCGCAAGATTTCGTATTTATTGTCATTGAATTTCGACAATAGTTTTGAAAACAGAAAAGGAGCCAACAATACGATCAATGCCAATGGTGAATTCAACAATCATTTGCAAGGCAATGAAAACATCTACAAAACTTCGATGTCATCCTTGGTTGGTGTGAATTTCAAAACCAACCGTTGGAATCTTTCTGGAAATGCGATGTATTTACATTCAACAGAAAGCATGATTTTAGACCAATTGGGAACTACTGACGGAAACACCAGCAGCATCGGCACAACGAGAACCAACCAGTTTGAAGAATCGGATTACCTCAACGGACAACTTTTCGGAGAATATGCATTGACCAAAGATAAAAATCATACGATTAAATTCGGTAGTTCATTCGCGAAAACGAGTTATCAATTGCCAGACAGAAAATTCTTTACTGCAGCACCGCAAGCTGACGGCAGTTTTATTTTGAATTATGGCGGGAATAATTTCATCAAGCAATATCTTGACATTCATGGAAATTATTTTTATTCCCATTTATTAGAATACAACTGGAAATTTGGCGGTGAAGACAAAAACAACAAACTGACAGTGGGTTATAACGGCAATGGAAACAACGCCCAAACCTCGTATCGATTTGTTTTCCTTAGAGAAAATTCGCCAAGTCAAGGTTCATTCAACGTGCCTATCAACAGCATCGATTCGTTTTTGAATGACGATTTTGATAACAATAATATATATTATTTGGAAGGTTCAAGCCCATCGTACAAAACAAAGCTCAATGAATTTACGAATGCAGGTTATGCGAATTTGTTTTTAAAATTCAATGCGCTTGAAATCAATGGTGGTGTTCGTGCAGAAAAATACAATCGTGAAATTAAGTATAAATACAACGGTTTGTTTACCGATCCTTATTTAAAAAAGACGACAGACAAAACTTATGTATTGCCTTCTTTGAATGTGAAATATGCGGTGAATGAAAACAGCAATTTGCGTTTTGCAGTTTCTAAAACTTATACCAAACCGATTATCATGGAAGCGATGCCAATTACGATTGTAAATGGTGACAATACGAGCCAACAAGGGAATCCGTTTGCTGTGAATAGCGATAATTTGAATGTCGATTTGAAATACGAATTGTTCCCAACCGCTAAGGAAATGGTTGTAGTTGGTGTCTTTGGAAAAAAGATTGACAACCCAATTGAGCGAACATACAAAGCTGATGCCGGTGGACAAATCACAACTTTTCTAAACTCGAATGACGCGACTTTGTTTGGTGCCGAATTGGAGTTGTTGGTCGAATTGAGCAGAATCAGTAAAAGCTTGTCTGATTTCTCTTTTGGATTCAATACTTCTTTGATGCAGACTAAAGTCAATATTGCGCCAACTACCTTAAATCCTGATGGCGTTGCGACACAATCGATTGAAACACACCAAAGTCGTGAACTGCAAGGTGCTTCGAAATGGATTATCAATTCGGATTTGAAATACCAATTTAACTTTAATAAAAACTGGAGCAATACGATGTCGTTGGTTTATTCTGTATTTGGAAAACGAATCTACAGTGTCGGAACTGCCGGTTTGGATCATATTTATGAATTGCCAGTGAGCAAACTCGATTTTATCTGGACCAATAAATTAGGTCAAAACTGGAGCTTGAAATTCTCTGCCGACAACCTGCTGAATCCTAAAGAAAATTTTGTTTTGGGTGACGATAGTAAAGTGGAGATTCACACCGATACGAAAACGATTCAAGATTATAAACGAGGTATTGGTTTCTCTTTAAATTTAGGGTATACTTTCTAAGATTTCATACCAAAGCGACTTTCAACAAGTCGCTTTTTTTATGTTAAGTTAATTGCTTTTGGTAACATTAAATTGACATTTTCATTTCGTTTATATAACCTTTTTGTAACATTCATCTAACCGCTAAAAAAATAGCACAATCTACATTTGTATCAATTAAAAAACAAAAAAACACACAACATGAAAAATTCATTTTTAGCATTACTTTTTATTGCAGGTATTGTGTCATCGTCTTGTTCTTCTTCTGATGATGAAGATACAACACCAGCTCCAGTAGTTGGTTCAATTACAGGAATCATTACGACAAACACCACTTTCCCAAGCGGAACTTATACGCTTGCAGGTATTGTAAAAATTAACCCTGGAGTCACTGTTACTTTCGATGCAGGTTCAACTATTACTTGTGATATCGCAACTGGAGACAATGCATTAGTAGTATTGAATGGCGGAAAATTAATTGTGAATGGAACCGCTTCTCAACCAGTAGTGTTTACAGAAAAAAATAAAGTTCCTGGAAACTGGGGTGGTATCATCATGTATGGCGATGCTCCTATAACAGCGGCTTCCGGAGCAGCAACAGCGGCTTCAGAAGATGGAAACGTACAAACTTATGGCGGAACAAATCCAACGCACAATGGTGGTACATTGCGTTATGTACGTGTAGAATATGCCGGTAAAAAACTAGGTGACGGACAAAAAGAAAACAACGCTTTCACATTTTACTCTTGCGGATCAGGAACCGTATTAGATCACTTGGTAGCTTATAAAGGTGCTGATGACGGATACGAGTTTTTCGGAGGAACTGTAAGTGCAACGAATTTAGTTTCTTACGGAAATTATGACGATGCTTTCGACTGGCAAGATGGATGGAAAGGTCAATTGAACTCAAATTGGTATGCTTACCAAACCGGAAAAGGAAACTTCGGTATGGAAGTGGAAGCTTCAAACAACAACAATGCTTTCGGTCCTAAAGTGGTTAACATTACTTTAAAAAGAGCTACCGGAACAACACCGGAAGTAGATACTGATGTTCAAGTGGATGCTTTTCAGTTTAAGAAACAAGGTAATGGCGAATATGACAATATCGTTGTTGACGGTTATCTAAATTATACCGTTGGAGCAACACTTTTTACCGCTACAGTAGTAAGAATTTTGGATACGAGCACCAATACAGATCAGGTAAACGGAGGTAAATTAAAATTAACCAACGTAAAAATCACAAATACTTCATTGGTTGACCCGACTGGTGCCGCTGGAATTTCAGTATCTTTTCCTGTAGGGAACTTTACAACAAGTCAAAGTGCTACCGGTGCTGTAATCACAAACGGAAGCTGGTCAAACGTTGATGGTACCAATTTAATTCAGTAATTAAATACTATAATTAATATTAAAAACACCTCTTAAACAAGGGGTGTTTTTTTTATGATTTTATTTTGAAATTAATTCCTATCTTTACCGCATTGAAAGAACTCATGAGAAAAAAATACGTTTATACCATCTCGTTTTTATTTTGTTTGTTTTCGCTGACGCTAATGGCTCAGGAAAACAGACAGCAATCGACTGCAATTGATGGTTTGAGTTTCTATCCTAATCCGGTAAACACGGGTAAAATTTATATCACCTCCAAATCTTCTTTAGACAAAGACATTACTATTTTTGATGTCTTGGGAAAGAAAGTACTTCAAGCAACAATCAATGCTAAAGAACTTTCCATAGCGAGTCTTTCTCCAGGTGTTTATATAATCAAAATCCGCGAAGGCGAAGCTACAGCTACTAGAAAATTGATTGTCAAGTAGTTATTTTTACACCAACCCTTTCCTTAATCTTTATTTTACAATAATTTCTTTTATACAAAGGAAAATACTTTCTATATTTGTAGTCTTAAAAATTTTAAAAACTTAAAAATGAAAAAACTTTACATTTTACTATTAGCGGTAGTTGGTTCTGCGTCTTTCGGGCAAACTTTCTACTCTGAAAACATGGGAACTCCTGCTGGAACTACAGCAATTGCTTTGAATGTATTCCAAAACACAACTCCAATTGTTTATTCAGGAACTGCAGACGTGCGTGCTACTGCTGTTTCAAGCGGATACAATGGTGCTACAGGTGGCGGAAATGTATTTATAAACGCTATTGATGAGTATTTCCAAATTGATGGTTTGAATTCATCAGCATATAACACTGCTGACCTTCAACTTGCTTTTGGAATTAACACACCATCTCCAATAACAAACGTATTAATCGTTGAGGTAAGTACAGATGCTACTGTATGGACACCTATAACTTATACTCCATCAGCAACAGGTTGGACATTGACAACAATTAGCGGTGGCGTTATTCCATCTTCTGCAACGCTTTCAATCCGTTTTAAATCAACTTCAACTTCCCAATTCAGACTTGATGACATTAAATTGAGCAGTGTTTCTGCTTCTTGTACTTTAGCACTGGGTAACGTAACGGCTGTTTGTGATGGTTTTAACTTTGGCCCAGACACGTATACTGCAACTATTCCTTTTACAGGTGGTGGTAATGCAGTTTATTCATTAGTTCCTAACGCAGGTACTATTGGAGGAGACGATCCTTCTACTAATGCAACCGGTAATATCGTAATTAATGGTATTCCTGAAGGAACTGCGCTTACTGTTGCTGTTACTGGTGGCACTTGTAATACCTCTGTTGGTGTTAACTCCCCTGAATGTAAGCCAGTAAATACACTTCCTTTTTCTGACGCATTTCCATACGCTGTTGATAGTGCTTTAGGATCTCAAGAAAAATGGACTAACCTTACTGCTGGTACTGATCTTATTGTAGGCGCTGCAGGTAGTTTGAATTATCCTAACACTAGCCCAGCTGGGAATTCAATTACTTTTTCAGGAACTGGTATTGACAGTTTCTCTCCATTCACGCCAACTACTTCTGGAACGGTATATGCTTCTTTTATGATTAATGTAACTGACATGGCACTTCTTACTACCGATTTATCTGAAACTTATTTTGCTATATTATCAGATGCTAGCAGAAGTTTTAAAGCAAGATTGTTTTTAAAGAAAAACGGTACACAATACCAATTAGGTTTTGATGCTCCATCAACTACTACGAACTACGATGCTACTTTAAGAAATGTAGGTGAAGTTGTATTTGTAGTAATGGGTTATGATTTCAACACGAATACTTTAAGTGCTTGGTTCAATCCTGATTTAACTACATTGAATGCCGCAACTCCTGCTAATTTAACTGCAACTCCTGTAACTGCAATCACGGAATTGGGTGGATTTGTAATCCGTCAAGATGCTGACAACAAAACCCCAACTATGATTATGGATGAATTAAGAATCGCAACTACAATTCCTAATTCATTAGGTGTTGCTCAAAACGAAATTACTGGTTTGAAAGTATATCCAAATCCTGTAACCAACGGAACTTTGTTTATCGACACAAAAGCTAACGCTGAGAAAAACATAGTAATCTACGACGTATTAGGAAAACAAGTATTCAATACTACTACTGCTAATAATGCTATCAATGTAGCTTCATTAAAAGGTGGTGTTTACATTCTTAAAATTACAGAAGCTGGTAAAACTGCTACAAGTAAATTGGTGATTAAGTAATTTAATTACACCTCATATTAAAAACTCCAACCGCAACGTTGGAGTTTTTTTTATTTCCTACTTTTACCAAAAAAATTCTTGATTCCTCATTCCGACATATTTTCAATTTCGAGTCATAAGCAATTTGAAAAAATAGCACTCAAAGTGTTTCGTTTTCAATACGACAATAACCTCGTGTACAGAACATTTTGTCAGTATTTACAAATTGACAAACAAGTTGTAAAGTCCATTACGCAAATTCCATTTCTACCGATTCAGTTTTTTAAAAGCCATGAAGTCGTTACCGGAGAAAATGCGATTCAGCAAACATTCACAAGTAGCGGCACCACCGGAATGATTACGAGCAAACATCTAATTACTGATATCACTTTATACGAAGAAAGTTACCGCAAAGGGTTTTCTCAATTCTATGGCAACATCGAAGATTATACAATACTGGCTTTGCTTCCGTCGTATCTCGAACGAGAAGGTTCGTCATTGATTTATATGGTGCAGGATTTAATCGATTTAAGTCAGAATCCCGACAGCGGTTTTTACCTTCACAATTACGACGAACTAATATCCAAACTCATCACACTAGACCAATCAGGTCAAAATGTAATTCTGATTGGCGTCACTTACGCTTTATTGGATTTGATTGAAACGCAAAAATTTCAATTAAACAACACCATTATCATGGAAACCGGCGGTATGAAAGGCAAACGCAAAGAACTCATCCGCGAAGATTTGCACGAGCAATTGTGTGACGGATTGGGTGTCGATGCGATTCATTCCGAATACGGCATGACCGAATTGCTATCACAAGCGTATTCTTTGGGTGGCGGCGTTTTCGAATGTCCGGCTTGGATGCACATTTTAATTCGCGACACCGAAGATGCACTAACTTATGTTGATAATGGCAAAACCGGCGGCATCAACGTCATCGATTTGGCAAACATCAATTCGTGTTCGTTTATCGCAACGCAAGATTTAGGCAAAAAAAATCCCAACACCACTTTCGAAGTATTGGGACGTTTTGATAATAGTGATATTCGGGGTTGTAATTTGATGGTTTTGTAAAGAGACACACGCCTGCGGATATAGACACGCTTAACTTTGGATTTTTAGACGATTCGAAGTACAAAATAATTTTTCTTGCCGCGTTGTAATAATACAAACTGATTGTTGATCAAATCATTGGTTGATAACACAAAACCTTCCGCCACTTTTTCCTTATTCACAGCAATGGAGTTTTCTGTCAATGCCCGTCTGGCTTCACCATTCGATTTTAAAAATCCTGTTTTTTCGTTTAATACCGTTACGATATCAATACCATTTGTGATATCCGATTTTGAAATTTCTGCTTGCGGAACGCCGTCAAAAACTTCTAAAAAAGTCGTTGCATCAAGTTGCTTTAAATCTTCTGAAGTCGCATTACCGAACAAAATATTCGAAGCCTGAATCGCTTTATCCAAATCTTCTTTTGAATGCACTAGCGTTGTTACTTCTTCCGCCAATTTGCGTTGTAATACTCGTAAATGCGGCGCTTCATGATGTTCTTCAATTAATGCATTAATCGTAGCTTCATCCAAAAAAGTAAAAATCTTAATGTATTTTTCTGCATCAACATCGGTCGTATTCAGCCAAAACTGATAGAATTTATACACAGAAGTCTTATCGGCATCAAGCCAAATATTACCGCCTTCCGATTTTCCAAATTTCGAACCATCGGCTTTTGTTATTAATGGACACGTCATCGCAAAAGCTTTCGCACCTTCGGGATTCATTCGCCTTACCAATTCTGTTCCTGTCGTAATATTGCCCCATTGATCGCTGCCGCCCATTTGAAGCAAACAGTTGTAATGCTTGTGTAAATGGTAAAAATCATACCCTTGAATCAATTGGTAAGTGAATTCCGTAAACGACATGCCTTCGCCTTCACCCGACAATCGCTTCTTCACAGAATCTTTCGCCATCATATAATTGACCGTGATGCGTTTTCCTACTTCTCGCGCGAAATCGATAAACGTAAAAGTCTTCATCCAATCATAATTATTGACCAGAATGGCTGCGTTTTTTTCGGTTGATTTGAAATCAAGAAAGCGAGATAAAACCCGTTTGATGCCTTCTACATTATGATTTAAAGTCACTTCATCGAGCAAATTTCTTTCGTCAGATTTTCCAGACGGATCGCCAATCATACCCGTAGCGCCACCAACCAAAGCAATAGGTTTGTGCCCACATTTGGCAACATGAACCAACAGAATAATCGGAACTAAATTTCCAATGTGCAACGAATCACTTGTCGGATCAAAACCTACATAAGTAGTCGTCATTTCTTTGAGCAATTGTTCTTCGGTTCCTGGCATTACATCGTGAACCATTCCGCGCCATTGTAATTCTGCTATTAAATTTTTCATTTCAAATCAATTTTTGGCAAAGATAAAATTTAATGTGGATTCGTAGAGTCCTTTTTTTCGATTAAACGATTCCACGATTAAACGATTAAACACTATTTTTACAACATGATACTAGTCACAGGAGCCACAGGTTTGGTCGGATCGCATTTACTATTGCAGTTGTTGAAAGACAATCAAAAAGTCCGTGCGTTGTATCGCAATGCAGCCACTCTTGAGAAAACAAAATCATTATTTCACAGTTATAACAAAGTTGATTTATTGGATCATATCGAATGGATTCAAGCCGACATTATCGATGTGCCTTCGCTAGAGCATGTGTTTCAAAACATCGATTATGTTTATCATTGTGCGTCATTGATTTCATTCAATCCAAACGATGAAAAACTATTGCGGAAAACCAATATTGAAGGCACCGCCAACATAGTTAATTTCTGTTTAAATTATAAAGTTAAAAAGCTGTGTTATGTAAGTTCGATTGCAGCTTTAGGCGATTTGAAAGAATTCGAAGATACCATCACCGAAGCAACCGAATGGAATCCCGAAGCAACCCATAGCGATTACGCCATTTCAAAATACGGTGCAGAAATGGAAGTTTGGCGCGGACAACAAGAAGGTTTATCGGTAACCATCGTCAATCCCGGAGTCATACTTGGTTCCGGTTTTTGGAAGACCGGCAGCGGATTGTTATTCACGCAAGTGGCACAAGGATTGTCGTTTTTTACCAAAGGTTCAACTGGATTTGTGTGTGTAACCGATGTAGTAAAAAGCATGATTCAATGCATGGAAAATCAAACGAGCGGTGCGCGATTTATTGTTGTGGCTGAGAATGCTTCCTACGAAAAAATAGTAAAAACCATCGCACTGGCTTTGAAAGTAAAAATACCAAATCTTTACGCAAGACCTTGGATGACAGAAATCTATTGGCGAATTGATGGATTGCTGTCGATGCTATTTAATAAGAAAAGAATTTTGAGTCAATCGATGGCGCGTTCTTTACATCAAACCGATTGGTATTCGAGTGAAAAAATAAAGTCGGAGTTGGGTTTTCAGTTTCAGAATATTGAGTCCAGTATTATTGAAATCGCAAAATATTATCCCAAACAAAAGTAACTTATCGCACTTGTCCTGCTTCAGCAGTTGGGATGCTCGATGCTGGGATTTTTTTTGTTTCTGACGCTTCAGCAGTTGCTTTTTCTTTTTCGATGCGCTCGGCTACTTTGTCGTACATTTTCTTGTATTGTTCGATTTGCGAAACATAATAGCGATTGCTTTCCGTGAATTGCAAACTGTCAATTTTATATTTTTTAAAGATGTATTCTTTAGGATTTATCGATTGATTTTTGGCGTCATAAGGGCTTTGAGATTTAATCGCATCCATAATCGACAAGTCATAAAGAATATCCGTCATCACCTCTTCATCAATGAGGTTGTTCGGTTTTTCGATGGTTGTATGATTACAACTTGACAAAAAAAGCACAAGGCAGATTATGCATAAATATTTTTTCATATATGTAGAATTTATTTATTAGCGGTCATATATGGTATCGCCTTTTTATTTATCGGTGTTTGTTGGCACAAACTTTTGTTAGTGGCGATTTCATAGCTCTATTTTATCGGTCAAACAACAAGCGTTTTCCACAACGGATTTCTTTGACTTTGAAATTGTGATACACCAATTGTCCGTTCACAAAAGTATGGGTAATTCTTGAAGTAAACGTAAATCCTTCAAATGGCGACCAACCACATTTGTATAAGATGTTTTCTTTTTTAACGCTCCAAGGCAAACCTGCATTTATAATGACCAAATCGGCATAATAGCCTTTTTTGATGAATCCTCTTTTTTCTATTTTGAAAACAATTGCGGGATTATGTGCCGTTTTTTCTACGATTTTTTCGATAGCAATTTTCCCTTGATGGTAGGCTTCAAACATCGCAACCAAAGCATGTTGCACTAATGGTCCGCCCGATGGAGCTTTCAAGTAGGATTGTTTTTTTTCTTCTAATGTATGTGGCGCGTGATCGGTCGCTATGACATCTATACGGTCGTCGAGCAAAGCTTCCCAAAGTGCTGCGCGATCATTGGCAGTTTTTACAGCTGGATTCCATTTGATGAAATTGCCTTTGGCGGCATAATCTTCATTGGTAAACCACAAATGATGAATGCAAACTTCAGCCGTGATTTTCTTGTCTTGTAATGGAATTTTATTGGTGAATAAAGCCATTTCTTTAGCGGTCGACAAATGAAAAACATGCAATCGAGCACCCGTTTTTTTAGCTAAAGCAATCGCTTTGGAAGATGATAAATAACACGCTTCTTCGCTCCTGATTAAATGATGCGCCGTTACCGGAACATCGTCGCCATACTCAGCAATATATTCTTCAAGATTATTTTTGATGGTTTGCTCATCTTCGCAATGAACCGCAATGAGCATTGGTGTTGATGCAAATATTTTTTCTAAAACCGCTTCATTATCAACGAGCATATTGCCCGTTGACGAACCCAAAAAGATTTTAATTCCGGCTACATTTTTAGGATTGGTTTTCAAAACTTCTTCTAAATTGTCATTCGTTGCGCCCATCATAAAGGAATAGTTGGCATACGAATTTTGTGCAGCGATTTGATATTTTTCTTCGAGAATTTTTTGTGTTACCGCGTTGGGGATCGTGTTGGGTTGTTCAATAAAAGAAGTGATTCCGCCGGCAATAGCAGCTCTCGATTCGGAAGCGATATCGCCTTTGTTCGTGAGGCCTGGTTCTCTGAAATGCACTTGATCGTCGATCATTCCGGGAATCAGGAAATTTCCTTCGGCATCAATGATAGTAGTATTGGTCGACTTGGCGCTGATGCTTTCAGCGATGTCAACAATGTATTCGTCTTCAATTAAAACATCGCCTTCAAAGACTTGTCCTTCATTGACTATTTTGGCATTTTTAATTAAAATTCTTTTCATTATAATTGATTGAAAAACTTTCTGATTCGCAAAGAAATCACGCCAAAAACGGCTTCTTTAATAATGGCATTACTCATTTTCGATTGCCCTTTGGTGCGGTCTGTAAAAATAATCGGCACTTCCGCAAGATGAAATCCTTTGGCGTAAGCTCTGTATTTCATTTCGATCTGAAAAGCATAACCGATAAATTTTATTCTATCAATATTGATTTGCTCTAAAACGGTGCGTTTATAACAGATGAATCCGGCAGTCGCATCGTGAATTTTCATGCCCGTAATCGTCTTCACATAAACCGATGCAAAGTACGACATCAGAACCCGACTTAATGGCCAATTGACGACATTCACACCAGTAACGTAGCGCGAACCAATGGCAACATCGGCTTCGCCTAAATGACATGCGTTGTATAGCTTTTCCAAATCATTCGGATTGTGAGAAAAATCGGCATCCATTTCAAAAAAATATTGATAATGCCTTGCCAAAGCCCAATGAAATCCGTGCACATAAGCGGTTCCCAATCCTGATTTTTTATGGCGCTTTTCGAGGTGCAATCGGTCTTTAAATTCTTCTTGTAACGCAATTACTTTGTCTGCTGTATGATCTGGAGAATTGTCATCTACGACTAAAACATCAAACGTTTTATGCAACGAAAATACGGCTCTCACAATCGTTTCGATGTTTTCAATTTCGTTATAAGTAGGGATGATTACAATTCCATCATTCATGGCAAACGGACAATTTATGGAGCAAAAATAAACTTTTTATGGCAGTTGCCTCTTAAGAAAACGATAATAAAAGTACCAAATGTTAATAAAATTTCTTTTGAAAATAAAATGGGAATTGAATTCACCTCAAAAAGAAAAAACAAAAGCCAAAATACCGTTAATTTTACTAATTTTGCGGCATGATGATGGAAACCATTTTGCAACCACGGATTATCGGAGCACGCGATTGGGCGACGATTGTATTCGTTTTAATGTTTGTCATTATTGCTATTGTAAAATCGGTTTTTGAAAGTCGGTTTCAGGATTTTATGAAGTTGATTGTTTCGGATAAATACATCAAAATGTACCGTGATTCGATGTATCTCATGAGCGGTTTTACGATTTTTCTGTTTGTCGTGCAATTGGTTTCGTTGGCGTTTTTTATTCAACTTTGTTTAAATCATTTTTTTCATACTTCTAAAACCGACGGTATTCTTTTCATTCAGATTACTACTTTTTTGAGTGTATTTGTACTTTCAAAATTCCTTATTGAAAAGATTATTGCGACTTCTTTCAACATTGAAGAATTCTCAGACCAATTCAATTTACAGAAAGTTAGCTACAGAACGTATGTCGGATTGCTGCTTCTGCCGGTAGACACGATTCTGTTTTACAATTCGAGTTTACCAGATTTATTGTTATACGTTTTAATAGTTGCCGTATTGCTAACAAATTTGTTAACTTACGTCATTTCCTTAAAGAATTATCAAAATTTATTAATTGGCAAGTTGTTTTATTTTATTTTATATCTTTGCGCACTTGAAATAGCCCCATATTATTTCATCTGTTATTGGTTTACAAAAAGTTAGCATATTTAGAAAATGTCAAATATGAAAGTGAAAACAATTTTGGTGTCACAGCCTGAGCCTAAAGTAGAGAATTCTCCTTACTTTGAGCTGCAACAAAAGCATAAAGTAAAAGTTGATTTCAGACCTTTTATACACGTTGAGGGTGTTAATGCGAAAGACGTTCGTCTTCAAAAAATTGACCTCAACAACTACTCAGCGATAATCTTAACCAGTAAAAATTCTGTCGATCACTTTTTTAGAGTGGCTGAGGAAATGCGTTATAAAGTTCCTGAAGGCTTGAAATATTTTTGTCAGTCAGAAGCCATTGCTTTTTACTTGCAAAAATATGTCGTGTATAGAAAACGTAAGATTTATGTAGGTCAAAAAGATTTTGCAGATTTATCACCATTGATTAAAAAATACAAAGACGAAAAATTCTTGTTGCCTGCTTCTGATCAATTGAATGCAGATGCACCGCAAACTTTGAACAACCTTAAAGTCAATTGGACGCAAGCAACTTTCTACAAAACCGTGATGAGTGACTTGTCTGATTTGGCTGATGTATATTACGATATATTGGCGTTCTTCAGTCCAACCGGAATCAAATCATTGTTTATGAATTTCCCTGATTTCCAACAGAACAATACGCGTATTGCAGTTTTTGGAAGCACAACACAGAAAGAAGCTTTGGAGCACGGATTGCGTATCGATATTTTGGCACCAACTCCGGAAACACCTTCGATGACCATGGCTTTGGAAAGGTATATTGCAGAAGCGAACAAAGGAAAATAAGTTTAAAAAAAATAGATGTATAAAGAGCCTCAAATGTTGAGGCTCTTTTTTTATTAAATATTTTACTGGTGGTAACTTTATAACAAAAAAGCAAAGTTTAACAATAAAAAACAATGTAATATTCTTACCTTTATTGCACCCTTAATCTATTTTGCATGAACACCAACCTACCTCAAGCCCGAGACAAGAATGTGCTCGGATCACCTATTGGCAGCGAATATTCGCTCGACGAACAATTACTTGAAATCTATTGGGCAAAAAAAGAACTTGAAGAGTTTCTTCCAAAAATTGCCACTTATGCTCACGCTCATGAAGTCGCCAACATTGCATTATCGCAATTATCTATGATTGAAAAGCGAATTATCTGGATTTTAGAATCCGAATCCAAAGGATTAATAAAGCATTCAGGTAATAAATAAATACACAACTTCCTGTTTCACAGACTGCAGTTCTTACTCATCAGAATTGTCAAGCAATCTAGGCTCTCTTCCAAATGCGGTTTGGACTTACATTGATAAAGGCACGACGTACGAATTCATCCTTTTGACGAGCCCGTTTTCGAGATAATACGCATTGTGGAATACGCCTTTAAACACCATTCCATTTTTCATTCCGCAAGATACATGACCTTCAACAGCTACATAATTCCCTTCCGCGACTTCATTTTTAATGGTAATTGTTGGCGGGCCATCTGCCATTTCGCCGCGTATATTATCCCTAAATTCTGACTTCCCAATCGCTGTGAAATGTCCTTCAACATCCCAACGAACATCATCGGCTAAGCAAGACAAAATCATGTCATCACTATCGGCTTCAAATCCTTTGTTGAGTTTTCGGATGACAGCTTTGTTGTTTTCTGTTGTCATTTTATTATTGATTAATAGATTCTACGTACGCTTCGAGACTTTTGTTTAGAATACCATTCCATCCTGCATTGAAATTGAATATTGCAAAATCAGGTTGCGATTGTGGGAAAGTATCGATTCCGGTATGCTTCAATTTTAAAAGTGTTTTATTTTCTTGCGACGACAATTCAAAAGTGACATGCGAAATTCCCGCGTAACCCTCATAAGCCCAACTATAAGTGAGCTTTTGTTGTGGAATAACCTCAGTAACTTCACAAAGATGTACGTATTGCTTTTCCGGACTTGGACCTCCGGTAAAGGAGAATTTGAAACCCACTTCGGCTTTAAATTCTTCAAGGTCGAAATACCATTTTTTCATTTCAGTTTTGTCGGTCAATGCTTTCCAAATCGTTGCGACTGGAGCATCGAATAACCTTTCGAGTTGTATTACATTTGAATTCATATGATTTTATTTGAGTGATTATTTTAATTGGTTTAAGTAAGCATCTAGTTTTTCAATATTCTGTTTCAATCCTTCGGCTGCGTTAAATTTTTTGACCACTTCAATCAATTGCTTTTTACTTAGGAAAAGCATTTGCCAATGAATATGGGTTGAGTTGCCACGACTTTCAAACACAACGGTTGCTGTAAATTTCGGTCCTGAAATATGATCATAGACCAATTTTTTATGATGAATCACTTCTTTGAAAACACTTTTGTTTTTGTAATCGGTTCCGTCGGGCCCATGCATGACGAGATTCCATTCGCCACCGGGTTGCACTTCCATTTTTGATATGGTGTTGGTGAAATCATTGGGTCCCCACCAGTTTTTGAGGTGTTCGGGATTCGTCCATACTTCCCAAACCAATTCAATTGGCGCATGGAAAGTTCTTTCGATTTCGATGGTTCTATCTTTGATGTTATTTACCATTTTTGGTCTGCTTTTTATGATCCACAGTTTGCAATTGATTTAAATAACCTTCGAGCGAATCGAACTTGGATTCCCAGAATTTTTTATACTGTTCTACCCAAACCGAAACTTCTGAAAGCTTGTCGAGTCTGGCTTCACAAAAACGATCGCGCCCCACTTGATTGATGGTAACCAATCCGCATTCCGTCAATATTTTAATATGCTTCGATATTGCCGGTCTGCTGATATTAAATTTGTCTGACACCGCATTTAAATTCAAAGATTGATTCGAAATCAAATGCAGAATGTCTCTACGTGTCGGATCTGCTATGGCTTGAAATACGTCTCTTCTCATGTGTTTTTATTTAATTATGAAACCAATCGGTTACAAATATATGTAATAATTCGGTTACGCAAATTTTCTTTAAGTTTTTTTGAAATAAGTTCTGAGGATTTTAAAAAATGGTGTTCCTTAGAATAACTTAGAAGATGAATTGTAAGTAAATGAATTAAAGCATTCGCTTTCGCTTATATGAAGGCTTGGTTAATATAAGTTGGGATTAATTGCGGCGAGTCTTGGTGGAGTAATCTGTGAATAAAACTATGCTTTTTGCAAAGGCTGTTTTTCTTTTATAAAATTGCGTTGGAACTGAACTTCATAGGGATTACCTGCGGTGATCCCTTGTGGGGGAACCTGTCAATAAAACTTCGCCTTTTGCAAAGGCTGTTTTTCTTATATAAAAAACTGCTTATGAAAGTGAACTTTCAACGCAGTTTTTTATATAAGAAAAACCGAAGCTCCCGCTTCGGTTTTATTGCAGAAAGGATGGGATTCGAACCCACGTTATGTTACCATAAACACGCTTTCCAAGCGTGCGCCTTCAGCCACTCGGCCACCTTTCTATTGATTGCGGGTGCAAATAACTACAAAAAAATTCAGTTACAGAAATTAAAAAACCTATTTTTTAGGATAATTCTCCACGCAGTGAAGTTTCAAAAATGGTTTTGAAAACATTTGCCGAAACATGCTGTCCCAAAAGATACATCAACTTGGTGACGGCAGCTTCTGTGGTGCTGTCTTTTCCTGAAATCACTCCAATTTTCTTCAAGCCTGTGCTGGTTTCGTATTGTCCCATATTAACACTTCCGCCGGAGCATTGTGTGACATTGACGATATGCAATCCTTTTTTGATGGCTTTTTTCAAAGCAGAAAGAAACCATTCTTCGGTCGGTGCATTTCCCGAACCATAAGTTTCTAGAATCATTCCCTTGAGGTTTGGAATACTTAGGATGGAAGTCAAAACATTTTCATTAATGCCCGGAAATATTTTTAAAATGACCACATTATCATCGAGCTCTTTATGAACGATGAATTTCTTATTGTTGTTTTTCGGTAGCATCAAATGGTGATTCACTTTCAAATGCACGCCCGATTCGGCTAGAGGCGAATAATTGGGTGATGTAAACGCATTGAAATGTTCCGCATTAATCTTTGTAGTTCTGTTGCCGCGATGTAATTTATATTCAAAATACAAACACACTTCATGAATGACGGGCTTGCCTTTTTGTTGCAACGAAGCGATTTGAATGGCCGTAATTAAATTCTCTTTCGCATCAGTTCGTAAATCTCCAATCGGCAATTGCGACCCTGTAAACACAACCGGTTTGCCTAAATTCTCTAACATAAAACTCAATGCTGACGCAGAATAAGACATCGTGTCGGAACCGTGCAAGACAACAAATCCATCGAACTTGGTGTAATTTTCTTCGATGATAGTCGCCATTCTGATCCACATCGACGGATTCATATTCGAGGAATCGATTGGATGCTCGAACGAAATGGTTTCGATTTGGCAATCGAGTTGTTTGAGTTCGGGAATTTTCTGTAACAGCTTACTAAAGTTGAACGCTTTGAGTGCTCCGGTTTCAAAATCTTTCATCATACCAATCGTTCCACCGGTATAAATCAGCAGAATGTTGGGCTTAGTGAGCATTTTGATATTTCATTTTATTGACCACCGGATTGGCATACATATTTAAAAATCCTTCTAAAGCAATCGGGTTGTCTTGGTCGATTTTGATGTCGAGTCTTTTTTCGAAAAGTTTCTTTTCATTTTCGGTGTAAAACGTTTCGTATGTATTGGTTTTATTGAGGATATCGTAGGCGATATAATTCGTTGGCCACAATTTATAACTGTTCAATATCGAATCATCAATGGCTTGGGCTAAAGCTTGAATTCGCTTGTTGGTGTTGTCATTTTCATTGGCAATTTGATCCAATTCACTGTCAAGCACATCGCCAATATGAATGTGAATACGTTTCTTTTGTCCCATAATACCACTTAATAATGTCATGAAATCTTCATTCTTTTCTTTGATGTAAATTTCATTATTCGCTTCGGCCATTAGTTGCGGCATTTTGAGCGCATCGGTCGGATCGTATTCATAAGAAATTGAAACCGGAACCACTTTAATTTTTTTGAAATAGTCCATCAGATTTTCTTCATCCGAACCCATCGCGAGCATTTTCAAAACACCGGTATGCGTCGCATCATTGCCATCTTTGGTTCTGCCTTCGCGCTGTGCAATCCATACGGAGCGATTTTCACGAAGCAACAATTGCCCAATGTATTCCGACATCAATTTGGAACTTTGCAACAATTCTCTTGGTGCTAAACCGCGCTGCACAAGAAAATTTCGATTGAGTTTTGACAACGTCAACAGAAAAGATTTCTTGACTAAATTATCCCCAATCGCCGAAGCCGTCATGACCAAACCGTGCTCGAATAAGGCGGCATTGAGCAAAGAAGTATCGAGAATAATATCGCGATGATTGGAAATAAAAAGGTAAGCGGTATTTTTTTCGAGTTTTTCGAAACCTGAAGTCGAAAGCCCATCGGAGCTTTTCTCTAAAACTTTTTGAACCGATTGATAAATAAAATTGCATTGAAAATCACGAATCGAATGCGTTTTCAGTAATTGTTCTTTCCAGACTTCATCGGGTGTATCAGGAAACGTAAAATTCATCAGCGCTTTCATCATCGGATGATTGACTGACGATCGCATTCCTTCATTGACTTCCGTGTCATAAAACGGGCGAATCGCATCAAATTTCTGCATCTTACAAATTTATTTTAATGCAACAAAAGAACAAAATTTTATTGACATCCTAAGTTACTTTTTCGATTAAATCCCAAAAACAGTTTTAGAATTTACGGTAGTAATTCGGGCGATTTCCTCTGGTGAAAGCTTGTAAATTTCGGCCAATTTTTGAACCACATTGATGATGTAGCTGCTTTCATTTCGTTTGCCTCGGTATGGAATGGGCGCTAAATAAGGTGAATCGGTTTCAAGAACAATATGTTTCAAATCGATTTGATTTAGAAATTGGTCGATTTTGCCGTTTTTGAATGTGACTACACCACCGATTCCGAGTTTCATATTGAAGGAAATGGCACGTAACGCTTGCTCATAAGTTCCAGTAAAGCAATGAAAAATTCCGAACAAATCCGGCGATTTCTCCGCTTCGAGTACATCGAAAATTTCATCGAAAGCTTCACGACAGTGAATGACAATGGGCAATTGAAATTGTTTCGCCAATTTGATTTGATGGCGAAATGCGTCTTGCTGTTCTTTGAGATGTGTTTTATCCCAATACAAGTCGATTCCGATTTCACCGATGGCGTAGAATTTTCTTTTCGACAATTCGGTTTCGACATGAAGCAATTCATCTTTATAATTGTCTTTGACATACGTTGGATGCAAGCCCATCATTAGGAATACATTTTCAGGAAAAGCTTGTTCCAAATCATACATTGATTCGGTACAAGTGGAATCAATTGCGGGAATAAAAAAACGAGAAACACCTTTATTGATAGCTCTTTGTATCATTTCATTTCGGTCTTGATCAAATTCTTCGCTGTAAAGATGGGTGTGTGTATCGGTAATTATCATCGGTTTTTAAATGCAAATTTTAAAGTTCAAAATTACGACATAAAACAAACTATTTCCTAAAACTTTGCGACCTTAGCGCAAAACTTAGTGCCTTTGCGGTAAAAAAATGAAAGACTTACACGATATTCTTAAAAAAGAAAAGTACAAAAAGATTCGCTTTAAAGTAACTAAAACCCAGCATTTGCTAATCAAAGCACGCATCAATGGTGTTCGTGGAAATTTCATTCTCGATACCGGAGCGAGCAACAGTTGTGTTGGTTTTGAGTGTATCGAATTGTTTCAACTTACCGCAGGAAAATCGAAAACCAAAGCCGCAGGCGCCGGAGCAACCGGAATGTTTACACAATTGGCTAAAGGCAATCAATTGCAAATTGGAACATGGAAAAACAACCATTTTCATTTGGTTATTTTCGATTTATCGCATGTGAATGAAGCGTTGACACAGCATAAATCCAAACCCGTTCAAGGCATTATTGGCGCTGATGTTTTGTTAGAAGGAAAGGCCATCATCGACTATTATAATCATTGTGTTTATTTGCAGTAATTGCGAATTCTAATTCAAAACCGCCGAATTCTAAATGGTAATATCCATTTAATATTTTGTGAGATTTTATTTCATACATTTGAGAATTAAACTCTTACGCTATGAAAAAAAAATCCTCATTTTTAGGTTTTATCTTGGTTATCATTGGGCTTTTTAGCAATCCTATTTTTTCTCAAATAGTAGCAAACAATGATAGTGGCTCCATTATCAATAATACTGGTACAACGGTTGTCATTCAAGATCTTTTGAACAATGACAGTTTGAATGGCTTTCCAATAACGATTTCACAAGTCACTATTGCTCAGATTTCTTCAACCAGTAGTTATTTTTCTATAAATCCATCAACTGGTTCTGTGCTATTCAATGGGCCTGCACCTATTGGAAATTATTATTTAGGTTATGAGATTTGTGATGCCAACAACGCTGGCAATTGTGCCCAAGCTGATATTTTCGTTAGTGTAGTTCCCAATCAAATTCGAGCTGTAAAAGATTATGCAAACACTCCGAATGGATCTGCTCCGGTGGTTGTAATTCAAGATGTTTTGGCGAATGATACTTTAAATGGCTTGCCGCTGACTTTATCTCAAGTTTCTATTTCTCAAGTTTCCTCGACCAGTAATTATCTTTCTATTAATGAAAACGGCGGTGTAGTTTTCTCTAATGGTCCTGCTCCGACGGGCACTTATACGATAAACTATTATATCTGTGAAAACGCAAATCCGAACAACTGTGCATCTGGTTTTGCAGCGGTAAGCATTGGATGTACCGTTACTACGCCGGTTGCTACTATCACACAACCTTCTTGTTTTAATTCATTGTCGACCATTCAATTGTCGGGATTGCCTGCGGTTGGCACATGGAATATCTATAGCAACGGAGTCATAATCAAAACCGGCAGCGGGGTCGTAACAACACTAACCGGTATCACTCCCGGAAAATACACGATCAATGTCGCGAATGCTACTGGTTGTTTTTCGCCACCTCTAAATATTGAAGTCGGCTATCTCACCACCGCATTGACTGCAACTTATGTTGATTTTAATGCTGATGGCATTACCAATGTAGGCGATATTATCACTTATAATATTGGGGTCACTAATATCAGCAGTTGTAATTTGACTGATGTTATTGTCAATAGTATTGGGTTGAATGTAACCGGAAATCCAGTTTCTCTGGCTGCAGGTGCGACAGACACTACCACTTTTTCTGCGACTTATCCGCTGACTCAAAATGATATTAATACTGGTTTTGTGTATAAAACAATAACCGCTACAGGAACGGCAAGCTCCGGAACTGTGACTTCGGCTTCGGCTGCAACCACTACTTTGAATGTAACAGACGGCATCAAATTAGTAGCTTTCCTTGATGCAAACAGTAACGGAATTAAAGATGCTTCCGAGCATAATTTCTCTTTAGGCGAGTATCATTACGACATTAATGACAGCGGCGTTCCCACTAACGTTGCTTCTAATGGAGATTATTATTTGTATGAAAGCAATCCTGCTACTTCATACGACTTAAGTTATACCGTAAACAGTGCTAATGCGGCACAATATACAGTCACTAACGCAAATTACAATAACATTACAGTCGCGGCTGGTTCTGGAATAACCACTTTCTATTTTGCCGTTACCGTGGTTCCTTTCAAAGATCTTGAAATTGTAGTATATCCTTACGGTGTATCCCCAAGACCTGGTTTTACTTATTATAATTACGTAAGCTATCGCAATTCAGGAAACGTTGCTATCCCATCAGGAACGGTTAGTTTTACTAAAGACAATTTGGTTACGATTCTATCTGTTTCTCAAGCAGGAACAGTAAGTAATGCTACCGGTTTTACATACAATTTCAGCAATTTACTTCCAAATGAAGTCAGAGGTTTTACTGTAAACATGCAGGTTCCAGTTATTCCTATTGTTAGCATTGGCAATTTATTGACCAATAGCGCTTCGATTACTATTCCTGTTGGCGATATTAATCCTGCCAATAACAACAGCAGTTATTCTCAAGTCATTGTTGGGTCTTATGATCCGAACGACAAAAGTGAAAGCCATGGTGGAAAAGTGTTGTTTTCAACCTTTACAGCTAATGATTATTTAACGTATACCATTCGTTTTGAAAATACCGGAACGGCCAATGCAATCAATGTTAATGTAAGCGACATCTTAGACAACCATTTAGATGAAACTACGGTGAGCATGGTGCGCTCAAGTCATCCTTATATTTTAGAAAGAGTAGGCTCGCATTTGACCTGGAAATTCAACGGCATCGAATTACCGCCATCTGTTGAAGATACTAACATTGGTCATGGTTATATTGTATTTCAAGTAAAACCAAAAGCAGGTTATTCGCTTGGCGATATTATTCCGAATACTGCGGATATCTTCTTTGATTTTAATCCGGCCATTGTAACGAATACTTGCACTACGGAATTTGTAAACACTTTAGCTACGAAAGGTTTTGCTTTTGATCAGTTTAGTTTCTATCCTAATCCTGTGAAAAATGCATTTCACATAAGCAATGATGTTGTTATGGATTCGATGACCATCACTTCTGTTTTAGGACAAACGATTTTGACAAAAAACATCGAAGCCTCTGAAGCAACAATCGATTTGTCGCTGCTTTCTAAAGGCATTTATTTCGTAAAAGTAAAAGCCAAAAACGAAGAGAAAACCGTTAAAATCATTAAAGAATAATCTAAATTTTTGGTTATGAAAAAATCAATTTTCCTATTGCTGCTACTAATCAGTTTTGCTGGTAATGCCCAATTGAATGAATTGAATAATTATTGTGGCAATACTACTTTCGATTTAACACCGATGAATGCTATACTTTTGTCAAATCAAAATCCAAATGACTTTGCCGTTACTTATCACTTAACACAAAGTGATGCCGCTGCTAACAGCAATGCGATTGTTGAGACGACAAATTATCAATCGACATCCTCACAACAGGTGCTTTTTGGTCGCTTACAAAATTTAACTTCAGGAGCCATTACAATCATTCCTTTTAATTTGATTGTGAACACAATGCTGAATGTTCAAATGTCGGCTACTTTGAACTTTCCATCATCCAATATCATTGCCATGCCAAGTGGCGGACAACAACCCTACACTTACCAATGGAGTTACAATGGCACGCCACTAACCGGCGAAACGGGCAATGATGTTTATGTGCTTAATTTGCCTTCCGGAACCTATACTGTTACGGTCACTGATGCCAATGGGTGCATGGGTTCAGGCACGATGAATAGCTCCATTCCACAAACCATCAATGCTAATGATGATACCGTTTTTTTGAGTAATTTAGATGGCGGTATCTCACCTCCTGGTGTTGGAAACATCTTGAGTAATGATTTTTTAAATGCGCTTCCTGTTTCTCTAAATCAAGTGGCTCTTTCATTAATATGGGTGAGTAATGACGGAATCGATTTGGATGCTAATGGTCAGATTCATGTCAATACAATGATGTCGAGTGGTACCTATTCTCTAATATACCAAATTTGCGAATTGAATAATCCGAACAATTGCGATAATGCTACGGTAACCATCCTCGTCGATTTTTGCAGAGCCAATACGCCTGTAATTGATTCTATTGTTCAACCTTTATGTAATGAAGTCAATGACGGAATAGTGAATTTATCGGGATTGCCGGCTGTAGGAACATGGACAATCACGTTAACAAACGAAAACAACATTACTACTTATAATGGCACTGGAGAAACTTTTTCAATACCTAATTTGGCAAATGGTCTTTATTCGTTAGACGTTTTAGCAGAAGATATTTTACTTGCAGGTTGTTATCGATCATATCCTGTTTGGTTTACCATCTATCAAAACAATGGTCTTTCATTAGATATGATTGGAAGTTATGTAGATTTCAATGCCGATGATATAACCGATGTTGGTGATGTAATTAATTATCAATTTGTAGTAACAAATCATTCTTGTGCAACAACAGCTACCAATGTGACTGTAACGAGCACTGAATTGAGCGTTTCAGGAGATCCGATTTCATTACAAGCTAATGAAACCAACAATAGTGCTTTTATAGGCACGCATGTTTTAACGCAAGAAGATATTACAACGGGTATGGTTGAAAAGCATGCTAAAGTATTGGGATATTATGGTGAAGTTTTTTTGCTTTCATTGGATTCAACAACCGTGCATTTGAATATTCCTGACGGCATCAAACTCAATGCTTTTTATGATTACAATACGAACAGTATTCAGGATGATGTTGAACCTAATTTTACCTATGGCGAATTCCACTATGCCATTAACGGCGGCACGGCTAATAACGTTTCAACTTCTAATGGCATGCATTTTATTTACGAATCGAACGCTACCAATTCTTACAATCTAAGTTATACAATCAACGGTGAATTTGCGACTCATTATACCGTAAATCCTGCATCATACTCGAACATTACCGTTGCGCTTGGTTCAGGAATAACCACTTATAATTTTCCGATAACAGTTACGCCATATTCTGATTTGGCTGTACAACTCTATAATTACAGTGCGCCACCTCGTCCTGGATTTATCTATCAAAATTATCTGAGTTACACCAATTATGGCAACCAAACTATAGCTTCGGGAACAGTTACTTTTGTTAAAGATCCACTATTGACTATCACCAGTATTTCAGAATCTGGGGCCATCACAAATGCTAATGGATTTGCGTTTGATTTCGTAAACTTATTACCCAACCAAACACGATACATTACGGTAAACATGCAAGTTCCTACGATTCCTACCATTGCTTTAGGACAACAATTAACCAACTCTTGTTCGATTTCAATTCCTGCAAATGACACCAATACAAACAACAATGCTTCAAGTCTGACACAAACTATTGTGGGTTCTTATGATCCGAATGATAAATCTGAAAGTCATTCCGGTGAAGTAGTGTTTTCGACTTTTTCAGCCGATGATTATTTAACGTATACCATTCGTTTTGAAAATACCGGAACCGCCAATGCCGTGAATGTCAAAGTCAATGATGTGCTCGACAGTCAACTTGACGAAAGCAGCATGAGAATGCTTACTTCGAGTCATCCGTTTGTTTTAAAACGTGTTAATAATACCCTAACTTGGGATTTTGAAGGTATCGATTTACCGCCAACAGTTGAAAATGATGAAGTGACCGGTCATGGTTATATTGTTTTTCAAGTTAAACCAAAATCGGGGTTTGCTTTGGGTGATGTAATTCCAAATACGGCTAATATTTTATTCGACTTCAATCCAGCGATTGTGACCAATACTTGCACTACCGAATTTGTTGCGACTTTAGGTGTGAATGCTTTTGATGCTGATACTTTTGAGTATTATCCGAATCCAACCTCGGATATCGTGACATTTGCTTTTAAAAATACTTCTACAACCATTGATACTATTGAAGTGATGGATGTTTTAGGCAAAACATTAATTTCAAAA